>NZ_VCNM01000002.1:0-693170 GCF_007671725.1 Halorubrum depositum | reverse complement strand
CCAACGCCAATCCGATCGACTGCGCCTGGTCGGCGCTGACGAAGATCGGGACGTACTCGTCTCGGACCGAGAGGATGACCGCCGGCACGTCGCCGCCCGGCGCGGAGCCCGCTCCGACCCCGACGACCTCGGCTTCGTGTTCCATACCGGACCGTGGTGGCGGCGGCATGAATAGCTGTCCCACGGGCGCGGCGCTTCCGCCCGCGCGGGCGGCCTTCAGGTCCGGGCTGTCCGGTACCAGTACGCCCACGCGACCGTGAACACGAGCGCCGCGCCGATGAAGAAGACGACGCCCGGTTCGAGCAGCGAGACGGCGTAGTCGGCGAGCGGGTCGACGACGTACTCGACCGTGCCGTCGACCGCCGCGTCGCCGCCGTCGGCGGCGGCGTCGGCTCCCCCGCCGTCACCCCCGGACTGCTCCGCGGTGACGCCGGCGTCTCCGCCCCCGTCTCCGGTCGTCGTCGTCACGCGGGCCGTCGGCCCCGCCACCGAGAGGAGGCGCTGGGCGACGGCGGCCGTCGCCGCGATGAGCGCGTACCCGCCGAGCAGCCGCATCAGCGCGCTCTTGATCCCGGCCGACTCCTCCTCGCCGCCGGCGAACAGCACGAGCGGCTCGTCGGCGGCGGCGTACACGTCCATCTCGCGGCCCTTCTCGGAGTAGGTCGTGTCGACGACGTCGACGAGGTCGGCCCCGTCGAGCTTCGCGAGGTGGTACTGCACGTTCTGGAGGGACGTGTCGACCTCGGCCGCGAGCTCCGACTTGGTCGCCGGCTCGTCGTGGAGGCGGGTGAGGATCTCGCGGGCGGTCTCGGAGCCGAGCGCCGCGATGAGGTCGTCCGCGTCCTCGTCGTCGACGCCCACGACCCGCGGCTCCCGGTCCTCGGGAGTCGCGTCGGGCAGGGAGGGCAACAGCCGCGACATGATCGCCTCTCCGCGCCGTGAGGATACAAATTTGTTGGATCGATTACGACCTCGTCGGCCCGATATCGACTCACAAACCCTAAACGCGGCGAGGGGGTACGTCCCGGCAATGACAGAGACGCCAGGGGGCTCCGACGGCGCGTCCGCGCCCCCGACGGCGAGCGACCCCGCGGCGACGTCGGACCCCGACGAGGGCGTCGGATCCGCCGGGAGCGACGGCGACGGGGACGCGCCCGGCTCCGTGACCGTCGTCGGCACCGCGCACGTCTCCGAGCGCTCGGTCGACGAGGTCGAGGAGGCGATCGAGCGCGAGCGCCCCGATGTCGTCGCCGTCGAGCTCGACGAGGGCCGATACCGCCAGCTGCAGGGCGAGACCCCCGACGACCTCGACGCGAGCGACCTCCTGCGCGGGAACACCGTCTTCCAGTTCCTCGCGTACTGGATGCTGTCGTACGTCCAGACCCAGCTCGGCGAGCGCTTCGACATCGAGCCGGGCGCGGACATGCGCGCGGCCATCGACGTCGCCGAGGGGCTCGGGATCGACGTCGCCCTCGTCGACCGGGACATCCAGACGACGATCCAGCGCTTCTGGGCACGGATGACGGTCACGGAGAAGCTCCGGATGGTCGGCGGGCTCGCGTTCGGCGTCACCGACTCGCGGGTCGTCGGCGTGCTCGCGGGGCTGTTCGTCGGGATCCTCGCGGGGCCGGCGATCGGCCTGTTCGGCGGGGCCTTCGGCGTGACCACCGCCCTGCTGACCAGCGTGACCGGCGGCGTGTTGGTCGCCGTCGCGGTCGGGATCGCCGTCGATCAGGTCGGGAAGCTCGCGCTCTCGCCGGACGGCCGGCTCTACGCGGCGAGCGGGCTCGGCGTCGCCGCCGGGGTCGCCGCGGCGGCCTCCGGCGTCGCGAACGGGCTCGTCTCGACGTACCTCGGCGGCTTCGCCGTGACGGCGATCGGCAGTCTCGGCCTCGGGATCTCGCTCGGTCTGACGCTCGGCGTCGTCGTGGCGGCGCTGCTCGGACTGGTCGACGGCGGGGGAGAGCCGGAGCACGGCGGCATCGAGGAGCTCGGCGTCGAGGAGCTCACCGACACCGACGTGGTGACGATGATGATGGAGGAGTTCCGCCAGTTCTCGCCGGGCGGCGCCGAGGCGCTCATCGACGAGCGGGACGCGTTCATCGCCCACCGCCTCGTCGCACTCCGAGAGGCCGGCAGGGACGTCGTCGCCGTCGTCGGCGCGGGCCACCGCGAGGGGATCGAGGGGTACCTCGCCGCCCCCGAGACGCTTCCCCCCATGGAGAGCCTCGTCGGCCGCGAGCGGGGCGGCGGCGGGCTGCCGTGGAAGAAGGCGATCGGCTACGCGATCACCGTCGGCTTCGTCGGATTCTTCGTCCTGCTCGCGCTGGCGGGCGTCGAGAACGCGTTCCTGCTCCGGGTGTTCGGCGCGTGGTTCCTCATCAACGGGGTCTTCGCGTTCGCGTTCGCGAAGGTCGCCGGCGCGCGGTGGACCTCCGCGGGCGTCGGCGGCGCCGTCGCGTGGATGACCTCGATCAACCCGGTGCTCGCGCCCGGCTGGTTCACCGGCTACGTCGAGCTCCGACACATCACCGTGAACGTCGGCGACATCGGCACGCTCAACGAGCTGCTCTCGGACGAGACGCTGTCGCCCTCCGCGCTGGTCTCCCGGATGCTCGACGTCCCCCTGTTCAAGCTCATCGTCGTCGTCGCGATGACGAACGTCGGCAGCATCGTCGCGAGCTTCCTGTTCGCCGTCTACGTGATCCCGGCGATGTTCGGCGCCGAAGTCGGCGGCGTCGACGAGGTGGGGCGGCTCCTGATCGACGGCGCGTACGCCGGCGCGGAGCTGATCCGGAACGCCCTCACGGGCGGGGGTGGCGCGTGACCCGACACACGCGCGGGGGACGAGCGTGAGCTCGGCGTTCAAAGGGCGCCGGATCGCCGGCCTCTACTTCAGCGGCACGGAGCTGCGCGACCTGCTCGTGGCGTGGCTCGCGCTCGGCGTCGCGTTCACGTTCTTCTTCGTCAACGGCACCGCCGGCTTCGACCGGCTGCTCGCGGCGGGGGTGATCCCGCCGCTGCTCGTCGGCCTGCTCACCGCCGGGGTGGCGTTCCTCCTCCACGAGATCGCGCACAAGGTCGTCGCGGTCCGGTACGACCAGGTGGCCGAGTTCCGGGCCGACAACAGCATGCTGTTCCTGGCCGTGATGAGCTCGCTGCTCGGCTTCATCTTCGCCGCGCCCGGCGCGGTCCATCACCGCGGTCGGCTGACCCCGCGGGAACACGGCCACATCGCGCTCGCCGGGCCGGTCGTCAACCTGCTTCTCACCGTCGTCTTCCTCCCGGCGCTCCTGCTCGGTCCGGTCGTCGGTAGCCCCGTGATCACCCTGATCGGCTCCCGCGGGATCGCGATCAACGTCTTCCTCGCCGCCTTCAACCTGATCCCGTACGGCCCGCTCGACGGGAAGACCGTGTTCGACTGGAGCAAGGCGGCGTGGGCCGGCTTCTTCGTCGTCTCCGTGGTTCTCACGGTCGGGCTCGTCTTCGTGGGCGGGCTCGGCTTCGGCGGGCCGTTCTGAGTCGCCGTCGGTCCGCCCTCGACCGCCCGGCGGGAACGGTGCGCTTTTGCTCCGCGGGCGTCCCTCGACACACATGACCGAGGGCGACGGCGGCGAGACGGGGGAGAGCGACGATGGAGCGGCGAGCGAGGGCGGCGACGAACTCACCTACGCCGACGCGGGCGTCGACATCGACGCGAGCGAGGCGGCGACCGCGGCGCTGATCGGCGCGGTCGGCGAGGCCGAGGGCGACTACGCCGGCCTCCTCGACATCGGCGACCGGTACCTCGCGCTCGCGACCGACGGCGTCGGGACGAAACTGCTCGTCGCAGAGGCGCTCGGCGACTACTCGACGGTCGGCATCGACTGCATCGCGATGAACGTCAACGACCTCGTCGCCGCCGGGGTCCGCCCCGTCGCCTTCGTCGACTACCTCGCGGTCGACGAGCCCGACGAGCGGTTCGCCGAACAGGTCGGCGACGGGCTCGCCCGCGGCGCCGAGCTCGCCGACATGGAGCTCGTCGGCGGCGAGACGGCGGTGATGCCGGACGTCATCAACGGGCTCGATCTGGCGGGCACCTGCGCCGGCCTCGCCGCCAAAGACGCCGTCTTCGACGGCGCGGCCGAACCGGGCGACGCGCTGGTCGGCTGGCGCTCCTCGGGGATCCACTCGAACGGGCTCACGCTCGCCCGCGAGGCGGCCACCCGAGACCACGCGTACGCGGACCCCTGCCCGTTCGAGGGGTACGAGACGGTCGGCGACGCCCTCCTGGAGCCGACCCGGATCTACACCGACCTGCTCGATCCCATGCGCGAGCGCGGGGTGCGCGGCGCGGCCCACGTCACCGGCGGCGGCTGGACGAACCTGACGCGGCTCGGCGACCACCGGTACGTCGTCGACGACGCGTTCGACCCCCAGCCCGTCTTCGAGTTCGTGCAGGCCGAGGGGAACGTCCCCGACGAGGAGATGTACCGCACGTTCAACATGGGCACCGGCTTCGTGGCCGCGCTCGATCCCGAGTCGGCCGAGTCGCTGGCGGCCGAGACCGGCGGGCGCGTGATCGGGCGGGTGGAGGAGGCCGACCCGACGGCGGCAGGCGACGGCGACGACGCCGAGGCGGGAACCGTCTCGATCCGCGGACTGGAGCTGTAGGCGCGCGACACAAAAGTAATTATTGCCGGAAAACCGGAACACCGGCCCGATTTACTCGCGAACGCCACCTTTTGATCGAGGGGCGCGTAGCCCCGATCGATGACGGACCGATCCGAGTCGGCCGAGACGGACGTCGCCGAGGCCGGCGACGCGAGCGGGGAACTCGGCGGTGAGGAGGCCGAGGAGCACGACGCCGACGACTCGGGTCACCTCGCCGACGTCGAGGACGGCGCGGGCTGTACGGAGATATGGGAGCGCCTCTCGGAGCGGCGCGAGGCGGAGCGGAGCGAGGCGGAAACTGACGAGACGCGGCGGCGGGAGTAGCCCGCTACGAGAGGTGCGCGGCGATGTCCGCCTCGGTGATGATCCCGACCGTCTCCCCGCCGTCGGTGACCATCACGGCCTTGTAGTGGTCGAGCAGGTTCCGGACCTCGTCGACGGTCGCGCTCGGCGCGACCGTGGGGAACGACTCGCTCATCACCTCGCTGACGGGGTGGTCGCCGACGTTTTCTCCCGCGTGGACCACGTCGCCCTGACTGATCGAGCCGACGGGCACCCCGTTCTGGAGGACCGGGAGCTGCGAGTACGCCTCCTCCTCCATCAGGTCGACCGCCTCGCGCACCGCGTCGTCGGGCGCGACGCTGATCACCGTCTCGTTCATCAGGTCGCTCGCGCGCACGACCTCGCCCTCCGCCTCCTGGAGCGCGTTGACGATCCGCCGGAGCGTCGAGAGCCGCGGGTCGACGTCGCCGCCCTCGATCCGGGCGATCAGGGGCTGGGAGACGTCCGCGGCGTCCGCCAGCTCGCTCTGGGTCAGCTCCAGCGTCGTCCGCCGCTCGCGGAGGTCCTGTGGCGTCGGGAGTTCCATGCGCCAAATAACTCCGGGTTATTAGAAAAGCTTTCGGCGGCGACCGATATCGCGGGGGCGGTCGCGCACGCGCCGATCGGCCCCGAGGCGCTCGCCCCTCGTCGCGGGGCGTTACTCGTCGCCGTCGTCGTCCTCGTCGCCCTCCGTCTCGATGATCTCGATGACTTCCAGGGGAACGTCGCGCAGCGCGCCGCCGACCTCGCTCTTCGCGATCCGCTCCGCGTGCTCCTCGCTGTCGGCGTTGAAGATGTCGATCTCGAGGAGGAGCCCGACGAGGGCCGTGTTCGCGGCGAGGAACGCGGCGTCGAACGGCTCGCCGCAGGCCGGACAGCCGGTGACGCCGGGTTCGACCTCGACGTACTGCTTGTCCGTCTCGTTGAGTCGCTTTCCGGCTTCGCTGACCGCGACGCCGATGGCGTCGTCGGTCTCCTCGACGTCACGGACCAACCAGGCGGCTTCCATCGCGACTTCGTAGTTGCTCATAGCCGCACGGACGGGCCGCAGGGTTTCCTTTCTTGTGGTTCGCCCGCGGTCGCCGTGCGAGAGCGTGTCTCGCGGAGGGCTACGTCTCCCAGGACTATAGCCGGTCGACGATCGCAGCAGTAATCTCGTCGGTCGTCGCGTCGCCGCCGAGGTCGCCGGTGCGGGGCCCGTTGGAGAGCACGCCCTCCACGGCGTCGCGCACCCGTCCGCCCTCCTCGACGTAGCCGAGGTACTCCAGCAGCATGGCGGCCGACAGGATCGCCGCCGTCGGGTTCGCGACCCCCTGCCCGGCGATGTCGGGCGCGGTGCCGTGGACCGGCTCGAACAGCGCGTTGTCGTGGCCGACGTTCGCCGACGGGAGCAGACCGAGCCCGCCGACGAGCCCGGCCGCTAAATCCGAGAGCACGTCGCCGGCGAGGTTCGGACAGACGATCACGCCGTACTGCGTCGGGTCGAGCGGGAGCTTCGTCGCGAACGCGTCCATCAGCTCCTCGTCGGCGTCGACGCCGCGCTCGTCGGCCACCGCGAGCATCTCCTCGCGGAACCGGCCGTCCGTCTCGCGCATCACGTTCGCCTTGTGCGCGACCGTGAACCCGTCCTCCGGGCCGCCGGCGGGGCCGCGCCCGTCGGCGACAAACTCGCAGGCGTACTCCGCCAGCTCCCGGGAGGCCGAGGAGGTGACCACCCGCGTCAGCGTCGAGAGGTCCTCGGAGAGCCGGTCCTCGTGGCCCGAGTAGACGCCCTCGGTGTTCTCGCGTAAGAAGACGACGTCCGTCTCAGGCCGGAGCGCGTCGACGCCGGGGTACGCCTTCGCCGGTCGGACGTTGACGAACGAGTCGACGGCGTCCCGGAGCGGGAGGATGACGTCGGCGGCGGTCTCGCCGGCCGCGCCGAACAGCGTCGCGTCCGCGCCCGCGGCGAGCTCGTACGTCTCCGCCGGAAGCGCCTCGCCGGTCGCCTCCTTGGTCGCGTCGCCGGCCTCGCCCCGGACGAACTCGAAGCCGAGGTCGAACGCCTCCAACACCTCGAGGGCCGCGGGGACGACCTCCCGGCCGATCCCGTCGCCCTCGATGACGGCGACCTCGTGGCTCACGCCTCGTCCCCCGGAATGTCCGCTTCCGGAACGTAGGGGAGCGACCGGGCGGTCTCGCGGACCGCGCCCGCGTTCGCGCCCATCAGCGCCGTGGTGTCCCAGACGCCCTCGACGAGGGCCTTCCGCTGGGCGTCGTGGACCGTCGCGTCGATCACGGTGTCGTCGTACGTGATCGTCTCCGCGGCCACGTCGATGTCGACCTCCGCGTCGGGGTTCGCCTCGACGTAGTCCTGGAGCGCCTCGATCGACTCCTGGTCGGCGGTGACCGTCGGGATGCCGAGCGCGAGGCAGTTGCCCGCGAAGATCTCCGCGAACGACTCGCCGACGACGGCGTCGATCCCCCAGCGCATCAGCGCCTGCGGCGCGTGCTCGCGCGAGGAGCCGCAGCCGAAGTTGGCGTTGACCACTAAGACGTTCGCGCCCTGGTACTTCTCCTCGTTAAAGGGGTGCTCTTTCTCGTTGTCGTCGTCGTCGAACCGCTGGTCGAAGAAGGCGAACTGCCCCAGCCCGTCGAAGGTGACGACCTTCAGGAACCGCGCCGGGATGATCTGGTCGGTGTCGACGTCGTTCCCGCGGACGGGGATCCCCGTCCCCTTGACCTCGGTGACCTTCTCCGCCGGCGCCTCGCCGTCGCTGAACTCGGGGGAGCTCATACGGTCGCCACCTCCTCCATCTCGCGGACGTCGGTGACCACGCCGGTCACCGCCGCGGCCGCGACCATGATCGGACTCATCAGCACGGTCCGGCCCTCTTTCGACCCCTGTCGGCCGACGAAGTTCCGGTTCGAGGAGGACGCGCTCGCCTCGTCGCCCACCAGCTGATCGTCGTTCATGCCGAGACACATCGAGCAGCCGGGCTCGCGCCAGTCGAAGCCAGCCTCGGTGAAGATCTCGTCTAACCCCTCCGCCTCGGCGGCGTCGCGGACGCGCTGACTGCCGGGCACGACCATCGCGCGCACGTCGTCGTCGACCTCGCGGCCCTCGACGAACGCCGCGGCCTCGCGGAGGTCCTTCAGGCGCGCGTTCGTACACGATCCGAGGAACGCCACGTCGATCTCGTACCCCTCCATCGTGTCGCCCGGCTCGACGCGCATGTGCTTTTGGGCGCGGCGGGCGGTGTCGCGGTCCTCCTCGGGGAGGTCGTCCGGGTCGGGGATCGGCTCGGTGATGCCCGCGGTCTGTCCGGGCGTGGTCCCCCACGTCACGGTCGGCTCGATCGCCGACCCGTCGATGGTGACGACGTCGTCGTACTCGGCGTCGTCGTCGGTCCGGATCGACTCCCAGTAGGGCTTCAGCCGCTCGAACTTCTCCGGATCGTCTTTGAACGCGTCCGTCTCCCGGAGCCACTCGTAGGTGGTCTCGTCGGGGTTGACGTACCCCGCGCGGGCGCCGCCCTCGATGGACATGTTACAGATGGACATCCGTCCCTCCATGCCGAGACTCTCGATGGCCTCGCCGCCGTACTCGTAGACGTGGCCGACGCCGCCGTCGGTCCCGAGCTTCCCGATGATCGTCAGGATAATGTCCTTCGCGGTGACGCCCTCGCCGAGCTCGCCGGTGACCTCGATCCGGCGGACCTTCTGTTTCTCCATGGCGACGCAGCCCGTCGCCAGCACGTCGCGAATCTGCGAGGTGCCGATGCCGAACGCCAGCGCGCCGAACGCGCCGTGCGTCGAGGTGTGTGAGTCGCCGCAGACGATCGTCATGCCGGGCTGGGTGAGCCCCTGCTCCGGTCCGATGACGTGGACGATCCCCTGGTTCCCCGAGTCGGGGTCCGAGAAGTCGATGCCGGACCCGCGGAGGTTCTCCTCGAGCTCCGACATCATGGTCTCGGCCGCCTCGTCTTTGAACGGTCGGTCGCGGTTGCCGGTCGGCACGATGTGGTCGACCGTCGCGTGCGTGCGCTCCGGGAACGCGACCTCCTTCCCGCGCTCTTTCAGCATCCCGAACGCCTGCGGGCTGGTGACCTCGTGGACGAGGTGGAGCCCGACGAACAGCTGGTCCTGTCCGGTCGGCAGCTCCGTCACCTTGTGGCGGTCCCACACCTTGTCGTACAGGGTCCCCTCGCTCATCGGGGATCACCCGTGCGGGGTGCGGTCGCCGTCGCCCCGTTCGCGTCGCCGCGGGCGCCCATCAGGCCGTCACCTCGGTCGACTCCTCTTCCTCCTCGCCCTCCTCCTGCCACGCGAACAGGCCGCGAAGCTCTTCGCCGACGGCCTCGATCTCGTGGTTCTTCTCCGCGTTGCGGAGCTGGGTGTACGCCGGCCGGCCGGCCTGGTTCTCGGAGATCCACTCGCGGGCGAAGGTGCCGTTCTGGACGCCCTCGAGGACCTCCTCCATGTTCGCGCGGACCTGGTCGTCGATGATCTCGTCGCCCCGGGTGAGCCCCCCGTACTCCGCGGTGTGCGAGACGGAGTCCCACATGGCGCCGAGCCCGCCCTCGTACATCAGGTCGACGATGAGCTTCATCTCGTTCATGCACTCGAAGTACGCCATCTCGGGGGAGTACCCCGCCTCGACGAGCGTCTCGTACCCCTGCTTGATCAGCGAGGCGATGCCGCCGCAGAGGACGGCCTGTTCGCCGAACAGGTCGGTCTCGGTCTCCTCCCGGAAGCTCGTCTCGACGACGCCGGCGCGGGTGCAGCCGATCGCGGCCGCGTACGCGAGCGCCTCGTCGTGGGCCTCGCCCGTGGCGTCCTGGTACACCGCCAGCAGCCCCGGCGTCCCCTGGTCGTTCTCGTAGTTCCGGCGGACGATGTGACCCGGCGACTTCGGCGCGATCATCGTCACGTCGACGTCCTCGGGCGGCTGGATCTGGTTGTAGTGGATGTTGAACCCGTGCGCGAACTGGAGCGTGTCGCCGGGCTCTAAGTTCGGCTCGATCGACTCCTCGTACACGTCCGACTGGACCGTGTCGGGGAGGAGGACGCTCACGATGTCGGCGGCCTCGGCGGCCGCGGCGGGCGTCGCCACCTCGAGCCCGTCGCTCTCGGCGGCCGCCCGCGAGGAGCTGTCCTCGCGGAGACCGACGATCACGTCGATCCCGCTCTCGTGGAGGTTCTGGGCGTGCGCGTGCCCCTGGGAGCCGTAGCCGAGCACGGCCACGACCTTCTGGGCGATCGCTTCGCCGTCCGCGTCTTCGTCGTAGTATACGTTGGATTCGACCGTCTGCATGTCGTTGTCGCTCATTGTGTATCGTGTTTGTAACTGCGTCAGCTGTCGTGCGTCGTCGGTTCGCCGGCCGTTCCGGGTTTCTCTCCGGGCGCGGTCGGGACGTCGCCGCGCGCGAGCGCGGTCTGGCCCGTCCGCGCGATCTCGATAATGCCGAACTGGCGGAACGCGTCGAGCGCGTCGTCGATCCGCGCCTCGTCGCCGGTGAGCTGGACGGTGATCGTCCGTGGCCCCGCGTCGAGCGTCCGACCGTCGTACATCTCGGTGACGGCGTGGACCGCCGCGGGGTCGTCGGCCTCGACCTTCAGCAGGACGAGCTCGGCGGTGACCGCGTTGCCGGACACCTCGCCCACGGAGATAACGGGTTTCAGCTTCGCCATCTGCTTTTCGATCTGGTCGATGCCGGGGTCCGTCTCCTCGACGACCATCGTGATCCGCGAGTGGCCGTCGACGGTCGTCGGGCCGACGGTGAGGCTCTCGATGTTGAACTGGCGGCGGGAGACGAGCCCGGAGACGCGCGCGAGCACGCCCGGCTCGTCCTCCACGAGCGCCGAGATGACGGCGCGCCGCGACTCGTGTTCGGCCTCCAGGACGGGGTCGATCCGGATCCCTTCGAGGTTCCGGCGCCCCTCCGGGTGGTCCCGCTCCTCGGGACCGGGCTGCTCGCTCGGCGCGGGCCGCGAGTCGGCCTCGGGCACGCCGGCGTCGGACGCGGAGCCGCCGTCGGTCGCGGGTCGGGAGTCGGGCGAGTCGCCGCTCATAGCTGGTCCTCCGCGGTGGCGAACTTCCCGTTCGCGCCGCCGCTCGGCACCATCGGCAGGACGTTCTCCTCGGGATCGACGTGGAAGTCGATCACGGCGGGACCGTCGTAGTCGAGCGCCTCCTCGATCGCGGGCGCGACCTCGTCGTAGTCGTCGACGCGGAGCCCGAGCGCGCCGAACGCCTCGGCGAGCTTGTCGAACTCGGGCATCCACGTGTAGTCGGAGGCCATGTGACGCCCCTCGTAGAAGGCGTCCTGCCACTGGCGCACCATGCCGATGTACTCGTTGTTGAGCACGGCGATGGTGACATCGAGGTCCTCGCGCACGGCCACGGAGAGTTCCTGCATCGTCATCAGGAAGGAGCCGTCGCCGTCGAAACAGACCACGTCGCGGTCGGGCTCGCCCATGTTGTCGGCGGCGACGCGCGCGCCGACCGCGGCGGGCACGCCGTACCCCATCGTCCCCAGCCCGTGCGAGGAGATCCACGTTCGCGGCTCCGTGTACGTCCAGAACTGGGAGGCCCACATCTGGTGTTGGCCGACGCCGGTCGTCACGATGGTGTCGTCGTCGGTCGCCTCGTCGAACGCCTCGACGACGAACTGCGGCTTCAGCGGCTCGTCCTCGGGCGTCGCGTACGTGAGCGGGTACGTCTCCTTCCACTCGGCGCAGCGCTCGCGCCACGCCTCGGCGTCGGGCGCCTCCCGGACCGCCGCGGTCAGCTGGTCGAGGACGCGCCCCGCGTCGCCGATCAGCGGGTGGTCAGCGTGGACGTTCTTCGAGATCTCGGCCGGGTCGATGTCGACGTGGACGACCTCGGCCTCCGGCGCGAACGTGTCGATCCCGCCGGTGAGCCGGTCGTCGAACCGGGTGCCGACCGCGATCAGGCAGTCGGTGTGGGTGATCGCCATGTTCGCGTAGCCGGTGCCGTGCATCCCGGCCCACGAGAGGCAGAGCTCGTCGTCCTCGGGGAACGAGCCGATCCCGGGCATCGTCGTCGTCACCGGGATCCCGTACGTCCGCGCGAACGTCCGCGCGGCGTCGCTCGCCTCGGCCTTGATCACGCCGCCGCCGAACAGACAGACCGGTCGCTCGGCCGCCTCGATGGCTCGGGCGGCCGCCTCGACCGCGTCGGCGTCGGCGTTCGGGTCGGGGTCGGTGCCGGCCGGCGGTGCCGCCGCCCCCGGCGTCTCGTCCGTCTCGTCCTGGGTGACGTCCTTCGGGAGGTCGACGAGCGTCGGTCCCGGGCGACCGGCCCGCGACAGCTCGAACGCCTCGCCGACGGTGTCGCCGACGGTGTCGGCGCCGCTCGCGAAGTAGTTGTGCTTCGTGATCGGGCGCGTGACCCCGATGGTGTCCGTCTCCTGGAACGCGTCGTTGCCGACGAACTCGGTCGGCACCTGTCCGGTCAGCGCGAGCATCGAGTCGGAGTCCATGTCGGCGTCGGCGATCCCGGTGACGAGGTTCGTCGCGCCCGGGCCCGAGGTCGCCAGGCAGAGCCCCGGCTCGCCCGACACGACGCCGTACGCGTCGGCGGCGTGGGCGGCGCCCTGCTCGTGGGCCATCGTGACGTGGTCGATCGACGAGCTGTACAACGCGTCGTAGACGGGCATGATCGCGCCGCCCTGGACGCCGAAGGCGGTCTCCGCGCCGGCCGCCTCGAGGGCGGCGACGACCGACTCCGCGCCGGTCGAGACCGCCCCCGCGGCGGGCGTCTCGTCGGACTCGGCGGCGGGGGCGTCGTCCGCTCCCGTCGCCGGCTCCTCGGAGCCCTCCGGGTCGTCCTCTCGTGGGTGTGCTGCTGTGTCGCTCATTGTCGTGGTGGTGTGTGTGGCATCTCTCGCGCGTCGGAGTTCGATCCGACCGCCGGGCGATGGATCGCGTTCCGATCGCGGCGGCGGTCGGCGGTACGTCGAGTCGGTGAGGAAGGGGTTGTGTAGGGGATTATACCCCTACGATGATCGGCGCGACGGCTCCGGCGACGTCGGCTGTCGTCGGGTCCGCGGTGTGCCGTCGCATCTCGCCCTGACCAACGGAGTCGGGGTATAAATCCCTGTCGGGGCGTCGCCCCGACCGGTCGGATCGCGGCTCCGCGCCGCGTCGCGCCCCCGCACCGGCTTGCGGTCCCGTATCGGCTCGCTGCGAACGGGCTCGCGGGAGCCCCCGCCGATCCGCGCGGCGGTCGCTCGGCGGGCTCCCCGGTCAGGGGGGCGGCCATCAGACTCGGACCTCCTCCTCGCGGTCGATGCCCGCCTCCTCGGCGAAGCGCTCGACGTCGCCGGCGGTCACCTGCCGCTTGCCGGCGCCGTACTCCTTGACGCGCTTGGTGATGCGGCGGACCTCGCCGTCGCTCGGGTCGAAGCCGGCCTCCTCTAAGTGCTTGCGCACACTGTGGGTGCCGGTGTGTTTCCCGAGGACGAACTCGCGTTCGGCCCCCACCATCTCCGGGGTCATCACGCCGGTCTCGAACGTGTCGGCGTTCTCGATGACGCCGGCCGCGTGGATGCCCGACTCGTGCGCGAACGCGTTCCGCCCCGTGATGGGCTTGTTCGCGGGCACGGGGATGTCCGAGGCCTCCTCGACGATCCGCGCCAGCTTGGTGATCTGGGTCGTGTCGATGCCGGTGTCGACGCCGTACACCGACTCCACGGCCATCACGACCTCTTCGTAGGCGGCGTTGCCGGCGCGCTCGCCGATCCCGTTGACCGACACCTGCGCCTGCTCGGCGCCGTTCTCGAAGCCCATGATCGCGTTCGCCGCGGCCATCCCGAAGTCGTCGTGCGTGTGCACGTCGACGCGGGCGTCGGTCGCCTCGACGACGGCCTTCACCGTCTTCCCGAAGCTGCTCGGCATCCCGACGCCGCAGGTGTCGGGGATGTTGATCCAGTCGGTGCCGGCGTCCGAGACCGCCTCGACGATGTCGATCAGGTAGTCGGGGTCGGTCCGGGTGGCGTCCATCGGCGAGAACATGCACTCGACGCCGGCGTCTTTCACCTGCTCGACGGCGGCGACGGCGCGCTCCTTCGCCTCCTGCCGGGTCGCGTGCATCGAGTCCTCCAGCTGCACGTCGCTGGTGGAGACGAACACGTGGACCATCTCGACGCCGGAGTCGATCGCGGCGTCGATGTCGCCCTCGACGACCCGCGCCAGCCCGCAGACGGTGGTGTCCGTCGCGGCGGCGATGTCGCTCACGGCCTCGAACTCCGCGTCCGAGTTCACCGGGAACCCCGCCTCGATGACGTGGGTGTTCATGTCGTCCAGCGTCGCCGCTATGCGGCGTTTCTCGTCGTAGCTGAACGACGTCCGTGGTGACTGTTCTCCGTCTCGTAACGTCGTGTCGAAGATCCGTACAGGACCGATTTCGATGTTAGAAGCTATCGTGCCCTGGAAGAACTCGATCCGCCGGGGTGTCCGACGAAGCCTCCGTGATGTCTGTCATCGACTGTCGACAGTACGGTCGAGAACTTAACGCTTGTGCCGTTCACAAAAACCACTCCACGGCGACAGGTTCGTGTCGAGCGGCGTCGGCGAAAAATCGCATGACACCAACGCCATGTCATCTCCTTATATTGATTATATACCACGCGGCGTGATCCGGGACTGTGGTTTCGGAACCCGAGTCATAAGGCCGATCGACGTTCGTTTCCTTTCGGCCGCGGTCCGTGCGCGTCGCGCGCTGATCCCGGAGCGGGGCCCGACGGCGTCGCGTCCCGATCCCCGATTCAGAGCCCGAGCGCGTCGGTTATCTCGCGACGGGCCGCCAGCAGCTCCCCGTCGGTCCGGTCGCGGGGGCGGTCGGCGTCGACGTCGACCACCGCCTCGATCGTCCCGGGCTGTCCGCCGAGGACGACGACGCGGTCCGCGAGGTAGGCGGCCTCCTCGACGTCGTGCGTCACCAGCGCGACCGTGGTCCCCCGCTCCGCCCACACGTCGAGCAGGTGGTCCTGCTGCTCGTGTTTCGTCAGGCGGTCGAGCGCGGAGAACGGCTCGTCGAGCAGCAACACCTCCGGCTCGTAGGCGAGCCCGCGCGCCAGCGCGACGCGCTGGGCCATCCCGCCGGAGAGCTCGCCCGGCCGGCTCTCCGCGAACCCGTCGAGCCCGACCGTCTCGATCAGTTCGTCAACGCGGTCGCGCGTGTCGGGGTCGTCGCGGTCGACGTCTGCCGGGAGACCGAGGGCGACGTTCTCCCGCACGTCCGTCCACCCGAGGAGCCGCGGCTCTTGGAACACCATCCCGACGGCGTCGCTGCCGCCCTCGCGCACGTCGACCCCGTCGACCGCGGCGTCGCCCTCGAACCGGCCCTCCAGCCCGGACAGCACGCGCAGCAGCGTCGACTTCCCGCAGCCGGACGGGCCGACCACCGCGACGAACTCCCCGTCGCCGACAGCGAGGTCGACGTCCTCGAGCGCGACCGTCTCGCCGTAGCGCTTGGTGAGCCCGCGGACGGCGAGGGTCGGCTCTGCCATCGACCCGGTGCCCCGTTCCGACTCGGTCGCGTCCGCGGTCGCTGCGGCGTCGCCGTCGTCCGCGTCGACCGCGGCCGCGTCGCCGTCCGCGTCGACGTCGTCGTCCGTGAGCACGCCCTTACCGAACGACGACACGGTTCTTCACCTCCTTGACCGCCAGGTCCGAGAGGTTCCCGAAGAACGCGAACAGCAGGATCGAGCCGACGATGATGTCGGGGCGCGCGAGCACCCGGCCGTCGCTCAGCAGGAACCCGATCCCCTCGCTGGCCGCGATCAGCTCTGCGGCCACGACGAACATCCACGCCAGGCCGACGCCGCCCCGGATCCCGACGAGCAGGCTCGGCACCGCGGCCGGGAACACCACCCGTCGGAGCGACTCGATCCGGCCGAGGTCGTACACCTCGGCGACCTCCAGAAGGTCCTCGCTCACCTCGCCGATCCCCGTCGAGAGGTTGAGGTAGACGGGGAAGAAGGCGCCGACGGCGATCAGGAGCACCTTCGCGCCCTCGCCGATCCCGAACCACAGCAGGAACAGCGGCACCCACGCCAGCGAGGGAATGTTCTTGAGGCTCTGGAGCAGGGGGTCGAGGAGGTCGGCGGCGAGGTCGTACAGCCCCGTGAGCGTCCCGAGGAGGATACCGACGCTCGCGCCGAGGAGGACGCCGAGGAACACGCGCTGGACCGTGATCGCGACGTGACCCCACAGCTCGCCGGAGACGCCCAGCCCGTAGAGCGTCTCGACCACCCGCAGCGGCGTCGGAAGCTGGTGGGCGGCGAAGACGCCGGTCGCGACCAGCAGGTGCCAGGCGACGACGACCGCCGCGGGCACGACGAAACCGATCAGCCACCGGAACTGGTCGGCGTCGGGGAGGGTCTCGGCGGCGACGCCGATCCCCGTCCGCTCCGTCTCGCGCGTCGCGGCCATCTCACTCGCCCCCGCTTCCGGCGTCGCCGACGATATCGGCCGCGAACTCCGCGTCGAGCAGGTCGTCGATACTCCCCGCGGGGTCGGCGTCGTCGTTGACGAGCCCCTCGCGCTCTAAGATCGGCGCGAGGTCGGAGAGCAGGCCGCGGTGCGCATCGCCCGGAAGCGGCTCCGAGAGGTCGGTGCGGCGCGTGAACACGCGCTCGGCCACCGCCTGGGACATCTCCGACTCGCTCGCGAGGATCCCCGCGGTCTCCGTCGGGTTGTCGATCGCCCACTCGCGGCCGCGCTCGTAGGCCTCGACGACCCGCCGGGCGTCATCGGGGTGGTCCGCGAGGAAGCCGTCGAGGAAGTTGAGGAAGCCGTAGGTGTTGTAGGCGGGCTCGCGGAAGAACAGCTCCGCGCCGTCGTGTTCTAGCTCCAGCTCGGCCATGTGGGGGTCGAGCCCGGCCCACGCGTCCACGTCGCCCCCCACCAGCGCCGACTGCCCCTCCGGATGTTGGAGGTGGACGACCTCGACGTCGTCCTCGCTCAGCCCTGCGTCGTCGAGCGCCTGCAGCAGGAAGAAGTACGGGTCGGTGCCGCGGGTGGCCGCGACGCGCTTGCCCTCCAGGTCCGCGACCGACTCGATCCCCGTCTCCGCGAACGTGACGAGCGCGGTCCACTCCGGCTCCGAGTAGACGTACGGCGTCGTGATCGGGACCCCGTTCGACCGCGCCATCAGCGCCGCGATCCCGGCGGTCGAGGCGACCTCCGCCTCCCCTCCCTGCGAGTACTCGTTGGCCTGGTTGCTGCCGAGGCTCAGCACCCACTCCACGTCGACGTCCGTCTCCGCGAACGCCTCCGCCAGCCACCCCTTCTCGCGCAGGACGAGGCTGACCGGGTTGTAGTAGGCGTAGTCGACCGTCACGGTGCGTCCGTCGCTCCCGGCGCAGCCGGCGAGCAGCGAGCCGCCGATCGCTGCGCCGGTGCCGCGCAGGAACTGTCTTCGTTCCATCGTACCTCTCCGTACCGGCCCCACTGATAAGGGCGTATGCTTATAGAGAATATTTATCTGCAGCTATGATGCTCTACAGTAATTTATTCGGCGATGTGAGAGACGAACACAGGGGCGTATCCGCCGTCTCGGAAGTTCTGACGGCGGTCCGTGCGGCTCGATCGGTCCGTGAGCCGCGAGCCGTCGGATCCCCGACGTGTGTGATACCGGAACCGATTGCCGTCACGCGTCACGCGGGCGAGGCACGTCGCCGAGGCCGCGGGCTACGCCTCGTCGAGGCCGCGAACCGCGTCGAGGAGGTCGGTGGCGTCGACGTCCCGGTCGACCGCGACGACTCGGTCGGCGGCCGCGACGACCGCCGCGTTCGGCTCGGCTCGGTCGCTCTCACTTCGATCGGTGTCGCCGCCGGCGCCGTCGACGACGACGGTCGCGTCGGCCTCGTGCGCGAGCTCCGCCGCGGCCTCGCGGGTCCCCGCGCCGACCGGCTCGAACGCGGGGGCCGCGACCACCCGGGCGCCGGCGTCGCGAGCGGTCTCGGCGGCCGCGTCGCCTTCGGGGACCACCCCGACCGAGAGCTCGTGGCCCGCGGCCGCGAGGCGAGCGACGACCCGCGAGGCCGCCCGTCCCTGCCCGACGACGTGGAGGCGCCGCGCGTCGGTCTCGCCGCGGTCCGCGTCATCGCGGTCCGCGTCGCGCCCGCCGGCCGCCCCGACCGCGTCGAAGGCGGTGACCGCGGGCGTCCCGGTCGCGGGGTTCCGGCCCACGAACGCCTCGGCGTCGAACGCGGTCCGGAGCGCGTCCGCGGTCAGCACCTCGTCGGGCGGCCCGGTCGCGTGGACGCCGCCGTTCGCGAGGACGACGATCCGGTCGCAGTACCGGGCCGCGGCGTCGAGGTCGTGGATCGCCGCGAGCGCGCTCCGGCCGTCGTCGACGAGGTCGCGGACGAGCTCGAGGGTGCGCACGGCGTGGTTCGCGTCGAGGCTCGCCGTCGGCTCGTCCAACAGGAGGGCCGGCGTCCCCTGGGCCAGCGCCCGCGCGAGCAGGACGCGCTGGCGCTCCCCGCCCGACACCTCGGTGATCGAGCGGTCGGCGAAGCGCGCGACGCCGGCCGCGTCCATCGCCTCTCGGACCGCCCGGTCGTCGTCGGCGCCGTGGCTGTCGAACCGGCCGAGGTGGGGCGTCCGGCCCATCTCCACCACGTGCCGCACCCGGAAGTCGAACGCGAGGCTCGTCTCCTGCGGGACGCTGGCGACGCGGCGGCCGGCCTCGCGCGCGGAGAGGTCGGCGGCGCGGTCGCCGTCGAGCAGGATCTCCCCCGAGTCGGGCGTGAGCGATCCCTTGATCGCCCGGAGCACCGTCGTCTTCCCCGCGCCGTTCGGGCCGACGAGCCCGACGAGTTCACCGCGGTCGACCCGGAGGTCCACGCCGGAGACGACCGGCACGTCGCCGAATGACGCCGTCAGGCCGCTGACTCCGATGAGGGGGTCGTCGCCGTCGGGATCGGTGGCCCCGAGACCGTCGCCCGCCCCGCCTCCGCCGTCCTCCGCGGCCGGCTCGGAGCTCACAGCTCGTGCACCTCCCGCTTCGAGAGCAGGTAGACGAAGAAGGGCGCGCCGACCGCGGCGGTGACGATGCCGACCGGCAGCTCCGTGCTCCCGGCGCGGGCGACCGTGTCGGCGGCGACGAGGAACGACCCGCCCGCGAGCGCCGCGGTCGGTAACAGGACCCGGTGATCGGGGCCGACGACCAGCCGGAGGATGTGGGGGACGATTAGCCCGACGAAGCCGATGATCCCGGCGAAGGCGACGCCCGCGGCCGTGATCAGCGCGGAGGCGCCGAGCAGGACCCGCTTGGTGCGCTCGACCGCGATCCCGAGCCCGCGCGCCTCCTCCTCGCCGAGCAGGAGGACGTTGAGGTCGCGCGCGTACACGAGGAGGAGGACGAACAGCGGGGGCACCACGACCGCCGTCGCGGCGACCTCGCTCCACGAGGCGCCCGAGAGGTGGCCCATCAGCCACGCGACGACGCGGCGGAGCGACTCGCCGGCCTGCAGCTGGAGGTACGAGATGACCGCGCCGAGGAACGTCTGGACCGCGACGCCCGCGAGCAGCAGGGTCGCCACCGGGGTCCGCCCGTGTCGCGTCGCGATCGCGTACACGCCGAAGGCGGCCGCGAGCGCGCCGACGAACGCGAAGAGGCTGACGCCGGCGCCGTGCGAGAGCCCCAGGTCGACCGCGCCGACCAGCGGGAGCGTGACGGTCGCCGACAGCGCCGCGGGGAAGACGATGAACGCGACGGCGCCGACCGCCGCGCCGGAGGAGACGCCGATGATCGACGGGTCGGCCATCGGGTTCCGGAAGAACCCCTGCATCACCGTGCCGGCCGCCGCGAGCGCGAAGCCGACCAGCGCGGCCATCAGGATTCGGGGGAGCCGGACGCCGACGACGATCTGCGCGTGGACGTCGTCGACCGGGAACGCGAACGGCGAGGCGTAGGCGAGATCGATCCCGGGAAGGGTCAGCGGGCCCACGCCGGGGAGCCGCAGGGTGCCGATCCCGGCGGTCGTCGTCTCGATACCGGCCGGCACGGTGACCGCGTTCAACACGGCCTTCACGACCTCAGCGGGCGGGATCCTGACGGGACCGATCGCGGCGCTCACCACGGCCACGGCGACCAGCGCGGCCGCTAACCCCGCCGACCAGACGGACGCCCGCGTCCAGGCACTCATTCGTTCTCCAACAAAACTTGTAGTAGGTAAATACTTATTGGACGAGCCGCGTCGTCGATCCGATGCGAACGAGATACGTTATCGCGGTGGCCCTGCTCGTGACGACCGCCCTCGTCGGCGGCGTCGCGGGCCCGGCCGCGGGTGCACAGCCGGCGACGGTCGAGTCGCCGACGGACGGACCGACGCTCCAGGCCCCGACCGACGGGCCGAGCGTCCACCAGACGGGAGACGCGTGCGGGTTCCCGCTGGAGATCACGGACGCGACGGGGACCACGATCACGCTCGACGAGGCGCCCGAGCGGATCACGACGACGAACCCGTCGGCCGCCCAGACGCTTTGGGAACTCGGCGAGCAAGACCGCGTCGTCGGCGTCACCCAGTACGCAGCGTACCTCGACGGGGCGAGCGAGCGGGAGAACGTCTCCGCGGAGGGGCTCGGCGTCAGCGTCGAGCGCGTCGTGGCCACCGAGCCGGACCTCGTGCTCGCGCCGAACGCGTCGGCGGGCCAGGTCGAGGCGCTCCGCGAGCAGGGCCTCACCGTCTACCACTTCTCCGAGGCGACCTCAATCGAGGACATCGCGGAGAAGACCGAGACCGTCGGTCGCCTCGTCGGGAACTGCGAGGCCGCCGCCGAGACGAACGCCGAGATGAATGAGGCCGTCGCTGACGCCGAGAACCGGACCGCCGACCTCGACCGGCCGGACGCGCTCTACCCGCTCGGGAGCGGCTTCGTCGCCGCGAACGACACGTTCATCAACTCGATCATGGAGGCCGGCGGCGTGGACAACGTCGCGGCCGCGGAGGGCGACGGCTACCCGCAGCTCTCCGACGAGGTGATCCTCCAGACCGACCCCGAGCTAATCTTAGTGACCACCCCCGACGCCGCGATCTTAGCGGAGGAGCCGTACGCCAGCACGACCGCCGGCACCGAGGGCAACTACGTCGTGATGAACGTGAACTACCTCAACCAGCCGGCGCCCCGCAGCGTGATCGAGTCGACGACCACGCTCTCGACCGCCGTCGCGGAGCTCCAGGCGGAAGACGGAGAGGCGGGCGGGAGCGACGGAGAGAACGAGAGCGATGGCGAGACCGACGGCAGCGACGGCGGCATGAACGAGAGCGACGGCGGCGACGGATCGACCGCGGACGGCAGCGACGGCGGCGACGCGACCACCGGCGACGAGGCGCCCGGGTTCGGCGTCGTCGCCGCGCTGATCGCCGCGATTGCCGCGGCGCTGATCGCGCGGCGGCCGTGAGACGGGGGCCGAGCGTCGATCCCTACTGATTCGCCGACCGGGCGTCGAGCGCGACCGGGATCGACCGGGCGGCGACGTCGCCCGCGAACGCCTCGCCGTCCGCCTCCAGCTTCTCGAAGGTGTCGTAGTGGATCGGGACCACTAGGTCCGGGTCCATGCGCTCGGCCAGGTCCGCGCTCGTGTGTCTATCGGAGACGATGCCGCCGCCGCCGATGTTCGCGAGGAATACCGAGACGTCGAGCTCCGCGAACGCGTCGAGCGCGTCGGAGTCGCCCGGCCAGAAGACGGTTCGGTCGCCGAGACCGAGCAGGAACCCGCAGCCGAGCCCGGGCGGGTGCGTCACCGAGCCGTCCGGGCCGGCGTTCGGGCCCTCGGGGTCGTTGTGGGCGGCGACGGACCACACGGTCGCCTCCCCGGCGGGCGTGTGGACGTCGACGCGCGCCTCGTCGTCGACGCGGATCACGTCGTAGTCGTCGGCGAGCGAGTCGATCGACTCCACGTCGCGGTCGATCCCCTCGGGGTCGACCGCGTCGTAGATGACGAGCGTCGCCTCCTCGCTCGCGACCGACCGGATCCCCTCGGGGTCGTAGTGGTGGTCGTGGGTGACGACGACGAGGTCGCCGTCGCGCGCCCAGTAGTCGTCGAGCACGCCGTACCGCCCCGGGTCGGTGTAGGCGACCGGGCCGTCCTCGGGCGCGAGCCGCGCCGTCGCGTAGCCGAGCCACTCCACCGCGAAGTCGTCGTAGCGGACCGTCATGTGATCGCGGTCCGGGCGCGGACGCCTTGAGGGTGGCTATGGGCGGTCGACGCCGCCGAGCGCCTCGTCCCCCTCGTCGACGCGGATCAGGTTCCAGGCGTCGTCGAGGTCGGCCGCGGGGTTCTCGTTCCCGCTCTCACTGCTCCTACCCCGATCGGGCGCGAACGCCGGCCCGAGCACGTGCTCCGGGACGATGGGCATGGGGATCGGGACGTAGCCCGCGGCCCGCATCGGCGCGAAGCCGCTGGCGCTCTCGACGACCGCGCCGTCGGCGCCGCGGCGCACCCGGAACCGCTTGTCGTCGGGGTGGCGGCTGTACGCGTACGGGAACGCCTCCGCCGGCGGCTCGCGGAGGCTCTCGACGCCGGCGAGCACCGCGACGACCCGCCCGTCGACCTCGCAGACCAATCGGGGGACGACCGGGCGACCCGCCTCGTCGACGGCCGCGGCGTCGACGCCCGGTCCCGCGGGCACCGGGCCGACCGGGGTGTCGGTCTCGCGCCACGCGAACGTCGGCTCCCCGAGCCCCTCGAACCGGACGCAGGCGTACCCGCCGCCGGCGACGGGGATCCGGTCCGGACCGGCGTGGAACGTCCGGCGGCCGTCGCGCTCGGCGACGAGCAGCGGGGGGTCGGCGAGCAGCGACCGCACCCGCTCGGCGGTCGCGCCGTCGTCGACGACGAAGCACGCGCGGCGGTCGCGGTCGAGCGCGTGTGCGAGCCGCGAGGCGATCACCGTCGGCGTCGCGTCGTCCGGCGTGAGCGGCTCGACCGCGAGGGGCGATCCGCCGTCCCGGGGCGTCGCCACCGCCGGGGGCTCCGCCCGCGTCTCGGGGTTCGCGACCTCGTAGCCGTCGTCCGCGAGCCGCGCCGCGGCCGCGTCAGTCAGCCGCCGTCGCGCCGCGTCCCCGAGCGGGCCTGGCATGCGAGGCAGTACGGGCCCGAGCGTGAAGTTGTTTCGCGTGGGGAGAGTCGCGTTCGCCCCGGCGTCGCGGGTTTCAAGCGATCACCCCGAGTCGCCCGCGAGCCGCGCGACCCGCTCCAGCGAGTCGGCGTCTTCCACCGACTTGTCCTCGCGGACGCCGACGAACCGGGGGAACCGCAGCGCGTACCCCGACGAGTACGTCGGTGACGTCTGAATCTCCTCGTAGCCGACCTCCAGGACGACCGCCGGCCGGATCGAGAGCTCCGTCCCGTTCTCGCTCACGACGCGGGGCTCCAGCCGCTCGGTGAGGTCGGCGAGCTCCTCGTCGGTGAGGCCGGTCGCGACCTTGCCGACGGTCGCGAACCCCTCGCCCGCCTCGCCCCCCTCGCCGTCTCCGCCCGCCCGCACCCCGAGCAGGAACGTCCCGAACAGCTCCGCGCGTCGTCCCTCTCCCCACTCCGCGCCGACGACGACCGCGTCGAGCGTCTCCACGTCGGGCTTGCGCTTCAGCCACTCCCGCCCGCGATCGCCCGGGGTGTAGGGAGCGTCCGGGTCCTTCAGCATCACCCCCTCGTGGCCCGCGTCGAGCGCGGCCGCCTCCGCCGCCTCGATCGCCTCGACCCCGCTCGCGACCTCCAGGGGCGCGGCCGCGTCCGGGACGACGTCGACGAGGCGCTCGTGACGGACCCGGAGCGGCTCGTCGAGCAGGTCGTCGCCGTCGGCGTGGAGGCAGTCGAAGGCGTGGAGCCGCAGCGACACCTCCTCGCGCATCCGGTCGACGTCGTGTTTCCGGCGGAACCGCCGCAGCACCTGCTGGAACGGGAGCGGGTCGCCGTCGTCGTCGACCGCGACGACCTCGCCGTCGAGGATGACCGGGACGTCGACCCGAGCCGCGACGCGCTCGGCGATCTCCGGGAGCGCGTCGGTCACGTCGTCCATGTTCCGGGAGTAGAGCTTCGGGCCGAGCGCGTCTCCCTCCGGTTTCCCGTCGCCCTCGGGCACGTAGTGGACCTGCACGCGCGCCCCGTCGAACTTCGTCTCGACGGCGACCTCCCCGAACGCCTCGACCGCGTCGGTCGCGGTCCCCGCCTGCGCGAGCATCGCCTGCACGGGGCGCCCGACGACGAGCCCCTCGGCCCGGAGCCCCGCGAGCCCCTCGTCGCGCGCGAGGACCGCGACCCGGCCGTAGTCGTTCGTCACCTGCAGCGCGCGCTCGACGGCCGCGACCGCCTCGTCGCCGGCGCGCGGGGTCGGCTCCTCGTCGTCGCTCTCGGCAGACTCGAACTCCGGGTCGGTCAGGAACGCCTCGGCGATCGCGTCTCGAACGGTCCCCTCGCCGACGCCGATCCGCATCTCGCCGAGCACCAGGCGCGCGAGGAACTTCGCCTCGGCGGGGTCACACCGGTTAAACAGCCCGAACAGCGCGTCGAGCTTGCGGGACTCACTCCCGTCGCCCGACGCGGCCGCCAGCCCGCGCAGGTCCGCGTCCAGCTCGGCGACCGTGAGCGCGTCGCGCCCGTCGCCGAAGGCGGCGAGCCCGCGCTGGCCGCCGAAGTCGAAGCCGGCGGCGACCGCGCCGATCTCGCCCGCCGACGCCAGTCGGTCCTCGACGTCGGCGGCGGTCACGTTCTGGCCCGCGGCGCGGGCGATCGCCTCCCGGCACAGCGCCGGGCCGACGTCGAGGGTCCGCGTGTCGTGCGCCGGGAAGACGCGGCCGAGCAGGAGGCGGGTGACCGTCGCGAGGTCGTCGCCGTCGCTCGGGTCGTCCGCGCTCCCCTCTCCGCCGGCCTCGCGGAGCAGATCCGCGACCGCGAGCGTCGTCTCGATGTCGCCCGGCTCGGCCGCCAGCCGCTCGGCCCGCGCGGCGAACGTGGCGAACTCCATGTGCGGAGTCGGCGATCGGCGGGCAAAAACGCGCCGGTCCGTCGGCCGACTCGACCGCACGCCGTCTGTCGGTCGCCCCGGCCGCTCGCCGTGCCGATCGTCCCCACGCGACCGATCGGCCGTAGCCCTTTTTACCGGGCCGACACGTCGACCGTCCCATGAGCACGGAGTCCGCCCTCGCAGACGGCGTCCGCGAGGCGCTCGCCGTCGACCCGGACGAGTTCGCCGCGCGCGCCGAGGAGGAGGCGGAGATCGTCAAACAGGAGCTCCGCGACGGCTCCTTCGACAACCACCAGTCGATCGTCGGCTTCGAGTACGAGTTCTACGCGGTCGCCGACGGGCGCTGGAGCGAGGAGTCGCGGGCGGGCGAGTACGCCCTGATGCGCGTCCCGCGGCGGCTCTTAGAGCTGATGGGGTTCGAGAAGGAGCTCGGGCTCCACAACGCGGAGATGTCGACGAGCCCGCAACCGCTCTCCGACCACGGGCTCCGGGCGCAGCTCGCGGAGGTGCGCGCGCGGCTGGAGGCCGCGGAGAACACCGCGGGCGTCGAGGGGATGCGGCTCGTCTCCGACGGGATCTGGACTATCCCCCCGACCGGCGAGACGGCCCGCGAGTACCTCACGGACTGCGTCGACGTCGACGGCGTCACCGTCGCGGTCAACATGAGCGACTCGGTCAGGTACCACGCGATGGCGAACACGGGCGCCGCCGACGAGCGCGGCACGGTCGTCGAGGCGCCGGGGGTGTCGCTCGCGGCCGACACCGTGATGCCGGAGAGCCTCATCACCTCGATCCAGCCGCACTACCAGGTCGCGCACGCGGAGACGCTCCCGCGGCACTTCCGCTACGCGCTCCGGACCGCGGGCCCCCTCCTCGCGCTCGGCGTCAACTCCCCGTTCTTCCCGCCGGAGCTGTACGACGACGGGTGGGACGGCGAGCGCGTCCTGAGCGAGGGCGCCGCCGAGAACCGGATCCACGTGTTCGAGTCGGTGCTCAACGAGCGGACCGACGACGACAAGGTGCGGTTCCCGCGCGACGTGCACGACGTCGAGACCGCGGTCGACCGGATCGCCGGCGACGAGACCCTCATCCCGATGCCGGAGCCCGAGGGGACCGACCGCTTCGACGACCAGTTCGCGACGTTCCGGACGAAGCACGGCAGCTACTGGCGGTGGGTCCGCCCCGTCTTCGAGGGGGCGAGCCGGTCGAGCGCGAACGCCCGGATCGAGTTCCGCCCCATCGCGGCCCAGCCCACCGTCCGCGACTCGATCGCCTTCCAGGCGGCGTTCGCCGGGCTGATGGAGGCGCTCCCGCAGCGCGAACACCCGGTCATCCGCCTCGGCTGGGAGACCGCCCGCGACAACTTCTACGCCGCGGTCGCCGACGGGCTCGACGCCGACATCGAGTGGATCGGCCGCGACGGCGAGACCACGACCGACACCGACGCGATCTACGAGGACCTCCTCGACCACGCCGAGGCCGGCCTGTGCACCGCCGGCTGTCCCGAGGAGGAGGCGGCCTCGTGGCTCGCCCCGCTCCGGTGGCGCGTCGCGAATCGGACCACGCCGGCGAGCTGGAAGCGCGACCGGGTCCGCGCGCGCCTCGACGCCGGTGACGACTTCGAGACCGCGGTCCACGACACACAGCGCGAGTACATCGACTGCCAGTCCGACACGCTCATCGACGGCGGCTTCTCCGCGTGGAAGGACAGCGGCGAGGCGGAGTAGCTATTTATAAAACGGCCGATCGAGACCTACGACCGATCCGGCGCGTCCCGGTGAGCGGCCCGTAGGGCCGCGAACCGACGGCGCGAGGGAGTCGCTGGCGGCTGATGCCGCCAGCGACGAGGCTGGGGAGGTGTGAGGCTGTGGTGCGGTCGCGGTCGGGAGGGACTCAAAGGGGCAGCCGCGAGGACGAAGACGGGCGTTCACGAGAGCAGAGCTCTCGTGAGCCAATCAGAACGCACAGCGTTCTGATGACGACGCAAGGACCACAGGAGCGAACGACGTGAGCGACGAGGACCGCAGCGAGCCCATCGAGTTCTCGCGGCTGGGGCTTTGGCGGTGTTCACCGTCGATCCCGAGTCAATCCCTTTTAAACGAATGGTGGTGTCACCAATCGAGTATCGCTCACGCTCACCGGTTTAAAACGCGTATGAATGGCGGACAGGCGGGGTGGCCCGGCGTTCCGGCGCGGGGTATCCCGGTTGCCTTCTCCACCCCGCGACCCGACGAGCGACGGGCGTTCGGCGATGGGCTGCTCGCTTCCGCGCCTGACCCGGTGTCGCCGACGAACCGCGACGGACCGCTCCTGCGAGCGGGCGCCACGGATCGCTGTCCCCGGCGGACGAGGCTTCCACGTTGGCTCTCGGGGCCCGCGCCGGTCTGACCGGACGCGCCCGCTGTTCGGTCCCCGCTGAAGACTACCTCACGGGTGACGAGCGGGGCCTAACCGCCCGACCTAGTCCGTCCGACGATACTCGGGTCCGGCATAAGGGCCTTTCGTTCGGCGACTCCACACTACGACAGCAGCGCTCGGGCGTACGCCGCGGCGGAGACCGGAAGCGGGACCGACAGGGCGACGACGGCGGGCGCGTGCCAGCGCAGCCAGCGGTAGTCGGCGTACATCGTCGTCGGCTCGACGGCGAGCGCCCACATCGCCGCGCTGAGCGTAGTCGCGACGCCGAGGATCACCGCGACGCCCGCGAGCGTCCCGGGGTCGAGGTTGCCCTGCTCGACCGAGGCGACGACGACGGCGCTCAGCAGTGCGAACAGCGCGATCCCGCCGGCGCCGAGGGTGCCGGCGGCGTAGTAGCCGGCGAGTTGCGTCGCGTACCCCGACACGAGCGCGTACGGGGCCGCGAGCGCGACCACGGTGACGACGCCGGCGGCGATCCCCGTCCGGCGCGAGACGTCGCGGAGGTTCATGCTCCCGGATCGGTCCGGGACCGCGGTAAAAGAATCGGATCGGCGGCGGCCGCGTCCCCGCGCTGACCGTGTCCCCGCGCCGACCACGCCGACCGCACCACCGACCGCGCCGCCGACCCCCGTACCGTTTTGAGTCGCCGGCGCGGAGTGGGACGTATGAGCCTCGACGTCGACCCGCCGGAGCCGCCAGAGCTCGCCGCCGTGGACCCCAACGAGTACGAGGACGCGGAGGTCGCCGGCGGCGAGTACCGCCGCGACGATCTGGAGGAACTCCTGCACGAAGGCGCGTGGGAGGACGCCTTCGCGGAGTGGGCCGCCGGGAGCGACATGGACGAGGAAGACTGGGCTATCGCCGTCGACCTCGGGCTCGTCTCCCGGTTCGACTTCTTCTGGGACGACTTCGCCGACCGCGTCGGCTACCACGCGCCCGGGCTGCCCGAGGACTGGAAGGAGCGAGACCTCCACCCCGACCTCGACTCGTGGGGGACCGTCTCCGCGATCAACGCGGGGCTCACGGAGCTCGGCCAGATCGTCTGCGAGACGCTCAAGGAGGAGTACATCGACTGGGAGGCCGACTTCGAGGCGCCCGACGACCTCCCCGACTTCGAGGAGTAGCGGCCGCGCGAATTTCGGTGGCGACCGCTCAGTGCCCCCAGAGCGTCCCGTCCGGCGCGTACCGCGCGTCCATGATCCGGTCCCACTGGTCGTCGGACAGGTCCAGATCGGTCGCGGCGACGTTCTCCGCGAGCTGGTCGGTCGTGCGCGCGCCGACGATGGGGACGCAGGTGAACTCGTCCCACTCGGTCAGCCACGCGAGCGCGACCTGCGCCGGGGCGGCGTCGAGCTCGGCGGCGACCTCGCGCACCGCGTCCAGCACCTTCCAGCCGCGCTCGGAGAGGTAGAACCGCTCGAAGCGGTCGTCGAAGCTCGCCCGCGAGCCGTCCGGCGCGATCACCTGCTCGGGGTCGTCCGGGTCGGCGCGCTCGTACTTCCCGGTGAGGAACCCGCCCGCGAGCGGGGAGTACGGGCAGACGGCGATGTCCTGGTCGACACACACGTCGAGGTACTCCTCGATGTCCTCGTAGTAGCCGGCGTGGTGGAGCGGCTGGACCACGTCGAACCGGGCGTAGTCGTTGACGTCGGCGGTCCACAGCGCCTTCGTCAGCTGCCACGCGGCCATCGTCGACGCGCCGAGGTAGTGCACCTTCCCCTCCGAAACGAGCTCGTCGAGGACGCGCATCGTCTCCTCGATGGGCGTCTCCTCGTCCCAGCGGTGGATGTAGTAAACGTCGAGGTAGTCGGTGTCGAGCCGGTCGAGCGTCCCCTCGACCTGCGCTCTGATGTGCTTGCGGCCGAGCCCGGAGTCGTTGGGCCCGGGCTCGCCGCGCCCGTCGAACGGGAAGTACACCTTCGAGGCGATCACGTAGTCCTCGCGGTCGCGCTCCGCGAGCCACTCGCCGACGTACTCCTCGCTCGTCCCGTTCGGCGTCCCGTACACGTTGGCCGTGTCGATGAAGTTGATCCCGTGGTCCGCGGCCGCGTCGAGCAGTTCGTGGGCCTCCTCGCGCCCCGTCTCGACGACGCCGTTCGTCTCGCGCCCGAAGCGCCACGTCCCGAAGCAGAGCTCCGAGACGCTCAGTCCCGTGTTGCCGAGCCGTCGGTAATCCATACCCGACCCTCTCGTCGGCGACCGATAAAGCGTTGCGGCCCCGACTCAGTCGAACGGGTACCGCGCCGTCGACCCGCACTCGCGGCAGCGCACGACGACGCGGCCGGGCCGGAGCCGGACGCGGCCCGTCTTCCCGGGCCGGAGGTACACGTCGCAGTCGTCGCAGGTCCGTCGGGAGAAGTCGGCCGGGAGGCCGCAGCGGTTCCGCTCCGCGATCCGGCGCGCGAGCGCGACGTACTCCCGCGAGCGGTCGTACTCGTCGTCGACGACCGCCTCGCGGGCGAGCGTCAACAGGCGCTCGATCCGTTCCGACGGGATCCCCATGTCTCGCCGGGGGTGACGGACCGGCAAAGTCGTTGCCATCGAGTGCGGGCCGCGTCGGGTTCGCCGTCGCCCGACCGTGGGGTCCCCGGCGCATCGGACCCGCACGCTTTTTTATCGGTCCGCGCGAACCGCGTGGTATGAAGGAGTCACTGATGGACGTCGTCTGCTGCCCGCTCGACAAGGCCGACCTCGAACTCGACGTCGACGACCGCGACGAGGAGGAGATCCTCGCCGGCACCCTCACCTGCACCGAGTGCGGGGAGACGTACCCCATCGAGGACGGGATCCCGAACCTCCTCCCGCCGGACATGCGCGAGGAGGCGACCGCCTAGCCCGGATCGCGCCCCGAATCGTACTACATCTTTTTTTAGTGTGAGTTCGTCGACCCGTGCGTGCCGACACTCGCCGTCGAACTGAACGGGGACGCCGTCCACTCGATCCGGGCACCGGACCGGTTCGCGACGACCGGTCACTTCTCGATCGCCTTCGAGAACCTCGGCCGGTCGACGCACGTCCACCTGCACTTCGACGACGACCTCGACCGCGTCTGCTCGATCGGCGAGACGAACCACTTCGTCGACGACGAGTCGACCAGGCGGGTCCACGTCACCGCCGACGAGGTCGACGAGCCCGTCGTCGGGAAGCTGAAGATCGTCACCGGCTACGGCTCGAACACCCGGTACGTCGACGTCAGGCTCGACCCGCCGCCGGACGCCGGGGCCGACGAGGTCGTCATCGACGAGCGGTTCACCAAGCCCCCGGAACGGCCGCCCGACCCCCCGCCCCGGCAGCGCGCCGCGAACGCGATCGCGGGCCTCGTGGAGCGCGGCGGCGTGCCGGGGGCCGTCCTCGGTCTCGTCGCCGTCGTCGCCGGCGTCGCGGTCGCGCTCGCGGTCGACAGCGTGCTCGTCTCGGTCGCGGTCGGCGTCGTCCTGGCGGTGACGATCGCGGCCGTGCTGCTCGCGGTCGCGTGACCGCGTTCGTCTCGCTGCTCGATTCCTGCGCCCCCCACCCGACGGCGATCCGCCGCTCCGGATCCGCGCGCTTTTAACCGTCCCACCGGAACGAGCGGGCATGAGCTTCGAGAAGGAAGACGAGGTCGTGCTCCACGACAAACACAGCGAGTACGACGGCGAGACGGGCACGATCACGCAGGTGATGGAGACGATGTTCGGCGACGCGACCTACACGGTCAGCTTCGAGGACGGCCAAGAGACGGGCGTCCCCGAGGACGCGCTCGACGCCGTCGAGAGCGAGGAGTAACCGACCCCTTTTCCGACCGTAATGCCCAAAGTCCCCTTCCACTACGTCGACCTCCGGGCGTTCTCGTACGCCACGGAAGACGAGAAGCGGGTCGAAGACGCCCTCCGCAGGTTCCTCCCCGAGGACGCCGAGATCGACCGCGTCGAGAACGTCGGCCACCACGGCGACCGGATCGTCGTGCTCTCCGCCCGGATCGAGAACGCCGACGGGATGCGTCACGTCCTCGACGCGCTGGCCGACCTCGACGACGTCGACCGCGTGATCGACGAGCTCGACCAGCGCGTCGACGACAACTGCGCGCTGTTCCTGCGCGTCGACAAGCAGGCCGCGTTCCGCGGCGACGTCCGACTCGGTCCCGGGATCACCGTCCGCGCGAAGGTGGAGGCGTACCCGGCGAAGAAGGAGGCCGCCGTCGAGAACGCCCGCGAGACGCTGTCGCGGCTGGCCGAGGACGTCGACGGCGACGCCTGACCGGACGGGTCGGGGCCGGGCGCTCGCCCCGCACCCGCGACGTGGATTTTTGTGCGGTCCCGCCGTCGTCGAATTCATGAGCGACCCCTTCGTCGTGGTCGGCGCCGACGCGGCCGGACTGAGCGCGGCCAGCAAGTTCCGCCGCGAGGCGCCCGACCGCGAGGTGATCGTCTTCGAGAGGGGACGGTGGATCTCGTACGCCTACTGCGGCATGCCCTACTTCATCGAGGGGCGCGTCGAGCGGCTGTCGGACCTCCTCTCGCTGTCCCCGAGCGACGTCGACGAGCGCGGGATCGACCTCCGGCGCGGCCACGAGGTGGTCGCGGTGGACCCGGACAAAAAGACCGTCGCCGTCGAGACCGCCGACGGGGACTCGTTCGAGCAGCCGTACGGCGACCTCCTCGTCGCGACCGGCGGGCGCGCCTCTACCGGCCCGTTCGACGTGCGCGGGGTCGACGGCGCGTTCACGCTCCACGACATGGACGCCGCGGCCGCGATCGACGCGTACGTCGCCGAGCCGGACGCGTACGACCCGGACCGCGCCGACGTGAGCGCGGTCGACCGCGAGCGCGTCGAGCGCAACGCCGCGATGCCCGCCCCCGAGCGGGCGGCGATCGTCGGCGGCGGCTACGTCGGCGTCGAGACGGCCGAGGCCCTCTCCGATCGCGGCCTCGACGTCCACCTCTTCCAGCGCTCCGGGCACCTGCTCCCGCCGTTCGGCGAGGCGGTCGGCGACCGCGTCGAGGCGGAGCTGATCGCGGAGGGCGTGACGGTCCACACCGGGAGCCCGGTCGAGGCGCTCGTCGGCGACGACCGGATCGAGGGCGTGGCGTTCGACGGGGAGACGCTCCCCGTCGACATGGCGGTCGTCGGCGTCGGGATCGAACCGAACACGGCGCTGCTCGACGGGACCGGCGCCGAGCTCGGCGAGGGCGGCGCGGTCCTGACCGACGGGCACGGCCGGACGAGCCTGCCGGACGTGTACGCCGCCGGCGACTGCGCGACCGCGTTCCACGCCGTCACCGGCGAGCCGGCGTGGATGCCGCTCGGCCTCACCGCGAACCGCGCCGGGCGGGCGATCGGCGCCACCGTCGCGGGCGACCCCTCGCCCGTGGGCGACATCGCGGGCACCGCGGTCGTGAAGGCGTTCGACATGGAGGCCGGCCGCGTCGGCCTCGTCGAGGACGCCGCCGCCCGCGAGGCCGGCTTCGACCCCGTCCGCGAGACCGTCACCGCCGGCTCCCGGTCGGGGTACTACCCGGGCGCGGCGCCGACCGACGTGACGCTCGTCGCCGACCGCGACTCGGGGCGCCTGATCGGCGGGAGCATCGTCGGCCCCGACCGCGCCGCGATCCGGATCGACACGCTCGCGACCGCGCTGGAGGCCGACATGACCGTCGCCGAGGTCGAGCGGCTCGACCTGGCGTACGCGCCCCCGTTCAGCCCGGTGTGGGACCCGGTCCTCGTCGCGGCGAAGGTGCTCAACGGGACGCTCGCCGAGGAGTAGCGGGCCGTATCAGTCGCTCGCGTCCGCGTTCGCGTCTTCGTCCGCGGCGGCGGCCGACCCGTTTTCTCCCGCTCCCTCGTCCCCGTCGCCGCCGCCACCGATACCGGCGACGACCCGACCGACCGCGTAGCCGGCGAGGCCGACCGCGACCGCGGCCGCGAGGGCGACGCCGAGCGGTTCGGCGACAGCGACCGCGAAGGGGAGCGGATCGGTGAGGGGAATCGCGTACGGCGTCGGGCCGATCGCTCGCAGGAGAACCGCCGCGAGGGGACCGTACGCCAGCAGGACCGCGGGGAGCGCGCCGCCGCCGACGGCTGCGAACGCGACCGTGCCGACGGCGGTCAGCGTCGCGAGGGCCGCCGCGACCGGTGCGGTGACGCCGGCGGCGGGCGTCAGGCCCGCGACCGACCCGGCGAGTGAGGCCGCGTCGAAGGCGACGTACGAGACGGCGAAGCCGACCGCGCTCCAGACGGCCGCGCGCTCGAATCCGGTCTCCCCGACGGCGACGCGGGCGAGCCGTCCGGAGTCGTCGTCGGCCGTCATTCCGGCCGGGTCGCACCGCGACCCTCGCGATCCGGCGTGAGGTTGCCGTGCTCGTCGATCTCGCCCGCGACGATCCGCGTCGAGGAGATGCGCTCGCCGTCCTCGGCCGGCACGTGGTCGACGACGACGAGTTCGAGCGGGTCGTGGCCGCGCTCGCGACGGATATCGTTGATCCGCTCGCCGCCCGCCTTCGTCTCGGGGGAGACGATGAGGGCGTCGAACTCGGGCTCGACGGCGATGCCGGTCGGCTCGGTGAGCTCGCGGACCGCGAACTCGCGGTCGTACTCCTCGGCCCGCGGCGCCAGCTCGGCCTCCAGATCGCGCTTGCGGCGGTCGTACGGGCGGACGTAGCGCTCGACGTGGCGGGTCTTCGGCGCGAGCTCGTCGGAGGTGAGGCCGACGGTGACGTCCCCCAGCTCGAACGCCCGTTCGAACAGCTTCCGGTGGCCGTCGTGAACGGGATCGAAGGTGCCACCAAGCGCGACGTTCATGCCCGTCGGTTGCGCGGGCGGAACTTAAAGTGTCCCGAACTCGGGAGCGCCGCGGAAGCGGAGTCGGTCGCGTTCGCCGCGCGCCGCGGCCTCGTCCCTATCGACCCGCTCGGTCGTCGTCGCCGTCGCCACCGTCGTCGGCCTCACCGATCACGCGGTCTCGTCGTCGTCAGCCTCGTCGTCGTCAGCCTCGTCGCCGCCGACGGAGATCTGCACCGGTTCCGCGTCGCCGTCGGGCGATTCGCCGCCGAGACGGCGATCGAGGTTGAAGACGGCGTTCAGCTCGCGTTGGACGTCGCCGACCACGCCCCGGACCAGTTCGCTCGGCGCGATCGCCTCGTACTCGTAGGGGTTGTTGCCGGCGCCGCTCGCCTCGCGCTTGTCGCGCTCGACCGTCCCCTCGTCGTGGAGCTCCGCGAGCGCCTCGCGGACCGTGCTCGGGTAGAGGCCGGTGCCGTCGGCGACCTCGTCGCTCGTGCTCCGCGGGTTGTCCCGCAGGTAGACGTAGATCCGGGCGCGGGTCTCGGTGTCGAGCAGCCACGCCAGCAGGTCGACGACGTTGTCGTCGAACCCCTTGACCGCCTTGTCGGCGCCCTCGCCGAGCCGCTCTTTCGTCCTGCGGAGCTCCTCTCGGGTCCGCTCGGTCGGCGACTCGTCTCCTCCCCCGAGGGCGGCGTCGTCGCCGGAATCCGCGGCAGGGTCGTCGTCGAAATCGTCGCTCGTCATACCACGAAGTGGGATCCGCGCGCCCAAAAGGGTTTCTCGTCGCTTTCGTTCCGACGGAAAACCGGCGGCGCTCCGAGCGGCCGGGTCGCCCGCGGTGGTCGCCCCCTCTTTACGGCGACAGGATCAGGTCCTCGCACAGTGCGTCGATTCCGGACTCCTCGCGGAGCCGGCGCTGGCGCTCGGTGCCGCTCTCGGCGTCGTACACCTCGCGGATCCCGGAGATCCCGAGGCGGTCGCACTCGCGATCGACGACCTCGCCGAGCGAGACCGTCTCCTCGCCGTTCCGGTCGACGAACGAGGCGTCGTGTCCGTGGCGGATCGCGCGCCACTTGTTCTCGTCGAGGAGCTCGCGGCGGAGCGCCGGCGCGGATTCGCCGTCGGCGTAGCGCTCGGCGTAGTCGACCACGAGCGCGTGGACGTACTCGACCAAGGCGAGAGTGACCGCGGGATCGCGCTGGGCGTCGGGCGCCCGCACCTCCACCGTGCCGTGGCCGGTGTGCGGGCGCACGTCGAACCAGAGCTCGCCGCGGTCGGCGATCGACTCCGTCTCGACCATCCGGCGCTCGTAGCGCTGGAAGGCGTCGAAGTCGTCGAACGCCGACGGGATTCCCGTGTTCGGGAGGTTCTCGAATATCTTCGCGCGGGCCGACGCGAGCCCGGTGTCGAAGCCGTTCCAGAACGGGGAGTTCGCGGACAGCGCGAGCAGCACGGGGGAGTGCCAGCGGAGCCGGTTGGCGACCCACACCGCCTTGTCCGCGTCGTCGACGCCGACGTGGACGTGGAGCCCGGCCGTGGTGTTGCGGTGTTGCGGGTACTGAATGCGGTCGAGCTGCGCCTCGTACCGGGGCTTCTCGACGTGGTCCAGCTCGCGCCACTTCGCGGCCGGATGGAGCCCCGCGGCGGCGATCCGATAGCCGTCCGCGGCGGCGTGGTTGACGAGCGCCTCCCGCACCGTCGACAGGGCGTCCGCGGCGTCCGCCGGGTCCTCGATCAGCTCCGTCTGCGCCTCGATGGTGCATTTGAACAGCTCGTGATCGAATCCGTCGGGCACCGCGCTCGGCGGGTCGCGGCCGTAGACGAGGTCGTCGGTCCCCGAGGTCGGACGGCCGTCGGCATCGACGATGTAGAACTCCTCTTCGATGCCGAGCGTTCCCATCCGGGCGAACGCGTCCCGCGAACCGAGTTCCATTACCGCCCCGTACCGGCCGCGCGGTCTTATATGAATTGGAACCCGAAACGGAGCGCCGGTGTCGTCGTCGGATCCGTAACGAAAGACGGGCGGCGGCGACGCTCGCCGACGAAGCGGCTCCGAGAACCGAAGCGGTCGAAAACGAGTCAGCGGTGCGAGGGGACGCGACCGACGCCCCCGCGCGGCGTCGCCCCGTTCAGCCGAGGACGTAGCGGAGCTTCGGGAACCGCTCGGTCAGCGCCTCGCCGCCGACCTCCAGCGTCTCGATGTACGCGTCCAGCCCGAGGACGCGGCCCGCGCCGAACGCCGCGACCGTGAGGAACACGACCGCGTACACCAGCGTCGAGTCGAACAGCGCGAGGGCGTCGCCGCTCCACCCACCGAGGTAGAACAGCGCCATCTGCATCGCGCCGCCGAGCGCGGCCAGCCGGACGAACGCGCCCAGGATGAGCGCCGTTCCGATGAGCAGCTGGGTCGCGGGCACGAACACGTTGACGACCTCCATCAGCGCCGGGCTGGCGGCCATCGCGGCGAACAGGCCGCTGACCGGGCTCGCAGGGTCGACGTTCGCGAGGTACCCCGCGGCGTCGAACGGCCACTCCGAGACCTTCCCGAGACCGGCGAACAGGATCATCCCGCCGATCGTCGCCCGGAGCACGACGATGAACAGCGCCGACAGCGAGTGCGCCTTCCCCAGCAGCGTGACGCCGCCGATCTCCCCGCCGAACTCGTTTGTGGTTTTCGTGGACATTGTGTCTCTCCTCACTTACGGATACGCCGGATAGTAAGATAAACCCGGAAGCGAGTTCCCCTTCAGATGGAACGGATCGGGGACCTCCCCCGATCGTTTGGGTCTTTAAATACGTGCGTCGAACGCGCGGCCGCGTCCGTCGGTTCGAGGGACCGAATCGACCCTCGTTTTCTCACCGCTCACCACGCCTCGCCGCTCGCGAGGTCGACCTCGGCGTCGCCCTTCTCCGAGGGACAGACGTCCGCGAGCACGCACTCCCCGCAGTCCGGGTTGATCGCGGTGCACGTGGCGCGCCCGTGGTCGATCATGAGGTGCGTGAACTGCTGCCAGTCGCTCTCGGGAACGACGTCCAGCAGGTCTTGCTCGATCGCCTCGGGGCGTTCCTCCTCCGTGGTCCCCAGTCGCCGCGTGAGCCGCTGGACGTGGGTGTCGACGACGATCCCCTCGACGACGTCGTGGCCGTGCTGGAGGACGACGTTGGCGGTCTTGCGCCCCACTCCGGCCAGGTCCGTCAGCTCGGACATCGTGTCCGGGACCTCGCCGTCGTGCTTCTCGGCGATGTCCGCGCACGCCGACCGGATGTACTTCGCCTTGTTGTTGTAGTAGGTGATCGAGTTGATCGCCTCGGCCATCTCCTCTTGGGGCGCGTTCGCGTACTCCTCTGGCGTCTCGTACGTCTCGAAGAGGTCGGCGCACACCTTGTTCACGCGCTCGTCGGTGCACTGCGCGGAGAGGATCACGGCGATGAGCAGCTCCAGCCGGTTCGAGTAGTTCAGCGAGATCGTCGAGTCCGGGTACTCCTCGTACAGCCGATCGAGGACCTCCCCGACCTGCTCTTCCCGCGGCTCCAGTGGCGTGCCCATGGGGATCCCTCCGGCCGGTCGACATTGAACGATCCGGTAAGCGTCGCGGGCGGTCTCGGTGGCGAGGTCGATCCCTCCAGGGAGAGCGAAACGGACCGCCGAACCGGCAGATTCACGTCGCCACCTCGACACGTCAGGCCGTGTCCCGGTCCCGCGATCGACGCCGCCGCCGCCCGGCGTACAGCCGCCGGCCCCAGGAGTTCTACTGGCTGTGGATCGCCGCCACCGCCACGTACGGCGTCGGCGACGTCGTCTCGACGATCGCCTTCCTGGAGTACGTGCCGACGATCGACGAGGCGAACCCGGTCGTCGCGCTCGCGCTCGACTCGTTCGGGCTCTCCGGGCTCGTCCTGCTGAAGATCGTCGTCTACCTCGTGATGGTGTGGATCAGCGTCTCGGGCGCCCGCGACGGAGACGCGCTCCTCTACTACTTCCCGCCCGTCCTCCTGACGCTGGTCGGCACGTATCTCACCGCGAGCAACGTCCGGTTGCTGTGGCTGGCGTAAACTACCCCACCCTACTCGCTCACGGCTTCGCCGTTCGCTTCGTTGAGGGCGGGGCTTTCGCGTGGACTCCCGTTCTGGCCATTGCTGGCAGGCTCGTAATCACCGTTCACGTTCAACGTCCCACGATTCAAGCGCACGTTTACGGGTGCGCCTCCGCCCGCCGACGTTTGCGCCGAGCGGAGATGCTTCAGGCCGATATTCTTCGCCGCGTTGTAGTCTGCGTGCGGTGAGTATCCGCACTTGAGACACTCAAACACGTCCTGTCCGTCTGCGGTCGGGCGGTTGTTCTCATGAGTGAACCCGCACTTGGAACACCGCTGGGAGGTGTAGGCGGGACTCACCTGCTTGACCGAGATGCCGACGACTTCGGCTTTGTACTCGACGTACTCGAACAGGCGTCGGAACGCCCACGCGTGGAATTTCTTGGCGTTCGGCATCCGTTCACGAATTCCGGTCAGGTTTTCGAACGCGATCACGTGACAGTCGTGTTCGACGGCTTCTGCGACGAGTTCTTTCGAGACGGTGTGGAAGAAGTGGTCGTAGCGCCCCGTCTCGGTGCGTCCAACCGACTGGATGGTTTCGTGGGCGGCCCGCGTCCCACGCTGTTGGAGCGATCCGCGTCGCTTCTCGAACTCGCGATGCCAGTGATTCAATTCCGAGCCGTTCCAGAATGTCCCCGTTGAGGTGACGGCGACGTTTTCGATGCCGAGGTCAACGCCGAGGACTGTGCTGTGCTCGGCGGTGCCGTCGTCGGCAGTCTCGAACTCTACGTCCGCCTTTGTGCGGACGTGAAGGTAGAACTCGCCGTCGCGGTAGTGGAGTTCCGCACCCGTCACTTCGTAATCGTCGTTGAACAGGTACTCCGAGTGGGGCGTCTCGCGGTTTTCGTCGGGAAGGACGTACTCGGCGGTAATGCGGCCGTCGAGGGTTGCGAGCGTCGCGTGGTCGTCGTTGAACGTCGCACACCGCTTGTCGTAGACGAGAGTTGAGGCAGTGAAGTGCGGCTTCCCTGCGTAGTCACCCTGTTTCCAGCGGGCGACGACGCTCTGGACGGCGTCGGCGGCCTTGTTGCGAGCGTTCTGGACGAGATTCGCTTGTAACCGTGTCTCAGCCCGCACGCTGTCGTAGGTTTCACGTTGGAGTTGGGCTTTGCTCGTCGTTTTATACTCGCCTTGCCAGGCGTGGTCGACGACGTAGTTGGCGGCCCACAGGAACTCGGAGATGGTTTCGTGGAGGAGCTCGGCGTCGCTGTCGGCCACATTAAGCCTGACAGGGACGGTGCGGCGGACCTCCATCCGTACTTCAGATGTATACTCTTGTTTTTATATTAGTAACGATTCAGTGAGGAGTCAGACGACCATTGAACGTGGGTGGTACAGTGCTGTGTCGGTTTCCTCTCCGACCTACTCGCTCGCTCTGCTCGCTCCTTGAGGTCGGAGGCTCCACCTTGTATTATGCTGAGGCGTCACGGTCGCGGCCCGACACCGACCGACACCGGTTTGCGCCGCGCGCTCCACCGTGAGGGCATGCTGTCTGACAGCCCCGGGCTCCACCACGTCACGGGGATCGTCGGCGACGCGGGGGCCGCCGCCGGGTTCTACGGGGAGACGCTCGGCCTCCGGCTGCTGCGCCGCACGGTGAACTACGAGGACGTCCTCCAGTACCACCTCTACTTCGGCGACGCGACCGGATCGCCAGGCTCCGTCTTCACCGTCTTCCCGGACCCGCACGCCGACCCCGGCCGGACCGGGAAGCCCGGTTACGAGGCGGTCGCCTTCGCGGTGCCGCCCGGCTCGCTCGGCTACTGGCGCGAGCGGCTCGCCGAGCGGGACGTCCCGATCGAGGGCGACGGGGACCGCTTCGGCGACGACTTACTCGCGGTCAGCGACCCGGCGGGCACGCGGGTCGAACTCGTCGAGAGCGACGCGCCCGGGGAGCCGTGGGTCGACGCGGCCGGGGAGGTCGGGAAGGCCGGAGAGAGCGATCGACTGGGCGCCGATCCGGTACCCCAGTCGGCCGCGACCCGCGGGCTCTACGGCGTCACCGCGCTCCCGGCGGACCCGTACGGGACCGCGAGCGTCCTCGACACGCTCGGCTTCGAGTACGAGGCGGAGACCGAGGACCGAATCCGGTACCGCGCGCCGGGCGACCGCGCGACCGTCGTCGACCTGCTGGACCGCGACGCGGCCTACCTCCGGGAGGGACCGGGGACGCTCCACCACGCCGCGGTGCGCGTCCCCGACCGCGAGGCGCTCCTGGAGTGGCACGCGCTGTTCCGCGACCGCGGTTACGACGTCTCCCGCGTGAAGGATCGGCACTTCTTCCACTCGCTGTACGTGCGCGGTCCCGGCGGCCTCCTCGTCGAACTCGCGACCGGCGTCACCGACCCCGGACGGCCCCGCGGGACCGGGGCTCGTCGACCCCGAGCCGACCGGGCACGCGAGCGAGCTGTACCTCCCGCCGCGGTTCGAGGGCGACCGAGAGCTGATCGAGAATCAGCTGCCCGCGTTCGAGGTCGGCAGAGAGGCCGCCGGCGCCGACGACGCCCCCGAGCGATGAGTCGGTCGCTTCCGGGAGTCGAGGGCCCGCACGCGGACGCGACGCTGGTCACCGGGGGCGCCCCGGCCGCCGCGGCCGAGGTCGCGGTCGTGCTCGTCCACGGCCGCGGCGGCACCCCCGAGGGGCTCGTCCGGCTCGCCGACGAGTTCTACCGTCCGGGGACGACCTTCCTCGCGCCGGGCGCGGTCCGGTCGAACTGGTACCCCGCCGGCCACGACGCGCCCGTCGCCGCCAACGAGCCGGCGCTCACCTCGGCCGTCGACTGCGTCGCCGCCGCCTGCCGGGTCGCCGGCGAGGTCGGGATCGGTCGGGATCGGGTCGTCCTCGTCGGCGTCTCGCAGGGCGGGAGCGTCGTGAGCGAGTTCCTCCGGCGGCGCCCGCGGCGCTACGGCGGCGCGTTCGTCGTCTCCGCGGCGCTGCCGGGCGAGGACCTCGCGCACCGGGCGGTCGCCGGGGGCGCGGACGGGGACGACGAGGGGGAGCCGGATCCGGGTCCGCTCGCCGGCACGCCGGTCGCGCTCGACAGCAGCGCGGGCGACCCGTACGTCCCGGTCGAGCGCGTCCGCGCGACCGCCGACGTCTTCCGACGCGGCGGCGCCGGGGTCGACCTCCGGATCGACGAGGGGGATGGCCACGGCCTCTCGGACGCGACGACGGCGCGGATAGCCGACCGGATCGCGGCGTTGCTCCCGGGCGACGCGGACGCGACGTCGGAGTGAGCCGAACGTGTTCGCGACACCGCACATAGCGGTCGCGACGGATCCCGAGTTTATGGTCGAACTCGACGACTCCTCTGCCGACCGGGCCCGAATCGCCGATCTCGACGGCGAGCCGCACGCAGACGCGTTCCCCGGGCGGGAGCCGAAGACGATCCGGCTGTCGCTGGAGGCGGGCGAGGTCGTGCCCGAGCACGAGCACCCGGACAGAACCGTGCTGTTCCACGTGCTGGAGGGCGCTGTCGACGTCGCGCTCGACGGCGACCCCCACCGCGTCGAGGCCGGGGAGATCCTCCGGTTCGAGGGGGAGTCCGCGGTCGAGCCGACCGCGCGCGAGGACAGCGTCGCGCTGGTGGTGTTGGCGTCGCGGTCCGCGGAGTGAGGGCGGGCGAGAACGCCGCCGTCGCCGTTTTATCTCTCGCCCCCGAACGCCCGCCATGGAGACGACGCGCCAGCGGATCGCCGACGCGCTCCGCGAGGGGCCGGCGACCGCGAGCGACCTCGGCGAGTCGCTGTCGCTGCCGACGCCGGTCGTGTACGAACACCTAGAGCACGTCTCGCGGTCGGTCGACGACGACGGCGCCGACGAGCGGTTCCTCGTCGCGCCGCCCGAGTGCCGCGACTGCGGCTTCGACGGCTTCGACGACCCGGTCAACGAGCCGTCGCGGTGCCCGGAGTGCAAGAGCGAACGGATCGGGGAGCCGGCGTTCGTGATCCGGTGAGCGGCGCCCTCTCCGATTAAAAACGGCCTACAGCTCGTCCAGCAGCGTCGCCGCCGCGGCCGCCGAGGAGCCCGGGCCGCGGGCGGTTATCAGGTCGCCGTCGACAGTGACGCTGGTGTCGGCGTCGAGTTCGGCGTCCCAGTCGGCGCCGGCGAGGACGACCTCGTCTTCCACCCAGTACGGGAGCTTCCGGCCGTCCGGCATCACGTCCTCGTCGTCGACGATCCCGTCCTCCCACTCGTTCGGGAAGCCGGTGACGGAGCGGCCCTCCACGAGGGGCGTCCCGTCGGCCTCGCGGGTGAACGCCAGGATGCCGACCGCGTGGCAGACGACGAGCGCGACGCCGTCGTCGCCGGCGACCGCGTCCAGCAGGAGCTGGCGCGCGTGCCGGTCCTGATTCACGTCCCAGACGGTGCCGTGACCCCCGGGGAAGACGACCGCGTCGTACCCGTCGGCGTCGACCGTCGCGATCGGCTCCGGATCGTTGAGTCCCGGGTGCTCCTCGTCGACCTCTCGGAACTCCGCGACCCGCTCCTCGCCGCCCGCCGCCTCCGGATCGAGCGACCGCTCGTCGACGACCGGCGGCGACCCCGACGGCGTCGCGATCGTCACGTCGACGCCCTCCGCCTCGAGCGTCGTCAGCGGCTCGATGCACTCCTCGGCCCAGTACCCCTCCTCGCTCACGACGAACAGCGCGCTGCTCATGTGTACTCCTTCATTCACGACCGCGACATAAAAGGCGCCCGCGCCCGGCAGCGACCCGGGGCTGGCGCGGGGTTTATAACCACGATTAGTGGCGCGGTGGCGCGTGCCTCCGAGCGCCCGGAGGCTGCGAGGAGCACGCGCGAGGGAGTCGGCCGGCCCGAGCGAAGCGGAGGCCGGTCGACGAGGCTGGGGAGGCGTGAGGTGCGGTTGCTGTGCGGGGTGGGACTCAAAGGGGCAGCCGGGAGGCGGGCGCAGGTGACGTAAGCACTGGAGGGAGCGAGCAACGCGAGCGACTGAAGCGCGCAGCGAGCGTGCGCCCGCCTCCCGGCTGGGGCTTTGGAGGTGTTCTCACTGTCACCGACCGCAGCGAGCTACGGACAACCGACGAAGTCCAGTGGAAAACCGACTCGCGAGTATTACTCGTCGCCCTGCGCGTCCACGATCACGACCTCGCCGTCCTCGACGGTGACGCTGATCAGCGTCTTCACGTTGTAGTCGGTGCCGTCGAGCTCGTTGTCGCCGGCCTTCTTGATCACGGCGACGACGTCGACGACCTCCGCGCCGACCTCGTTCGTCAGCGCGTCGAGGATCGCCTTCATCGTGCCGCCGGTCGAGAGCACGTCGTCGAGCACGAGGACGCGGTCGCCCTCCTCCACGTCGTTGATGTACATCTCCGACTCGGAGTAGCCCGTCTCCTGGAACAGCGGTACCTCGCCGTCGAGCCCGTACTGGCGCTTCCGGATGACGACGAGGGGGATGTCGGTCATCAACGAGAGCGCGGTGGAGATGTGGATCCCCATCGCCGCGGGGGTGACGATCTTGTCGACGTTCTCAAGCTCCGCCTTCCGGATGATCCGGATGACTATCTCCCGGAGCAGCTCGGGTTCGAGCATGGGGACGCCGTCGCTGATCGGGTGGACGAAGTACTGGTACCCGCCTTTCTCGATGATCGGCGCGTCGAGGAGCGACTGCCGCAACTGGTCCATGTCGCCGGTACTCGGGCGGATTAATAAAGCGTGGCGATCCCCCGATCCCGTGGACGTCGGTGGCACGGGTCGCAGCGGTGCCGGGCGCGGCTTCACCCCGGCCGTCAGTCACTCCGGCCCGTCAGTCACCCCGGCCGTCAGTCACTCCGGCCCGTCAGTCACTCGAACTCCGGCTCGCGTTTCTCTAAGAACGCGCGCATCCCCTCGCGCTGGTCGTGGGTACCGAACAGCCCGGACCACGCCCGGCGCTCCAAGGCGAGCCCGCCCGTCTGAGTGCCGTCGTGGACCGCGTTGAGCGCCTCCTTGGCGGCGCGCATCGCAAAGGCGGGCTTCGCGGCCAGCGCCCCCGCCAGCTCGTCGATCCGGTCGTCGAACGCGTCGTCCGCGACGACCTCGCCGACGAAGCCGACCTCGGCCGCCTCCGCGGCGTCGATACGCTCGCCGAGGAAGACGAGCCGCTTGGCCGTCTCGTCGCCCACGAGCCGGGAGAGCCGCTGGGTGCCGCCCCATCCCGGGACGATACCGAGGTCGATCTCGGTCTGGCCGAGGACGGCGCTCTCGGCGGCGACGCGAAGGTCGCATGCCAGCGCCAGCTCGCAGCCGCCGCCGAACGCGTAGCCGTCGATCGCCGCGATCGTCGGCGCCGGGAACGACTCGATCGCGTCGGCGACGCGGTGACCCAGTTCGGCGTACGCCTGTGCCTCCGGCGTCGACAGCTCCACCATGTAGGAGATGTCCGCGCCCGCGACGAACGCCTCGTCGCCCGCGCCGGCCAAGACGAGCGCGCGGGCCCCCGCCGCCTCGGCCTCGTCGAGCGCCTCCTCGATCGCTTCGAGCGTGTCGACGGTGAGCGCGTTCAGCTGCTCCGGGCGGTCGACGGTGAGCGTCGCGACGTCGCTGTCGGCGTCGACGTCGAGCGTGATGGTGTCCCACGTCATACCGGCCCCTCGCGCGGCGGCGTGAAAACCGTTCGGCAGGCGGCGCTCGCGCCGACGGTCGAGCGGGGCGACCGCGAGGCCGCGCCGGCGACGTCAGATCTCCTCGCGGCTGTCGATCTCGCTGTAGATGAACCACGCGGAGGTGTACGCGCCGATGAACAGCAGGTAGCCGACCACGAGCCCGACCAGCTGCCGGGAGCCGAGTCCGTCCGGCAGCGTCCGCGAGAGGATCCCCAGCGCCACGGCGAACACGACCAGCGAGAACAGGCCCGAGAGGGCGTACACGCCCAGGTCGGAGGTGAGACGATCGCGCACGCTCCCACCAACGGCGTCGACTTATAAACGCCATTCGGTCGCGGCGAGGCGGCGACCGCACGGCGCCAGTTCCGAGTGGGACCGCCGCTCGCCCGGCGCGCCGTAGCGCGGATTGCAACCACTATATGCCCTCGGCCGTACGGTCGGGTATGAACGGGAACCGGTTCGGGCGGCTCTTCCAGGTGACGACGTACGGAGAGAGCCACGGCGACGCGATGGGCGTGACGGTCTCGGGCGTCCCCGCGGGGGTCGAGCTCGACGAGGAAGCCATTCAGGCGCAGCTCGACCGGCGCAAGCCGGGCCAGTCGATGATCACGACCTCGCGGGGCGAGCCCGACGAGGTGGTCGTCAACTCCGGCGTGCAGGACGGCTACACCACCGGGACGCCGATCGGCATGGTGATCCAGAACAAGGACGCCCGCTCGGGGAAGTACGAGCCGTACGTCACGGCGCCGCGCCCCTCGCACGGCGACTACACCTACTCCGCGAAGTTCGGCACGCGCAACTGGGGCGGCGGCGGACGCTCCTCCGCGCGCGAGACGGTGAACTGGGTCGCCGCGGGGGCGGTCGCCGAGCAGGTGCTCGACGCCTCCGACTACGACGTCGAGATCAAGGCGCACGTCAACCGCATCGGCGACGTCGCGGCCGACGACGTGAGCTTCGAGCAGATCCTCGCGGAGAGCGAGTCGAACGACGTGCGCTGCGCCGACCCCGAGGCGGCCGCCGAGATGCAGGAGCTGATCGAACGGTACCAGGAGGAGGGCGACTCCATCGGCGGCTCCATCTACTTCGAGTGTCGCGGCGTCCCCCGCGGGCTCGGGGCACCCCGCTTCGACGGCTTCCCCGCTCGGCTCGGCCGGGCGATGTTCTCCATCCCGGCGACCACGGGCGTCGAGTTCGGGCTCGGCAAAGACGCCGTCGACGTCGCCGGCAGCGAGCGCAACGAAGACTGGACGTTCGACGACGGCGAGTCGTTCGACCACGTCGAGAGCGAGGAGGGCGATCCGGTTCCGGTCGGCAACGACCACGGCGGGCTCCAGGGCGGGATCACGACCGGCGAGCCGATCTACGGCGAGGCGACGTGGCACGCGCCCACCTCGATCCCGAAGAAGCAGCGCTCCGCCGACTGGGAGACGGGCGAGGAGAAGGAGGTGCAGGTCGTGGGCCGACACGACCCCGTCCTCCCGCCGCGGGCAGTCCCCGTCGTTGAGGCGATGCTGTACTGCACCGTCCTCGACTTCATGCTGCTCGCCGGCCGGATCAACCCCGACCGCGTGGACAACGATCCGGGTCAGTACGACACCGACTACCACCCGAGCAGCCCGGATAACGAGTAACGGACGCACGATATTTCGGGGTCCCTTTTCCGACGGTACTGAGGTTCTCATACTCGTGTAGCCGTGACTCCGCCGTCATATTTATTACAGATTATTACATTCTATGACACATGCCGATCGGTATCGACGCGTTCGACAAAGAGCCGGAGGCCGTACTCGACGTTGCCCCCGGGACGCAGCCGTATCGCGTCCTCGCGTTCCTCGCCGAACACGACGACCAGGCGTTCACACAGACCGAGATTCACCAGCGAACGGGGATCAAACGCGGGAGCGTCGGCGCGGTCCTCTCTCGACTCGAGGACCGCGGGCTGGTCCGTCACCGTGGGCGGTATTGGGCGATCGCCGAGGACGATCGGCTCGCATCCTTCGCCGCGCAACAGGCGGCGAGTTCAGCGTCGACGACCGACGACTACTACGGCGGGGACGAAGCGTGACCGCCGAACGCGGTGCGGTGGTCAAGGGGCCGGATCTGCTCGCGGACAACGTTTCGGCCGTACGTTCGCATAAACGACGACACGCATCCGTTCGCGGACGAGGTGGCCGTCTACGTCGCCGCGACGACGACGCGTCGGTCGGTCGCGATCCCGCTCACGGCGGAGGATTTCGTCGCCGGTGGACTTCCGCGTGAAACGTACGTCAATCCGTGGACCGTCGTGACGATCCGGCACGCGGACATCCACGGCGAGGAGGGCCGGCTAACCGACGAAACGACAGAGACGATTGCGAGGGCGACCGTGGGCTATCTGGGTGTTCGGTGACCACGCTCGAATCGAACGACTTGATCTAGATCCGCTTCATCTCTCCGGCGACCACTCGCAGGCGTTCCCCGCGGTGAGGTCCTCCTCGTCGACGTGCGCCGAGAGGCAGGCGTAGTTACAGAAGTAGGCGGGCGAGCCGCAATCGTCGTCGCAGTCGCGCACGCAGATCGGGTCGTGCTCGAAGATGCGCGAGCCGCAGTAGGCGCACGTCTGGTCGGCCGTCGGCGTCGACACGGTCGTGGACATGATCGGACGATGTAGGTCGCGGCTCGAAAAACTGTCGCGGGTCCGCGCGGCTCACACGACGGCGTCGTCGACGACGGGGAGCACGAACCCGAGGAGGAACGCCCCGGTGGCGACGTCGGCGTGGCCGTGCGAGGAGGGAATTAGCTCTCGGAAGACGACCGCGAGCATCGCGCCCGCGCCGAAGCCGGCGGAGACCGAAAGAGGCCGGCCGTCCGCCCTCCTCACCGGGCGACGGCCGCTCGCACTCCTCACCGAGCGACGGCCGCTCGCACTCCTCACTGGGTGACGACCGCCCGCAGATCGCTCCCGTACGCGACGACGGCGACCGCGAGCGTCGCGAGCGCGCCGACCGGGAGCACGGTGAGAAACCCGGACGTGGTCCCGACGCCGAACCGCGTCGCGAGCCCGACGGCGACCCACAGGCTCGCGGCCGCCGCCAGGACGAGGAGCCCGCCGGTGACGCGGCGGTCCTCGCGGCCGAGCGTCGCGCCCGCGACGGCGCTGGCCGCCGCGAGGACGTGGAAGCCGACCGCGAGCGGCCACGCGCGGATCGACGCCGGGAGCGCCGCGAACGGCCGCGACTGGTCGAGGAAGTACGCCCACACGGGGTACCCGCCGAGACCGACGCCGGAGTCGGACGCCGCCGCGTTGAGGAACCCCCAGAGGCTCACGACCGTGAGCTCGCCGCCGGCCGGGATGACGGCCATCGGGACCGCGAGCAGCGCGAGTACGAGGATCCACCCGATCCGCGCGACCGGGCCGCGCGCGTCGGCGGCCGTATCGCCGGCGGACCGATCGGCGTCGGCGCGTCCGGCGTCGGACCGGTCTCCGTCGAACCCTCGCGAGGACCCCTCGGACATACCCGTGTCTCGGAGTCGCGGCGGGAAGAATCGTCCGGGACCGGTGCGGCGGCTCGTCCCGCCGCGACGGGCGTATCCGTGGGGCGACGCGCAACGCTCTTTGTGCCGGGGGTCGCTCGTTTCGGCATGCGAGTCACCGTCGTCGGCAGCGGCTACGTCGGAACCACCCTCGCGGCCTGCCTCGCGGACGCGGGTCACGACGTCACGGCGATCGACATCGATCCGGACGTCGTCGACGCCCTGAACGACGGCCACGCGGCGATTCACGAACCGGGTCTCGACGACCTCTTGGCCGAGCACGCGGGCGACCGGCTCCGCGCGACGACCGAGTACGACGGCGTCCCCGACGCCGACGTGACGTTCCTCGCGATCGGCACCCCCTCGCGCGAGGACGGGAGCATCGACCTCGGCCCGCTCACGGCCGCCGCCGAGATGACCGGCGAGGCGCTGGCGGGAGCGAGCGACGGCGACGGCGGATCCTCGTCGGCCACCGACGACGACCGCCACCTCGTCGTCGTCAAGAGCACGATCACGCCGCCGGGCGTCCGCGAGGTCCGCGAGGCGCTCCGCGCCGGCGCGGGCGACGCGGCCGACCGGGTCGAGCTCGCGACCAACCCAGAGTTCCTCCGCGAGGGCTCCGCCGTCGACGACTTCCAGCACCCGGACAAGCTCGTCTTCGGCACCGACTCCGACTGGGCGACCGACCGACTCGAGACCCTCTACGAGCCCCTGCTCGCCGCGACCGACGGGGAGGTACCGATGATCCGGACCGACCCCGAGACCGCCGTGATGATCAAGTACGCGAACAACGCGTTCCTCGCGTCGAAGATTTCGCTGGCGAACGACCTCGGGAACGTCTGCAAGCGGTTCGGGATCGACGCCTACGAGGTGATGGACGCGGTCGGCCTCGACGACCGGATCGGGGCGCAGTTCCTGCGCTCGGGGGTGGGATGGGGCGGGAGTTGTTTTCCCAAAGACGTCGATGCAATTAGGGCGGCGGCCCGCGAGGCGGGCTACGAGCCCCTGCTCCTCGACGCCGCGGTCGCGGTGAACGACGGCCAGCCGGAGCGCATGCTCGAACTGCTCGACGCCCACGTCGACGTCGCGGGCGAGCGCGTCGCCGTGCTCGGGCTCGCGTTCAAACCCGGCACCGACGACGTGCGGAACTCCCGGGCGATTCCGCTCGTCGAGGGACTGCGGGAGCGCGGCGCCGACGTGGTGGGATACGACCCGGTCGCGGCCGACAACATGCGCGAGCTGTTCCCCGGTATCGAGTACGCGGACTCCGTGGCCGCGGCGCTCGACGAGGCGAGCGCCGCGCTCGTCGTCACCGACTGGGACGAGTTCGCGGCGCTCGACGACGCCTTCGACGCGATGGCCGAGCCCGTCGTGATCGACGGTCGGCGGATAATCGAGCGGCGCGACGGCCTGACGTACGAGGGGCTCACTTGGTAGCGGCGACGATCACTCACGCGCAGCGAGTCGAGGCGGTGTGACCGTCCAGCCGTCGCTGCGCTCGACGTTGTCAGTCGTTGCTGCCCCCGACGTTGTCAGTCGTTACCGACGTGTGAACTGATAAATAACTGTATTTCGAGAATGTAACTGATACTACATTATTAATAGTGTTGAACCGGTAGTGGCGCCTCGGGATGAGCACTGACGAACCCGGTCGTACTGCGGAACAGAGCGGACACGAACACCACGAAGTCGAGGGGCCGGGGTATCCGACGCCGGCCGCGATGCGGACCGAGAGCGGTCGCGAGGAGACGGCGTTCGTGATGGCGCCGCGCGTGGGCATGGAAGCGGAGGGGCCGGACATGATCGGCGTCGTCGATCTCGACCCCGCGTCCGACACCTACAGCGAACTGATCGACGCGGTCGAGATGCCCAACAACGGGGACGAGCTCCACCACTTCGGCTGGAACGCCTGCTCGTCGTCGTGTCACGCCGAGGGGCTCGCCCGACAGTATCTGGTCGTTCCGGGCCAACGCTCCTCGCGCATTCACGTCATCGACGCCGAGGACCCGCGCGACCCCGAGCTGGTGAAGGTCATCGAACCGGAGGAGGTGTTCGAACACGACCTGTCCGCGCCGCACACGGTCCACTGCGTCCCCGGCGGGAAGATCGTCGTCAGCATGCTCGGCGACGCGAACGGCGAGCTCCCCGGCGGCTTCCTCCAATTGGACCAGGAGGACTTCAGCATCGACGGCCACTGGGAGGCCGACCGCGGCGAGATGGAGCTGAACTACGACTACTGGTATCAGCCCCGCCACGACGTCATGATATCGAGCGAGTGGGCCGCGCCGAACACCTACTACCCGGGGTTCGACCTCGACGACGTCGAGGCGGGCGAGTACGGCGACAGCATCCACGTCTGGTCGTGGGACGACCGCGAGCACATCCAGACGCTCGAGTTCGGCGAGCAGGGACAGATCCCGCTCGAGGTTCGGATGAGCCACAACCCCGAGGAGACGCAGGGGTACGTCGGCGCGGCGCTCTCCTCGAACATCATCCGGTTCTACGAGGAGAGCGACGGTGCGTGGGACTGGGACGTGGTCATCGACGAGGAGCCGCGCGAACACGAGGAGTGGGAGATGCCGGTGCCGCCGCTCATCACGGACATCCTGCTGTCGCTGGACGACCAGTACCTGTTCTTCTCGAACTGGCTCCACGGCGACGTTCGGATGTACGACGTGAGCGACGCCGGCAATCCGCGGCTGGTCGATCGGGTGTGGGCCGGCGGCCTCTTCGGCGATCGGCAGACGGTGCAGGGCGAGGAGATCCGCGGCGCGCCGCAGATGCTCCAGCTCTCCCGGGACGGCAAACGGCTCTACTGGACGACGTCGCTGTTCTCCTCGTGGGACAACCAGTTCTTCCCGGAGATCGCCGCGGACGGCTCGCTGATGCTCAAAGCCGACGTCTACCCCGACGAGGGGCGGCTGGAACTCGACGAGGAGTTCCTCGTCGACTTCGGCGACGCCCCCGGTGGACCGGCACGCGCACACGAGATCCGCTGGCCGGGCGGCGACTGCACGAGCGACGTCTGGCAGTGATCGGTCGTGACGGACGCGACGACCCACGCCGTCGAACTCGTCCGCCCGAACGGGCGGACCGTGACGATCCGAGTCGAGGAGGGCGAGACGATCGCCGACGCGGCGGAACGGGTCGACGTCGCCGTTCCGTACGGCTGTCTGTACGGGGCGTGCGGCACCTGCACCGCGGAACTGCTCGAGGGTGAGGTGCGTCACCGGCGGTCGCCGCGAGCGCTGAAGCCGTCCTCGCTCGACGCCGGGTACGTCCTCCTCTGCGTCGCCGCGCCCGAGTCCGACTGTCGACTCCGGGTCGGCCACGAGATCCAAGCCGAGGTCGTCGGCACTCCCTGGAAGTGAGGGGGGTCGGAACGGGTCGCCCGCCGAGGCGTTCAGCAATGCCTTCAATTTATATACACATCGCGTGAAACACGGTCTCATGGCGGCCCTCCACGCTCTCCGTCCGGCAGTCGGTGGCATCGTTCGCAACCCGGTCCTCCTGCTCGTCACGGCGCTGTACGGGCTCGCGCAGGTCCCGAATCTCCTCGTCCCGCCGACGCAGCCGATCCTGTCGGCGATCGTCTCACTCGCGACCTTCGGCGCGTTCGTGCTCGTGCTCCCGTTCGTCCAGGGCGGGCTGCTCGGGATGGCGAGCGAGGCTATCGCGGGCCGGACCGGCCTCGGGACGCTGGTCGCCGAGGGGAAGGCCAACTACGTGTCGCTGCTGCTCGCCTACTTCGTCCTGCTCGCGATCAACTTCGTGTTCGGCTTCGTCGCGTTCGTCGGGGGTCTGATCGCCGTCGTCGTCGGCGCGGCGTCGATGCCCGGCGACGCCCCCGGAGTCGGCGTCGACCCCACGCTGTTGGCGGTGGTCGCCATCGTGGCCGGGGGGCTCCTCCTCGCGTACCTCCTCGTCACCTTCGTCGTCCAGTTTTACGCCCACGCGATCGTCCTCGACGACGCGGAGCTCGTCGAGGGGTTCCGGCGCAGCGCGGGGCTCGTCCGGTCGAACCTCGTGAGCGTCGCCGGCTACACGCTGATCCTCCTCGTCGGGAGCCTCGTCCTCGGGACGCTGGCCGCCGCCGCCTCGATCCTCCTCGGCCCTCAGTCCGCGGGAATGCCCGGCACGCCGTTCGCCGACCTCGGGGCGATCGAGCCGACCCTGCCAGTGCTCGCCGCGGCCGCCGTCGGCTACCTCCTGCTGACGAGCGCGTTCGCCGCGTTCTACGCGACCTACTCGGTCGCCTTTTACGAGGCGATCAGCGACACCGAGGCGAGCTGACGGGAGCTTCACGGGCTCGCGACGGATCGGCGGCGACCGAGCAGATTTAACCCGCCGCCGGTCCAACTCCTCCGGCGAACACGATGTCGCCCTCCATCCCCGACGCCCTCCGTCCCCTCCGCGCGCTCGCGCCGTCGAACGGCCCCGACCGGGACCGACAGCTCCGCCTGCGGATGCTGATCGCGACCGGGCTGGTGGTCGCGCTCCCGTTCGCGTTCGTGTACGCGTTCGTCTTCCTGATCAACGCGGTCGGGCTTCCCCTCCTCGAGTGGGCGAACGAGCGCCCGTACACGGGAGAGTTCTACGTCGATCCCGTCTTCCTGACGGTCGTCGTGCTCGTCGGGCTCGCGGTACAGTACCGGTACGGTCCCCGGACCGTTCTCCGCTCCGTCGGCGGCCGGCGCGTGTCGGCCGACGAGTACCCGGCGCTCCACGCCGCCGTCACGCGGCTGGCCGCGCAGGCCGACGTTCCGAAGCCGGACGTGGCGGTCGCGCACACGGAGCTGCCGAACGCCTTCGCGGTCGGGACGCCCGGCAACGGCACGGTGGTCGTCACGACCGCGCTGGTGGAGACGCTCGACGAGGACGAGCGCGACGCCGTGCTCGCCCACGAACTCGCGCACCTCGCGAACCGCGACGCCAGCCTGATGACGGTCGCGTGGGTGCTCCCGACGGTCACCTACTACCTCGCGGTGCTCGCCTTCTACGTCCTCTACGGCCTGTTCCGATTCCTCAGCTTCGGCGGCGGCGGGTCGGGCGGGAACCGCGACGGCCGGGCGCTCGCGGTCGGGATCGTCGTGATCACGGTGAGCGCGGTCCTCACGCTCACCGTCTCGGCGATGTTCTGGGTCGGGAGCGTCCTCATCCACCGGGTGCTCTCGCGGTATCGCGAGTACGCCGCCGACCGCGCGGCCGCCGAGATCACGGGGTCGCCGGCGGCGCTCGCGACGGCGCTGGAGACGCTCGACGAGTCGATGCCGGCGGTGCCCGAACGCGACCTCCGCGAGTTCGACGGCGGCGCCGAGGCGCTGTACGTCGCGCCCCTCGAGAGCCGCGCGTTCGGCGACGAGGAGCTGGTGAGCACCGACGTGTTCCCGGAGACCCACCCCCCGACCCGCGAGCGAGTGAAGCGGCTCCGCGAGCTCGCGGGTGAGACCGCGTGACGGAGCGCGACGCGGCCGGGGACTCCACCAACTGCGTCTCTCGACGCCGGTTCCTCGCGGCCGCTGCCGTCGGCCTCGCCGGCGCGCTCGCCGGCTGCGGCTACCGCCCCGGCGGCGGCGACCTCGCGTGGGAGTCGTCGCTCGGGGGCGGCGGGCTGTTCGGCGTCGGCGACCGCTGGTTCCTCCCCGCCGGCGACCGGCTGTTCGTCGTCCGCAACCAGTCCGGTCGGACGTTCGACGTCGAGGACGACGCGTGGCGCGACTACGAGAACGCGGCGGTGACGGGGTACAATCCGGCCGGCGACCCCCGGCTCGAGGCGGAGACCGACCGACAGGCCGCGGGCGCGCCGGCCGTCACCGACGCGTCGGTGTTCGTCCCCGTCGAGGGCGGACGCGTCACCGCGATCGACCGCGAGACGGCCGCGTTCGATCTCGATGACCCGACGGTCGATAGGGGCGACAGCGACGGCGACGAGCCCGACCCGGTCCGCTGGCAGACCGACGCGCCTGTGAGAAACGTCGACGCTGTCCGCGCCGGCGAGCGTCTCGCGGTCGCCGTCACTCGGAACGACGCGGTGGTCCTCGACGCCGAATCCGGCGACCGCGCGTTCGCCGTCAGCGAGGCGTGGGCCGACGCGAGCGACGGGTCGCTGCGCTCGCTTTCCCCCGACCGCGTCGCGGTCGACGGCGACGCCGTGTGGGTCGCTCTCGCCGAGGGCGACTCGGGGGGCGCTCGCGTCGCCCGGTTCGACGCGGCCGGCGAGCGGCTGGTGACCCGATCGCTCGACGTCGGCGTCGACTGGCTCCTCGTCGTCGACGACGGCCTCGTGGCCGGGGTCGACGGCGAGCGGTCGGTACGCGGGTTCGACCGGGAGCTCGATCGGCGGTTCGCGCTGGAGGTACCGGCGCCGACCGGCCGACCGCCCATCGGCGGGGACGGCGAGGGCGACGACGCCGGTCACCGGGTGTATCTCCACCGCGGCGACCGGGTTCGCGCGCTCGACGTCGCGGCCGGCGAGGTCGCGTGGGAGCACGCCGGCCCCCCGGCCTCCCGTCCGGTCGCCGTCGACGAGCGGGGGATCTACGGGGTCGGTCGGGAGGCGGTACGGGACGGGAGTCGCGAGACCCGACCGGTGATCGTCGCGGTCGGCGCCGACGGCGCTGACCGCTGGTCGGCTCCTCTCCCGGAGGGCGTCCGCGTCGAGAAGCTGTTCGCGATCGGTGACCGGCTGGTCGTCGTCGACGACGCGAAGCTGTACGGGTTCCGGGCGAGCCCGGGCGAGCGGTGGTCGCTGCTCGGATGAGGACGGCGGCGAGGGTCTCCGTGCCGGTACGGGTGTCGGTGCCGCGGCCGCGACGGTGAGCGCCCTACTCCGCGAGGAGGCTCTCGCCGTCGAACGTCGCGTCGGCGTCGACGTCCATCAGGTCGAGGATCGTCGGTGCCACGTCGAAGAGGTTCGAGCCCGCGACGTCGACGTCGGGGTCGGTGGTGTACAGAAGCGAGTTCTCGAACTTGTGCATCCCGTTGCGCGGCCCCTCGGTGAAGACCGCCTCTTTCCCGCCGAAGCCGGACTTCAGGTCGAAGCCGTCCGCGGGGATGACGACGAGGTCCGGCGCGATCTCGTCGTGGGCGCCGTCGAAGGCGTCCTCGCCGTTCACGATCCGCTTGCATACCTGCCGGCCGTCGGGGCCGGTGAGCTCCTCGAGATCGCTTCTGAGCTCCTCGCGGACCGCCTCGTACTCCGACTCGGGAACGACGCCCTCCGGCTCGCGACCCTCGAGGTTGAGGTAGAAGCGCCCGGGAATGAGCGAGTACGCCCGCGTCTCGTCGTCGATGTCCGCGAGCGAGTCGTGGTCGTCGCCGTCGTAGGAGAGCCACCCCTCGTCGGCGAGGAACTGGTTGCAGTTCACCTCCCACTCCAGCTCGGTGAAGCCGTGGTCGGAGGCGACGATCAGGGTCGTGTCGTCGTCGAGAGAGTCACGGATCTCGCCGATGTATCCGTCGAGCTTGCGATAGAAGTCGAGGAACTCCTCGTGGTACTCGCCGTCGGTCGCGTAGTCGCGGAACAGGAAGTGGTTGACGCGGTCGGTGGTCATGAACACGCCGAAGAAGAGGTCCCAGTCGTCCTCCGCGAGGTAGTGGGTGAACACGTCGTGTCGGGCGTCGAGGGTGGCGTGAGCGTTCTCGATGAAATCGCGTTTGTCCTCGTCGTGGCCGAGCTTCGCGTTCACGTCGATGCGGTAGTTCCGGTCCTCGAGCACCCGCTCGACCGCGTCGTCGCTCGCGGCCGCGTCGATGCCGGGCGAGAGGAAGCCGGAGACCTGCCGCTGGATCCGCGTCGACGGCGGGAACGTGACGGGGACGTTGAGCACGGTCGCGTCCCGGCCCGCGTCGGTGACGCGGTCCCACAGCCGCGTCGCCTTCACGTGGCGCCCCATCGGGACGTACGTCTCGTAGGAGTCGACCTCGCGGTCCTGGAAGCCGTACACGCCCGTTTCTCCGGGGTTCACGCCGGTCGTGAGGCTCGGCCAGCACGCGCTCGACTCGGGCGGCACGATGCTCTCCAAGCGCCCGGCCGACCCCGTCTCGGCGACGTCGGTCAGGTTCTCGAAGACCTCGGGATGCTCCTGAACGAGATCGTACGGTACGCCGTCGATGCCGAGGAAGACGACACGCTCGTCGTCGTCGCCGCGCAGCCGGTCGAACAGTCCCATGACCCGGTAGTCCGGTTCCGCCGACATATCCCTTGTGCTCCGACGAGCCGGCGGGTCCGCGGTGCGTTCCCGCCGAGCGCCGGCGCGGTGCGGATTCAGAAGGCCTATTTCCCTCCGCACAGACCCTCCGGGCGTATGAGCGATGACTTCCCGGCGAGCGTCGACGTCGATTACACCGACGGCGAGGGCGAGGATCCGGCGGACTACCCGTCGCTGCAACACAAGCTCGAGAAGGCGATCGAGGTCACCAAGACGGGGCTCGAGCAGTACGAGAACCCGGCGGTGATGTGGACTGGGGGGAAGGACTCGACGCTGACGCTGTACTTCATCAACCAAGTGGCCGAGCAGTACGGGTACGAGAAGCCCACCGCGGTGTTCATCGACCACTTCCAGCATTTCGATGACATCACTGACTTCGTCGAGCACTGGGCCGCCGAGTGGGAGATTGATCTCGTGTACGCCCGCAACGAGGACGTGGGCGCGTACGTCGAGGAACATGGCCTCGAACCCGGCGACGACATCCCCGTCGACGCGCTGAACGAGCAGAACCAGCATCACATCCGGGACATTCTCGAATACGAAGAGGACACGTTCCCGTTCCTCTTGGACACGTACGTGGGCAACCACCTGCTGAAGACGGTCGCGCTCAACAACGCCCTCGAAAAGTACGACATCGACGGCGTCATCTCGGGCGTGCGGTGGGACGAACAGGAGGCGCGCGCGGACGAGACGTTCTTCTCGCCGCGCCACGACCCGGACCTGTTCCCGCCGCACGACCGCATCCAGCCCATCCTCCAGTTCGCCGAGGCCGACGTGTGGGACGCGTTCTGGAACTACGTCGTCCCCGACACCGTCGACTCCTTCCCCGACGACGGCTACGTCCCGCAGGCCGACGACGACCTCCCTGAGGGCGTCACCCAAGAGGACATTCCCATCTCGCCGAAGTACTTCGCCGGATTCCGCTCGCTCGGCAGCGAAGTCAGCACCGACAAGACGACCGAGGAGCCCGCGTGGCTCCAGGACCTCGAAGGGACGACCGAGCGCGCCGGCCGCGCCCAGGACAAAGAGGACCTCATGGAGCGGCTCCGCGACCTCGGCTACATGTAACGCTCGGCGGACCCGTTCCGTTTCGATATCGGCGTTCGGCCTGAAAGTCGCTCAGGGGTTCGGCGCGTAGAGTGCGTACAAGATGGACAGCATCCCCGCCGCGGTGACGAGCGCCGCCACGAAGCCGGCCTCGAAGATCGACACCTGAAGGACCTCGAAGAGCACGCCTTCGAGGAGGCCGCCGAGCCCGATCAGCGCGAAGCCGGCCGCGACGTAGAGTAGCAGCCGCGTGTGATGCCGCCGGTACCCGCGATACGCTTGGTACGCGATGACAAGCGCCAACGCGGTCGTGAACAGTTTGGCGATGACGAATAGCGTGTGTTCCATGAGTCAGTCTCCCCGCATCTCCTCGAAGATGGACGTGATCCGGTCGGCGGGGTCGGGCCGGACGTCGATCCGGACGTCGAACCCCTCGGCCTGCAGGAGGACTTCGACGCGTTCGAGTCGCGCCTCGTACTCGCTGTAGTGCCGGCCGCCGGGGTCGACGTGCGTGTACTCCTCGAGGAGGCCCTGCTCGACGAGGCGCGTCACGCGGCGCGAGACGGTCGGGCGCGACATGCCGCACTCCTCGCTGAGCTCCTTCGCTGACAGCCGGCCGGTCTTCGTCGCCACCAGGATGTCGCGGGCGTACTCGTCGTCGAGCGTGGCGAAGATCGCCGGCGGGTCGGGCTCCTCGGTCACAGTCGCCTACTCGCGACAGGAGGGTAATATAGCCCGCCGATTTTCCGAGTCGGAACGCCGGCTCACCGTTATATCGTCTCTCCCCGCCTACCGATAGTTGAAGGTGAAATAAGTATGTCCACACTCGACTCCGGCATGAACCAGCTCGAGAGCAGAGTCGGCGGCCTGACCGTCGGCGGGAAAGTCCACAGCCTCAGCGCGTGGTTCGTGCTCGCGCTCCGCCTCATGATGGGCATCGCGTTCCTGAACGCGGGACTGAGCAAGCTTCTCAGCGCGGAGCCGTTCAGCGCGTACGGCTATCTGGCGAACGCGGTGCCGGCGAACGGCGGCCCGTTCGTCGACCAGTTCCTCTGGATGGCCGGGAGCCCGACGGTTCTCGCGGTCGTGGACGTCGCCGTGCCGTACGGCCAGGTCGCGATCGGTCTCGGCCTCATCGTGGGCGCGTTCGTCCGCCTCGCGGCGTTCTTCGGCGCGCTCATGATGGCGACGTTCTACGTCGCCAACTGGGACATCGCCCACGGCTTCATCAACGGGGACTTCGCGTACATGCTCGTGTTCCTCGCGGTCGCCGCGTTCGCCGCGGGCCGCATCCTGGGACTCGACCGGTACATCGAACAGTACGAGGTCGGCGGCGAGGCGCTCGTCGAGCGCTACCCCGTCCTCGAGTACGTCCTCGGCTAACCACGCCGAGCGCTTTTCGGGAGTACACCAATGCAAAATCCAATTCGAGCACGCGGGATTCGTTCTCTGGGACTCGTCGTCGTCGGAGCGCTCGCTCTGGCCGTCGTCGCCGGAATGGCGCTGACGCACGCGACCGTTCCGGACGCAGTGATGTGGGGCTGGCACGACGGGATGTGGACCGACGGCCACATGGTCGGCTGGGGCGGATGGGGCTGGGGGATGCCGCTGTTCGGCCTCCTCTGGATGGCACTCCTCGTCGCCCTCCCGGTCTCTCTCGTCTACTGGCTGGCAACGCGGTCGCGATCGAACGGCTCCGCCGAGGACGGCGCGCTCGCCGTCCTCGAGGAGCGGTACGCCCGCGGAGAGATCGACGACGAGGAGTTCGACCGCCGACGCGCTCGGCTCATATCCGACGACGATCGTTCCTGATCGCCGCTGCCGGTACAACGTGAGGACCGACGGACGGTCAGCTGAACTCCCGCGGCGCCTACTCGCGGAACCCGAGCAGTCGGAGGCCGTTCAGCGAGACGATCACCGTCGAGCCCTCGTGGCCGACCACGGCCAGCGGCAGGGGGATGCCCCGCAGCAGGATCGCGCCGACCATGAGCGCGATCGCGCCGAAGGCGATCGCGAGGTTGACCGTCAGCGTCCGGCGCGTCCGCCGACCGAGTCCGAGCACGTACGGGATCTTCCCGATGTCGTCGCCCATCAACACGACGTCGGCCGTCTCGAGGGCGACATCGGTCCCGGCCCCACCCATCGCGATCCCGAGCGTCGCGGTCGCCAGCGCGGGCGCGTCGTTCACGCCGTCGCCGACCATGGCCACGTTCTCGTAACGGGAGACCAGGTCGTCGATGCGGTCGACCTTCTCTTCGGGGAGCAGTTCCGCGTGCACCTCGTCGATACCCACCTCCTCGGCGATCCTGTGGGCGACGCGTTCGTTGTCCCCCGTCAGCATCACGATGTGGTCGACGCCGAGCGCGCGGAGCCGTTCGATCATGTCCGCCGCGCCGGGACGGACGGTGTCGGTGAAGGCGAGCCAGCCGAGCACCGAGGCGCTCCGGTCGCTCTCGCGGACGACGAGCACGCTCGTTTTCCCCTCCGCTTCCAGCTCTCGTAACCTGTCCAGGCCGGCGTCCAATCCGTCGATCGACCGGTCAGCCAGAACGGTCTCGACGTAACTGCGGTTCCCGATGTGGACGACGTCGTCCCCGACGGTCGCGTGGACCCCTTTCCCGGCGGTGGCCTGGAACCCGCTCGCGTCGGGGACGTCGAGACCGCGTTCGGTCGCGGCGTCGACGGTCGCCTCGGCCAGGTGGTGTTCCGAACGCGCCTGAACGGCTGCCGACAGGCCGAGCAACTGATCGTCGTCGAGGGAGCCGGTCCCGGTCCCGGTCCGAGACGCCTCCCGCACGACCACGTCGGTCAGTCGCGTGTCGCCTTCGGTGAGCGTCCCCGTCTTGTCGAAGGCGACCGCGTCGATGGACGCCGCCGTCTCGACGTGTTCGCCGCCCTTGAAGAGGACGCCCTGTCGCCCGCCCGACGCGATCGCCGAGAGCACGGCCGCCGGCGTCGAGATGATGACCGCACACGGCGAGGCCGCGACCATGAGCGTCATCGCGCGGTAGAACGCGCCGGTGAACTCGCTCCCGAGCGCGAGCGGAATCCCGATCGCCGCGATCGTGAGCCCGAAAACGCCGAGGACGTACGGCTGTTCGAGGCGGTCGATGAGCCGCTGTGTCGGCGCCTTCTCGCTTTGCGCCTCTTCGACCATGTGAATGAGCCGGGTGATGGCCGACTCGTGGGCCCGCCGCGTGACCTCGATCTCGAGGCTCCCGCTCTCGTTGAGCGTCCCGCCGAACACCTCGTCGCCGGGCCCCTTCGAGACGGGCATCGACTCGCCGGTGAGCGACGCCTCGTCGACCGTGCTCTCGCCGGACGCGACGGTCCCGTCGAGCGGGATCTTATCGCCGGGACGGACCACGAACACGTCGCCGACGGCGACGTCGTCGATGGGCACGGTGACCTCCTCGCCGTCGCGGAGCACCTGCGCCTCGTCCGGCCGCATCTCGACGAGCGACTCGATCGCCCGGCGCGAGCGCCCGATCGCGTAGTGCTGGAGGACGTTCGACAGCGAGAACAGGAACAGCAGCATCGCGCCCTCGAACGGGGCGCCGATCGAGAGGGCGCCGAGCGCGGCGACGATCATCAACAGGTCGATGTCGACCGCGCGGTGGCGAAGCGTCTCGATCGCCCCTTTGAGCCCGTACCAGCCGCCGAAGACGTATGCGACGGCGTAGCCGGCCCACTCGAGAAGGAGCGGTCCGGCGAGCCACCCCGTCGCCAGGCCGGTCGCCATCCCGAGCAGCGTCAGGCCGACGAACGTCGCCTCCCGCCTGAGCTTCGAACGGGATCTCACGCCGTCCGTGTCCGGTTCGGCGTCGCCCCGGATCGACACGTTCCGGTCGCGGACGGCGTCTCGAATCGCTTCCTCCGAGATGACGCTCCCGTCGTAGGTGATCCGGGCGTCTCCCGTTCGAAACGAGACGTCGACGTCGCGGACGCCGGAGAGCCCCGCGAGATGACGTTCGAGCGCCCGCGCTCCCGCGTCGCCGCGGCCGCCTCGTCGTTCGACGTGGACGGTACACGTCGAGGGCGACGACGGTTCAGTGACGGCCGCGTTCTCGGCACCGCCGATTTGGTCTGATGTCACGTGTTAGGCACTCCAGTGCGTATCTGTCCGACGGCTGTGGGGGGTCGCTCGGTCCCTCGGAGCGCTCCTCGGTGTCGATACGCTGGTCGAAGCGATCATCCGACGATCGTCACCGGAATCCGCGCTCGGCGGGTGACCGTTTCGGCGACGCTTCCCAGAAGCGCCCGGTCGATTCCCGACCGGCCGTGGCTCCCCATAACGATCTGATCGACGCCGTGGCCGTCGGCGTAGTCGAGAATCGCACGCGCCGGTTTCCCGACTTCAGCGACGGTGTCGAGAACGCTATCGCGCTCCGCCGCGAGATCCGTCGCCGTCGTGAGGACCTCGGCGGCACGCTCTCGGGCGTCGTCGTACCACTCCTCCGCGACCGGCAGGCCGCCGGCCTCCACGTCGATCACCGAGTCGACCGGGTCGATGACGTACATCGCGGTGACGGCGGCGTCCGGGAAGGTCTCCAGTGCGTACGCGAGCGCGCGTTCGGCGAGCGGGGAGCCGTCGAAGGCGACGAGGACGTCGTCGGGCATATCAGCGGCTTCGAGATGAACTGAGAAGAAGGTAGTGTCGAACCCTCGGCAAGTGGGGTCACTGTTAACTGCGACGTGGTCGCAGTCGGAGCTATGTCCGGTGTCCGCGCGTGGATCGATCACCATCGCCTCCTGAGCTTCGTCGCGATCGCGTACGCGTTCACGTGGACGATCCAGGGCGCGCTCGCGTATTCGGGGATGGAAGCCTCCTGGACGCACTCGATCCTGATCGGGTTCGGCGGATTCGGCCCGCCGATCGGGGCCGCGGTCGTCGTCTGGGCCGCCGGCGGGAGCCTCCGCACGTGGGTCGGCCAGATGTTCAACTGGCGGGTCGGTGCGAGATGGTGGACGCTCGCGATCGGGCTTCCGTTCATCATTCTCTCGCTCGGCGTCCTGCTGTTCGTCCTGGCCGGCGGCCCGATCGACCTCACCGAGTTCGAGTCACCCCTCATCTACCTGTTCGCGATGGCGTGGGGGACGGTGTGGGGCGGCGGCCAGGAGGACCTCGGCTGGCGCGGCTTCATGCTGCCCGTTCTGCAGGACTCGTACAGCGCGCTGGCGTCGAGCGTCATCGTCAGCGTCACGTGGGCGGTCTGGCACCTCCCGCTGTTCCTGAACGCGACGACCACCCACGGCGGCTGGCCGCTCTCTCAGCAGCTCCTCTGGATGGTCTCCATCCTCGCGGGGTCGGTCCTCTGGACGTGGATGTACAACAGCACCGGCGGGAGCGTCCTCGTCGTCGCGGTGTTCCACGCCGGCGTCAACGCCATGGGGATCTTCCACCCCGCCGACCCGGCGGCGCTCGTCCCGAACGGCGTGCCCGACCCCTGGCTGAACCTGCTCGCCGAGGTGACCGGTGCCCTCCCGCTCGTACTGATCGCGGTCCTCCTCGTCGCCGTCTACGGCGGCGACCGCCTCGCGACACGCGACCCGCCGACGCCGCGCGACGCCGGCCTCCCACCGGAACCGAACGCGGCCGAGTGACCGCCGCCGTCCTCTCGAGCGCTCACGGCCGTCGGAGCGCTGTCGCGTGCTATCCGGCGCCACAATAGTATTATGATTGATATGAACGTACGTTCCGTATGGTCTCCTCGAAGCGACTGCTCGTTATCGCGCTCGCCCTCGTCGTCGTTCTCGTGCCGGTCGCGGCCGTCGGCTTCCTCGTCTTCCCGCCGGATTTCGCGTACTCTCACACGTCGACGTACTCCTACGCGACGTCGATCAGCACGAACTCGACGATCGAAAACGCCACCTTCCATCTCCCGTTCCCCGCAGGTGCGGACGTGGAAGCCGACGCCGCGTCGAACCTCTGGATCTACGGCGACGACGGCACGCAGATCACGGACTGGGACGCGGCCGTCGTCCAGACCGCTTCCGGACCGATGCTCCGCGTCCACGTCGACCGCCTCGTCGGCGAGGACCGCTACGTCCTCTGGACGTACGCGCCGAACGGGTCGGTGATCGATCGGGCCGAGATCGGCCCTGACGAGATTCCCGCGGACATGACCGACAAAGCGCTCTCGCCCGACCCGACCCGGTACTCGATCGCGTGGCAGCGGTCGGTCGACCACGACATCGAAACGCGGTATCCGATCGGGAACGCGTCGTTCCTCGCACCGATCACCGACGTCTCTTCGACCGACTGCGAGTACGCGTGGGACGAGTCGGACGCGTGCTGGGAGTTCACGACCGTCGCCGCGGCCACCTACGAGGCGCCGGCGGAAGCGATCGTGACCATCGATGAAATCCGGTTCGAAGCCTGGAACGAGTGGGGGTTCTGGCTCTCGAACAGCTTCAACGCGTTCGAAGCGACTACACCCCCCGCGGTCTACGCGGACGACCGACAGGGCTGGACGCGGCTCGACGGTCAGCTGCACGCCGGAATGGGACGCTACGACGGCCCGGCGCGGTGAGCGGTCGCGACGCCGGCGGCGAGCGCAACGACGGCCGCGAGCGCGACGACGGCGACACGACTTATCTCGCTGCGCGGTGAGTCGGCACCGTATGGCTCCGCCTCAGCGCACCCCCTCCTTCGCGAAGCGGTTCGGCTCGACGCTGCTCGCCGGCGTCCCCGGCGTCCTCGCCCTCGGCGGCTACGTCTACCTCACGACGCCGCCGACGGCCGTCCCGCCCGGCCTGTCGCTCCCGCTCCTCGCGGTGTCGGCCGTGGTCAACTCGCTGCTCCTGCTCGCCGTCGCGTGTCTGGTCGGGACGTACGCCGCCCCGCGAGCGGGGCTGCGTTCGTTTCTCGCCGAGTCGGCGGGGAGCGGCGCCGACGTCTGGCGACGCCTGCGGCCCGAGCTCCGAGTCGCCGTCGGCCTCGGCGTCGCCGGCGGCCTCCTGATCCTGCTGCTCGACGTCGCGCTGGCGCCGTTCGTCGCGCAAGAGCTGCCCCGGTCCGCGATCGGGGCGACCGATCCGACCGCGGCGACCGTCCTCGCGTACGCCCCGGTCCGCTTCCTCTACGGCGGCGTCACGGAGGAACTGCTGCTCCGATACGGGCTCATGTCCGCGCTCGCGTTCGTCGGCTGGGTAGTGACGGGTCGCCCGTCCGACGGCCCCGGATCGGGAGTCATGTGGGCCGCGATCGCGGTCTCCGCCGTGGCGTTCGGAGTCGGTCACCTCCCGGCGCTCGCGCAGTCCGTCGGGTTGACGCCGGCGCTCGTCGCCCGGACGATCCTCCTGAACGCGATCGCGGGCCTCGTCTTCGGCTGGCTGTACTGGCGGCGGAGCCTCGAGGCGGCGATGGTCGCCCACGCCGCGTTCCACGTCCCGCTGGTGGCGCTCTCGCTCGTCCAGGTCGCGCTGGGGTAGCCGCCACTGACGCACGGTTCGGCGGCAGGCACTCGCCCCGCGAACCTATATGTCGGGGGCGCGCGACCGGCTGTCCGTATGACAGCGCCGAAGGCGACCGGTCCGATCGGTCGAGCGTCCGCCCGAGTCGGGCGGTACGTCAACCACGACGACGTCGTCGTCCGGTTCGTCTCGCTGTGGCTCGTCGTCGCGGGCGTGTTCACGACGGCGTGGCTCCTCAGCTACGCCCTCCTCCCGCAGGGGCTGCTGCGCGGCGAGAACCCCGTCGCGACCGCGGAGTACGCGGGCAGCGTGCCGCGGGAGTTCCTGACGCTGTTCGGGTGGAACGCGGCCGTCTCGCTGGTCGCCGTCGCGGCGAACGCGTTCCGTTCGGTGAACACGCCTCTCGGCTACGTCGTCCAAGTCGTCCAGGCACCGCGCTACGGAGCCGTCTGGGGGACCGGCTCGCTCGCCGTCGGGACGGGCGAGCGTATCGCGCCGTCGCTGGCCGTGCTCGTCGAGCGGAGCGGCCCCACCGAGATCACGGCGTTAGTCGCGATCGTGGTCGCGACGCGCGGCGTGATGCTCTGGCATCAGGCGTCCGGGCCCCGGTGGAAAGAGGAGTTCGAACGGGTGCGATCCCCGAGAGACTGGTCGCTGACGCGCCGCGAGTGGGCGGTCCTCGTCGGCGGATACCTGCTGTTGGCGGTCGCCTGCTACCGGGAGGCCGTCGCGATCGCGCGAGTCGCCGGGTGAATCGGGCAGATCGTGTGAATCGAGAAGGGACACGCGGTCTGCCGAGAGCGCCGACCCGTCGCGACCACCGACGTCAGCGGTCCGCGCTCAACGGTCCGAGAGCTGTATCCCGCGCGCGACGACGTACATCAGCGTTATCCCGGTGCCGACGGCGAGAACGAACTGCGAGACGACGGTGAGGAATCCGGTGAGAAGGGTGCTCCCGCCGACCAAAAGCGTGATCAGAAACAACAGTAGGGCCGTACCGCCGAACAGGACGATGAGGCCGGCGAGGGGACCCGCTTCTGCTCGGATCTGCCGGACGTCTAGCTCTCCTGACTCCGGATCGATAAACGGGGGCGACGACATGATTGTAGACTGATCACAAACACGTATAAGATAGACGGGCGATTCGCAGGTTCCTCGAATGAGCCCCTCAAGAGCCGATTCGCCCGGCGGGTGGCGAATCGCTAGCCGGAAAACGGAGAATCACGGAACACGCACGGATCGGGAACGCCGAACGCCCGGGCGCCGGTCGTTCGCAACTATTGATGTCGCGCTCGGGGGCCTTCTACCGGCGTTCGAGGCTCCGTGTCCCCCGATCACGACCCGAAACGTCTTTTCGCCAGGCGGCGAAGCCGCGGTATGTTCGGGACGAGCGGCGTCCGGGGGCGCGTCGGCGACGAGATCACCGCGAGCCTCGCGCTCGACGTCGGCCGTGCGCTCGCGACGGACGGCGCCGACACCGTCGTCGTCGGCCGGGACGCGCGCGAGAGCGGGCGGACGCTGAGTCGCGCGCTCTCGGCCGGGGTCACCGAGTGCGGCGGCGACGTGATCGAGGTAGGCGTCCAGTCGACCCCGACCGTCGCCCGCGCGGTCGTCCGCGAGGAGGCCGACGCCGGCGTCGTCGTCACCGCCTCGCACAACCCGGCGCCCGACAACGGGATCAAGCTCTGGAGCGCTGACGGCAGCGCGTTCGACGAGGACGCGAACGCCCGGATCGCGTCGATCGTGGAGGCGGCGGACTTCGACCTCGCGGCGTGGGACGAGCTCGGAGCCCGACGTCGGCTGGAGGGCGCCCGCGCTCGCCACGAACGCGCGCTCCGGGAGTCGGTCGCGATCCCGGCCGATCTGTCGGTCGTCGTCGACCTCGGCAACGGCGTCGGACGCGTCACCGCGGACGCGCTCCACGCGGCCGGCTGCGACGTGGAGACGCTCAACGCCCAGCGGGACGGGCGGTTCCCGGGGCGGCCGAGCGAGCCGACCGCCGAGAACTGCGCGACGGCCTGCGCGGTCGTCGAGGCGACCGACGCCGACCTCGGGGTCGTCCACGACGGCGACGCCGACCGCATGATGGCGATCAACGAGCGCGGGCGGTTCGTTCCGGGCGACGCGCTGCTCGCGCTGTTCGCCCGGCGCGAGGCCGACGCGGGCGACCGCGTCGCCGTGCCGGTCGACACGAGCCTCCTCGTCGCCGACGCGCTCGCCGAGGTCGGCGCCGAGGTGACGTACACCCCCGTCGGCGACGCGTACGTCGCCGCCGAGACGCGGAATCCGGACGTCGCCTTCGGCGGCGAGCCCAGCGGCGCGTGGATCTGGCCCGACCAGACGCGCTGTCCCGACGGCCCGCTCGCCGCCTGCACGCTGGCCGCCGTCGCGGGCGCGGAGGGGTCGCTTGCCGCGCTGGTCGACGACCTTCCGTCGTATCCGATCCGCCGGGACTCGGTCCGGATCGACGAGAAGCGGGCCGTCGTCGACCGCGTCGCGGAGCTCGCCCGGGAGTCGTTCGACGACGTGTCGACGCTCGACGGGATCCGGGTGGAGACGGAAACGGGCTGGTTCCTCGTGCGCGCGAGCGGGACCGAGCCGCTGGTGCGGATCACCGCCGAGGCGCGGGACGCGGCCGACGCCGACGAGCTGTTCGAGACCGCGCGCGGGCTCGTCGACCGGGGCGCCGACGCGCGCTGACTGCGTCTCACCGAGGGGTCGTGGCACGCGTGGTCGTCGCGCCTCGCGATTCGATCGGTCTCGTCACCATCGTCGGAATCGGTGGCGATGGCGTCGGATCGTCGAGTCGGTCGAATTCCGACCGCGTATCGGCGAGGCGAGGTCGGTGGATGAGAGAGACGCCGACCGAACGAGCCTCGTCACGCTACGTGAGGACCGAGAAAACCGCTCGTCTCCGACCGGCTACTCGTCGAGATACGGCTCGCAGACGAGTTCGACGCCCTCCTCGAAGCTGATTTCAGGCTCCCAGCCGGTGGCCTCGCGGAACTGCGAGTAGTCGGCCATCGTGTCGTGGACGTAGCCGTCGAAGGGGCATTCGATGTATTCGGGGTCGACGTCGGTGCCGAGCGCGTAGTTGATCATGGCGACCATCTCGTTGAACGAGTGCGCCTCTTGGGTGCCGACGTTGTAGACGCCCGTCAGCTCGTGGTCGGCGGCGAGCTCGCAGGCGCGGGCGACGTCTGAAACGTGGGTGAAGTCGCGCGTTTGACTGCCGTCGCCGAACAGCTCGGGCGCCTCGCCGTTCGCGATGGCGTCCGCAAATTGGGCGACCGTGTTCGCGTACTCGCCCTTGTGCTCCTCGTTGCCGGCGAAGCCCTGATAGACGGAGAAGAAGCGGAGGCCCGCCATCGCCACCTCGTGGTGGTTGGCGTAGTACTCGGCGTACCGCTCGCGGGCGAGCTTCGAGGCCTCGTAGGCGGTGTGAGCCTCCACGTCCATGTCGACGGGCGAGGGCTCGGTGCGGCTGCCGTAGATCGAGGAGGTGGAGGCGTAGACGACGGTGTCGCATCCCTCGCGGCGGGCGCGCTCGACGGCGTTGACAAACCCCTCGACGTTGACGCGACAGCCGCGCTGGGGGTTCTCCTCGTGCATGTTCCGCGAGGAGAGCGCGGCGAGGTGGAAGAGCACGTCGACGTCGGCGGGGAAGTCGTCGCCGAGGACGGAGGCCTCGACAAACTCCACGTCGTCGTCGAGGTTCTCAGACGTGCCGAGGTAGGTGTCGTCGACGGCGATCACGTCGTTGTCGCTCGCGAGGCGGTTCGCGAGGTTCGAGCCGATGAACCCGGCGCCGCCCGTGACGAGGACGCGTTTGTTTTGCATGGATGTGAGTCCTTAGAGAGGAGTCATTAGGGCTTTGGTTCTCCTGATTGGCCTTCCTCTAGAATTATGAGACGGATTATATCCTACCCTCGTATCCATGGCCTCTCGATACTACCCGTATCGTCGATGTACTAACTCCGCCAGTTCTCTTCTTCACCGCAGTTTAGTAGCTAATAAGATGATCAAGCCTAGACTGGTGGTGTGAACCTTGCGCTGATTACGGTCGATTCACTCCGGGCCGACCACGTCGGCTGTTACGGATACAACCGCGAGACGACTCCGAATATCGATACACTGGCGGCCGACGCTGACGTCTTCACCAACGCAATCTCTCACGCCTGCGCCACGCGTCCCTCTTTTCCTTCGATCTTGACCTCAACACACGGGATGCTATACGGCGGCTTCGATCATCTCTCTGAGGAACAGGTCCCGATGTCTGTCCCGTTGTCGGAGAACGGATACGCGACCGGTGGCTTTCACTCCAATCCTTATTTATCAGCCCAATTTGGATACGCACGCGGATTCGACACATATAGCGATCAAGAGGAAGACCCCAACCTCACGTCGCGAATTCGACGGTATGTCGCGAACAACGTCTCGGGACCCGTCCACGATGTCCTCTCGTGGATTCACGACAAGGCCGAAGAGCACGGCGGTGTCGACGTAGGCGCATACTACCAGAACGCGACGGATCTCACTGACCAGGTCATCCAGTGGACCGAATCGGCAGAAGAGCCATGGTTTGTGTGGGCGCACTATATGGACCCACACCATCCCTACGTCCCGCCCGAAGATCATCAACTGTTCGGTGAGACATTTTCTCGACGCCGGGGAGTCAAGCTTAGACAGCAGGTGCTGGAGAATCCCGATAGTCTCTCCGAGCGTGACTGGTCGGACCTGACCGATCTGTACGACGCCGAGATACGATACACCGACGCCGAGATCGGGCGGCTCGTCGAACACTTTACCAACACGACGTGGCTCCTCACCGCCGACCACGGCGAAGAGTTCTACGAACACGGTAACTTCGGTCACAAGAACCGCTTCTACGAGGAACACGTTCACGTTCCCCTAATCGTTGGTGGCGACGCTGCAGGGTCCGGGCAGCACGACCACCTCGTCGGCCTCAATGATGTCCCGGTGACGCTCCTTGACGTAGCAAACGTCCCCACGCCGGACACCTATCGGGGTTGGAACCTGTTTGATGGAGACCGCGAGGCGGTCATGGGTGGGTGGGGTCCCGAAACAGGGTCGGACCCTAACAGGGTTCGTCTCATGCATCGGACGCCCCACCGGAAGTTCATCCGCAATACGATTGATTCGACCGAGGAATTGTACGAGCTCTCGACCGATCCCGAAGAACGGGAGAACGTCTTCGCCGACGTTGACGCAAGCAACCACATCGACGCAGTCGAGAAGTTTGAAACGGAGATTCGAGAAACGGCACGGACTACGGACGCAGTCGAAATCGACGAGGACTTACAAGAACAACTGCGCAACCTCGGCTACAAGGAATGAGTCGTCGACTGTTCACTCGGTCGCTCGTACGTCACCGATAAGTCCCCCGACGCTAGTGGTCGCTCATGAAGAACCTCGCATTCGTCTTTGCGACCGGAGAAGGCAAGTACGCCGAACAGAGCGTTTTCCTCGCCCGCTCTATCGCTCGAACGAATCCGGACTCCGAAATCTACATTTTCGTCCCCGAGGCGGAGTCGCCTGACCGCCTTTCCGAGCTCGCAGAGTACGGGACGATCCTGGAAGGGCCGCAGCGAATCTCTGACTACGGAATCTCGACGAAGATAGACGCGCTGGCGGCGGCCGAGGACGCCGCCGACGAAGAGTACCTCCTGTTGTTGGACACAGACACACTCGTCCTCGACGAAATAACCGTCCACGAACAACCCGGCGATCTGTTCTTGAAGCCCGTCGACGTTGGTCTCCAGTACTGGGGGCGACGGAATCAGTCTCTTGACGAGTGGACATCGCTCGCGGGGCGTCTCGATCTTCCAGTACCCGAGTGGCGATACAAGAGTACGTTTGACCGAAACCCGATTCCGCCGTACTGGAACGCGGGCTTCGTTCTGACAGCAAACGATGGATTCGGTGCTCGGTGGCTCGACGCTGTTGAACAAATCTATCCCGATCTCTCCTACGAGTGGCATGCTGACCAGGTCACACTCGGCCTCCTTTCACAGGAGTACAGGACGGTGCCGGTTGATAACCGGTACAATTACCCCCTACATCTTAGATTGCGAGTCCCAGACGAGGTGACGGTACTGCATTACCATAACCTACCCAACCTGAAGAAGGCCAAGCGGTACGCTCCGTTCTTTGAGGAGATAGGAGTGTGGGAACTAGCCATGGCTGAGAAGTACTCTTACTCGCGCGGAGCATGGCGGTATTTGAAGCGAAAATACCTTCCGATGAACGAGGAGCATCTGCTGGAACGACTGCAGAATCGGATTATTGGCTGACTCTGAGTAGCAAGAAGACAGAGTAAGGCTTCAACGACTATATTGAATCGTACGTCCCTGTCCTGTATTGTGTCTAACATAACTGTATCGGAAGCGATTAATGCCACCCGCCGGAAAATTCAGCGCAATGCCGCTCGCATTCGCACATGACGACCAGAACTCCGCTGACCAGTTTGAGAGGAGAGTCTGTTCGTCGGAGCAGCATCACTCCATCTACGTGTCCCGCAAAATGAGTGAGCGGCTTTCCGCCCTCCAGTTATCGACGGCAGATGCGACTCGTTCTTGCTCGGCCAAACTCGGAGTTCTAAGGGCTGGAGCGGCTGACAAGGACTACTTATTGGCTGGGCACCGATTGTTTCGTACTAAGACGATACTAGATCGCGGTATTCTCGATACTGACACTCGGCTAGACACTGTTGTTGAGAACACGGTATTCTCGCGTGACCACGGAATGGAGTATCCGAACGACGAGAAGACTCGCAAGGACGCATGACGGTCGGTGAATGGGTTGCGAAATCGGGACGTCGCGTCCGAGACAATGGGTGGTCCGGTGCGAAGCAGTCAGCGTACGAGTTTTATGTCGGGGCCTGGAGCAATATCGGTCGACGGTACAATTATGGAACCTCCATTTGGGAAGACAACTGGGATATCTGCCTTGTCCTTGATGCCTGCCGCTGGGATCTCATCCCAGAAGTTGATCGCAGTTACCTGACGGATCAATCGAAGTACTCTGTAGCGAGTAGTTCGGGTGAATGGATTTCGAAGACATTCGCCGGTCGCGACAACTCAGATATAGCCTACGTCACCGCTAATCCGTACTCGAAGACGCTCCTCGACAAGGACGACTTCTTCCTCCTCGACGAAGTGTGGGAGTACGGCTTCAACGATGATGTCCGGACAATTCCAGCGGACCTCGTGACCAACCAGGCAATCAGTGCTTGGAACTCAGGACCGGAGCAATTGGTGGTCCACTACATGCAACCGCATCACCCGTTCGTTCCGAAGCCGATGGATGAAGGGCTTCCGCGACAGGAATTCGGCAGCCAACCGTGGGACAACGTCTGGCACAAACTTCGGAAAGGAGACGTTGACCGCGAAGAGGTCTGGAGTGGATACGCGGCGAATCTCGACTACGTGCTTGAACACGTTGATACACTCCTCGAAAATACGTCCGGGGAGGTACTCATAACAGCAGACCACGGCAACCTACTCGGTGAGTGGGGGATGTATGCTCACCCGGACTGGGTACCCCTCCCTGCTTTGAAGCGCGTCCCATGGATCAAGACGGTGGCTGAAGACACTGGGAGCTATGAACCTGTACATAATTTGATCCGGCAGGATAAACGAATAGACCGGAGCGACCAACTCGAAGCCCTCGGATACAAATGAGTACTCGACAAGAATTTAATACAACTGTCCTGTGCAGCTCACTGAACGACTATCCCCTCCATAGACAAGCACTTGACCTACGTGTAACTGTGAGTTTCTCTCGCAACTGATGACTGACGCGTCTGAAGTAAATCTTAGCTTCGAAGTAGGCAAGGGATTGATAGCAAAGGTCGTAATGGCTGTGATCGGATTCTCCGGAACAATACTCTTCGCGCGTCTTCTCGGAGCATCTGATTTCGGCGGGTACTATCTCCTGCTCATGATCGCAGAGTTCCTCAAAAAACCAGTAGACGGCTGGAGTGTAGCCGCAAAAAAGCGGTACTCAGAGCTAACAAGTCCGAAGGGTGAGATCATTGCCGGTCAGATGCTACTTCCCTTGTTTCTTGTCGTCTTTGTTGCGATCGGAGCGTATCCATTCAGAACTGCCATAGCCGATTACACTGGTGTTGCTCGCTCTTACCACGTTCTCGTCTTCCTAGCAGGGTCTCTGGGTCTCTATTCGGCCTTCGAATCAATTCTTGGCGCGACTGGTCTCGTTGGAAGGCAGACCGGTATTGATACTTTCCGGTCGGTGATCACGTTGGCTCTGCAGGTGTTGTTCGTGTGGTACGGGATTGGCGTTCTTGGGATGGCTTATGGTCTCGGATTGGCAACATTAATATCCGTTCCACTCATATTCTGGTCGTTAGATATTAGTGTTAATATTCCTACTATCAACACCTTCTGGTCTCTCGCCCGGTTCGCTAAGGACAGTATACCATACACCTTTGTTTCAAAAGCGTGGGACAGATACGATATATTCCTCATCGGTGCGCTATTGTCTCCAAGTGTCGTTGGTTACTACGAGGTCGCGTACAAATTAGTCGTACCAGCGACTTTCGTCTCGGGACTAATCGGGAGTATCATGATGTCCAGAACGAGCAATCTGGCAAGCCGCGGTGAGGACGCCACTGCAGATGTCACCAACTCTCTATCATTTGCGAGCCTATTTGCCATTCCGATCTTCTTCGGTGCTTTGGCCATTCCCGAGAAACTGGTCGTCACGGCGTACGGTCCTGAGTATCGATCGGCAGCAGTGCTCCTGATCGGTCTGGCCCTGTATCAGATATTCAACACACAGTCAACGGTCTTCGGAGACATCATAGCTGGACTGGACCGCCACAACGCAAATCTGAAAATCTCATTGGTTGCGTTCACGGTGAATATTATCTTGGGATACCTCCTGATACTTCGATACGGCGCTTTAGGAGTTGTTGCAGCGACTGTCGTTGCAAGTGTCGTCGAATACGTCGCTGCAGCCTACTTGCTCACTAGATTCGATATCCCATTTATATCGAAGACAGTGCTGCAAGAAGTCCTCGCCGGTGTCTTGATGTACACCGTTCTTGTAACTCTCTCAACGGCCATCAGTATCGACTCTTGGTACTCACTCCTGCTAGTCGTCGCAAGTGGTGGTCTCTTGTATTTCGTCGTTCTAATCGCAATTAGCTTGAGGGTTCGAACCGTTATCAAGTCATTTTTAAAAACAGTCACGACATAGATTTCAAATTTTCAATACCGTGTCTTTGAAATACACCGGAACCTATTTTCCGTCAAAAATGAATATACTTTTGATAATCGCAGATTCTCTGCGGGCCCAAAACACGAGTCTTCATGATTACCACCGAAAAACAACTCCATTTTTAGAGTCCTTCGCGGACGACGCTTCTTTATATACAAACGCACATGCCGCGGCCAATTGGAGCCTTCCCAGCCACGTGAGTATCTTCACAGGGCTCTATCCCGCCGAACACGGCATCTACGATGAAGGACGAAAACTCCGCCGGGGACACTCCGTGTTCGAATCCCTGCAAGAGGACGGCTACGAGACTGGCCTTTTTTCCTATAATGGGTATATAAATGGAGGTGTGGACACAGGTTTGGAACGGGGGTTCGATACGGTCTCAGGCTACAGAGAACCTCTCTTTCCGGAGGCATACAATCCTGGGGGAATGCGCGGGGAGAAACTAAAATCCTTCAAGCGGGCCCTCACAGACGACCAACCGATTCGATCGCTACTGAACGGGGCCGCGATGAAAATCGGCTGGGACTATCCCGACCTCGCCCCCGATTGGCTCACCCGAGAGACAATGGCCGGGAAGACTCCCGACGATATTTATGTTCGAGACTTTCTCGACTGGCACAAGGAGCGCACGGACGACTGGGCGGCGTGTGTCAACTTTATGAAGACGCACAACGCTTACCGCCCATCGGAGGAGTACGACCGATGGTCCACTCAGAAAGCGCACGATATTCAGGCTGACGTGGCGTACGGAAACTGGGAATATATTTCCGGTAAGCGGCCTGTCTCAGAACTTAAAGAGCTTATTGGTCTCTACGATGGGTGCATCCTTGAGGTTGATCAAATGATTGCAAGGATAGTCGGAGAATTGAAAAACCGCGGTGACTACGACGACACACTCATAGTTATCACCTCTGATCACGGGGAGGCATTCGGTGAGAATAGTTTCCGCGACGATATCACGCTAGCACAGCACGTGATCGGTGCTCATGAATGTCTGCTCCACGTACCGTTGCTGGTGAAATCTCCCGGTCAGAAAGAAAGCGAAGTAGTTGACGCGCCCGCGACCCTGACGAAGTTCCCGGATGTCGTGAGAGATGCCGACAAGTCGTTTATTACCGAGACGGCGTACGCGATGGACAGCGGCCTTAATGAGGTTAATTCTGAAATGCTAAAAAAATGGATCGGCGAGCGAGACAAAAGGTTTTTTGAAACGCTTTGGGTGGGGTACTACGAAGATGATGGGGATGTGCATAAACATATGAAATGGAACGATAAGGAGACCAGCATCAACTTGGAGACTGGAGAGAAGGTGCAGTCTAGAGTGGAGTTTGATTTCGAAGAGCAAGACGTTCTTGAGGAAGTCGACAGCGGCGTCAATGAGAAAGTCGAAGATCGGCTGGAGGAACTAGGGTACCGATGACGGATATTGCGATCTATGGACCGCTGAAGCAGACCGAAACCGGCCCGTCTGCGGTGACCCGAGGTATCGTTGACGGACTGGCAGATATCGGACATGATGTCACGTTATATACAGCGGGCGACGACGAGCACCCCCGCGCCCACACGGTCGCTATCCCGGGATCGCTGGACTCTGTCCCGAATTACTTTAGGACGAAACGACGAGCTGCCAAACTCATAGAAGCAAACGACCACGAACTGTTTCACTCTCTGACTGGGTTGATGCACGGCTCCGATGTTCAGACCGTACAAGGTATTTTTGCCGACCTACAGATGATTATGTGGTCTCCTCAGATAATTAATCCGCGCGAATTTATTGGGGCAAACATATACAGCCTCCTGAAGACTCCAGGTTACCACTTAGCGGAGAAACTCGTCGCTATCAGTCCATTCGTGGCGAATCAAAGCAAGAAATTCATCCGACGGAACCCCGACCGAATCATTCCCTTGGGCGTATACGACTCTTTCCGGCGGCCACCCGAAAACGGAGCGAGTAATAACATACTTATCCCCGGACTTGTCGCGCCTATCAAGGGAACTCATCGAATTCTACAACATTTGGATCCGCACGACGACCGATTTACTGTTGATATTTGCGGCAGCATTCAAGATCCAACATACGTAGAGAAGTTCCCAGGGTGGAAGCACAGATTGCACGGGTACGTCGATGACATCGGTGAGTACTTTGAGAAGGCAGATATCGTTCTGATCCCGTCAGAACACGACAATTACCCTACGACTGCCATCGAGGCTGCTGGTAGAGGTTGTGTCGTCATTGTGACCGATACGTGTGGTTTCTCTACCTTCGAAGAGGTCAGAGAGTGCGACGGGATTTTTGTTGTCTCAAACGGTGAGGAGATGGCGAAGACACTCAATACATTACTAGAAAATGACATATATGACAAAAAGAAAGCAGCTTATGATCTCTCTGCAAATATGACGTGGCGTTCAGCTGCGGAGCAGTATCATGAGATTTATCAAGAGGTGTTAGCATGACGCTTCGCGAATGGGCAGAAGGTGCCCAAAACGATATACGAGAGGAAGGATTAATTCGCGGCAGCAAAGCCGGGGCAGAGGAACTTTATCTCGGAATGTGGCGGAGGCTCGGTAAACACGTCAATTACGGTCGAAGAATCTACGACTACGACTGGGACTTGCTTATTATTCTTGATGCCTGTCGTGCGGACCTGATAGCCGAGGTGGTCGACGAGTATGACTTCTTGACTGCCGAATCGGCCTACTCTTGTGCGAGTAGCTCGGGTGAATGGCACAACAAGACCTTCACGCAAGAATATTCCAAAGAGATGTCGGAGACTGCTCTCGTCAGTGGAAATCTGCACACCGAAGATCGAGTTTTACCCGAAGACCTACTCTACCTAGACAGAGTCTGGGAGCACTCATTCAACGACGAGGAGGGAACTATTCTCGCCGAAGACATGGTCAATAGGACTGTGAGTGCGTACCGAAAGTACAATCCTGACCGGCTGATATCCCACTTCATGCAGCCTCACTGGCCGTTCGTTCCGAAAACCGGCTCCTATGGGGAAGGCATTCCTCGGTATCACAGCCATACACCCTGGGAAACCGCATGGGATTACCTCAAAGATGGAAAGGTATCCAAAAAGAAAGTCTGGGAAGAGTACAAGGATAACCTCCGGTACGCGTTGGACAACGTTGAAGTGCTTCTCAACAACATCGATGCAGAGAAGGTTATAATCACAGCAGATCATGGAAACCTCCTTGGCGAGTTTGGGCTGTACGACCACCCCTCGTATGTTCCTATCCCAACGCTCAAACGAGTCCCTTGGGTCGTCACCTCCGCCTCTGACAGTGGCGAGTTCACTGTCAACGAGTCAGAAGGCACTAGTCTCAGTGTAGACGAGAAGCTACGTGCCTTGGGATATAAGTAGAACTCTTTTTTTGCCAACCAAAGATTCGTTCGGAACGGTGAAGTAGCCGTCTTCACCCCCCATCGTCATTACGAATTCCATACACCATGTTATACGGCAGATCCTCTGAGTCCGTGTTGACGTCGAATCCGGCGTCGCGCAGGATTTCGAACACCTCTTCAAACGTCGTTTCGCCGTATCGTTCGTCGTTCCCCGCGACTGCGACTCTTTTAACCGGAGCTCCGACGGCGCCTCTCACTACTTCGGGCTCCAGCCCCTCCGCTTCGACTTTGAGAAAATCAATGCTAGGCACGTCCAAGTCGTTTGCGAGCTGTTTGATGGTTTTTACCGGGACGGTGACCGTTTCTCCGGAGCCACCATCGTCGGGATCGATGAGCGAGTCGTCTGTGATATCGTTGCCGAACTGAAGTTCCAGTTCGGAACTTTTGTCGGAGACAGCACAGCTGACTATCTCGATGTTTTCGTACTCTTCTGTGTTTTTCGCAAGCGAAGTACGTGCTCTCGGGCTCGGTTCGATGGCAAATACGCGTTCGGCATGACGTGCTGCAACTCGTGATGTCATACCGATATACGCGCCAACGTCGAAAACGATATCGCCAGGTTCCACTTGCACACCGTGACCTGAGAAATAGGTCTCCTCTAAGAACTCTATATGCCGGTCGGTATGGAGGGCATGAGACTGTAGTTGAGGAAAGTAGAACCGGTTCCGACTCCTAATATCATGGAGACACCATCCATTTTCAGACCGGCGTAAGACCTTCCCTTTAGCGAGATAGTACAACTGAAGTGTGAGTCGTCCGTTCGGCATCCGAAAATAGAGAAAGCGTCTGAAACCGTTGATCAACCCGCGTAACCCTTCCGTTCGGAGAATCTTGACACCCCGAGAGAGGAGGCCCATCTACAAACTACTGAGATCTGAGCATATAAAACGATTGCGTCACCCGAGTACGATACGATTGGTAATTCACGAATATGTCTGGTTTGTCAGCAGCTTGCCTCCGTGTGTATTCTTGTCATACCTGTTGTGGTTTTTAGTGGGCTTAGCTAGCTCTGTCTGGTGTTTTCATACTTAGGTACAACCTTCTTGATCTTGAGGTCTCCGTCATACCACCAACAATCGCAGCGGCGATCTGATTCAAGATCGGTAGTAATGCCTTTTTGTTACAGATAGGCATGCAAGTAGTCGTAAAAATATAAAAAGGACTTGATTCGTCTCTATTTACAACAGCATGAACTCGGAGCTATACTCCTCTGGTCAAAGGCAAACAGTCCATTTATGATCGGTACCCTAGGTTCCGAAGCAGTTCCTCGCGGTCGTCTTTAACGGATTTATTACTCCACTCTGCCGGTTCGTACGTCCCTTCGTTCTCAGCAGTCGTACGGCACCACGGGACGCGTTTCAGCGCCGGTACCGGCACGTAATCGGGATGACCGTAGAGACCGAACTCCCCAAGCAGGTTTCCATGGTCTGCGGTGATGACCACATCGCCGTCGACGCTTTTGAGAAGTGTCCTGACGCTGTCGAGGACGTACTCCAGATTCGCCCGGTAGCTCTCCCACGCCTCCTCGCGGGAGACCGTCCCGCGGCGGAGTTTGTCCCAGACATCCTCGTGGTCGGTGCCGCCGAAGTCTTCAAGCGGGAGCCCCTCGTCCATCGGGTTCGGAACGAATGGGTAATGCGGTTGCATATAGTGAGCGACGAGACGGTCGGGGTTGATCTCACGGTGCGCACGTATTGCCCGGTCAGTCACGGCGTCGGCGGGGATGGTCCGAACCTCGTTGTCCACGGCGTACTCCCACACCTCATCGAGGAGCTGGAAGTCATTAGGGTTCAACATTTGCCGCGAGAAGGGGTTCGCTGTCACGTACCCGACGTCAGAGTTATCGACTTCACCAAATGTCTTCTCCATCCACTCCTCGGAACTGCTTGCAACGGAGTACGTCGTTGTTTTGTCGACGAAATCGTAGCCAGACACAACCTCACGCATCAGATCCCATCGGCAGGCGTCAAGGATGACAAGCACGTCCCACGACTCCTCGAAGACGTTGGTGCCGTAGTTGACCCGCCGCCCCATGTTTCGGCAGAGGCCGACGTAGAATTCGTACGCTGACTCGTGCGCACCGGCCGTTCCGTCGGTCCGAACTCGCTCGACTGATTCACTGACCCAGTCGCCGAGCGTCATATGTAACCAAGGTCCTCTAACTGGTTGGTCGGAATATCAACATTTCCTTCGTCCTCATCGGTGACTTTGTGTTCGGCGACGACTTCCTCTATCCACGCTCTGGCATCGTGGACGTCATCGAACAGACTCTTTGACGCCGTCGTCGCCGCCATCGCCCGGTAGGAGTGTCGACCTGGCTCCGTCGAGTCGGAGTCCCAGTCGGTGTGGATACCGTGATCCGACATTATGAGCAACTCGTCGTCGTCGCCGAGCCGTGACTCAATTTCAGCCACCCATTCGGCCACCCGCTCGTACACCGCCCGATACCGTTCCTCGTCGTAACGGTAAATGTGTCCACACATGTCCAGCGTGTGAATGTGACAACCTGCGAGAACTAATCCGTGGTTAAGCATTTCACGTGTCCAGCCGAACTGCTCGGCGGCGATGCCGAATATCTCTTGCTCGAAGCCCGCGACGGTCTGGTCGCCCTCGTCAGGATTGGCGGTGTCCCACACACGCTTGAGTTCCTTGGAGTTGTGGACGCCTGGCCAGTTGTGAACGACACGGTTTTCGCCCTCGAAGACGTGATTGGCATCCGTTTCGGGGATGGTGTAACTCGATCCGGTCACAGACTCGGCGATGCGCCCGAGTCTGTCACGGGTGTTGCCGCCAAGGTTGGAGGTGTACTTCGAGAGAAAATCTAGGGCAGGATTGCTCCACTCGCTGGTACCCGAGCCAGTCAAGCCGTGCTCGTTCGGACCGAGTCCGGTCGCTACTGTCGGCCAGACCTCCAGCGTGAACGGCTGGTCTTTCATGTAGGAGAACGTTGAGATCTCGCCGGACTGGTTCAGATTGAGTTCAGAATACCCGAAGTGCTCCACGTGTTCGTGGTCCAGGGCATCGAGGGCCAACACGATCAGCATTCTAATTAGAAGCCTCAATACCGACGGTCTTAATTGATCTGTTCGCAGACTCCGCGCTTACGAGTTTGTTTCAGTCCTCGTCCCGTCCGGACCATGTTACGTCGATGACTGTCCTCGGAACCATCATTTTATAATCGACACCGGTCCACTGCGCCACGTTATATGCAGCTGTGCTGGCGAGGAGATGCGGTGCATATTCTGGATGTTTCCCGCAGAGGTAGGCTAACCGCCAAGCCCGATCCCGGGTCGTTATCGACCTGCTGTGTTCCTCGTGTCTGATGATTTCACGCGGGAAGCGAACGAGGTCGTAGCCTGCGTCGTGAATCTTAATAGAAAAGTCGGTGTCGCCGTTGTGGCTTCGAAGTCGCTCGTCGAATCCGCCAACGTCGCGCCAGACATCTCGGTGGAACAGAATTACTCTACCTGCGAGAAGCCCGAATTCCCAGTCAGCTGCGCCGACAACCGTCTGTTCGTCGACCATCCCAACCAAATCATCGAACACGGATTCTGTGAAGGCGATATCGTCGTCTAGGATAGCGACGATGTCGTGTTCCGCGTGTCGGACGCCCCGATTGCGCGCCTCGTTCAGTGTTCCCTCGCGCTCAATAAACACCGGAACGTCCTCGGGAATACTCTCCACTGTTAGTACATTGTCCTTGATAGAAGGGATGACGACAGATACGTCTGAGGTCATGAATGGGGAGCCGTACTATCGCGGTGCTTATGCCTGTTTCCTTCTGCTTGATCGAGGTATCTGGTAAGAAGTTGATCGGTGATCTTTGACCAAGACGGAACATCACACTCTGGATTTTGTCCCAGAACTTTGTTGATGACCTCGGATATCGCATCTGGTGACGTGACCGTTACACCCTCAACGGCGGGACCATCCAGCCAATCCTTGAGTGCACCTGCTTCTCTCACCACGCACGATGTCCCCGCTGCTAACGCTTCGGAGACAGTTATTCCGTACGCTTCGAATTCAGAGAGGGAGAGATATACCTCTGCTCCAGCGTATAGCCTAGGGAGTCGCCTATCTTCCACATATCCAAGGAAATGGACTCGATCACTTACTTTTGTTTCACGTGCAATCCGCTCCAATTCCTCGCGGTATGGCCCGCTTCCAGCAATCACCAAGTCGTATCCTGAAAGTTCCGGCAGCGCTCGAATGACCTGCTGAATCCCTTTGTACTCCTCCAACCTCCCAACGCACAGCAGGTACGGTCGTTCTCGCTTCTCAGGGTCCGTATTTGCGAACCGATCGACATTAATTCCATTCGGAATTACGGTTGCGTTGACACCGATATCCTCGTGCAATCGGTCACATTCCCACTCACTTACTGCGATTATCTCGTCCGCCTGCCGAACCGCCCACTTTCCAAAGGGGCGATACGCGGACAACAGCAGATCTCGGAAGCCGCTTGCACTCTTTCCGTGGTAGTGAGTCGTCACGATGAACCGTTCGTCGGTGATACCAACTGCCGCGAAGAACAGCGGAAACGCGTGGTAGTTGTGCGCGTGAACTACGTCGGCGCCCACGCGACGCACGGCAGCTGCCATCTGTGGCGCGAAATAGAACGCTTCATCGGGGCTCAGAGATCGGAAGCGACGAACTCGAACGCTCTCATCGGTTGTCCGAGTTGGCACGTCATCCCCCGCGTCTGCACTGAACACAGTCACATCGTGACCCCGATCTGCGAGTCGCGTCGAGATCTCTCGAACGTGCGTCTCGACACCACCGGTCCGAGGCGGGTACCGGTGCGTAACGAACAATATCTTCACTCGAACGCCTCCCGCAGCTCCGCGTCGACGTCCCACGTCCCGTCCGCGTCACCGACCACCAGCTCAACACTTGCACGCAGCAACGATACCTGCGTGTCGAACAGTGAGTACAGCGCCTGCACCGGACCAAGCACGTCCTTCTGTCCGAGATACGTGAACAACCCGACGACGAGCGGCAACGCAAGTCCTCCTATCCCGAACGCGATCACGGCGCCAACCGTCCCGACCGCCAGCGTCAGCGCCAGCAGCCACGGCGACGCGATCATGAACCACCAGTTGAACGGCAACACCAACCCCCCGTACTTTCCGTACCTCCCGACCGCGTCTCGATGCTGCACCAGCAGTTGAATCAACCCCATCGCCCGCCGATCCTTCTGCTTCCGACGCTTGACGAATGCGGAGTGACTCGCCTCCTTGTACCGCACCGCGGGATCGAACACCACCCGCCCGCCCTGGCGACGAATCTTCAGTGCAAGCTCCGTGTCGTCCGCCAGCGAGTTCGGGTCGATCGGCAGTAACGCGTCGTTCTCGAACGCCGAGAAGGGACCGTGGAAGATGAGCGTCGAGTCGAGATGCGACTCCAACTGCTGAATGTGCGACTGCACGCCCCGGTACCCCGACTCCACTTCGCTCCCGCCGAGGACCTCGACGTTCCGTCCCGTGACGGCGTCGACCTCGTCGTCTGCGAGATTCGCGGCCGCCTCGCGGAGCACGTCCGGCGGCAGCTTCGAGTCGCAGTCGGTCTTGACGACCATCTCGTTTTGCGCGGCCTCGTACGCCTCGTTGAGCGCGGGCGCGAGCCCGCGACGCTCGTCCTCCTCGATCAACACGAGATCGAGCGCGTCCACGTTCTCGAAGTACCCGCGGATCAGCGACCGCGTCTCGTCGGTCGAGGAGTCCACGACGACGAGCTCGACCTTCTCCATCGGGTAGTCGAGTTCAAGCAGGTCGTCGAGCTTCGCCTGAATGATCCGCTCTTCGTTGTACGTCGGGAGGACGACGCTCACCGTGGGTTCCGCCGGCTCCTTGGCGGCCGGTGAGCCCTCGGGTTGGACCCACGCGTACAGCCCGAAGAAGCAGAGGTACGGCGCGGCCGTCACGCCCAGGAGGCCCAGCGCGGCCGCCGCGAACACGTTCATACGCGGCTGTTGTCGGGGCCGAATAAAAAGGCATCTTCACGGAGTCTTTCCGTTGGACTCCCGCAGATTGGCTTAACGACAATCGGCCGACTCCGGAGATCGCTCACCGGGTCCAAGTCCATCGCCGATCGGTATATAACAAGCCTTATGGAGGTTTTGGAAGTGACTTCGTGTAATGAGTCAGCAAACCGACGCCGTCGGAGACGACGAGGGATCGCCCCTCGACGTCCTCCGGGGGTGGTATCACGTCCTCATCCTCCTCGGGGCGTTCGCGTTCATGCTGTGGACACGGCTCCGCTCGTACGGCAACTTCGTTCGAAACGGCGAAGTGTACTTCCGCGGTAACGACGCCTGGTATCACCTCCGCGAGACGAGCTATCTCCTCGAGAACTGGCCGAACACCCTAGGTTTCGACGTCTGGACCGGTTTCCCGCTTGGGAACCAAGCGGGGCAGTTCGGCACCCTCTGGGACCACATCATGGCGGTCAGCGTGTTCATCGCCCGGCCGCTCATGGGCAGCACCGAAGAAATCATGCTCATCATGGCGCCCCTCGCCGGCACGCTCGTCACGATCCCGACCTACTTCATCGCGCGCCGGCTCGTCGACCGGTTCGCCGCGGTCGCCGCGGTCGTCGTCCTCGCGCTCCTCCCGGGCACCTTCTTCAGCTACAGCCTCGTCGGCTTCCCGGACCACAGCGCCGCCGAAGTGCTCTTCCAGAGCCTCGCCGTCCTCGCGTTCCTCGTCGCCTTCGCGGTCGCCGAGCGCGAGGCGCCCGTCTGGGAGCTCGTCGTCGACCGCGACTGGGACGCGCTCAAACGCCCCGCCGCGTACGCGGCCGCCGCGGGCGTCGGGCTCGGCCTCTACATGTGGACGTGGCAGCCCGGCGTCCTTCTGGTCGGGATCACCGGTGTCTTCCTCGCGGTGAAGCTCACGAGCGACACCTATCACGGGAGAAGCCCCGAACCCGTTGCGTTCGCCGGCGCGGTCGCGATGAGCGTGACGGCTCTGATGCAGCTGATCCCGCTCGACACGTTTTCCTTCCAAACCACACAGTATTCGCTCCTCCAGGTCGTGCTCCCGCTCGGCGTCGCGGTCGGCGCCGTCTTCCTCGCGTGGCTCGCCCGTCAGTGGGAGTCGCGCGAACTCGAGGTCGACACCTACCCGCCGGCCGTCGGCGGCCTCATTCTCGCGTCCGCAGGTATGGTCTGGCTCGCGATCCCGTCACTGTGGTCGACGCTCACGACGAATCTCCTGAACTTCGTCGGCTTCAGCGCCACCGCACAGTTCCGCACCATCGGCGAGGCCCAACCCCCGCTCCAGAACGCCGCCTTCTCCGACTTCGTTCTCTCGCAGTACGGCTTCGCGTTCTTCCTCGCGCTCGCCGCGATCCTGTACATCCTCGCCCGTCCCCTCTACCGCTCCGACGATCCCAACCACACGCTGTACATCCCGGCCGCGCTCGCTGTCGTCGGCTCCGTCTACGCGGTGCCCCAGCTCTACGACGCCATCGGCGGTGTCGTCGGCGTGAGCTGGCAGGTGGTCGGGCTCGTCATCGCCGCCGCGTTCCTCGTCGGCGCGACGTTCCTCGTCGAGTACGACGCCGAGGAGCTGTACTTCGTCGTGTGGGCGGCGTTCATCGGGAGCGCGGCGTTCACGCAGACCCGCTTCAACTACTACCTCGCGGTGATCGTCGCGGTCGGCGCGGCGTACTTCCTCCAGGTGACGCTCGACGCGATCAGCCTGCGCTCGCTGGACGACGTCCGCGACGTCGAGGGTTGGCAGGCGATGGTCGCCATCGCTTTAGTTGTCGTCCTCATCGTCCCGCTCGTCGCGATGGCGACGCCCGTCTGGGCCGCCGGCGCGAACACCGGCCCCGGCGGCGTCACCCAGTGGGACGGCAGCCTGCAGTGGATGAACGACGAGACGCCCACCCCCGGAGAACTCGAGGGCGCGGAAAACCCCATGGAGCTGTACGGCACCTACGAGCGTCCGGCCGACGGCGACTTCGAGTACCCGGAGGGCGCGTACGGCGTGCAGTCGTGGTGGGACTACGGCCACTGGATCACCACGCGCGCCGAGCGCATCCCGAACGCGAACCCGTTCCAGCAGAACGCGGGCGACGCAGCCGACTACCTCCTCGCGCCGAGCGAGGAAGAATCACGCGAGGTCCTCGCGAGCCAGAGCACGGAGGGCGAAAACACCCGCTACGTGATGGTCGACTGGCAGATGGCCTCGCCGAACTCCAAGTTCGGCGCGCCGGTCACGTTCTACTCCGGCAACGAGACGCGCTCCGACTTCAACCGCGTCCTCTACCAGCAGACAGAGCAGGGCGGCTTCAGCACGGTGATGCAGGTGAACACCCAGCGCTACCACGAGAGCCAGATGATCCGCCTGTACGAACACTACGGCAGCGCGGTCGACCCCGAACCCGTGGTGGTCGACTGGGAGACCCGGACCGCCCAGACGCAGGGCGGCGAGCAGGTCGAGGTGAACACGCTGCCGGCCGACCCGACGACGACGGTCCGACAGTTCGACAACATGAGCGCGGCGCGCGCCTACGTCGAGGAGGACGGCAGCGCCCAGGTCGGCGGCGTCGGCACGCTCCCCTCCGAGCGCGTCGCCGCGCTCGAACACCACCGGCTCGTCCACGCCTCGCAGGCGCAGGGGCAGTCGCCCTCGGCGCTGCAGGTGCAGGTGCTCCAGCAGCTCGTCCCCGAGGGGACCAGCGTCGAGGACGTTCTCGGCGAGTCGTTCCTCGCGGCGTTCCAGGACGACTACGTGAAGACGTTCGAACGCGTCCCCGGCGCGACGGTCGAGGGCTCGGGCGCCGAGCCCGGCCAGGAGGTCGAGGCGACCGTCGAGATGCGGAAGCCGTCGGGCGAGACGTTCGAGTACACGCAGTACGCCGAGGCCGACGAGAACGGGAACTTCGAGTTCACGGTGCCGTACTCGACGACCGGCTACGACGAGTTCGGTCCCGAGAACGGCTACACGAACACGAGCGTCCGCGCGACGGGCGCGTACACCGTCAGCACCGCGCAGACGACCGGTGACGACCTGTACACCACGCAGCGCGTCGGAGAGGTCGAGGTGACCGAGGCGCAGGTCGTCGGCGCGGACGACGCGGCAGCGACGGTCGAACTCGAAGAGGAGATCGTCGACTGTCCGAGCGGCGACCCCGACTGTCCGGTCGACGGGGGCTCCGACGGCGGCGACGGATCGGGTAACCAGAGCGCGACGCTCGCGCCCACGACGCCGGTCTTGGCGGACGCGACCGTCGACGCGACCGTCACCACAGGCGTGAGCCCGTAACCACCCATGGCTGGCCTCCGGGAGTGGGCGACGTTGTACCTGAAGGGCGTCGCGATGGGGAGCGCGGACGCGGTCCCCGGCGTCTCCGGCGGCACCATCGCGCTCATCGTCGGGATCTACGAGCGGCTGATCGCGGCGGTCACCGCGATCGACCTCACCCGCGTTCGGCGCGTGCTCGCCGGCGTCCGGCCCGCCAATATTCCGGACGCCCGCGCCGCGTTCCACGAGATCGACGGCGCCTTCCTGCTCGTGCTCGGCGCGGGGATCGGCACGGCCGTCGTCACCGTGCTGAGCGGCGTCGACTACCTCCTCGCGACCCGGCCGGTCGCGACGTACGGCTTCTTCTTCGGACTGATCGCGGCGAGCGCGGCGGTGTTGCTCCGCGGCGTCACGCTCGACACGTCACGACGAAAGGCGGCGGCGGTCGCGGGCTTCCTGCTCGCGTTTCTCGCCTCGGGCGTCGCCTCGACCGGCCTCGGCAGCTCGCTGCCGCTCGTCTTCGTCGCCGGCGCGGTCGCGGTCAGCGCGATGGTGCTCCCGGGCGTCTCAGGGTCGCTGCTGCTGATCGTGCTCGGCCAGTACGAGTACATGTCGGGGACGGTGAGCCGCGCGGTCGACGGGGTCGCCGCGTTTCTAACGGGCAACGGGAGCGACGCGCTCGTCGAGACGCTCCCCCCCGTTGTGACGTTTCTCCTCGGCGGGGTCGTCGGGCTGTTCACGATCGCGCACACGGTGCGGTACGCGCTCGCCCGCGCCCGGGCCGCCACGCTCGCGTTCCTCGTGAGCCTCGTCGTCGGCGCGCTCCGGGCGCCGCTCCTCGAGGTGTCGACCCGGCTCGCAGAGAGCGGGGAGTCGTGGCGGGCCGCCGCGCCGCGGTTCGCGCTCGCGGCCGTCGCAGGCGCGGCGTTCGTGCTCGTGCTCGACCGGTACTCGGCGGCGATCGAGTACTGATCGCGATCGGACGCCGCCGGCGCTCACTCGGTGGCTTGAAATCGACGCCGGCCGAAGCCGCGAGCGATGCGAACCCGTCGAACCCTGCTGGCGTCGGGCGTCGCCGGACTGGCGGGCGTCGCCGGTTGTGTCGCGTCTCGCTCCGGCGGACGCAGCGACGAGAGCGAGCGCGGCGACCTCGACGCCCCCGACGTCGACGCACGGATCGGGTTCGTCGGCGACTTCATGCTCGGGCGCAGCGTCAACGAGCGTTGGGCCGACGACGACCCCGCGCAGGTCTGGGGGTCGACGCTGCCGCGCCTCGCGGAGCTCGACGGGCTCGTCGCCAATCTTGAGTGTTGCGTCTCCGAGGGCGGCACGCGGTGGCCGGACAAGGTGTACTACTTCCGGTCGGACCCCGCCTTCGCGATCCCGGCGCTGGACGCCGCCGGGGCCTCGTTCGTCTCGCTCGCGAACAACCACGTCCTCGATTTCCGGGAGCCCGCGCTCCGCGACACGCGAACCCACCTCGGCGACGCCGGCATCGCCCACGCCGGCGCCGGAACCGATCTCGAGGCGGCGCTCGAGCCCGCCGTGTTCGAGGCGGGCGACCTCACGGTCGCGGCGTTCGGCCTCACCGACCAGGCAAAGGCGTTCGCCGCGACGCGAGACGGGCCGGGCACCGCCTTCGCGACGCTCGACCCCTCGGTCCCCGCGACCCAGTCGCTCGTCGAAGGGGTGCTCGGGAGCGCTCGGAGCCACGATCCGGACCTCGTCGTCGCCTCGCTCCACTGGGGCGCGAACTGGAAGACCGAACCACGGCGAGTCCACGAGCGGTTCGGGCGGTGGCTCGTCGATCAGGGGGTCGACGTCGTCCACGGCCACAGCGCTCACGTCCTCCAGGGCGTCGAGGTGTACGAGGGGCGGCCGATCGTCTACGACGCGGGCGATTTCGTCGACGACTACGTCGACTACGTCGATCGACAGGGCGTCCACAACAAGCGCAGCGCGCTGTTCGAGCTGGTCGTCCGCGACGGTGACCTCGACGAGCTGTTCGTCGAGCCGACCGCGATCGTCGACGAGGCGGCGACGCTCGCGGACCCCGAAATCGCCGAGTGGGTGCGCGACACGGTCGCCGAGCGCTCCGCCGCCTTCGGGACCGAGGTCGAACGGACTGACGGCGGCCTGTCGATCCCGCTCGGCGAGGACTGAACTCGCGCGCCCTGCTGGCGTCCAAACGCTATTGGGCCGCAGTCGACAACGGCGACCGTGACAGAGATCAACCGCGAGTGGCTGCTCGCCCAGCGTCCGACCGGCGAGCCCGACCTGGACTGCTTCGAACTGCGCGAGACCGACGTCCCCGCCCCCGCGCCGGGCGAGCTCCTCGTCCGCACCCGCTTCCTCTCGGTGGACCCGTACATGCGCGGCCGGATGCGCGACGCCGAGTCGTACGCCGAGCCGTGGGCCGTCGGCGACCCGCTCAGGGGCGGCGTCGTCGGCGAGGTCATCGAGAGCGAAAGCGACGCCTACGCCGCGGGCGACCTCGTGACGGGAGAGGGGCGGTGGGCCGACTACGCGACGCTCGACGCCGACGACGTCGCGCCCGTGGACCCGTCTGTCGCCGACCCCGAGGCCTACCTCGGCGTGCTCGGGATGCCCGGCCGGACCGCCTACTTCGGGCTCTTGGAGATCGGCGAGCCGAAGCCCGCCGACACCGTCGTCGTCTCAGGCGCCGCGGGCGCGGTCGGCTCGGTCGTCGGTCAGATCGCGAAACGCGCGGGCTGTCGCGTGGTCGGGTTCGCCGGCTCCGACGAGAAGACGGCGTGGCTCACCGACGAGCTCGGCTTCGACGCCGCGATCAACTACCGAACGACCGACGACTACCGCGCCGCGCTCGACGAGGCCGCACCCGACGGCGTGGACGTCTACTACGACAACGTCGGCGGCCCCATCACGGACGCGGTGTTCACGCGGTTGAACCTCGACGCGCGCGTCGCCGTCTGCGGGCAGATCGCCCACTACAACGACGAGGAGACGCCGACCGGCCCGCGGAAGCTCCCGGGACTGATCCCGACGCGGGCACGGGTGGAGGGGCTGCTCGTGAGCGACTTCGCGAGCCGGTTCGGCGAGGCCAGCGAGCGGCTCGGGCGGTGGGTGGCGAGCGGCGAACTCGAACACCGCGAAACGGTCGTCGAGGGCCTCGAGAACGCGCCCGACGCCTTCCTCGGACTGTTCGCCGGCGACAACATCGGCAAGCAGGTGGTGCGGGTGTCGACGGCGGAGTAAGCGAGGCCGGTCGGATCGCTCGTCGCGACCCGTGACAGAGCCCCCCGCGCGAGTCGGAGAGTGGGCCATCGGCTACGGTTAAGTAGCCTGACCGCTTTCCCTCCGGACAGATGTCCCACGACGCGCGAGCCAGACTGAGCGACCTCCGGCGGGCGTTCCACCGCCACCCGGAGCCGGGGTGGCGCGAGTTCCGGACGACCGCCCGCGTCGTCGAGGAGCTCGAACGGATCGGCGTCGACGAGATCGCGGTCGGCCGCGAGGCGCTCGCGACGGACGAGCGGATGGCCGTCCCGGACGACGACGAGATCCGGCCGTGGCTCGACCGCGCCCGTGAGGCGGGGGTCAGCGAGGACCTCCTCGAACGGACGGCGGGCGGCCACACGGGCGTCGTCGCGACGCTCTCGCAGGGCGAGGGGCCCTGTATCGGCCTGCGCGTCGATCTGGACGCGATCTCGATCCACGAGTCGGACGAGCCCGACCACCGGCCGGCGGCGGCGGGGTTCCGGTCGGAACACGACGGCTACATGCACGCCTGCGGTCACGACGCGCACCTCGCGATCGCGCTTGGCACGATCGAGGCGATCAAGGAGAGCGACTTCGAGGGGACGCTCAGGGTGTTCTTCCAGCCGGCCGAGGAGATCTCCGGCGGCGGCAAGGCGATGGCCGAGAGCGGCCACCTCGACGGCGTCGACTACCTGTTCGCGCTCCACGTCGGGCTCGGCCACCCGACCGGCGAGGTCGTCGCCGGCGTGGAGGGCCCGCTGGCGATGGCGCACCTGACGGCGACGTTCGAGGGCGCGAGCGCGCACGCGGGGAAGGCGCCCAACGAGGGGGCCAACGCCATGCAGGCCGCCGCGGCCGCGATCCAGAACGCGTACGGGATCGCGCGCCACCGCGACGGGGCGACGCGGGTGAACGTCGGCAAGATCGAGGGCGGCTCCGCGAGCAACGTCATCGCCGAGGAGGTGACGATCGAGGCGGAGGTCCGCGGCGAGACGACCGCGCTGATGACGTACGCGCGCACCGAGCTCGAGCGGGTCCTCTACGCCGCCGCCGAGCTGCACGACTGCGACGTCGCGCCGCGCGTGATCAGCGAGTCGCCGTGCGTCGACAGCCACCCGGCGCTCCGGGAGGTCGTCGGCAACGTCGCGTGGGACGTCGACGGCGTCGAGCGCGTGATTCCGTCCGAGGAGTTCGGCGTGAGCGAAGACGCAACCTACCTGATGCGACGGGTCCAGGAGTCGGGCGGGCTCGCCTCGTACCTCATCGTCGGGACGGACCACCCGACGAGCCACCACACCCCGACGTTCGACGTCGACGAGGAGAGCCTCGGGATCGGCGTCGATCTGCTTTCAGAGGCGTTCGTCGAACTGTCGCGACGGCGGCCGTAGCGGGTCGTCGGCGGGAGGGGTGGGATCGGTCGACGGGTGGGGAGTCGTTGGCACGACCAGTACCGTTAATCCGCTGGCCCTCGGTATTCGAGCCATGAGCCAGAACGACGTGCCGGAGTCGCTGGAGGCGGCGGCCGACTCGGACCGGCCTCGCGGGATCCTCACGCCCTCCGACCGTGACTTTCTGCTCGGACGCAAGACGGACTACACGGACCACTCGCGGAAACAGAAGCGGAACCGGATCCGCCGCCGCGTTCGGAACGCGATCTTAGATTTCAGCATCCTCTTCGAATGTCTGGAGGAGCGCGACCGGAAGACAGTGTTCGACCCGGATGACGAGGACCGCGAGGCGTACACGCAGGGGATCACCGACATGCTCGCGTTCCTCTACCTCGGCACGATGGGGTACCACACCCCGTTCAAGGACATGCTTTCTGAGGGCGTCGGGAAGGCGGAACAGCGGCTCGCCGGGTCGAACTACCGCATGGTCAACGTGGAGTTCAACGTCGAACCGGTCGGCCAGATCGACGTCGACGAGGTGGTCGCGAAGCTCGAGAACGACGAGTTCGCGGAGCTCACGGACGAGGAGCTCCGCGCGTTCGTCCGCCTGCTGACCATGTCGGAGTCGTTCTCGCCGGAGGAGGCCGGCGAGGAGATCAAAGACCGCGTCGACGAGTTCGCCGAGAAGCTGACGGAGAGCGCGACCTCCCACGAGCGCACGCTCGAAGAGCTGACGAACTGAAGCTGATTAACTGATGCTGCCGGACTGATCGGCCGACGGCGTCCGCCTCTTCTCTCCTCACTCGGCGCGGGACGATCTCCTCTTTCGCGGTAACGAATATCGATGACACACGGCTGAGCGGCGGCCGATCGCTCGCCGAAGAGCCGGCTCGGAGTCGAATCGGAACCGTCCAAGTCCCGATGCTGTTCGGGACGATGTTATGGGTATGCCAGCTATATGTCTTCGATCGTCCAGTATATTTCGGCAAACACCGTTGATATCGCCAACGTACGTCATCGATACAGATTGTGTTGAACATATATACAGAATACATAATACGGTTACATTCTCGCGTTTTGAGAAACACTTATTGTGTATACTTTCGATCCACCGTGCATGCCAGCACGTGGCATGGTACTCGACCGGCGGAGGCACCGTGGACCGAGCAGTGGTCGCCGTCGTGGAGGTGGCCTCTCATGAGCGGCTCCGATTCGGGCGTGTTCGACGAGTTCCGCGAGGAGATCGATCCGGTCGTCTTCGCGTTCGGTGCGTTGCTGACCGCCGGCGTGATCGTGGCGTTCTTCGTGAATGAGGCGCTCGTCACGGAGACGATCGGGACCGTCTACGGCTGGGTGACAACGTACCTGAACTGGGCGCTGTTGGTGATCGTGTTCCTGATCGTCCTCTTCCTGCTGTTCCTGATCGTCGGGCCGTGGGGAGGGATCAAGATGGGAGACTCGGACCCCGAGTACAGCTTCCTGTCGTACTTCGCGATGCTGTACTCCGCCGGGTTCGCGGCGGGCGTCGTGTTCTGGGGGCCGACCGAGGCGCTGTTCTACTACGATAACCCCTCGCCGCTGTTCGGGATCGAAGGTGGAACGGCCGAGGCGGTTCCGTACGCGATCCAGCAGACGCTGTTCCACTGGGCACTTCCCCAGCTGGCGGTGTTCACGATCATGGGGCTCGCGATCTCCTACTTCGCGTACAACTACGAGGACGTCCCCCTCCGTGTCTCGTCGGCGCTGACGCCGATCCTTGGGAAGGACAACCTCGACGGCCCGGCCGCGAAGGTCGTCGACATCCTCGCCGTCTTCGCGACGATCGGTGGCGTAGCGACGTCGCTCGGGTTCATCGGCAGCCAGTTCATCGCCGGTCTCAACTACCAGTGGGGGATCGACCTCGGGAACATCGGGATCCTCATCGTGGTCACCACGATGACGCTCCTGTTCACCGTCTCGATGGTGCTCGGCGTCGACAAGGGGATCCGCCGACTGTCCAACTTCAACATGATCCTGTTCGTCGTCCTCATGGTGGCGACGTTCATCCTGGGACCGACGCTGTTCCTGCTGTTGCTGGGGTCACAGGCGATGGGCGGAATGATCGCCGACTTCACCTCGATGAGCCTGTACACCGGTGCCGGGAGCGATGGCGGCACGTCGTGGATGAACTCCTGGACGGTGTTCTACTGGGCGTGGGCGCTCTCGTGGTCCCCGTTCGCGGGGCTGTTCATCGCCCGCATCTCCAAGGGACGGACCGTTCGAGAGGTCGCGTTCACGGGCATCGGCGCGACCTCGGCGGCGACCATCCCGTGGTTCACCATCGTCGGCGGCACCGCGCTGCAGTACCACCACACCGGCGTCGCGGACTTCAGCGCCGTCATCAACAACTTCACGCCCGAGATATCGGGCTTCATCCTCTTCGACGCCTTCCCGTTCGGGACGGTGTTCATGATCGCCTTCATGGTCCTGGTCACGACCTTCTTCATCACGTCGGCGGACTCCTCGACGCTGGCCGTCTCGATGATGACCACCGGCGGGAAGGCCAGGCCGTCGAACATCAACCGCGTCTTCTGGGGGGTCGTCCTCGGCATGACCGCCGCCATCCTCATGATCATCGGCGGTGAGGGCGGAACGAGCGCGCTCCAGGACGCGGTCATCATCACCGGTGCGCCGTTCGCGTTCGTCTGCTTCCTCGCGATGCTGTCGCTCATCCGTGACTTCGGGAAACACTACAACCAGGTGCTCTTCCAGAAGGATACCGTGCTGTACGGATCGGGCAAGGACGCCGACGGACCCAGTTCGCCTCGGTCCGCCGGATCGGACGACGACTGAGAGCCGTCGCGGCCCGCTCATCCCGATTTATACCAAGTTTTAATGTACGGTGTATACATAATCTGTGTATGGATAGGGATACGGCGGAACCCGCCGCGGACGCGCTCCCCGGCCCGAACGCGCAGCGTTGGGTCGAGTTCCATCAGTCGCACTCCGCGCCCAGCGAGTACTCCCACGAGTTCGTCTGGGACGTGACCCGCGAGGCCGACGGGCCCTTCGTCACCGACGTCGACGGCAACGTCCTCCTCGATTTCACCTGTCACATCGGCGCCGCGCCGCTCGGCTACAACAACGAGAAGGTGCTTTCGAAGCTCCGCGAGTTCGACCTCGTGGAGCCGATGAAGATCGCCGGCCAGGACATGTACTTCGGCTCCGGTCCGAGCCCGGAGGAGGCCGATTTCCCGGGGTCGAGCCACCTCATGGACCGGTTGACCGACGTCTCCAGCCAGTACGGGATGGACACCGTCTTCCTCTCGAACTCCGGCGCGGAGGCGATGGAGAACGCGATGAAGATCACGCACGACCACCGCGCGCCCGCGAAGTACGGCGTCGCCTTCGACGGGAGCTTCCACGGCCGCACGCTCGGGACCCTGTCGCTGACCAAGTCGAAGGACGTGTACACCCGCCGATACCCCGAGATCAGCGGCATCGAGACGGTGCCGTTCTGCGCGGACCGCGGCTGCGACGCCGCGAGCTGCGACTGCGGCTTCTTCGCTGCCGGCGGCTCGCGGCTCCGGAGCATGCTCGCGCCCGAGGGCGGCCACGTCGACCCCGCGGAGATCGCCTTCCTGACGCTCGAACCGATCCAAGGCGTCGGCGGCTACCGCTTCCCCAGCGAGGCGTTCATGGACGAGGTCGCGGCCGTCACCGACGAGTACGACATCCCGCTCGTCGTCGACGAGATCCAGTCGGGCGTCGGTCGGACGGGCGAGATCTGGGCGTCGGACCACTACGCCATCGAGCCGGACGTGATCGCGAGCGCGAAGGCGCTGCGCGTCGGCGCGACGATCTCCCGGTCGGAGGTGTTCCCCTCGGAGAAGAACCGCCTCGGCTCGACGTTCGGCGGCGGCGACCTCCTCGGCTCGATGATGGGGGCGTTCACGCTGGAGGCGATTCAGGAACACGACCTGCTGGCCAACGCGACCCGTCGGGGCCGCCAGGCGCGAGAGCTCCTCCGCGACGACGCGCCCGGCACCGTCGTCGACGTCCGCGGCAAGGGGCTGATGCTCGCGGTGGAGTTCGACACGGCGGAGCGACGCTCGGCCGTCGTCGAGGCGTCCCTCGACCGCGGCCTCCTCACGCTCGGTTGCGGGAAGAAGACGATCCGACTGCTGCCGCCGCTCGACGCGACCGAACGCGAGATCGCGCTCGGCACGGGGATCTTCCTCGACGCGGTCGACGCCGTCAGCGCGAGCGCGGCGGCGAACTGAGGGGCCGAATCGGGGGTGCGGGCTTCGCTGCTGATTTTCTCAAATCCCGTCGCCGACCGTTCGCTCGACGACCGACACACCATCGATCTCAGCGACCGCCGTCAGCACCGTATCGAGGTGGTCGGCGTCGCGCCCCTCGATCCCGATCGTCACGGGCGTGCGGTTCGGGTGGTCGGTCCCCGCTCGCCGCGCACGCTCCAGCGCGTCGAGCTCGGCGCCCTCGGCCGTCACCGCCTCGATCACGTCGCCGACCCGCGCCGGCCACCCCGTCAGCGCGAGCCGCGCCTCCGCGTAGCGCCCGAGTTCGAACAGTCCGGTCCGCGCGAGCTCAGCGTGGTCGGTGAGGTTCGCGTTCCCGCCCGACACGACGACGGCCGGGTTCGAGTCGGACAGGTCCAGCCGGTCCGAGAGCGCGGCGGCGAGCGGCGCGGCGCCGGCGCCCTCGGCGACCGCCTTCTCGCGCTCGGCCAGCAGCGCAACGGCCGCGGCGATCTCGCGGTCGGAGACGGTCACAACCTCGTCGACGACCTCGCTCGCGACCGCGAGGGTGGTCTCCGACAGCCGCGTGTCGGCGATCCCCTCGGCGACGGTGTCGACGCCGTCGAGCGCCCGGACCTCGCCGGCCTCCAGCGAGGGGCCAGCGTGCGCCGCGCCCTCCGGCTGGACGCCGACCACCCGGACGTCGCGGTCCGCGGCCGCCACCGCCGTCCCGACCCCCGAAATGAGCCCACCGCCGCCGATCGAGACGAGCACGGCGTCCATCGCGGGGTACTGCTCCAGCAGCTCGAGACCGACCGTGCCCTGCCCCGCGATGACGGCCGGGTCGTCGAAGGGATGGACGAACGTCTCACCCGTTTCCTCGGCGCGCTCGACGACGTGCTCGTAGGAGCGCTCGTAGATGTCGCCCTCCACGAGGACGGTCGCGCCGTACCCCCGCGTCGCCGCGATCTTCGCCGCCGGCGTCACCTCGGGGACGACGATCGTCGCCTCGATCCCGAGGAGGTCGCCCGCGAGCGCCACGCCCTGCGCGTGGTTGCCCGCGCTGGCGGCGATCACGCCGGCCTCGCGCTCGGCCGGGGACAGCCGCGCCATCGCGTTGTACGCCCCACGGATCTTGAACGAGCCGGTCCGCTGGAGCTGTTCGAGCTTGAGCCCCAGCGAGTCCGCCCCGCTCATCTCGGCGAAGGTGCGCGAGGTGTCGAGCGGCGTCCGATGCACGACGTCGTCGAGCCGGCGCCGGGCGTCCTCAACGTCGGCTCGCGTGACGATCGGTGATGCGTCCGGCTCGTCGCCTCCGGAGTCTGTATCGGCGGTGTCGCCGTCGGTCATTCGAGAGTCGGACTCGCGTCTCCGGGCGTCTCGGCCCGCGCCACGGGGTGCCGCCGTTCGAGGTCTCGGATCGCGCCGACCAGGACGTCCACGCCGTGCCGGAGGCTCCGCTCGTCGACGTCGAACGTCGGGGTGTGGTGGCTCGTCGGGTGGTCGGTGCCGACGATGAGGTACGTCGCCAGCCCGCCCTCCTCCTGTACGCGCTCCATCAGGAACGTCGCGTCCTCGCTCGCGCCGAAGTCGGCCGCCGGGAGCACGCTGTCGATCCCGTCGACCCCCTCGGCGACGGTGCTCACCAGCGCCTGCAGCTCCGGGTCGCTGTCGGCGCGCGGCGACTCGCTCACCACGTCGACGGTCCCGCGGCAGCCGTGCATCGTCGCGGCCGATCGCACGACGGTCTCGAACCGGCGTTTCATGTACTCCTTCAGTGCGGTCGTCTCGCCGCGCGCCTCGGCCTCCATGTGCGCGCGCTCCGCGATGACGTTGCTGGCGGTGCCGGCCTCGGCCTTCCCGACGTTCACCCGGGTCATCCCGTCGGCGTGCCGGGCGATTCCGTAGGCGTTCACGATCGCCGTCCCCATCGCCTGCATCGCGTTGTCGCCCTCGTTTGGCGCCTTGCCGGCGTGCGCCGACGTGCCCTCGATCGTCGCGTCCAGGTGCGCCATCGCCAGCGGCTTCTCGATCCCCGCCACGACTTCGCCGGTCGGGTGGTCGAGGCCGACGTGGACCGCGAGCAGGTAGTCGAGGCCGTCCGCGAACCGGCTCTCGGCCATGAGGTGGCCGCCGCCGCCGGTCTCCTCGGCCGGCTGGAAGAAGACGACCAGCCGCCCGGAGAAGTCGCTCTCGGCGATCGCCTCGAGGACCGCGAGCCCCCACGTCATGTGGACGTCGTGACCGCAGGCGTGCATCGTCCCGTCGATCTCGGAGCGGAACCCCTCGTCTGCGGGGTCGTGGTCGGGGTCGGTCGACTCCTCGATGAACAGCCCGTCGATGTCGACGCGGAGTCCGATCGCGGGACCCTCGCCGCGGTCGAGCACGGCGACGGCACCCGTGTTCCCGCCGGTCATACGGTCGAGCAGCTCGTCGTCCGCGCCGTGCTCGCGGGCGCGTTCGATCCACGGTCCCAAGTCGGCGTCGGGGACGGCCATGCGGTCGGCCGGGTCGTACGCGTCCGGACCGATCGCGAGCTCGTCGACGCCGATCGATCGGATCTCCTCGACGAGCGTCGCCGTCGTGAGGAACTCGCGCCACGCGGGCTCCGGATGCCGGTGGAATCGTCGGCGGACGCTGGCGAGCCGATCGCGGATCGGTTCGTTCATGCGAGTGGCTCTCTCACTCGACCCTCTTAAGCGTAGTTGATTGTACACAATTGTCGTGTACGTGAGATACACAAAAGGCTAAGAAACCCCCTCACAATAATCGGTCAACGCGTCGTTCCGACGCGCCCACCGCTCATGAGCTCAGACCAGACCGCAGATCCCGACATCGTCGTGCTGCGCGAGGGGACGGAAGGCCTGTCGATGGCGTCGTACGCCGAGGCGCTCCGCGAGCGCCTCCCGGACCGAACCGTCGCGCTCGCCCGGACGCCCGCCGAGGAGCGCGACCTCGTGCCGCGGGCCCGGGTCGTGACCGGAATCACGCTCGACGCCGACCTCCTCGAGCGCGCCGACCGGTTGGAGCTGTTCGCGTGCACCTTCGCCGGCACCGACCACGTGCCGACCGACGCGCTCCGCGATCACGGCGTGACCGTGACGAACGCGGGCGGCATCCACGCGCCGGGCATCGCCGAGCAGTCGATCGCCAACATGCTCGTGTTCGCGCGCGACCTCCACGAGGGGTTCCGCCGGAAGGGGAACGGCGAGTGGCGCCACTTCCAGTCGCGCGAGTTCACCGACAGCACCGTCACCGTCGTGGGGCTCGGCTCGATCGGGCAGGCGGTCGTCCAGCGGCTCGAGGGATTCGAGGTGGAGACGATCGGGATCCGCTACACGCCGGAGAAGGGCGGCCCCACCGACGAGGTGCTGGGCTTCGACGACGACGACGTCCACGCGGCGTTCGCCCGGAGCGACTACGTCGTGCTCGCGTGCCCGCTCAACGACCTGACCCGCGGGATGGTCGGGGAGGCGGAGCTGGCGACGCTCCCGCCCGAGGCGGTCGTCGTCAACGCGGCCCGCGGCGGGCTCGTCGACACCGACGCGCTGGTGTCCGCGCTCCAGACGGAGAGCGTTCGCGGCGCCGCGCTCGACGTGACCGACCCCGAGCCGCTCCCGCCGGACCACGTGCTCTGGGACTTAGAGAACTGCCTGATCACGCCGCACACCGGCGGTCACACGCCCAAACACTGGGACCGGCTGGCCGACATCGTCGCGACCAACGTCGCGGCGCTCGACGAGGGCGGCGAGTTGGAGAACGCGGTCGTCACGCCGGACGCGGACGGTTGATCGGAGGGGTGCGGTCGCCCGGGGAGAGCCCGGTCAGGCGGTGAACAGCTCGCGGGGGAAGTTGGCCAGCGTCTCAGCGCCCGTGGACGTGACGCGGAACGTCTCGCTGATCTCCATACCGACCTCGGAAGTCCAGATGCCGGGGATCATGTGGAACGTCATGTTCTCCTCGAGGACCGTCTCGTCGCCCGGGCGGATGCTCGCGGTGTGCTCGCCCCAGTCCGGCGGGTAGCCGAGCCCCATCGAGTAGCCGATGCGGTCCTCCTTCTCTATCCCGTACCGCTCGATCGTGGTGCGCCACGCCTTCTCGACGGTCTCGCAGGTGACGCCGGGCTCCGCGGCGTCCAGCGCAGCCTCCAGTCCCTCGACCACGATGTCGGCGGTCTCCCGCAGTTCGGTCGGCGGGTCGCCGACGAACGTCGTCCGGGCGAGCGGCGAGTGGTAGCGGTGCCGACAGCCGGAGAGCTCGATGATGACCGGGTCGCCGTCCTCGTAGCGCCGGTCCGTCCACGTGAGGTGCGGCGTCCCCGTGTGGTCGCCCGACGGCATCAGCGGGACGATGGCCGGGTAGTCGCCGCCGAACTCGTCGGTCCCGTCGATCAGCTGCTGGTAGATGGCGGAGGCGACCTCGTACTCCGGGACCCCTTCGCCGACGGCGTCGAGGCCGGCCCGCATCGCGTTCTCGGAGATTCGCGCGGCCTGCCGCATGTACTCCAGCTCCTGTTCGGACTTCCGGACGCGGATCCAGCCGACGAGCAGCGTCGCGTCCGCGAACTCGGCGTCGGGGAGGTTCCCCTGCAGGCGGGTGTACGACTTCGCGGTGAAGTAGGCGGCGTCCATCTCCAGTCCGACGCGCCCGTCCGCGACGCCCAGCTCCTCGAGGACGCCGGCGACGTAGTCCATCGGGTGGAGGTCGCGGGGCGACTGCACGTGGTCGTCGCTGTACGCGCGGACGCTCTCCTCGGCGAGGTGCGTCGTCGCCCGCGCGCCGTCGCCGTCCATGTCGCGGCCGATCCAGATCGGCTCGTCGCGGTCGGGCGTCACCACGACCGCCTGATGGACGTAAAAGGACCAGCCGTCGTAGCCGGTCAGGTAGTTCATGTTCGCCGGGTCGCTGACGACGATCGCGTCGAGGTCGCGCTCGCGCAGCCGCTCTTTCGTCCGAGCCACCCGCCGCTCGTACTCGGCCTCGTCGAAGATGTGTTCCCGTGGCATGATAACAGGGCGTCTACGAAGGGGATCAGCCAGCAGCAGTATAAATTTATCGTGTACATTAAAAACAGATACTGTGTACATCTTCCCCGCGTATCCCGTGAATTCGCCCCGAAGCGCCGCTCAGACGCCCCACGAGATGTCTCGTGAGTGCGGCCGAGAGGGCGTGAAACCCTCAATTCGGACGGGTTGGCTCGGTTTTTTGTACCGCGTCCACGGATGATCGGACATGCTTCACAGTACCGGGCCGCTGCTGTCGATCGACGTCGGCGACCGGACGACGGCCGAGACGGACATCACGGAGGTCCAGGAGCGATACATCGGCGGACGGGGCGTGGCGACGCGCCTCGCCCACGAGCGGATCCCGTTCGACGCGGACCCGCTCGGCCCCGAGAACCGCGCCGTGTTCACCACCGGGCCGATGCAGGCGTCCCAGATGAGCTTCACGGGGCGGACGAACTGCACCGCGCTCTCGCCGCTGACGGACGGGCTGCTGTCGTCGAACGCCGGCGGCTTCGTGTCGCGCCACCTCGCGGCGACGGGGTACGGGGCGATCGAGCTGGCGGGCGCGAGCGACGAGCTGGTCGTCGTCCACGTGCGCGACGACGGCGTCGAGTTCGAGGCCGTGCCGGAGCTCGCCGGGGCGACGATCTCCGAGACCGCCGGCTACCTCGACGAGGAGCACGACATCTCCAGCGACCGGACGGCGGCTATCGGGCCCGCGGGCGAGAACGAGGTCCGGTTCGCGTCGATCATGACGACCGAGGAGCGCGCGTTCGGCCGCGGCGGGCTGGGGGCGGTCCTCGGCGCGAAGAACGTCAAGGCCGTCACGTTCGGCGGCGACTCGGCGCCCGAGCTCTCCATCGACGCGACCGCGAACGACATTCACCGCGAGGCCGCCACCGAGGACCACATCATGAAAGAGCAGGGGACGGTGGCCGTGATGGACCTCGCGAACGAGATGGACGGGCTGCCGTCGTACTACTTCTCCGAGCGCTCCTTCGAGGGCGTCGAGGGGATCAACGGCGCCGCCGTCGCGGAGAAGAAGTACAAGAAGGGGACGTGCTCGGCGTGCGCGTTCGCCTGCAAGCTCCCCACCCGCGACGAGGCGCGCGGCGTCGAGACCGAGGGGCCCGAGTTCGAGGTGGCGATGGCGTTCGGCTCGAACTCCGGAGTCGACGATATCGTCGACGTGATGGAGTCGAACCGGCTCTGCGACGAGTACGGGCTCGACGCCATCTCCGCGGGCAACACGATCGCCGCCTACCTCGCCGCCGAAGAGGAGTTCGGCAACCGCGAGCTCATCTGGGACCTCGTCGAGAAGACCGCCCACCGCGACGGGGTTGGCGATCAGCTCGCGGAGGGGATCGGCCGGATCCACGAGGAACTCGGCGTCGGCAACTGGTCGGTGAAGAACATGGACTTCGCGGCCCACGAGGGGCGGCTCCTCCACGGGCAGGCGCTCTCGTACGCGGTCGCGAACCGCGGCGCAGACCACATGTACGCGACGTTCTACTCCGTGGAGTACCCCCTCGTTGAGGAGGACGAGGCGATGGAGCCCGCGGGGTTCGAGGGGAAGGCGGAGCGGCTCGTCGAGCGCGAGAACCTGATGGCGCTCAACGACAGCGGCGTCGTCTGCAAGTTCTCGCGGGACTTCATGACGCCCGAGCGCTACGAGCTCCTCTTCGACGCCGACTTCGAGGAGCTGCTCGCGGCGGGCGCGCGGACGGTGACCTTAGAGCGTCACTTCAACAACCGGCGCGGGATCGACGGCGACGACGACCGACTGCCGTACGAAGAGGAGCTCCCCGGACTCGACGACGCCGTCGAGTCGTACTACGAGGTCCGCGGGTGGAACGAGGACGGGACGGTGCCCGAGTCGGCGCTGCCGGCGTAGGGCGTCCGCTCGGGCGAGACTGTCCGACGACCCTGAATATCACGATCTTTCGTTAGGAATCTTTATCGTGTCTACCGGTGTACCGGCGTTCGGTGTTCACCAATGACACAACAGTGGTCGATCTCCGGTGACTACGTCGAAGCGTGCAACTGCGACGTCATCTGTCAATGCATCGCGATGGAGCGTCCCGACGGCGGCGTCTGTACGGGCTCGTTCGTGTTTCACATCGAGGACGGTCGGTACGGCGACGTCGACCTGAGCGGACTCGACGTCGCGCTGCTCATTCGCACGGATGAGGGGGTCATGTTCGATCCGGAGACCGCCTGGAACGTCGTGCTCATCGTCGACGAAACCGCCGTCGAAGAGCAGCGAGCCGCGATCGAGGACATCTACCTCGGCCGAGCGGGCGGCATCTTCGCCGCGGCGGCCGACGCCCATATCGAAAGCGCCGACGTCGCGACCGCTCCCGTCTCCTTCTCCCGAGACGGCGCGAACTTCTCGGTCGAGGTCGGCGACGCCATCTCCACGGAGGCGGTCGGGAAACACGGCTTCAACGGTGATCTCGGCGCGATCTCACCTCATCCGCTCACGGAGACGCTCGAAATGAGCATGGGTCAATCGACCACCGCGACCGTCTCCTACGACGACGCGTTCGAGTGGGACGTCTCGGGAAACAACTCGTTCCTCGGGGATTTCGAGCTCGCGAACGCCTGATCGCGGTCCGATTTCCATGCATCTCCGAGACTCGTTCCGAAAGCGGTTCCCCGGTGACGACGTCCCGGCCGTCGCGCTCGTCACCTACGTGATCGCGCTGCTGGCCTGGCTCGCGATCGTCACTCGCCGGCTCCCGACGACGGGGGGCGCCGTGGACGTGCGGATGCAGATGGCCGATCCCGGGGTGCCGGAGCTGACGGCGTTGTCGAACGGACTCACCGGCACCGGCCTCTACGTGGCCATGTGGGGCGTGATGATGATCGCGATGATGTACCCGTCGTCGGTGCCCTTGTTCAGACTCTACTACAAGACGCTCGAGGGGACGACGACGGCGGGGAAGGCCGCGCGGGTCGTCGCGTTCATGGGCACGTACGCGCTCGTCTGGACGCTGACAGGGATCGTGCCGCTCGCCGTCAACGCGGTGGTCCCCCTCGCGACCATCGGACACCGATACGCCGGGTTCCTGATGGGCGGAACGCTTCTGCTGTTGGCGGCCTATCAGGTGTCTCCGTACAAACGTCGGTGCCTGCGGTACTGCCGTTCGCCGCTCGGTTTCCTCATGAGTCACCACCGGCCGGGCGTCCGCGGGGCCGTCAGGACGAGCTGGGAGTTCAGCGTCTTCTGTGTCGGCTGCTGTTGGGCGCTGTTCGCGTTCATGGTGGTCGTCGGCTCGATGAACATCGTCTGGATGGCGCTCATCACGGTCGTCCTCTCGCTCGAACGGACCGTCTCATGGGGCGAGCGGTTCGCTCGCGGAACCGGTATCGCCGCCGGGATCGCGGGTGTCGCCGTCATCGCGATCTCCCTGATATAGCGCCCTCCGACGGTACGATCCCCACGTAACGGGCGGCTCAGACGCCGACGGCGTCAACGTCGCCGCACGCCGCTACTCAGCGGTCGCAGCGATCGCGTCGGCGATGATCTCGGTGCCGACTTCGGCCTGCCGCTGCGTCAGGACGAGCGGCGGGAGCAGCCGCAGCACGTTGCTGTACTGGCCCGCCGTCCAGACGAGGACGCCGTGCTCGTAGCAGTACTCCTGGATCGCCTCGACGCGGTCGTCGTCGGGGTCGCCGTTGGCGTCGACGAACTCGGCACCGACGAACAGCCCCTTGCCGCGGACCTGACCGAGCCCCGGGTCGCCGTCGCCGGCGTCGCGGAGGCGGTCGCGGATCCACGCGCCGACCTCCGTCGCGTGGTCGAGCAGGTCGTGCGACTGGATGTACTCGATCGCGCGCAGGCCGCCGACCATGGCGGGGACGTGGCCGCGGTAGGTGCCCGCGTGGTCGCCCGGCCCCCACGTGTCGAGGTCCTCGCGGTACATCGTCCCCGACAGCGGCTGGCCGTTGCCGCCGAGCGCCTTCGCCGTCGTCATCACGTCCGGCGTCACGTCGTAATGCTCGGACGCCCACCATTCGCCCGTGCGCCCCATCCCGACCTGAATCTCGTCGAACACCAGCGGGAGGTCGTTCTCGTCGGCGATCTCGCGGAGCCCGGAGAGGAATCCCTCCGGCGGGACGACGACGCCGCCCTCGCCCTGAATGGGCTCGGCGAAGATGCCGGCCGGGTCCGTGAGGCCGCCGTACGGCTCCTCGATTATCGCTCTGACCTCCTCGAGCGCGCGGTCGACCGACTCCTCGGGACTCCGCCCCTCGCGGAACGGGTACGGGAACGGCGCGTGGACCACGTCGGGGAGGAGCGGCGCGTACGGCTTCTTGAACTTCTTGTTGGACGTGATGCTCATCGCGCCGGTCGTCGCCCCGTGGTAGGAGTTCCGGAAGGCGAGCAGCCCGCGGCCGCCCGTGTTGTACTTCGCGAGCTTGATCGACGCCTCGACGGCGTCGCTGCCGGTGGGACCGCCGAAGACGAACCGGCTGTTGCCGGCGAGGTCCCCGGGCGCGATCTCGTCGAGCTTGTCGATGAGGTCGAGGCGGGGCTCGGTCGGGAAGTCGACGGTGTGCGTGAGCTTGTCGATCTGTTCGTGGACGCCCTCGTTGACGTAGGGGTTCGCGTGCCCCACGTTGTAGACGCCGATGCCGGCGAAGAAGTCGAGGAAGACGTTCCCGTCCGCGTCTTTCAGCGTCGCGCCGCGCCCCTCCTCGAACGCGAGCGGAATGTCGTTCGGGTACGCGACCGCGCTGCTGTCGATCGCCTCCTGTCTGTCGAGGAGGCGACGCGAGTTCGGACCGGGAACTTGATCGACGCTCGGTTCCTCCGCGAAGTGTAGCTCGTGGATCGGCGGTCCCGCCATGGGTCAACCGATACAATACGCCCACATATGATTGGTGCAACCAGCAATCCATGACAGTGTACACGAAATCTGTTTTCGTCACGGCGAGATCGCGGCACCCGATGTCCGGATCCTCGCGAAAATGCGGATAACAGGGAGGGCCGGCGCGCTCGGCGTCGCACCCGACGGCTTATCTCCGAGCGGCGCCTCTGATACGTGATGACAAGGAACACTACTCCATCCACCGGTGAGGCGGTGACCCACTACGAATGCCGGGAGTGTCTCGCCCGCCACGGCGTCGCTGACAGGCTCTCGACGTGTCCCGACTGCGGCGGCGAGGTCGAGAACCTCTCGAAGCCGCGCGAGTAGCGACGGTCGTTCCCACGCACGCCGGTGAGACGGCTACACCGCGGGCCCGAGCGACCCGAGCGCCGCCGAGCCGTCGATCGCCGCCGCCAGTTCGACGGTGGCCTCGCCGAGCGTCGCGAGGCGCTCGCGGACTCTCCCGTCGACGAGCTCGCCGTCCTCGAAGTCGGCGCCGCTCGCGTACGTCGCGCCCCCGACCGCGTGGGCGCCGAAGAACGCGAACGCCGGCCGGAGCTCCTGGTCGACCGCGAGGAAGTGGTGGTCGGTCGCGCCCGTCGCGACGAGCCCGACCGCGGCGTTCTCGAACGGCGCCACGTCGCCCTGCCACTCGCCGCGGGGCACCATGTCGAGGAGGTTCTTCAGCGCGCCCGAGTACGACCCGCGGTAGACGGGCGTGCCGACGACGTACGCGTCGGCCTCGACGATCAGCTCGAGCGCGTCCGCGGTGTCGCCCTCGTGGTTGTCGATCCCGCGTCCGTCCGCGGTCGCGAGGTCGTAGTCGGCGAGGTGGAGGACTTCGGTCTCCACGCCACGCTCGTCGGCCGCCGCGTCCAGCGCGATCTCGACCGCGGTCCGCGTCCGGGAGTCGGCGGAGACGCTGCCGACGATCCCGAGGAGCGTTCGGTCGGTCATCTACCGAGCCACCTTCGCGCCGCCGACCGTCTCGATCTCGTCGACCCCGTCGACCTCGTCCGGATCGAGCGGGTCGGCCGACTCGACCGCCGGGATGACCGTCTCGCCGAAGCGTTCGAGCTCCTCGCCGTAGTCGAGGAACCCCGCGAGGACGACGTCGACGCCGACGGCGTCGAGCTTCCGGACGCGCTCGATTATCTGCTCGTCGGTCCCGATGAGCCCGGTCTTGAACCCGTCGTTGTACTGGACGAGGTCCTCGAAGTCGGAGTCCGACCACATCCCGTCGCCCTCGGCCGACGACTGGCCGGCCTGTTTCACCTGCTCTCTGAACGCGTCGACCGCCTCGTCGGTGGCGTTCTCGATGATCCCCTCGAGGACCTCTTTCGCTTCCGCCTCCGTCTCGCGCTGGATGACGAACGCGTTCGCGGCGAACCGGGGCGGCTCTGTCCCGAACTCCGCGGCGTACTCCTCGACGTCCTCGATGACGGCGCGGATCTCCTGGAGGCTCCCGCCGTTGATGAAGAGGACGTCGGCGTGTTTCGCGGCCATCTCCCGGGCCGCCTGCGAGTTCCCGCCCTGGAACACCTGCGGGGACGGGTCCTGCACCGGCTTCGGCTCCAACGGCGCGCCCTCGAACCCGTCGATGTCCTTCCCGATCGTGTAGAAGCGGCCGTCGTACGTCGCCCGGTCCTCGGTCCAGAGCGCTTTCAGGACCTCGATGAACTCCGTCGAGCGGGCGTACCGCTCGTCGTGCGCGAGCCACGGCTGGCCGAACCCGGTGAACTCGCCTTTGAACCAGCCGGAGACGACGTTGATCGAGAACCGACCGTCACTGATGCGGTCGGCGGTGGCGATGAAGTTCGCGAGCGGGCCGGGCTCCCACAGGCCCGGATGCACCGCGCCGATGACGTGTAGCTCGTCGGTCTGCGCCGCGAGCGCGTTGGCGATCGACAGCGCCTCCAGCTGTTTTTCGGCGCCGTAGCTGCCGAAGAACCGCGCCTGTGCGAGCGCGTAGTCGAAGCCGACCGCCTCCGCCGTCCGGGCGAGATCGAGGTTGTAGTCGTACGTCCAGTCCGTCTCCGTCTCCCAGTCCGACACGACCAGCCCGCCGCTGACGTTCGGGACCCAGTACGCGAACTCTGTGTCCATACCCGCTCATCCGCCCGGAACGGTTTAACGCGGGTCACAACGGCGAACGCTGTCGGGGGTCTCCGATACCGGTCGCGTTTGTGCAGGGACGCAGTCGGCGGCAAGCGTTGAGGATAGCTCGGTTTCGACTGGCGGTCGGGAGTCGGAAACCGATCGGAGACGCGTGCGCGGGACCGGATTCGAGCCGAACCGATCCGCATCCGCAAACATTTTCCAGATATATCTAAATGGAACAATCTGAATGCTTGGTATACCATGCCATAACCGTGGGATTTTTATCATAGACACATTACATGTCACTGGGTGATGTTGGTTTTATGACCACCGTCGGTACCCGCTTGGCATCCGTGCTACGGCACGGCCGACTCCGGCCGTCCGCCACCGGGGTGTCCTCCGATGAGTTCTGAATCGCCGTCTACCGAGAGCCCTCACGTCGAACTTTACGAGATCGTACAGCGGGACTGCGCGTTCGAACAGAAGGCGCAGGCCGCCCTCGAACTGGGGGAACGCTATCTCGGGGTCGACCACGCCCACCTCACGCGGATCGACCGAGACACGGACTTCTGGCAGGTCATCGTCAGCACCGACCCCCCGGACGGGAGCTTTCCGACCGGGCTGACGCTGGACCCGCGGTCGACCTACTGTCGGCGAGCGATCGACGAGACGACCTCGCTCGCGCTCCACGACGCCCCCGCCCAAGGCTGGGAAGACGACCTCGCGTTCGAGACCCACGGGCTACGCTGCTATCACGGCACTCCTCTCGTTCTCGGGGAGGACGTCTACGGGACGGTCTGTTTCGTTTCGGAGTCCGCTCGAGACGAGCCGTTCGGCGAGAGCGACACGCTGTTCGCGGAGCTCATCGCTCGGCTCCTGGAACGGGAGCTCGAACGGAAACGAACCGAAGAGACGCTAACGCTGCGTGCCAACTCGATCTCCGTGCTCAGCCGGGTGTTGCGTCACAACCTCCGCAACAACATGAGCGTCGTCCGCGGTCGCGTCAGAATGCTCCTCGACAGCATTCCCGACCACGCCCGTCCGGGATTCGACGAGACGATCCTGGAGAACATCGACCAGATCATCGCCCTGGGCGACAAGGCCCGGAAACTCGAACACGTCGTCTCCACTCAGTTCAACCGGGAGCCGGTCGCCCTCGAATCGCTCCTCGATAACCTGACTTCGACCGTCGGCGTCGACGACGGCGGCGCGAGGCTCACCGTCGAAGGGGCGACCGACATCACGCTCGAAGTGATGCCCAGCCTCGAACTGGCCCTCCGGGAGCTCGTGGAGAACGCCCTCACCCACGCCGACGATCCCGCCGTCGTGGTACGCGTCGAGGCGACGTCCGAAACCGTCACACTCAGTGTGATCGATAACGGGCCTGGGCTCCCCGAGCAGGAGCGGAAAGTGCTAGACCAGGGCGTCGAGACACCGCTCGTCCACGGGAGCGGACTCGGACTCTGGATGGTCCACTGGATCGTGACCACCCACGACGGCGGTATCGACACGACCGTCACCGACGAGGGCACGACCGTAACGGTAACGCTCCCCCGAGTACGTGCGGATCCGTCACCGATTCAGAACCGACCGCCCCGGACGCTCCAGCACGGCCGCGACCAGTTCGAAGCCGTCTTCGAGGAGTCCTTCGACGCGATGGTGCTCGTCAACGACGACCGAGTGATCATGCACGCGAACGAGCACGCGACCGGGGTGTTCGGGCTCACGCAGTTCGACCTCCTCGGGCTCACTCTCGACGAGTTCGCCGGGGACGTCTCCGAGCTCGAAGCGGCGTGGTCGGAGCTCCAAGCGACCGGAACGTACGAGGGAGAGCTCCCGATGGTTCGATCGGACGGGGACGAACGCGTCGTCGAGTATTCGGCCACGGCCGACATCGTACCGGGCCAACACTTGGTTATCGGACGCGACGTCACCGATCGGAGGGAGCGGGAACGCGCGTTCACGCGGAGCGAGAACCTCTACCGGACGCTCGCCGAGAACTTCCAACAGGGGGCCGTACTCGTGTTCGGCCCCGACCTCCGGTATCAGCGTGCGCACGGAGAGGGGTTCGAAAAACTCGATATCGACCCCGAAACCGTCGAAGGCGAACATATCAGCGCGATATTCGACGGTGAGACGCTGGAAACGATTCGAGAGCTGTACAGTTCGACGCTGGACGGCGAATCCAGACGGTGTGAGCTGCAGTTTTCGGACCGGGACTACTGCCTTCACTCCATCCCGGTCAGAGACGAGACCGGCGAGATTTTTGCCGGGATCGTGACGGCCCGAGACATCACCGAATATAAGCGACGTATCCGAGGGTTAGAGGAGAAGAAGGATCGCTTAGAGGAGAAGAACGCTCGCTTGGAGGAACAGAACTCCCGATTGGAGGAACAGAACGCTCGCTTGGAGGAGTTCGCCAGCATCGTGAGCCACGATCTGCGAAGTCCGTTACAGGTGGCCGAGAGCTGGTTGGAGCTGACCCGTGAAAACGGAGAGGAGTCACACCTCGAGAAAGTGCGACACGCCCACGGGCGGATGGAGGCGCTGATAGACGACCTCCTCACGATCGCCAGAGAGGGGAAGCCGGTCAGCGAGCCGGACCCGGTCGATCTAGGCGCACTCAGCGAGCGGTGTTGGCGGAGCTTCGAAACGCGCGACGCCACGCTTGAGGTACGGACGCAACGCACGATTTGGGCGGATCCGTCTCGCCTCCAGCAGCTGTTGGAGAACCTGTTCCGGAACGCGGTCGAGCACGGCGGGGAGGGCGTGACGGTCACGGTCGGCGATCTCGATCACGGGTTTTACGTGGCGGACGACGGACCCGGAATCCCCGAGGAAGACCGTGACGACGTCTTCAGTAAGGGGTATTCGACCAGCTCCGAGGGAACCGGATTCGGGCTCGCAATCGTCAAAGAGATCACGGAGGCGCACGGCTGGGATATCCGCGTGATACCGAGCGACGCGGCCGGCACGCGGATCGAAGTCACGAACGTTGATCTCGTTGGGAACGAGTCCGTTTCCGAGGGCGGATCCGGTTGATTCGCCGCCGAGTGAGACGACTCGGCGACTGTGCGGCTCACGAACCATTCGCCGCCGCGACGCGCGGGACCGGATTCGAACCTCACTTACTCCGCTTCGCTCCGTTCCCTGCTTCGAATCCTCGTCGTGACGCTTCTCCTCGCGAGAATGCTCGGAGAAGCATGCGCGGGACCGGATTTGAACCGAGGCGAGAAATGCTCGTCACTCCGTTCGTTGCGCCTTTCTCGCTGGGCTCAAATCCGCTCCTGCTCTTCGCTCACTTCGTTCGCTCATGCGCGGGACCGGATTTGAACCGGAACCAGACGTGCTCGCTTCGCTGCGCGCGTCTGGTAGGATTCGGATCCTCGTCGGGATGCCTCTCCTCGCGAACTGCTCGGAGAGGCATGCGCGGGACCGGATTCGAACCGGCGGACCCCTACGGGATAGCGTCCTAAGCGCTACGCCTTTGGCCTGGCTCGGCAACCCGCGCACGAACTACCGTACCCGAGTCGCTCAAAAATACCTGTCGCTACGGGAGTAACGGCCGCGACGTCGACTACCGCGGCTGGCGACGCTAGATGTCCGCCTCGAACGGTAATCGGTCGAGGACCGCCTCCTCGCCGACGCGGTCGAGGAACCGCTCCGCGAACACCACCGCGGCGATCCCGAGCCCGATCCCGAAGAGGGTGTCCGAGAGGTAGTGGGTGCCGAGGTAGATCCGCGAGAAGGAGATTAGCCCGGCGAACCCCGCGGCGACCGCGAACGGGAGCTCGTCGGAGCTCCACGCGATCCCCGCGTACGCCGTCACGGCGGCCGAGTGACCGGAGGGGAACGAGCTCGTGGTCCCGCCGCCGCCCTCGGTCACGCAGACCGGGTTCGACGGGAACGGGCGCTCGACGAGCGACATCAGCGCCCAGACGACGACGCCGAGCAGCGAGAGCGCGACGACGCTCTTCACGAACTCCTCGCGCCAGCCCGCGAGGTAGAAGAGGCAGACGAACACGACGCCGGCCGTGACGGAGCCGAGCCCGGTCATCGACGTCATCATCTCGGTCAGGAACGGCGTGCGGATCGCGGCGACGAACTCGGCGGCGAGCCGGTCGACCCACCGGACCGCGCTCAGGACCGCACCGATCTGCGCGTGCATGGATGGTCGTCCCTATCGGCCGAACGACCATAGGCGCTCGTGCTCACGCGCGGACGTTCGTTCTCAGGGGCAGAACTCGCAGTCGCAGTAGCGCGCGCAGACGGGGTTGTCGCAGTCGGCGGCGCGCGCCGAGCAGTGGGTCCGACCGTGCCGGATCAACAGCACGTGCAGCGGGTAGATCAGCTCGTCCGGCACCAGCTCGTCGAGCGCGTCGTGGGCGGCCTGGTTCGAGGCCGACTCCGGGACGAGCCCGAAGCGCTTCGAGACGCGCTCGACGTGGGTGTCGACCGCCATCGTCGGCTTCCCGAAGTGGAAGTTCAGGACGACGCTGGCGGTCTTCGGACCGACCCCCTTGATGTCGGTGAGCCAGTCCTTCGCGTCGTCGGTCGCCATCGCGTCGAGGAACGCCAGCGAGTAGGCGCCGCCGGTCTCCTCGCGGATCGCGGCGAGCGCGCGCTGGATCCGGGCGGCCTTCTGGTCGGCGAGTCCCGCCACGCGGATCGTCTCGGCGAGCTCGTCGCCGTCGGCCGCCTCGATCGCCGCGAAGTCGTCGTAGCGGTCGAACAGCGCCTCCGAGGCCCGGCTCGTGTTGGCGTCGGCGACGTTCTGCGAGAGGATCGTCGTCACCAGCTGGCGAACGCCCTCGCCGGGCTCGGCGGTCGGGTCGGCGCCGTGCTCGGCGACGCGGTCCACCGGCTCGTACAGCGACGTCAGGTCGTCGTGCAGCTCGCGCACCCGCGTCTCGTCCCACGCTTGCGTGGACATATCCGTGATACGGGCGACGCCGACTTCAGGGCGACGGCCGAGGCGACCCGAGCCCCCTTCGCCCGGCTCTCGGCGGCCCGCTCCGCGGCGGCTCCCCGCGCGGCCTTTTTATATCGTACCGTCCAAGGTCCGGGCATGTACCGAGCGAGCGATCGCGTCGACAACGCGGCGTGGATCGACCGGCTCGACGACGCGTGCGCGACGCTCGACCTCGACGAGGAGGCGCTCTCGACGGCGACGGACCTCTTCCTGTCGCGGGCGCCGGACGACGAGCGCGGCAAGCGCGTCGCCGCGGCCGCCAGCCTCTACGCCGCCGCGCTGATCCGCGGACAGGAGCGCTCGCAGTCCGCCGTCGCCGACGCGATGGACGTCTCTCGGCTCTCCGTCCAGAAGCGCTGGAAGCCGATCCTGGAGGACGCCGGCTTCTCGCCGCCGACGTGGTAGGCGGACCCGCGTCGAGGCCGCGGCGTCGCCACGGTCCGTCACTGCGGCGTCGCGACGGCTACGTTACCGCGGCGTCGCGACGACGCCGAGGTGGTCCTCGTGGTACCGGTCGAGCCGCCGCGTCTCCAGGATCTCGTACGTCTCGCGGAGCTCGTCGAGCGCGGCCTCGAACACGTCGCTCGGCTCCGCGGTGGCGTCCTCGCTGCGCGCCTTCACCGCGAGCAGCAGCCGCCCGTCGTCCGCGAGGAACCGCGCGTTCCGCGCCGCCACGGTCGCCTGTCCCCGCGTCGCCACGTCCTGGACGACGACGTCGACGTCGGCCTCGACGACGTGCGCGTACGTCTCCGGCTTCCGGGCGTCCTTCAACAGCGGGAACAGCCGGTCGCGCGGCTCCGCGGCGTCGAGGAGGTCGCGGGCCGGACGCGGGGCGAACTCGACCGCGTAGGTCGGTCCCGCGAAGTCGGCGACGTGGCTGACGGTCGTCCCGCTCGCGGCGCCGAGGTACAGCACCGTCTCGCCGCCGGCCAGCCCGGTGTCGAACCCGAGCTCGAGCATCCCGCCGAGCTTCGAGCGCTCCGGGTCCCACGCCCGCCAGCCGTCGGCGGTCGGCTCGCCGTAGACGGACGGGCCGCGCGTCGCCAGCCGCGTCTCGCCGGCGATCTCGCGGCGCTCGACGCCGTCCGGCAGGTCGGGCTCGCTCACGCGTCGCCCTCCGTCTCCGCGGCGGCGTCGTCGGGACCGCCGCTCTCGTCGTCCGCCTCCGCCCGCGCCCGGATCGTCGCCATCCGCTCGCGGAGCTCCGCGTGGAGCGTCTCCCGGCGCTCCCCCGCGTAGTGGTCGACGCGGGCCGCGAGCGTCAGCTTCCCGGCGAGCGCCCGCGCGGCCGACCCCCGGTCTTCGGGCCGGGTGTTCCGGACGTAGTCGTGGGTGAAGATGATCCCGTGTTTCGGCGAGGGCGCGCGCCCGGAGAGGTGCGCGAACAGCGCGTCCTCCGCGCCGAGCACCTGCACCGTGCCGGAGGGCTTCTTCGCCAGCGACTCCAGCCCGCCGGCGAGCGCGATCAGTCGCGCCGCGAGCTCCGGCCCGGCCATCTCGGCGAGGTTCGGCGCCACCGCGGGCGCGACCCGGTCGATCGTCTCGGCGAGCGCGTCGCGCTCGGCGGCGAGGTCGGTGACTCGTTCCGCGAGCGAGACGGCCCGGCGCTCGAGTTCGGTTTCGGGCTCCCGTGCCGCCACCGCGCGGGCGCCCTCGATCCCCGGCTCCGCGTCGTCGAACAGGCTCCCCGCCCACTCGGCGGCGCGCTCGGCCAGCTCGTTGGCGGTGCGCTCGCAGTCGTCCATCGCCCGCACGGCGTGGATCAGCTGCTGATCGTCGGCGCGCTCGCGCTCGCGGACGGTCGCGCGGGTCGCCGCCACGGCCGCCTCGTGGAGCCGGTCGTAGTAGTCGTCGGTCGACTCCGCGAAGCCGGAGTCGACGGCGAGCGCCGGCCAGTCGCGCGGCTCGTCGGCCTCCCCGCTCGCGATCCGGTCGCGGGCGGCGGCGGCCGCCTCGTCACCGGCCGTCTCGTCCCCGGCGCGGCCCGCGAACCAGGCCGCGTCGTCGTCGGTGTCCGTCATTACCGGCGGCTACTCGCCCCCGGCGTATAGGCGTTCCCGAACGGCCACGGGCGCTCGGTGGCCCGGCTCGTCGCCTCGCTACGCGGTCGTCGCGTCGTCGGCCTCGTCGAGCGCCTCGTCATCGTCGTCCGACCGGAGGGCGGCGAGGAAGCCGCCCGGATCGGAGCGGACGTCCGCGACGGTCGCGCCGGCGAACGCGCCGAGCGCGGCGCCGCTGCTCGCGGCCTGTCGACTGATCAGTCCGCCGACCGCGGCGCCGGCGGCCCCGCCGACCGCGGCGAGCGTTGCCCGGGAGAGCGCGCGTCGAATACGTGATCCCATGTCTGACACGTTTCCGTCTAATTACAAAAAGCCACCTGTCGTCGACCCCGGTCGCCGACGCTCCGCGTCCCCGGTCACTGCAGCCGCTTCGTCGTCTCCACGAGGGGATGACGCGCGTAGTCGACGACCTCGATGTCGGTGATGGCGTCCAACCCCTCCTTCTCGGCGGTCTTGGCCATCCCGAGGTCGACCGCGCGCTCGGGGACGATCACGTACGCGTCCATCGTCTCGATACCCGCCTCGTGGGCGGCCATCACCCGGTGGTGACCGTCGGCGAGGTGGAGCGTGCCGCCGTTGTCGATGACGACCAGCGGCTCCGCGAGCCCGCGTTCCAGCTCGTACTGACGCCCCTCCAGCTCGTCGGCGTACACCCGCGCCTGCGTCGGAATGAGGTCGGTGAGTCGGACCTCCCGTCGCTCCTCGGTGAGCGCGACGCCGTGGATCTGCTCGAGGGTCCGCATCAGCTTCCCGACCTTGCTCGGCGTGGCGCGCTCGATCTGCGAACGGACCACGTCCGTGTTCGAGATGATCCCCACGAGGTTGTCGGCGTCGTCGACGACCGGGAGCCGCTGGATCCCGGAGCGGAGGATGACCCGGGCGGCGTCGGTCACCTTCATGTCCGGGTGCGCGACGATGAGGTCGTCGGACATCACGGTGAAGACGGGGGCCTCGTCGTCGGCGAGCAGCAGGTCGGCGGCCGAGACGAACCCCTCGACGGTCCGGCCCTGCGTGACGGGGAACCCGTTGTGGCCGTCGCTCTCGGCCATCCGCCGAGCCACCTCGCCGACCGTCTCGTCGGGGCTCACGGTCTCGACGTCGCGGGTCATGTACTCGCCGACGGTCGGTTTCCCGCTCATCGTCCGCCGTAAGTCCCGGTGGAACAAAAAGGGGGCGGAGCCGCTCCCGACCGCGACAGATTCGCTACGGCCCTTCGTGGGCGGCGAACTCGGCGGCGTTGACGACGTAATGAGCGACGACGGGGACGAGGAGGCTCCCCGTGGCGACGAACAGCCCCGCGAGCGCGAGTCCGAGCGCGCCGGCGACGGCGATGCCGAGGCGCCCCTGCGCCCCGTGGCCGAGGCCGAAGGCGACCGACGAGCCGACCGCGAGGAGCCACGGATCGACCGCGAAGCCCGCCGCGAGCGCGCCCACCAGCGCGCCGCGGAACAGCGCCTCCTCGAAGAGCGCGACGACCGGCAGCGCGACGCCGAGCAACAGGACCCACTCGCCGGCCGTCCCGGGAGCCATCGCGGCGCGGAGCCGGTCCGACGGTGCGAGGCCTGCCCGCGTCCCGAGCCGCGCGGCCGCCTCGTTGCCGGCGGCGAGCCCGACTCCCGCGGCGACGCCGAGCCCCGCGAGCGCGGGGCTTCCGAGCGACGCGAACGCCGGGAAGCCGAGCGTCGGGTGCGCTCCGCCGATCCCGAACGCCGCCGCCGGCACCGCGGTCCACCACGCGACCGCGACGAGGACGACGAACCCGACCGTCTGCGACGTCGCGGCGTTGGCCAGGAGGAGCCGCGTCGTGAGCACCGGGCGGCCGTCGGGCGGCGCGTCGGCGTCGTCGCGCTCTCCCTCGAATTCGCGTTCGACGTCGACCTCGCTCCGGGAGTCGGCGATCCGCGCCCGCTCCAGCAGGCGCTGAGAGCGACGGGTGAGATAGAGAAGCGACAGCGTCAGGGCGGCGGTCGCGAGCGCGAACGCCGCCCAATTCGGCATCGGGAGTGGTGGTGGGGCGGTCCTACTGCGGGCTCGGGCTGGAGGGGCCGGAGACGCTCCCCTCCTTCAGCGCCGAGCCGGTGATCGACTTGAGCCGGGAGACGAGCGAGTCCTTCTCGGCCTCGCCTTCGAGGGCGATGTCGAGGACCTCGCTGATGTGCGAGACCGGGATAATCTCGACCATCTCCTTGTACTCGTCTTCGATCATCACGTCCTGCTCGTTCGCCTGCGGGATGATGACCCGGGTGCAGCCGGCCTTCGCGGCCGCCTCGATCTTGTGGGTCACGCCGCCGACGGGGAGCACGTCGCCGCGCACCGACAGCGAGCCGGTCATCGCGAGGCTCTGGTCGACCCCGACGTTCTCTAACGCGGAGATGACGGCGGTCGCGACCGTGATGGACGCGGAGTCGCCGTCGACGCCCTGCTGGCCCGCCTGCACGAACTGGATGTGGATGTCCATCTCCGAGATGTTCTCGTCGGAGAACTTCTTGATGATCGCGGAGACGTTCGACACCGACTCCTGGGCCATCTCCTTCAGCTGGCCCGTGGCGATCACTTCGCCCGGGCCCTGGGAGGGCGCGACCTCGGCCATCACCGGGAGCATGATCCCGGAGTCCTCGCCCATCACGGCGAGCCCGTTGACGCGGCCGACGACGTACCCTTCGGAGACCTGCAGCTCGTAGTCCTTCCGGCGCTCGATGAAGTCGTCCGCGAGCTGCTGTTCGATGGAGCGCGAGCGCCCCTTGGCCTGCAGCACGTGGTCGCGGGTGGTCAGGTCGGCGTCCTCGCCGCGGGCGATGTCGCCGGCGACGCGGACGAGCCCGCCGAGGTTCCGGAACAGGAGGGTGAGGTGGCCCTTCCGGCCGGAGCGGCGCTTGGCCTCGAGGATGACCTCCTCGACGGCCTCGGCCGTGAACTCGGGCAGACGGCCGTCCTTCGCGACCTCCTGGGCGATGAACCGGACGTATTTCCGGCGCATCTCCGGGGTGTCCTCGATGGTGTCCTCCATGTACACCTCGTAGCCGTACCCCTTGATACGGCTCCGGAGGGCCGGGTGCATGTTCTCCATCGCGTCGAGGTTCCCGGCCGCGATCATGACGAAGTCGGTGGGGACGGGCTCGGTCTGGACCATCGCGCCCGAGGAGCGCTCGGACTGGCCCGTGATCGAGAACTCGCCCTCCTGGATCGCCGTCATGAGGTGCTGCTGGCTGCGGATGTCGAGCGTGTTGATCTCGTCGATGAACAGCACGCCCTTGTTCGCCTTGTGGATGGCCCCGGCCTCGACGCGGTCGTGGCTGGGCGTCTCCATCCCGCCGGACTGGAACGGGTCGTGCCGGACGTCGCCGAGCAGCGCGCCGGCGTGCGCGCCGGTCGCGTCGCGGAACGGTGCGGTCTTCGTGTCGCCGTTGTTCACCAGCAGGTTCGGGATCATCGCGTCGGAGCCGCGGTTGAGGTAGCGGAAGACGAGGTAGACGACCCCGGCGGCGATGATGCCGACGAGGATCTGGCCGACGATGATGAGCGCGTAGCCCAGCACGACGGCGATGATGATCCACATCAGAAGCGACCGCATCTGGTTGCGCTTGCGCGCCTCCTCCCGGTGCGCGTCGACGATCTGGTCGCCCTTGCCGGCGGGGACGGTCCGGACCTTCGGCTTGTTGCCGTCCTCCGGGTTGTGGTACACCAGCACGTCCTGCAGCTCCTCTTTCGGGAGGAGCTCGGACATCGCCTTCGCGAGCATCGACTTCCCGGTCCCGGGCGAGCCGATCATCATCACGTGGCGGCGCTGCTTGGCCGCCTTGATGATCACGTCGCGGGCGTGCTCCTGCCCGATGACCTGATCGACGAGGCGGTCGGGGATCTCGAGTTCGGCGGTGGTGTCGATCTTGAGCCCGCCGAGGAGGTCGTCCTCGTCGGGGTCGTCTTCGATCTTGGCGCCCTCGACCTCGACGGAGCTCCCGAGCTCGTCGATGCCGCCGCCCTCGTGCTGTTCGGTGACACCCTCGGGGGTGACGCCGGTCTCGTCCCCGTGACCCGTCTCGGCGTCGTCCGGGCGCGGGTCGTCGTCGACGACGATCCCGTCGTCCCAGACCCCGTCCGGCTCCTCGCCGTCCGTCGGCTCCTCACGGTCGGCCGACTCCTCGGCCTCGCCGGCCTCGTCGGGCGCGCGGGCGCCGTCGTCGGGAGCGACGTCGTCGGGGGCGTCCTCGCCGTTCCCCGCCGAATCCGAGGCCTCAGACCCGGGCTCGTCCGGATTATCGGGGTCCTCGGTCGGCGGGTCGTTCGCGTCCTTTTCGTTGCTCATAGAATCGGATATCGCTAGGAAAAACGAAGGGTCGGCTACTGATATACTTTCTCCCCGCGGACGAGTCTCAGAGACACGGAGAAAAGCCGTTGAGAGCGGCTACAGACCACGATATTCCCGTTTGGCCGGTCCCATGGGGTTTATAAATACTGGCCGCCCAACGTGGATCCATGCGCGGGTTCTACATCGGGAGGTACCAGCCGTTTCACGACGGCCACCGACACATGGTCGAGGAGATCGCCGGCGAGGTCGACGAGCTCGTCCTGGGGATCGGTTCCGCCGGCGACTCCCACACCACCCGGAACCCGTTCACGGCCGGCGAGCGCGTGATGATGGTGACGAAGGCCGTCGAGCACCTCGACGTCACCACCTACGTCGTCCCCATCGAGGACCTCGACCGCAACTCCGTGTGGGTGAGCCACGTCCAGAGCATGACCCCGCGGTTCGACGTGGCCTACTCGAACAACCCGCTCGTCGTCCGGCTGTTCGAGGAGGCCGACGTCGAGGTGCGCGGCTCACCCATGTTCCGCCGCGACGTGTTAGAGGGGACGGAGCTGCGCGAGCGGATGATCCACGGCACCGACTGGGAGGCGCTCGTCCCGGAGGCCGTGATCGACGTGATTCAGGAGGTCGACGGCGTCGAGCGCATCCGCCGGATCGCCGAGACGGACACGAACGGCGAGCCTCCGATGGACGCGTAGGCGGGTCGGTCCGCCGTCGGACGCGCAGGCGGGTCGACCCGCCTACGCGTCCGCTCCGACCGCAACGGCGTCTTTTAAGAGTCCACCGGCCCGCGGATCGCTCATGATCACGCTCACGTCCGACTTCGGCTCGCCGTACCCGGCCGCGATGAAGGGAGTGATCCGCCGCCACACCGACGCCGAGATGATCGACGTCGCCCACGACCTCCCGCGCGGGGACCCGCGGGCGGCCGCCTTCTGGCTGCGCTTCGTCCTCCCGGAGTTCCTGCCCGCCGTCCACTGCGCCGTCGTCGACCCCGGCGTCGGCACCGATCGGGACGCCCTCGTCGTCCGCGCCGGCGCCCACGTCCTCGTCGCGCCCGACAACGGGCTCGCGATGCCGCCCGCGAGGGCGCTCGCGGGGGCGGAAGCGGCGGCCGAGGTCGAGGCGTTCGTCGTCGACGTCGACGAGCCCGCGAGCCAGACGTTCCACGGCCGCGACGTGTTCGCCCCCGTCGCCGCGCGGATCCGCGCGCGGCTCGACGACGATCCCGCGAACGCGGGTCCCGAGGGGGTCGCGGCCGCGCTCGAATCGATGGTCGACCTCTCGCCCGCGACCGACCCCGTCGACATCGCGTTCCCCGAACCGACCGTCGAGCGCGACGAGGCGGGCGACCCCGTCGCCGTCGACGGCGAGGTGCTCGTGATCGACCGGTTCGGCAACGTCGTCACCAACGTCCCGGGAGAGCTGGTCCGCGGCAGCGACTGGATCCGAGTGAACGGCGAGCTCACTCCCGTCGCGGAGACGTTCGGCGCGGTCGACCCCGGCGACCGGCTCGTCACCGTCGGGAGCCACGGCTACGTGGAGTGCGACGTCAACGACGGCCGCGGCGACGGCGCGTTCGACCTGCGCCCGGGCGACGAGGTGCGGCTGGTCGGCGACAACGTGAGTTTCTGAGCGGTCGCGGAAGAAGGGGTACGGGGGACCGGCGCTACAGCTCCACGCCGGAGGGGATCAGGCTCTCGCTGCGGAGGAGGTTCCCCTCGTGGTCGTACACGAGGAACGTGTCCTTGTCGTAGGCGACGAGCCGCTCGCCCTCGACGTCGATCTCGACGCGGTAGCGGGCGTCCTCGTCGCCGGCCGAGTCGCGCGCGGCGTGGATGAACGGGAGAACGTCCGTGGCGGTCTCGTTGAGCTCCAACACGAAGTCCCCGGTGTACCGGTTCGTCACGCCGACCACGCCCTCCGGGTCGGCGGCGTCCGCGAGCGGTTCTCGGAGCCGGAACGCCACGTCGACCTCGGAGGCTTCGAGCAGCTCGCCGTCCGTGTCCGAGAGCCGCTCGCGGAGGAGCCCCTCCGGCCCGTGGAAGTCGATCCGGACCAGGGGCGTCGCCCGGTCGTCGGCGTCGTCGCCGACGCCCTCGACGGTCAGTTCGAAGTAGTCACGCCGCATTGCCTACGCGGTTGTTTGCGGTCTGCACCTATCAACGTAACGGGCCGGACCGCGCGCGGACGGCCGAGGCCGAAGCTGACGCCGCGGGTTCGGCCTCACCGATCGTCCCCGACCTCGCGGCTGATAATCGCCCGGTGGAATTTAAACCGCCACGCCGCGTACGCCCTCGTAATCAGATGGCGAGTGACGCGCGCGAGGACGCCGGGGACCGCTTCGAAGCGCTCCGGAAACGGCTCTCGCGAACGTGGGAGGTGCTGCGGGGGTCGGAGCTCGACGTCCGCCCCTTCCGGCCGGGCGAGGACGGCCAGCTCGCCTCTTTCGCCCTCCCGGACGGCGAGCGCGAGATCGACCGCTACTGGGTGAACGCCCCGTACGCGTACGTCGTGATCACCTACGACGACGCGGAGAGCGAACACCGGTACTACGCGGTCGAGCCGGACCTCGACGACTTCGAACGCGACCTCCTCGACCGCGTCGTCGACGACATCCGCGACCCCCTGCTGTACCGCGAGGGGACCGGGAAGACCGACGAGGAGACGCTCCGCGAGGAGCTGCGGGGGCTGCTGGAGGGGTACGGCGTCGACGCCGGGATGGCGACGTTCCACGCGCTCGCGTACTACCTCTACCGCGACTTCCGCGGCTACGGGAAGGTCGACCCCCTCCTGAACGACCGCCACATCGAGGACATCTCCTGTGACGGTTACGACCTCCCGATCTTCGTCTACCACGACGACTACACCGACATCGAGACGAACGTCTCCTTCCCGAAGGGGGAGCTCGACAACTACGTCATCCGGCTCGCCCAGCAGTCCGGGCGCCACGTCTCCGTCGGCGACCCGATCGTGGAGACGACGCTGCCGGACGGCTCCCGCGCCGAGCTCGCCCTCGGCGAGGAGGTGACCCCCCGCGGCTCCGCGTTCACGATCCGTCAGTACGCCGAGGACCCGTTCACGCCGATCGACCTCGTGGAGTACGGCACGTTCTCGGTCGAGCAGATGGCGTACTTCTGGCTCTGTATCGAGCACAACAAGAGCCTCATCTTCGCCGGCGGCACCGCCTCGGGAAAGACCACCTCGATGAACGCGGTGTCGATGTTCGTCCCGCCGCGCGCGAAGGTGCTCACAATCGAGGACACCCGCGAGCTCTCCTTATACCACGACAACTGGCTCTCCTCGGTCACCCGCGAGCGCCGCTACGAGGGGACCGACATCGACATGTACGACCTGCTCCGCTCGGCGCTGCGCCACCGCCCCGAGTACATCGTCGTCGGCGAGGTGCGCGGCGACGAGGCGATCACGCTGTTCCAGGCGATGAACACGGGTCACACCACCTTCTCGACGATGCACGCCGACTCGATCGAGACGGTGATCAACCGATTGGAGAACGAGCCGATCAACGTGCCGCGCGCGATGGTCCAGTCGCTCGATATGCTCTCGATCCAGACGCTCACCCGCTCGGGCGACCAGCGCGTCCGCCGCGCGAAGACGATCGGCGAGATCGGCGGCATCGACCAGCGCACCGGCGAGCTCGACTACTCGTCGGCGTTCGAGTGGAACGCGGAGACCGACGAGTTCCGCCGCAACGACTCGTCGCTCATGGAGGAGATCGCCGACGAGCGCGGCTGGTCTCGCTCGGAGCTGCTCCGCGAGACCCGTCGGCGCGAGCGCTTCCTCGAGCTGCTCCGCGCGCTGGGCATCACCGACTACCGAACCTTCACCGCCCTCGTCAACGAGTACTACGCCGACCCCGACCGCGTGATGGACCGACTTGAGGAGCGGGCGGCGGACGACGACGGCGTCGACGAGGGCGCGATCGGTGCGGCGCCCTCGTCGGGGGCCGGGGACGCGTTCGAATGATCGCCTCGCTCCCGCTCTTCGCGGCGTTCGGGCTGTGTCTGGCGCTGTTGCTCCCGGCAGTCTCCCGTCGCGCCGACCTGTTCGTCACGCGGGTCGCGCTGTCCCTGTTCGGCGACTACGTCGCGGCGGACGGCCCGCGGCGACGGCGCCAGCGCGACCTGTTGCACGCCGCCCACGTCCCCGGCACTCACCGGGCGTACGCCTCGAAGACGCTGCTGTACGCCGGCGCGCTCGGCGTCGCGGGGAGCGTGCTCGGGGTGTACGCGGCGGCCGCGCTGCTCTCCGCGCTCGACGTCGGGGCGGCGGCGATCCGCGCGGCGCTGCCACCCTCGCTGTCGTTCCTCGCCGGCGTCGCGGGGCTCTCGACACTCACCCTGCCGCGGCTGTTCCTCCTCCTCGCGTTCGCCTCGGCGACGCTCGGCTCGGCCCTCGCGGCCGGGACGTACTACGGGCGGTGGGAGCTGCTCGGGCAGCGGGCGCACGCCAGGGCGGCCGAGATCGACGCCACCCTGCCGCGCACGGTCGCGTTCATGTACGCGCTCTCGCGGTCGGGGATGGCGTTCCCGCGCGTGATGGACACGCTCGCGGAGAACGAGGCGGTGTACGGCGAGGCGGCCGCGGAGCTGTCGGTCGCCGTCCGCGACATGAACGCGTTCGGCACGGACGCGCTGACCGCGCTCCAGCGCACCGCGCGCCGGACGCCGAGCGACGACCTGGCCGACTTCTCGGAGAACCTCGCGTCCGTCCTCGGCACCGGCCAGTCGATCTCGGCGTTCCTCGCCGACCAGTACGAGCTGTACCAGGAGGAGGCCGAGTCGAAACAGGAGCGGTACCTCGAGCTGCTCTCGACGTTCGCGGAGGCGTACGTCACGGCGCTCGTCGCCGGGCCGCTCTTCTTCATCACCATCCTCGTCGTCATCGGGCTCGTCTTGGAGGACACGCTCCCGCTGCTCCGCGTCGTCGTCTACCTCGGCGTCCCGCTCGCGACGTTCGGGTTCGTCGTCTACGTCGACAGCGTGACGCAGGGCGTCGGCGGAACGGAGAGCGTCGACCTCTCCGAGTCGGTCGACGACGACCCGGCCGGCGACGAACCCGCCGTCGACGATCCGACCGGAGATGGCGGCGCCCCGAGCGTCGCGGCCGACGGCGGCGTCGCGGACGGGACCGGTCGGGATCGCTGGGCCGCCAGCCGCGAGCGGCTCCGGGCGTACGACCGGGTCCGAGGGCTGCGTCGGTGGGCCGCGTCGCCGGTCGAGAACGTGATCGAGGCACCGTGGACGTCGTTCCTCGTGACCGTTCCGCTCGCGGTCCTCGGGCTGCTCGTCTTCGCGTTCCCGGTCACGCTGGGGACGCCGACCGAGATGGTCGCGCAGATCGAGACGCCGACCGTCGTCGCGACGGCGTTCGTCCTCGCGGTTTACGCGGTCGTCTACGAGGTCCGGAAGCGCCGCGTCCGCCGGGTCGAGTCGTCGGTGCCCGACTTCCTCGACCGCCTCGCGAGCGTCAACGAGGCCGGGACTTCCGTCGTCGGCAGCGTCCGCCGGGTCGCCGACTCGAACTTAGAGGAGCTGACGGCCGACCTGAAACGCACCCGCCGCGACATCGACTGGGGCGCCGACGTGGGAACCGCGCTCCGCCGGCTGGAGCGTCGCGTCCGGTCGCCGATGACCTCCCGGGCCGTGGCGCTCGTGACGAACGCGATGCACGCGAGCGGCGACATCGGGCCCGTGCTCCGGATCGCGGCCGACGAGGCGCGCGCGACGTGGTCGCTCCGCCGGGAGCGCCGGCAGGTCATGCTCACGTACCTCATCGTGATCTACATCTCCTTCCTCGTCTTCCTCGGGATCATCGCCTCGCTGTCCGTCTCCTTCATCCCGGCCATCGAGGAGGCCGCGGTCCCGGGCGCCGGCGGCACGGGCGGCGTCCCCGGCGCGCCGAGCGGTCCCACCGGGATCACCGACGGCCTCGGCGACATCGACGCGTTCGCCTACGAGCAGCTGTTCTTCCACGCCGCGGCCGTACAGGCCGTCTGCTCGGGCCTCGTCGCCGGCCAGCTCGGCGAGGGTTCGGTCAGGGACGGCGTGAAACACGTGGTCGTCCTCCTCGTACTGACGCTCCTCACCTTCGCCGTCATCGGCATGGTGTGACGGGTCGAGCGGGTCGGGGCGTCGCCCGTCCTCGCGGCCGCCAGTCACCGGAGCTATGTCGCTCGGCGCCGACCCTCGGACATGGAGACGGACCCGCAAGCGACCTACGACCGCATCGCCGCGCACTTCGCGAAGACCCGCGAGTACGCGTGGCCCGAGGTCGAGTCGTTCCTCGAGGGGCGCCGGGCGACGCGCGCGCTCGACGTCGGCTGCGGCAACGGCCGCCACGCGGAACTGCTCGCCGCGCGCTCGGAGTCGGTCGTCGGCGTCGACCTGAGTCGGGAGCTCCTGCGCGAGGCGGCGACGCGGGCCCGCGAGAGCGGCTTCGCCGACGCGCTGGACCTCGTTCACGGCGACGCCGCCGCCCTCCCGATCGCCGACGGCGCGGTCGGGCTCGCCACGTACGTCGCCACGCTCCACCACCTCTCACCGCGCGCCGCCCGCGTCCGGAGCCTCGACGAGCTCGCGCGGGTCCTCGCGCCCGAGGGGACGGCGCTCGTGAGCGCGTGGAGCACCGCCCACGACCGCTTCGACCGGGAGGAGGGGTTCGACACGACCGTCGACTGGACGCTTCCCGGCGGGGAGGTCGTCCCCCGCTACTACCACATCTACTCGCCGGCGGAGTTCGAGGCGGACATCGCCGAGAGCGCGCTCGACGCCGTCGACGTCGACGTCTCCAGCGGGAACTGCTACGCCGTAGTCGCCGCGGCCGACGACGGGCCCGATCGGGAAGCAGAGCCGGGGCTCGTCGACGGATCGTCGAGCGCGGACGCAGAAGAGTAATCGCACCGCCTACCGCGGCGGTCGGGTCACGGGCTCAGTCGGCCACGGTCTCGTGGCCAGCCCTCGCGTCGTCCGCGAGCGGCGTCACGAGCTTGTATGCCGCGTAGAGGCCGAGCACCGCGATCCCGGCCAGCACGAGTCCGGTCCGGATCTGCGGCGAGATGAGCGGGGTCGCCACCACCTCGCCCGCCTCGTTGGTGATCGGAGCGGGACTGTAGGGCTGTCCGGCGAGGATCTCCAGGATCCCCATGCCGACGAGCCCGAGTAACATTAGTCCCGCACTCAGCGCCATCGCCGCCTTGTCGATGATGTTCGTCATTGGATGTCACCTCTTAACCGAGCAGGTAGCGGAGTTTCGGGTGCTGCTCGACGACGTCGAGCTTCTCGATGAGCGCGTCGAGCCCGTAGTAGCGCCCGGCCGACAGCATGATCACGGTGATGAACAGCAGCAGTCCCATGAAGTCGCTGTTGACCAGCCCGTGACCGAAGCCGGCGTTGCCGACCCAGAACAGGGTCATGAAGATGACCCCGCCGAACGCGGCCAGTCGGGTCACGGCGCCGAAGATCAGCGCCAGCCCGATCAGCGTCTCGAACAGGGGGACGCCCGGCTCGATGAGCCACGCGAGGTTGTTCCCCATCCAGACCGGGATGCCGCCCAGCGCGGTCCCGCTCATTCCCTGCATGTAGGTGCTTCCGTAGGTGTACGAGAACCCGCTCTCGATCACCTTCGTGATTCCCGAGTGGAAGAACCACCAGCCGGTCACCACGCGCAGGAAGGCGATCCAGTACGCCGCCCACGGACCGTCCAGCGCGAACTCGACCTCGTCGACCAGTGGATTCCCCGATTGGTATGACATGGTGCTCACCTCACGGGTGAATGTTGAAGGTCTACGCGTATATGTACCCAAGCGGCTTCTAAACGCCTGAAAAACGTTCTAAGCGTTCGGGAACGGGTCCTGATATTGTGGTGTTTTAAATACGATCCCGTCGATTCGAGGCGTATCGGCCTCCGCCGATCGGTTCGCCGTCGGGAACACGGAACGTTTATTGGATTCGTTCGGCCTACGTCTACACGCGTCAGCGACGGACGCACCCGCGCGCGCCGGTGGTCTAGTGGTAGGACCTGAGCCTTCCAAGCTCATGGCCCGGGTTCAAATCCCGGCCGGCGCATTTCTCGAACGAAGTGAGAGAAATCGCCGAGAGGGATTTGAACCCTGGAAGTCGCAGCCCGCGCAGCGAACGAAGTGGGCGAGCAGGACCGTCTTCCTCTGGTTCATAATCCCGGCCGGCGCACTCTCCGACAGAGACCTTCTCTGTAGTCAATTCTCTATCCAGTGCTATCGGAAAGAATATCAGTCGAAAAGTGGTCCTACCACTAAATCTGAGCTGGTCCAGATCTTATCATTATTCGGAAGTATTGAATAGCACAGTTCAGCTATCTCGTGGTCTGAGCTGAGAACGGTGCGAACGAGAATACTCTCCGACTCAAAGCATCGGTGACGCCGACTCGGTGCGTCGTTACGAGAAGGTGTCGTCTGTCGTGACTACCGGTTCCACCTCATCAAGTGCCGATCTCTACTCTCTCCCCGACTCGATGAGGTAATCCATCTCTGTCACCCGATATAATTGCTCGAAAATGAGAATTTTCTGGCTGAGATTCTGGGTATTGGTTTCGTCATCTTGGGTTACGAAACCACCGTTAGGTAGTTACGGTGTACTCAACGATCATAGTAGTTGAGACTGGCCGTCTCAAGGTATACGATTCTCGAACTGCTTTGACGAGGCTAGGGGCGGAGTATCCCCTTCAGCAATTTCGTCGCTTTCACACCTAACACTCATTACGATTGACACCGTATTTCTGCTCAACGATGTCCATCGACCGAGATACCTTCGAGAAGACGAGCGAGGACGAACTCGAGGAACTTTCCGTCCCGGATCAGGTTCTCGGATTTCTCGCCGCCAACGATGATCGCGCGTTCAAGGCCCGCGAAATCGCCTCTCAGATCGGTCTCGATGAGGGCGCGGTCAGCACCGCGCTCTCGAGACTGAAGGACCGCGATCTCGTCGAACACAAAGCGACGTACTGGGCGATAACCGACGACACAGAGCGACTCGACGGATACGGCGGGTACGAACGAGCGACCGCCCTGTTCAACCAGCGACTCGGTACAGAGGACAAGGAGTCCTGGCGCGAACACGCACCCGAGGAACCACATCCGAGCGTCGAGGACGAACAGTGACCGACGAAGAGAGACCGATTTTCGAGCGTGGCGACGTCGTCTACGGGGATGATCCGTTCAAAGGCGAGGAAGATGCTCGGCCTTGGCTCATTCTCTCGAATCATGAAGGCCGTCCGTTCCACGGCGAGCAGTATATTGCGCTCACCTTGACATCGAAATCCTGGATGGACGGCCTGATCGACATTCCTAGTGGGAGTTGGCTTCGTGGTGAGATCCCGGATGTGAGTCGGATTGTCCCGTGGGGAGTCCAATCAATCGACCACGAGGATATCGACTTCTGGCAAGGTCGCCTTGACAGCGATCTCGTCGACGAGGCAGTTGCTGCGCTCGTCGAAGAATTACACTAGTGGAGATCCGGTGAAATTCTATATATTCGATGATCTTCTACTGAAATCGTCATTAGGTAGAGGTGCTTATTGAACCCGGTCATAGAGTACCTACTCGTTTTGGAATTTCATTTCACCCGAAGGCACTTGTTCTCAGTCAAGTCATACTGAACCAATGAAAAGACGCCAATTTCTCGCCGGAACTGTACCTATGGCATCCGTAGTTTTGGGCGGATGCCTTAGGAGCGGTCCGTCTTGTTCGGGAGAGGATAACTGGCCACCGAATGTCCAAGTAGACGAATTGGAACTTACACCGGGTGACTCGGACACTTTCGAGATACAGGTAGACGGCATCACAGCATTCTCGTTCGACTCGCGGTTGTACAAATGTGGGTCCACTGATGCGCCCGTAAGATTTGGAGACATCGATTTCACACCATCGATAGATTCTCAAGCCGACTCCTGTCCGCCATATTATGTTTGGAATGATTGTACCCGTGTGACGCTCCATGTGCCAGTTCACGTTGCTCCGGATGCCGAAACTGGCACCTACGAATACGGTTTCACCGTTATGGAAACGATCGGCGATCGGAATTCACAAGACTACGAATATGCGATCACTGTGACTGAAAACTGAAACCTGACTGTGAAGCATTAAGCATTCTTTCTGTACTGAGCGATTGAGAGTGTGAAAACATCAACTTCAGAAGATTCCAACAGATCACCTACTATCTATATGTCTCATTTCCCGCGAGCCTTCTCGATGAAAAGCTTATAGTTACATGTTCGCCGACTCTGTTGAAATCCTTCAACTCTGACACGAATTGTGTACTGAATAGAGGGCGCGTATCTCACATGGAACCAGAAAAACAGCTGGTCGGATCAGTCAATCCAGAGGTCTCACGAATCGGTCAATACAATCAGACAAATGGGTCCCAGAAAAATTATCACTTTTGAATTATGATTGAATGTATGACTGTGGGTGAGCGCATAGCGGATTCTATCGAATTGAGGATACCGGGAATTGAAATTACATACATCTTTCTGTACAATATGTCCATGTTCTTTGATATGAGCGGGTTCCTTGATGTATATACGTATCTTCCGCGGGGGTCGATGTTTCTAGCGACTGTTATTGCCCTCACAATGGTCGTTTCTTTACTTAATAACGCAATAAACGGTACGAGTTCTTACGACTGGGACTCATTCTAAGACGATCGGTCATCGTACACCCGTATTTACCAGCTGTTGGTTAGCGTAGTTGTGGTTACAAGATTTGTTGGTGGAATAATCCAAAAACTGTTCCCGCTAAAGGCACGATTTCGGGAGGTAGAGGCCAGCTATCCTTCCAATCTCATGGCTCGGGTTCAAATCCCGGCCGGCGCATTTCTCGACGACTGCGTGAACCGTGTGAGACATCGCTCCGCTCAGCGAGTGATCACGGTCTCACAGACTCGCCCCGCCGTCGACCCACACCGTTTCGCCGGTCACGTAGCTCGCGCCCTCGGAGGCGAGGTAGAGGTACGCGCCGGGGAGGTCCGCGGGGGTCCCGGCCCGAGACGGGAGGCTCCCGGAGTCGCCGATCTCGCTCGCCTCCTCGGACCAGCCCTCGCGGATCTCGGTGGCGATCGGTCCCGGCGCGACGGCGTTCACTCTGATCCCGTGGCCGTCGAGCTCGAGCGCCGCGCTCCGGGTGAGCATCTGCACGCCCCCCTTCGTCGCCGCGTAGTGCGAGTGGTTCCGCTCCGCGCGCTCCGCCGTCGTCGACGAGGTGTTCACGATCGCACCGTCGACGCCGCGGTGGATCATGTCCCGGGCGGCGAGCTGCGTGCCGAAGAACGCGCCGCGGAGGTTGACGCCGTGGACGGCGTCGAAGTCCTCGGGGGCGACGTCGAGGAACCCGAGGCTGCGGTGGACGCCCGCGTTGTTCACCATCACGTCGACCCCGCCGAACTCGCGGGCCGCCTCGATCGCCGTCTCGATCTGCGTCGGCTCGGAGACGTCGGTCTCGACGAAGGCGGCGGTCCCGCCGCGCTCCTCGATCGCCTCGTGCGTGGGCGTCTCGGCGTCGACGTCCTTCGGCGCCGCTCGAACGTCGGCGTTGATCACGGTCGCCCCCGCGTCGCCGAACGCGGTCGCGACCGCGCGGCCGATCCCGCTCGATCCGCCCGTGACGACGACCGTCTCGCCGGTGAAGTCCGCGTCGATGGTTCCCATACGGGACCGTCGGGCGGTGCGGATCAAAAAGGGTCGGTATCGGAGCCTCGCGACCGGGGCGCCGGCCTCAGTCGTCGTCGGCCGCGGGCGCCTCGGGTTCGATCTCGCGGTCCGCCCCCTCGCGCGGGCCGCCGGCGTGCCCCTCGTGGGCGACCGCGGTCGCCATGAGCTCAGGGGGGATGGCGGGCACCTCGTCGGCGTCGACGGGGCCGTCGCGGGCGATCGCCTCGGTCGAGCGCGGGAACTCGCGGACGTCCTTGTGGATGGCCAGCCCGGCCTTCGCGCCCTGTCCCATCGCGACGGGGACCTGGTTGTGGCCGGGGGTGAGGTCGCCGACCGCGAACACGCCCTCGACGCTGGTGCGCCCGTGGTCGTCGACGTCGACCTCGCCGCTCTCGGTGAGGTCGCAGCCGAGCCCCTCGGCCAGGGCGGTGTTGTAGTCGGAGCCGTACATCGGGAAGCCGCCGCGGTACTCGCGGCGCGACCCGTCCTCGAACTCCAGCGCCTCGAGCCAGCCGGATTCGGGGTCGTTCTCGACGCCGGTCACGTCTTCATGGACGATATCGACGGGGTGCGCCTCCAGCCGTGCGGCGGTCTCCTCGCTCCACGTCGGCTCCGCACCGCGGGTCAGCAGATCCACGTCGTCGGTGACGTTCAGCATGATCATCGCGACGTGGGCGGCGGCCTCGCCGTGGCCCATCACGTACACCGGCTCGTCGACGAACATGTAGGCGTCGCAGTGGAGGCAGTAGTGGAGCCCCTTCCCCGTCCGCGGGAGCGGCGGGTCCGGGCGCTCGTCGGAGAAGCCGGTCGCGAGCACGACGCGGTCGGCGAGGATCTCGGCGTCGTTCGTCGTCAGCCGGAAGCGGCCGTCCTCGGTCTCGGTCACGTCGGTGACGAAGCCGCGCTCGAAGGCCCCGCCGTACGACTCCACCTGCTCGCGGCCGGTCGCGAGGAACTCGTTGCCGGAGACGTCCTCGGTGACGCCGATCACGTTGTGCGTGTCGGCCATCATCGCCGCGCGCCCGCCGCCGCGGTCGATCAGCACTGTCTCGTGGCCCAGTCGGGCCCCGTACAGCGCGGTCGTCAACCCGGCCGGCCCGCCGCCGACCACAGCGATCTCGTACTCGTCGTCGGACGAACTCATTACCGATCGTAGGCGGTGCGTCGGTTTAAATGGATTCGTGCTGTGCGCGGTCCGCGGCCAGCCCGGTAAGCAGGGCGTACCCGGCTCTCGTCTCCCGAATACGCGGTCTCCCCGGAAGCTTATTATGGTCCGTCGCCTGCGGTGTGGCAGTGCCCTCGCGACTCGCCGCCGCGCTCGCCCTCTTCGCCGTCGGGGTCGCCGCCGACGTGGCGTCCACGTACGTCGCGATCGGCGGCGGACAGTACGTCGAGGGCTCGCCGGTCGGCGCCGCCCTCATCGCCGCCTTCGGGCTCGTCCCCGGGATGCTCCTCACCAAGGCCGCGGGGATGGTCGTCATCGGGATCCCCGTCGCGGTCGCCGGGGGGACCCGGCGGCTCGTCGCGACGCTGATGTGCGCCGGCGTCGGCCTCCTCTCGCTCGCGACCGCCGCGCGGAACGTCCTGCTTCTCCTCGGGCTCTGGCCGTGAGGCGGGCCGTTCCGTCCCGGGCGTTCGGCCCGCTCGGACCTCACTTCCCCTGATACAACCGCTCCGCGGTGCGCTCGGGGAGCCCGGCGTCGGCGACCGCCTCGCTCACGCGGTCGACGTCGTACGCGACCCGCTCGAGGTCCACCTCGTCGGTCGCCGCGTCGAGCACGGCGTACCCCGCGTCCGGGTCGCCGTCGCGCGGCTGGCCGACGCTGCCGGGGTTGACGACGACGCCGCCGGCGACGGCCCGCTTCCCCTGCACGTGCGTGTGCCCGAGGACGATCCCGTCGTAGTCGCCCATGTGTCGGTCGAGGTTCGGGAACTCCTCGGGGTAGACGTAGGCGTCCTCGCGCTCGGCCGCGGGGTGCGAATGGACCAGCAGGTACCGGCCACCCGCGAACGTCTCGGCGCGCGGGAGCCCGCGCAGCCACGCGAGCTGGTCGTCCGAGAGCGTCTCCTTCGCGTGTTCGAGCCCGGCCTCGGCCATGCGGTTGGCGCGGTACCGCTCGGGGGTTTCGACCGTGCGGTCGTGGTTCCCCCTGACCGTCTTCGCCGCCACCTCGCGCACGCGCTCGACGCACTCGGCCGGCCACGGGTTGTACCCGATCACGTCGCCGGCGCAGACGACCCGGTCGACTGCGGGCATGTCGTCGAGGACCGCTTCGAGCGCCGGGAGGTTCGCGTGGACGTCCGAGATGAGCCCCACCTTCATCGGGCTACGGTACGGGAGCGACGCCCGAATAGGTTCGGTCGATACGGAACGGACGTGGAGTTCGAGCGCGGGAGCGTCGAAGACGTCGTACGGTTATAAATTGTCGACGACGGATCGATGGTGAACACCTCCGAAGTCCCAGCCGCTCGGCTATGCGCCGCTGCAGTCGGTGTGACCGAAAACACCCCCAAAGCCCCAGTCGCGACGGCTCGCGTGACTCGCTGTGCTCCTCGACCGCTCGCGTTGCTTTCTCCCTGCGGTCCTTGCGTCGTCAGGCTTCGCCCTCGCGACTGCCCCTTTGAGTCCCACCCCTTTCCGCACAGCACCGCAACCTCACACCTCCCCAACCTCGTCGCTGGCGCCGCCGGCGCCAGCGACTCCCTCGCGCTCGGCTCGCGCCCTCACGGGCGCTCACCGGCGCGCCACCGCAGTATCGGTTTATAAACGACGCTCGCAGAGACGCATCGAGAAGGTGTCGCCGCGCCCCTTCCGCAACGACACCTTATAAGCCGCCGGGGGCGGAACGGTCTCGGTAATGCTACAGGGGGTCAACGTCGCGCTCGGCGTCTCGGGGAGCATCGCGGCGGTGAAGGTCGTCGAACTCGCCCACGAGCTCCGCCGCCAGGGCGCGAGCGTGCGCGCCGTCATGTCCCCGGCGGCGACGAACATCGTCCACCCGTGGGCGGTCGACTTCGCGACGGACGAGCCCGTCGTCACCGAGATCACCGGCGACGTCGAACACGTGGAGCTGTGCGGCCGCGACGGGTGGGCCGACGTGCTCCTGCTCGCGCCCGCGACCGCCAACACCGCCGGGAAGGTCGCCGCCGCGATCGACGACACGCCCGTGACCACCTGCGCGACGACCGCGCTCGGCGCGGACGTGCCGGTCGTGATGGCGCCCGCCATGCACGAGCCGATGTACGACCACCCGGGCGTGCTGGAGGCGCTCGACCGGCTGGAGGCGTGGGGCGTGGCGTTCGCGGACCCCCGGGTCGAGGAGGGGAAGGCGAAGATCGCCGCCGAGGCCGAGATCGTCACCGAGGTCGCCCGCGCGACGACTCCCCACTCGCTGGCGGGCGCGCACGTCGTCGTCACGGCGGGCGCGACGAAGGAGCGCATCGATCCGATCCGGATCTTGACGAACCGGGCGTCGGGGAAGACGGGGCGAGCGGTCGCCCGCGCGCTCTACGTCCGCGGCGCGAAGGTGACGCTCGTACAGGACGGGCCGGACGTCCCCTACGCCGACGTCGTCGCCGTCGAGACCGCCGACGAGATGATGCGGGCGTGTCGGCGGACGGCGGCCACGGCGGACGCGCTGGTGTCGGCGGCGGCCATCTCCGATTTCACCGCCGACGCGGTCGACGAGAAGATCCGGTCGGGGTCGCCGCTCTCCGTCGACCTCCGCCCCACGCCGAAGCTTATCGACTCGGTGCGGGAGGCGTACCCGGACCTGCCGATCGTCGGGTTCAAGGCCGAGACGTCGGGAGACGACGCCGCGATGGTCGCGGAGGCCGAGCGGATCCGCGACCGCGTCGACCTCGCGTTCGTCGTCGCCAACGACGCGAGCGTGATGGGCGACGACGAGACGCGCGTCCTCCTCGTCGGTGGCGAGGGGACCGAGCCGGAGGAGGCGGTCGGCTCGAAGGACGCCGTCGCCGGCCGGATCGCCGACCGCCTCGCGGTCGCGCTCGGACGGGAGACGGGGGCGTAGCGGTTCCCGCTCGGCCGCGACGACGCGACGGCGCCGCCGTCGATTCGTTCGATATCGGCTGGGATACAAACTGTTTTGAGGCGGTAGGGAAAGGATCCGGATAGAGATACCCATGTGCACAGAGACGGTGGATCCCGAACCCGCCGGAGGTGTGGTGGGTGACTGACGCCGACGACGCCGACGGGGCCGTCACGGACGACGCCGGCTCGGAGCCGCGATCGACGGTCGTCGTCCCCGTCGAGCCGTCGCCGACCCTCCGAGCGACGGTCGCGCACGTCGTCGAGGCCGCGGTCGAGGGCGAGTTCTCCGCGATCCACTTCGTGGAGATCGCCTCGTGGCGCGACGGCGACCCGGGCTCCGACGACCGCACCGAAGAGGCTCAACGCGTCCTCGAGCGGGTTGTCGCGTGGGCGGAGGCGGACCTCGACGACGCCGACGGCGACGCCGGCGACGACGTGGCGGTCGCCTCGGCGCTGATCGGCGACGACGAGTACCTGTTCGGCCCGGACGACTACGTCGGGGTGCTCGCCGAGTACGCCGAGGAGCACGGCGCCGACACCGTGGTGCTCGACCCCGAGTACACGCCGGTCGGCAACACGACGCTGCTCCAGCCGCTGGAGTTCGCGCTCTCGAACACCGCGCTGACCGTCCGCACAGCGCCGGTGGGGCGACCGACCCGGCCGGAGCGGCTCCGGAGCGAGGCGACGGGCGTGCGGTTCGCGGCGATGTTCGGGCTCTCGCTCGCGTTCTACTTCGTGCTCGGCGACCCCCTCTACTGGTTCGACTGGGCGACGGGCGTCGCGACCGCCGCGATCGTCTCGATCACGCTCTCGCGGATCAGCTTCGACGCCGACCCGGCGATCCCGCGGACGCCCATGCGGCTGGTCCGCGGCGCGATCTACATTCCCGTCCTGCTGTACGAGATCCTCGTGGCGAACCTCGTGGTCGCCCGCGTGATCTTGGACCCGCGGCTCCCGATCGATCCGACGCTGAACCGCGTCCGCGTGATCGTCGGCAGCGGGCTCCCGCTGATGACGCTCGCGAACTCGATCACGCTGACGCCCGGGACGCTGACGGTCCGCGCCCGCGACAGCGACCTGTACGTCCACTCGCTGCTCCCGTGGGCCCGCGAGGGACTGTTCGACGGCTCGCTGGAGCGGTGGACGCGCTTCGTCTACTACGGGCGCTCTGCGGCTCGCCTGCCGACCCCGCGCGAGCGAGAAGACTACGCGATCCTGCAGGGCCCAGACGCGACCGAGGAGCTCCCCATCGCCGCCACGGACGGCGGGGCGGCCGACGGCGGTGCGGAGTCGGAAACGGCTAGAGACGGCGAGCCCGCCGCCGAGGAGGGGGTGACCGACGCGTGACGCTCGTCGACGCCACGGTCGCCGCCGGCTACACGGTCGGCGACTTCCTGCTCCTCGCGGCCGCCGGGTTCGCCGTGCTCGCGATCGGGATGTTATACCGGGCCGTGAAGGGCCCGACGATGCAGGACCGGGTGCTGGCGGTGAACGTCCTCGGGACGAACACCGTCGTCATCCTCGCGATCCTAGCCGCGGCACTGTCGGAGCCGACTTTCCTCGACATCGCCTTGGTGTACGCGCTGTTGAACTTCCTGATGGCGATCGCCATCTCGAAGTTCACGGTCGAGCGGGGTGGTGTGCTGTGATCGAGACGCTCGGAGCGCTCGGGACGGTCCGCGTCGCGCTGATCGTCGCGTTCACCCTGCTCGGACTGTTCTTTAGCTTCGTCTCGATGGTCGGCGTGCTCCGACTGCCCGACGTGTACTCCCGGGCGCACACCGCCTCGCAGGCGGACACGCTCGGCGCCGGGTTCGGCCTCGCCGCCGTGGCGCTGACGGTCGGCTGGGAGGGCGCCGGTTTCAAGACGGTGCTGCTGCTGTTCTTCATCTTCGTGACGAATCCGACGGCCGCCCACGCGATCGCCCGGGCCGCCTTCGAAGAGGGGATCGTCCCGTGGACCGAGGGGGATGATCGGCGATGACGGGGACCACGCTCGCCGCGCCCGTCGTCGCCCAGATCACCGCCGTGGAGGGGAGTCTGCTCGCGTTCGTCGTGTTGACCGCGCTGGCGACGGCGCTGGCGCGCGACGTGCTCGCGGCGGTCATCGTCTTCGGCGCGTACAGCCTCGGGATGGCCGCGCTGTACACGTTCTACCGCGCGCCGGACGTCGCGCTGACGGAGGCGGCGATCTCCGCCGGCGTGACCACCGTCCTGCTCCTGTTGACCCTCGCGAAGACGACCCGGATCGACCACGACGTCGCCTTCGAGTCGGTGAATCTCCCGGCCGTCGGCGCGGTCGGGCTGCTGTTCGGCGGGCTCCTGCTCACGATGGGCGACGTGCCGGCGGTCGGTTCGCCGGACGCGCCTGTCTGGTCGAACCCGGAGGTGAGCCAGTGGTACCTCCGCGAGTCGTACACACAGACCGGCGTCGAGAACACGGTGATGGCGGTGTTGGCGGCGTTCCGTGGATTCGACACCTTCGGCGAGGCGGTCGTCGTCTTCGCCGGCGGGATCGCGGCGCTCATCGTCCTCCATCGGGAGGTGTTCGCATGAGCGACGCTCGCCCCGAGGACGAGACCGCCCGCGGCGCCGTCGACGACCCCGACGAGACGGGGGTAGACGGCACCGCGGGAGGAGTCGACGAGGGCGACGCGGACGACGTGCCGCCCCACCGAGCCGTCCCCCGGTCCGGACGGCTCGACTCCGAGCAGCGCCAGGGAACGCCGTACACGGAGAGCCAGGTGATCATGCCGACGGTGAAGATCGTGGCGCCGTTCGCGTTCACCTACGGGCTGTTCATCACCTTCCACGGCGCCGGATCGCCCGGCGGCGGGTTCCAGGGCGGTGCGATCATGGCCGCCGTCGTGTTCATGATCGCGTTCGCGTTCGGGATCGAGGCGACCCGCGACTGGCTCGCCAACACCGTCGTCGTCGCGCTCGCGGTCGGCGGCGCGCTGGCGTTCGCGGGCATCGGGCTGATCCCGGTCGCTCGCGGCGGCGCGTTCCTCCAGTACGACCTGCTGCCGATACCGGTGAAGTACGGGTTAGAGAGCGTCGAGATATTCGGCATCGCGGCCATCGTGAGCGGCGTGCTCATGGGACTGTTCTTCCTGCTCGCGAACGGGTTCGACTCGGACGGGAGCGGGTTCGGCGACACCGGCTCCGTCGAGGACGACGCCGACGAAGACGCCGACCGGCCCGACGCGCCGGAGCCGGACCGCGCCGCGGCCGCCGACGGAGGTGAGCGATGACGGGGCTCGTGCTCGCCGTCACGAGCGCGGGGTCCACCCTCGCGGCCGCGGGACCCGCCGTCGCGTCAACCGGCGTCGACGCAGCCGTCGCGTCCGCGGGCGCGTTCGAGATATTCACGACGCGTCACGCCTACCTCACGTTCGCGCTGCTGCTCTGCGTCGGACTCTACATGATGATAGCCAACCCCAACCTCGTGAAGAAGATCATCGGCCTCAACCTGTTCCAGACGGCGATATTCCTGCTGTTCATCGCCTCGGCGTACGTCGAGGGCGGCGCGATCCCGATCCTTCACTCCGGCGAGGCGGCGACGGAGACGTTCGTCAGTCCGCTCCCGCACGTGATCGTGCTCACCGCCATCGTCGTCGGCGTGAGCCTCACGGCCGTGGGGCTCGCGCTCTGCATCCGGATCTACGACGAGTACGGGACGCTCCGCACCGACACGCTCCGCGAGCTGATGCGGGACGAGGGGTCGCTCCCCGCCGGCCCGACGACGGATGGAGACGACTCCGCGACCGACGGGGGTGCGACCGATGACTGACGTGCTCCTCCCGCTGGCGATCGCGGTTCCGATCGTGGCGGCCACCCTGCCGATCGCGCTCGGCCTGTGGTTCGACGACGTCGGCTGGCCGATCGCGGCGGTCGCGACCACCACGGTTGTCGGTATCGCGGCCGCGATCGCCGCCGAAGTCGCGATCGGCGGCCAGTTCGACCACGCGGTCGGCACCTACCAGCCGCCGATCGGGATCGAGCTCGTGGCCGACCCGCTGTCGGCCGCGGTGCTCGCGCTGATCGCGGTCGTCTCGCTCGCGACGCTCGTCTTTTCGCGGGTGGCGGGCCCGCGCGGGAACCCCTTCTACAGCGCCTATCTCCTCCTGGTCGGCGGGCTCTCGGGGATGGCGCTCACCGGCGACCTGTTCAACATGTTCGTCTTCCTCGAGATCGTCGGGATCACGACGTACGCGCTCATCGCGGCCGACCGCTCGGGCGCGAGCGCGTACGCCTCGCTGAAGTACCTCGTCGTCGGGACGGTCGGCGCCTCGCTATACCTCGTCGGCGTGGGCTACGCCTTCCTCGCGACCGGGACGCTGAACATGGTCGATATGCGCGAGCAGATCCTCGCGCAGGCGGGGTACGGCGACCCGCTGATTCAGGCGAGCTACGCGCTGATCGTCGCCGGGCTCGCGCTGAAGATAGCCCTGTTCCCGGTCCACACCTGGCAGCCCGACGCCTACCAGCGCGCGCCGGACGCCGTCACGGCGGTCGTGGCGGCGCTCGTGTCGACGACGAGCGCGTACGCGCTGATCCGGGTGACGTACACCGTATTCACCGTCGACTTCCTCGCCGCGAACGACGCTATCACGACGGCGATGCTCGTCGTCTCCGGCGCGTCGATCCTCGCCGGCTCGGTGCTCGCCGCGATGCAGTCGGACCTCAAGCGCATGTTCGCCTACTCCTCGGTCGCGCAGTTCGGGATGATCGGGGCCGCGATCGCGTTGGCGAACGAGACCGCGCTGCTCGGCGGGATCGTCCACCTGATCGGTCACGGCCTGCTCAAGTTCGGGCTGTTCCTCGGCGTCGGCACCCTCGCGCTCGGCTACGGCGTCCGGCGGATCGAGGACGCCGCGAGCGCCGCGCGCGAGGCGCCGTTCACGGCCGGAGCGATCGCCGTCCTCGGCCTCGGGCTGGTCGGGATCCCGCCGTCGGTCGGCTTCCTCGGGAAGTGGTACATCGGCGTCGGCGCCGTCGAGTCCAGCATGGCCGGCGCCGGGCCGGCCGGGATCGGGATCGCCGCCGTGATCTTCGTCAGCACCCTGTTCACGCTGTCGTACGTCGCGCGGCTGATCGAGCGGTTCTACTTCGCCGGTGTCGGGCTCCCGGGCGGCCACGGCGACGAGGCGGCGACCGGTCACGGCGACGATCGGCCCGGCGGTCACGGTGACGACGCCGCCGGCGTCGCCGCCGACGGCGGGGCCGAATCGGGTGACGACGAGACGTCGGCCGGTGGGACCCCCGTCGCGCCCGTCGAGGGCGCGCCGCGGCCCTCGCTGGTGCCCGACCGAGTCCCGCCGGCGTCGCTGGCGGTGCTCCTCGTCACGACGCTCGTCACGGTCTCGCTCGGCTTCGCCGGCTTCGCGCTGGCCGAGTGGTTCGGTCCGTTCCTCACGGAGGTGTTCGCATGACAGACGCTTTCATTTCAGACCCACGTCCGCTGCTGGCCGTCCTCGTCTCGTTCGTCGCGGCGTTCCTCATCGTCGCGTCGCACCGCTCGCCGAACGTCCGCGAGGGGTGGACGATCGCCGCGGCGGTCGCGAAGTTCGGGATCGTCGCCTCGATGCTCCCGGCCGTCCTCGAGGGCGCCGTCTTCGAGTGGTCGCTCGGGGCGTTCCTCCCCGGGATCGAGTTCGCGCTGCGCGCCGACGCGCTCGGCATGCTGTTCGCGTTCCTCGCCAGCGGGCTGTGGATCGTCACCTCGTTTTACAGCATCGGCTACATGCGCGGAAACGACGAGACGAACCAGACGCGGTACTTCGCCGCGTTCGCGGTGTCGCTGTCGGCGACGATGGGGATCGCGTTCGCGGGCAACCTCGTGACGATCTTCGTCTTCTACGAGATCCTCTCGATCGCGACGTACCCGCTCGTCGCCCACGACGAGACGCCGGAGGCGCGCTCGGCCGGCCGGAAGTACCTCGCGTACACGATGTTCGGCGGCGGCGTGCTCGTGCTCGCCGGGACCGCCCTCGTCTACCTGATCGCCGGCAACGTCTCCTTCACCGCCGGCGGGATTCAGGAGCTGGCGAACGCCGACCCCGGGCTCGCGATGCTCGCCTTCTTCCTGCTGGCGATCGGGTTCGGGGTGAAGGCCGGCATCATGCCGCTCCACCAGTGGCTCCCCGAGGCGATGGTCGCGCCGACGCCCGTCTCCGGGCTCCTCCACGCGGTCGCGGTCGTCAAGTCCGGCGCGTTCGGGGTCTCTCGCGTCGTCCTCGACGTGTTCGGCCCGGAGCTCGTGTTTAACCTCTCGCTCCCGTTCGGCTTCTCGGCCGGCCTCGTGCTCTCGACAATCGGGGCGATCACGCTGACGGCGGCCTCGATCATCGCGCTGCGGAAGGACCACCTGAAACAGCGGCTCGCCTACTCGACGGTGAGCCAGCTGAGCTACATCATCCTCGGGCTCGGCCTCTTCGGCTGGTACGGGCTCGTCGGCGCGCTGTTGCACATCCCGGCGCACGCGTTCATGAAGCTCACCCTGTTCTTCTGCGCGGGGAATCTCCACGTGTCGACGCACACCGACTACATCTCCGAGATGGCGGGGATCGGCAAGCGGATGCCCCTGACGATGGGCGCGTTCACGGTCGCCTCGCTCGGGATGGCGGGGATCCCGCTTCTGGCCGGCTTCGTCAGCAAGTACTACATGCTGATCGGCGGGATCCGGATGGGCGCCCGGCTGACCCCGATCGCCTACTACCTCGCCGGCGCGCTGCTGCTCTCGGGCGTGCTCAACATCGCGTACTTCTGGCCGGTGATCTACACCGCCTTCTTCGAGGCTGAGGACGACCACGACGCGAAGCCGCTCGTCGACTTCCGGATGGGCGGCGAGTCGCGGTCGACGCTGCCGGCGACAGATGGGGGTCACCCTGAGGACGACGCCGACGAGAGCGCCGACGTCGACGACGTCGTCGAGCGTGCGGAGGGCAGCGAGGGACACTCGGAACCCGGCGACGCCGACGCCCGCGCCGACTCCGACATCCCCGACGCGGAGCTCGATGACCTCCCGACCGACGAGGAGGGCGTCGTTCGTCCGGACTTCAACACGAGCGAGCGCGACTTCTCAGAGCCGGCCGAGCGCGTCGACACCGGCGACTACGCGGTCGACTCGCGACCCTCCGACGCCGACGTGCCCTTCGGGGTCGGACGCGGCGACGACGACGCGGTGGAGCGCACCGAAACCGGCGACGATGCCGATGACGATGTCGGAACCGAATCCGGAATCGCGGATGCCCACGGGGATAGCGACGACACCGACGACCACGGAGACCACGACGACCACGGCCACGCCGGCGGGCCGCCCGCGGGCGGCTGGCGGCACATCCGTGGACTCGACGTCCTCCGCGGGCGCGAGTCGACGTGGTTCACGCTCGGGCCGATCCTCACCGCGATGAGCCTCGCGGTGCTGCTCGGCGTGATTCCATACGAGATGGGCTTCCTGGAGCTGATCGAGCTCATCGTCGACACGCGGCTCCCAGAGGAGGCGATGCGCCCATGAACGCGGCCCTCACCTCGCTTCCGCCGTACGTCGTGCTCGCGGCGGCGGCGTTCCTCGTGCTCGGCCTCCCGCGGCGCGCCGGTCACGCGGCGGCCGCGCTGGCGACCGCGTTCGTCTTCGCGCAGGCTGTGCTGCTCGGCGACGGCGGCACGGGCACCTACCTCGCGACACAGCTGTTCGGCTTCGACGTGGTCCTGTTCAACGTCGACCAGTTCTCGCTGCTGATGGGGGTCGTCGTCGGCTTCCTCGCGACGGCGGCGGTGCTGTACGCGTACGGCACCGAGGCGCCGAAGTGGGTGACGGCGTTCGCGCTGGTGTACGTCTCCTCGACGCTCGGGACGATCTACGCCGGCGACTGGCTCACGCTGATCTTCTTCTGGGAGCTGATGGCCGTCACCAGCACGCTGCTGGTGTGGCAGTACGGCGGCGCGGCGGTGCGGGCCGGCTACCGCTACGCGCTGTTCCACGGGATCGGGGGGACGTTCTTCCTCGGTGCCGTCGTCGTCCACGGCGCGTCGATGCTCGGCAGCGTGCCGGCCGCCGAAATCTTCCTGTTCTCGTCAACGACCGGGATCCACGCCAGCGCGACGCTGCTCGCGGCGATCGGCGTCGGCGTCAACTGCGGGTTCATCTTCCTGCACACGTGGCTGCCGGACACCTACCCCCGCCCGCACGTGGCGGCGTCGGTGTTCCTCTCCGTGTTCACGACGAAGACCGCGGCGTACGTGATGTACCGGACCTTCCCCGAGGGCGGCATGTGGCTGGCGTACCTCGGCGGGTTCATGGCCGTCTACGGCGCGTTCTTCGCGCTGCTGCAGTACGACCCGCGCCGGCTCCTCTCGTACCACATCCAGGCGCAGCTCGGCTACATGCTGGCCGGGTTCGGGCTCGCGACGTACGTCGGCGAGTTCGCCGTCACCGGCGGCTTCGCCCACCTGTTCAACAACGTGCTGTACAAGAGCCTCCTGTTCATGGCCGTCGGCGTGGTGATCTACCGCACCGGCGTCGAGGACATCCGGGACATGGGCGGGCTCTGGCGGGAGATGCCGGTCACGTTCCTCGTCTACGTCGTCGGCGCGGCCTCGATTACCGCCGTCCCCGGGTTCAACGGGTTCATCTCGAAGGGGATGGTGATCGACTCCGCACACGAGGTCCACAACTTCGAGCTGCTCTTCGGCGAGGGGCTCCTCTGGTGGCTGCTGATCCTCGGCGGCGTGGGGACGTTCATGTCGTTCATCAAGCTCGGCTACTACGTGTTCTTCCACGGCTCGGCGACGCTGTCGCCGAAGGACGCCACGCCGTTCCAGACCGCCGGAATGCTCCTTGCCGGCGGGGCCTGCGTCTTCTTCGGCACGCCGCTCACCTACGGCTACCTCGTGGAGCTGATGCCGTTCACGGCGGCGGTCGCGCCCGAGCTCCACCCGTACAGCACGAGCCACCTGACGGAGAGCGCGGCGCTGCTCGTCGCCGGGTTCGTCGGTTTCTTCGCGCTGAAGCGACCGCTCGGCTGGCTCGCCCACCGGATGCACGACGTCGACGCGGTGACCTACCCGGCCGCGTTCTACCTCGGCCGGGCGTCGATCTGGGGCGTCACGGAGCTGTGGGCCGCGGTCGACCGCGCCGTGATGCGGCTTGTCGCCGGTGTCAAGCGAACCGCGATGCAGCCGCGGGCGGCCGTCGCGGGACTCGGCGTCGACGTCGAGATCCGCACGGGGATCGGCCGGAGCGTCCTCTTCTTGACGCTCGCGGCCGGCGTCGCGCTGTTCGCGTTCCTGCTCGGCTGAGGGGGAGCACAGAGGAGTTCGGGAGGGAAAGCGGACGGCTCCGGTTTCGATTCGACGCCGACGCGGCGACTCAGTACTCCTCGTACGCGAGGTTCATCATCCACTGCGAGAAGGCGTCCGCCTGCGCGTCTACCTCCTCCTCGCCGATGAACGGCGACAGCATGTCGCCGGCCATCAGCAGTGAGAAGTCCAGGTCGCGGGGCGCGGGCTCCAGGTAGAACGTGTTGTGTCCGTCGTAGACGGTGTCGGCCCGCTGGATGAGGCCCGACTCCTCTAACGCCTCCGCGATGCGGCTCCCCTTGCGCGAGGAGACGTCGAGTTCCTTCCAGAAGTCGCTCTGGTGGATACCACCGGTCTCGCGGATGAGTTCGAGGCCGGCGCGCTCGTCCTCCGACAGCTCGGCCTCGAGTTCGGACACGCTCATGCTCCAACACGCGCCCGCGACTCGCTTAAAACTGGCTTTCCGTCCCGTCGCGGCTCCTCCGGACGCGACGGGCTCACCGGGCGTCGCCGCCCTTCCCGTCCGTTCGCCCCCGTCCGAACCCCGTCGGCAGCGACACCGGCTCCGCGGGCGTCTCGCAGGGGGGACCGTCGGCGTAGGCGAACTCGGGCGACTCGGTCGGGTCGTCGCTCGTCCGAACCCGGGTGAACGACCGAGTCCCGAACCCGTCACCGTGGAGGCAGGCGCCGTACTCGTGGTCGGCGAGGACGTAACTCGCGCGGTCGAGCCACGCCTCGCCCGTCTCCCCGGGTTCGGGGACCAGTTCGGCCGCGACCCGACGGGCGCTGTCTGCGCGCTCCTCGGCGAACTCTCGGCGGCGCTCCGGCACCGCGAACCGCTCGACGCCGTTGACGACGCCGCCGACGTTGCCGACGACGTGGACGCCGGGGTCGAGCCGCGTGACCGCGAGCCCGCCGTCGTACGAGAGGAGGAACGCGGCGGCGTCGTCCGCGATCACGAGGTTGAATCCGTCGTACGACCGTTTTTCGAGCTCGCGCTCGACCGCGCGGACCGCGGTCTCGGCGGAGTCGGTCTCCAGGCAGTCCCGCACGAGGAGCCCCCTAGAACGGTCCCCGTCGCGGTCGGCGTCGAGCCAGCGGTTGGTGACCGCGACGGCGACGCCGGACTCCGAGAACCCGATCCACGTCCCGCCGGCCTCGGCGTCGCGCGGGGCGACGTACCTGACGCCGTCGTCGCCGGCGGGGTCTCGCACAGTCGGCGGTTCGGACGGCCTGTCGAGGGCCTCGTCGCGGTTGGCCGCGAGCGCGATCGGCGCGTCGGCGAACGCGCGCCACGCGAGGGCGAGAGTACACACGACCCACCCTCCGAGCGACGGCGAGGAAAAACCCGCGGTCAGATAGGTGACATTCTTTACTCACAATAAAAGAAATCTTTTGGTGGCTGACCACGTCGGTTCGCGTATGAACGCGATAGCCGTGTACGAGGGGGCCGACGAACCGGTCGTGACGGAGAAGCCGCGACCGGAGCCGGCGCCCGGCGAGGCGCTCGTCCGGACCCTCCGGGTCGGCGTGGACGGGACGGACCACGAGGTGATCGCCGGCGGGCACGGGGGCGCGCCCGAGGGCGAGGACCACCTCGTGTTGGGTCACGAGGCGGTCGGCGTGGTCGAGGACCCGAACGACACGCCGTTCGAGGCCGGTGACGTGGTCGTGCCGACGGTGCGACGCCCGCCCAACGGTGCGAACGAGTACTTCGCGCGCGGCGAGCCCGACATGGCACCGGAGGGCCGCTACCACGAGCGCGGCATCGTCGGCGCGCACGGGTTCATGGCCGAGTACTTCACCAGCCCCGCGGAGTTCCTCGTCGAGATTCCGCCCGCGCTCGCCGAGTGGGGGTTCCTCGTCGAGCCGATCTCGATCGCGGAGAAGGCGATCGAGCACGCGTACGCCAGCCGGTCGGCGTTCCACTGGGAGCCGGAGTCCGCGCTGATCCTGGGCAACGGCTCGCTCGGGCTGCTCACGGTGGCGGCGCTCGACGCCGACTTCGACCGGCTCTACTGTCTGGGTCGCCGCGAGCGACCGGATCCGACGATCGATATCATCGAGTCGCTCGGCGCGACGTACGTCAACTCCAACGATACGCCCGTGCCGTCGGTGCCGGAGGCGCACGAGCCGATGGACTTCGTCTTCGAGGCGACCGGCTACGCGCCCCACGCCTTCGAGACCATCGAGGCGCTCGCGCCCAACGGGGTGGGCGCGCTACTGGGCGTGCCGGGCGACTGGGAGTTCGAGATCGACGGCGGACGGCTCCACCGCGAGTTCGTCCTCCACAACAAGGCGCTCGTCGGGAGCGTCAACTCCGGCTACGAGCACTTCGAGGCCGCCGTCGCCTCGCTGTCGCGGTTCTCCGACGGGTTCCTCGACGATCTGGTCACCGGCGTCTACGGGCTCGACGAGTTCGAGGCCGCGTTCGCGGATGACGACACGACTATTAAAACGGCGGTCGAATTCGGGTCATATGAAGAACGTTGACGACCTGATAGACAGCGCGGCCGAGCTCGCGGACCACGGTCTCTCGAAGGGAGAGATCGCCGACGAGCTGAACGTCTCCAGAGAGACCGCGAGCTGGCTCGTCGAACGCGGCGGCGGAGGCAACGCCGCGGCCGAGCCTGCGGCCGCCGGGACGACGGCCGACATCCACGTCGACTGGTCGGCGCTGGGGCGCGACTCGACGCGGCTCCGGTACGCCGCGAGCGCGATGGCCGACCTCCTCGCGAAGGAGGGCGACGAGGTCGACCTGACGGTGGGGATCGAGAAGGCCGGCGCGCCGCTCGCGACCGCGGTCGCGAGCCGCCTCGACACCGACCTCGGCACGTACGCCCCCGCGAAACACCAGTGGGAGGAGGGCGACATCGACGAGCAGGGCGGCGGCTTCTCCCGGAACTTCGCCGGGATCCGCGACCGCGACTGCTACGTCGTGGACGACATCATCACCTCGGGGACGACGATGCGGGAGTCGATCAACGCGATCCGCGATCAGGGCGGCGAGCCCGTCGCCTGCGTCGTGCTCGTCGACAAGCGAGGGTACGACGAGATCGACGGCGTTCCGGTGTACTCGCTCGTGGACGTCGTCCGCGTCGACCGCGACGAGTAAGCGACCGCGACGCGGACGGGGTCGCCGGAGCGTCGTCTCGCGGAACGCCTCGCTCCCGTGCGGAACCCATTTGCCGCGGCGGCGCGTACCGACGCCCATGACGTTCCAGCCCGAGTCCGAGGCGGACCCCGACGAGATCGAAGCGCGCGTCCAGGAGACGATCGCCGAGAACGACGTGGTCCTGTTCATGAAGGGGAACCGGCTGATGCCCCAGTGCGGCTACTCGAAGCGCGCGGTCGAGCTCATCGGCCAGCACGTCGAGGAGTTCGAGACCGTCGACGTGCTGCCCGCGCTGCCTCACTACCGCGAGGCGCTGGAGGCCGAGAGCGGGTGGGAGACGATCCCGCAGACGTTCGTCGACGGCGAGTTCATCGGCGGCAGCGACGTGCTCGCGGAGCTGGAGGAGCGCGGCGAGCTGGCCGCCGAGCTCGGCGCCGAGTGAGCCGCCCGTTCCCCGTCGGCCGCAGCGAGGCCCGATCCTGAACGATCGAAGGGTAGGCCATATAAACCTACGGTGCCTAGGTGCGGGTAGGAGGAGCCGTTGCCGCTGCCGCCGTGCCGACCGTCTCGACCCATCTCACCCAACCAACAATGACAGGCCGCGTGTTCAGACTTCATTCGACGCTCGAACTGCCACTCGAAGACGTGGAGACGTACTTCGAAGAAGACCCCGACCTCCCGCCGGAGATCGACGACATCGACATCACGCGTCGAAACAACACCCTCATCATCAAGGCCCTGTCCGACGACGAGTCGATCAGCAAGTACACCCCGACCGCCCAGCTGAAGGCGTCCGTCACGGAGACGCGCGTCTGGGAGGAGGAGCCGCCCCGCGCCGGCGGCCCGCAGTGGATGGACGACGAGGAGGAGGAGATCCCCTCCGAGCTCGTCGAGTTCGCCTGCTTCAAGGGCGACCGCGAGACCGTCCTCCAGAACTCCGCGCTCCAGTACCCCATGTTCCTCGTGCTCCGGGAGCTGGCGCAGCTCTCTGAGAAGGGGACGCTGACCGCGATCACGGAGGAGGACGACGAGCTCGAAGCGACGCGGATCGTCGAGGGTGAGCCGCGCCCCGCGAGCATCGAGGTCGTCGAGAGCCCGCAGGGCGCCGGCGACGGCGACGGCGGCGTCAACTGGCGCGACAACGAGTTCATCTCGGACTGAATCCGGCTCTCGGTCGTCCGGCGGACGGCCGTTCTCACGCACGCTACACGCGTCGAGCGACCGCGCTCCGGACCGCCGACCTTTCGGCACCCCGGACCGCCGACGCTTTAGGCGTTCCGAGCGTTCCCCCGCCAATGACCGACGACTGGGTGAGCCTCTTTTCGGGTGGGAAGGACTCCTCGTGGGCGCTGTACCGCGCTCTGGAGGAGGACCTCGACGTCTCGCGGCTCCTGACCGTCCACCCCGCGGGCGACTCCTACATGTATCACACGCCGGCGACGGAGCTCGCCGGGCTCGCGGCCGAGAGCGTCGGGATCGACCTCGTCGAGGTGTCGCCGGACGACTTCGGGGCGGACGACGTCGACGACGCGGGCGCGCAGGGCGACGCCGAGCTGGAACCGATGGAGGCGGCGCTCCGTGAGATCGCCGCGGGCGACGACGTCGACCTCGCGGGCGTCACCGCCGGCGCCGTCGAGAGCGAGTACCAGACCAGCCGCATTCGGGGGATGTGCGATCGCCTCGAGATCGACCTCTTCGCCCCGCTGTGGGGCGAGGACCCGGTCGCGCTCGCGGAGGCGATGTTCGACGCCGGCTTCGAGATCCGGATCGTGCAGGTCGCGGCCTACGGGCTCGACGAGTCGTGGCTCGGACGGCGGTACGACGCCGACGCGCTCGCGGAGCTGCTCGACCTCCGCGAGGAGTACGGAGTTCACCCGCTCGGCGAGGGCGGCGAGTTCGAGACGTACGTCGTCGACGGCCCGCATATGGACCGCCGGATCGCGTTCGAGTACGACGCGGTGTGGGAGGGCGACCGCGGTCACGTCGAGATTCGGGACGCGCGGCTGGAGTGACCGAGCGGGTCGAAGAGTCGGGAAACCGAACCGTTACGGCCAGCTGCCGGCCTGATCGTAGGCGTTCACGATCCGGCCGATTGCGACGACGTAGGCCGCGGTGCGGAGGTCGCGGACGCCGCGCTCCTCGTACGCCTCGACGATCCCGTCGAACGCCTCCGTGATCACGCGTTCGAGCTCCTCGTTGACCCGCGACTCCGTCCAGCTGAACCGCTGTCGGTTCTGGACCCACTCGAAGTACGAGACGGTGACGCCCCCCGCGTTGGCGAAGATGTCGGGGACGACGTGGACGTCCTTCCCGGCGAGGACGTCGTCGGCGTCGGGCGTGAGCGGTCCGTTCGCGGCCTCGACGATCACGTCGGCCGCGACGTCGGCGGCGAGGTCGCCGTCGATCGCGTTCTCCAGCGCCGCAGGCACGAGCAGGTCGACGTCGAGCGTCAACAGCTCCTCGTTCGTTATTGACGCGGCGTCGCCGTAACCGGAGACGGCGCCCGTCTCGGCCTTGTGGTCTTTCACCGCCCGCGGGTCGAACCCGGCGGGGTCGTGGATTCCGCCAGACGAGTCGGAGACGGCCACCACGTCGGCGCCGAGGTCGTCGAGGAGCGCGGCCGCGATCGAGCCGGCGTTGCCGTACCCCTGCACCGCGACCGTCGCGTCCGCGACGTCGCGGTCGAGCCAGTCGAACGTCTCGCGCGCGGCGAGCGCGACGGAGCGACCGGTCGCCTCGACGCGCCCCTCGCTGCCGCCGGAGTCGAGCGCCTTCCCGGTGATGACGCCGGGGGCGGTCGTGTTCTCCAGCGTCTCGTAGGTGTCTTTGATCCAGTTCATCTCCCGCTGGCCGGTGTTGACGTCCGGCGCCGGGATGTCGCGGTCCTCGCCGATGAGCGGCCGGAGCTCCGTCGCGAACGCGCGCGTCAGTCGCTCCAGCTCGCTCTCGGAGTAGTCGGCGGGGTCGATCGCGATCCCGCCCTTCCCGCCGCCGTAGGGCACGTCGACGACGGCGCACTTGTACGCCATCCAGCCCGACAGCGCCTTCACCTCGTCGCGGGTGACGCCCGGGTGATACCGGATTCCCCCCTTGTACGGCCCGCGGTCGCCGTTGAACTGCGACCGGTACGCGCGGACCGTCTCCAGCGAGCCGTCGTCGAGCTCGAACGTCAGGTTCGTCTCCAGCAGCCGCTCGGGATTCTTCAGCCGGGTGAGAACGCCCGTCGGGGCGTCGAGGTGCGCCGCGGCGTCGTCGACCTGTTCCTGCAGACTTTCGAACGGGTTCGCCTGATCGGACATGGTGGAACGTCCTGCGGGACCCCGGTTAATTGTGACGGACGATCAGCGCGGGAGCGGCCGTCGCTATCGCGGGTCGAGTCCGGCGGCCGCGGCCCGCTCGACGATCCGCTCCGCCCGCGCGATCAGCGGGGCGTCGATCATCTCGCCGTCGACGCCGAAGACGCCGCGCCCCTCGCGGTCGGCCTCGTCGCGGGCGTCGAGGACCCGCGACGCCCACTCGATCTCGTCCGGGTCGGGCGTGAACGCCTCGTTGATCGGGTCGACCTGCGACGGGTGGATCGCGAGCTTCCCGTCGTAGCCGAGCGTGCGCGCGAACGCCGTCTCCTCGCGGAGCCCCTCGGCGTCGGAGTAGTCGGTGTACACCGTGTCGAGCGCGTCGACGTCGGCGGCGCTCGCCGCGAGGACGGCGTGTTCGCGGGCGTACAGCACTTCGGTCCCCTCGTCGGTGCGCGTCGCGCCCAGGTCGGCCGCGAGGTCCTCGGCGCCGAAGACGAGGGCCTCCGTCGCGGCCGCGTCGGCGATCCCCTCGGCGGCGAGCACGCCGCCCGCCGTCTCGACGAGCGCGAACACCGCGAGGTCGAGTCCCCGGTCGGCGCACAGCGCGGCCGCGTCCGCAACGCGGTCGGCGTCCTCGACCTTCGGGAGCATGACCGCGTCGAGCCGGAGCGAGCGCTCCGCGCCGTCGTCGGCCGCGGACGCGCCCCGCGCGTCTTCCCCGACCAGCGCGTCGAGGTCGGCGGCGGAGTCCGCGACCGTGAGCCGGACGCACACCTCGGCGTCGGGGTCGAAGTCGGGGTCGGCGAGCACGCCGCGGACGGCGGCGCGGGCCTCGTCCTTCCGACCGGGCGCGACCGCGTCCTCGAGGTCGAAGCAGATCACGTCCGCGCCGGTCGCCGGCGCCTTCCGCATGAGCTCCGGGCGGTCGCCGGGGGAGAACAGGAGGCTTCGTCGGGCCATGTCGGGGACTCCCCGTCGCCGGACATAAAAATCGGGGACGGCCGCGTCCGGGACGTCCCGACCGCGGGCCGGATCGGCGTCCGGAGCGGTACCGATTTGACGCGGGGGGGCGACGGTCGGGCCATGACGGGACGCTACTACGAGGAGTTCGCGGTCGGCGAGACGATCGAACATGCGAAGCGGCGGACGGTGAGCGAGGCCGACAACCAGCGCTTCTGCGACATGACGATGAACCAGCAGCCGCTCCACCTCGACGCCGACTTCGCCGCGGAGACGCAGTTCGGCGAGCGGCTCGTGAACGGGTTGTACACCCTGTCGCTCGCGGTCGGCGTGTCGATCCCGGAGACGACGGACGGGACCATCGTCGCGAACCTCTCGTACGATAACGTCGAACATCCGAACCCGGTGTTCCACGGCGACACGATCCGCGCGCGGTCGACCGTCACCGACAAGCGGGAGACGAGCGACGGGGAGCGCGGCGTCGTCACGATGCACGTCGAGGCGTTCAAAGTGGTCGAAGGGGGCGACGACGTCCTCGTCTGCGAGTTCGATCGGACCGCGCTCTCGAAGAAGCGGCCGGACGGCGACGAGCGCTGAGTTCGGTTCGGAATCGAGGCCGGCTACTCGTCGTCGCCTGCACCCTCGTCCGCCAGCAACAGCCCGAGGTACGACGTACGGATCTGCTCCGCCCCGTCGAGGCCGATCCGGTCGAGCGCGTCGAGCGCCTCGCTCCTGACCGACTCGATCGCGGCCTCGTCGTCGACGGCGCGCTCGATCTCGACGAATTCGCCGAGCCCGTCGACCGCGTCCAGCGTCACCGTGAATCCGTCGTACGCCCAGAACTCACGGAGCTTCACGACGGTCGCCGCCGGCTCGAAGCCGAGCCCGGAGAGGATGCCGGCCGCGGCCTCGGGGTCGGCCACCTCGGTCTCGTGTTCCGCGCGGGTCTTCGACCCCTCGTCGAGCAGCGGTCCCTTATACGTGATCTTGGTCGTCTCGGTGACGGCCGACGATTCACTCGACTCCCCCGTGCCGCCCGAGCCGCCGGAACCCTCCGCCGCGCCGGCCGAACCGATCCCGTCCGGGAGCGGCGTCTCGCGGCGCACCCGGAGCGCCTCGTCCGTCTCGGCGAAGTCGCGGTGCGGCGCGTCGTAGTAGACGTCGCGCTGGCGACGCGCGTCGACGCGCTCGGCGCCGACCTCGCGCAGGCGCTCGCGGACCGCGTCGACGTCGGCCGGGACCTTGACCTCGACCTCGAACATACCCGGATTCCGCCGGGCGCGTTCTTAAGCGCCGCGGGACGCTGATTCCGGTGCGTCGCCGCTCTCGCCGCGCCGAACCGTGCTCCTTAAGGGTGTAACAGGTGACGTTCAGGGTATGAGCGATCAGGAGCAAGCGGACGCGGCCGAGGACGCCGACGAGGCCGAGACCGAAGCCGAGACCGAGAGCGCCGGACTGGCGGACGGCGACTTCGTGCGGGTCGCGTACACGATCCGAACGGCCGACGACGGCCGGGTCATCGACACCACCGACGAGGAGACCGCCGAGGAGGCCGAGATCGACACCGAGGACCACGAGTTCGAGCCGCGCGTCATCGCGCTCGGCGCCGGCCACGTGTTCCCGGCCGTCGACGAGGCGTTCGTCGGCGCCGAGGTCGGCGACGAGGGCGTCGTCGACGTGCCCGCCGAGGACGCCTTCGGCGCGTACGACCCCGACGAGGTCGAGACGGTCAAGGCCGACAAGATCCCCGAGGACAGCCGCTACCCCGGCGCGCAGGTTCAGATCGACAACCAGCAGGGCTACCTCGAGACGATCATCGGCGGCCGCGCCCGCGTCGACTTCAACCACCCGCTGGCCGGCGAGGACCTCGAGTACGAGTACGAGATCCTCGAGCTCATCGACGACCGCGAGCAGCAGGCCGCCGGCATGCTCGGGATGTACCTCCAGGAGGCGCCCGAGGTCCGCATCGAGACCGTCACCGAGGAGGAGGAGACGGTCACCGAGGACGACGACGGCGAGGAGGTCGTCGAGACCGAGGAGGTCGAGAAGGACGTCCTCTACGTGACGGCCACGCAGGCGATGCAGATGAACCAGCAGTGGATGTTCCAGAAACAGCAGATCGCGCAGGACCTCATGGGCCGACTCGACCTCGACCGCGTCGTGGTCGAGGAGGTCATCGAGGGCGGCGGCATGGGCGGTCTCGGCGGCATGATGGGCGGCATGGGCGGCGCCGGTGCGGGCGACATCGAGGACGCGCTCGAGGACGTCGACGTCGACGCCGACGAGATCGTCGACGAGCTCGACGAGGAGTAGTCCTCACCCGAGGCGTCTCGACCGGACGACGAACCGATCCCTTTTGAACGCCGCTCGACCCACGGAGAGACATGAACGGCGTTCGACCGGCGGAGAGAGACGCGGAGGGCGACTGAGATGGAGATCGAACGCGCACGGGACGACCTGATCGTCGCGGCGAGCGCCGGCGCCACGACCGTCGCGGTCGCGCTCCTGTCCGGCGTTGCGAACGTCGTCGAGGTGGGGACGGTCCCGACCCTCGCCCCGCTCGGGGTGTACGCCGTCTACCTCTTCTCCCGGAAGGGCGGCCCGTACGGCTCGCTCGACGAGCCGCGGAACTGGGCGATCGCGGCGCTGCTCGCGGGTGTCGTCGTCGTGGTCGCGGCCGCAGTGCTGTAGCTCCGGTGCCGCCGAGAGCGACGATCGATCAGCGGATCTCCGATCAGGCGATGTCCCGGCTCGTGTCGACCGAGACCGAGTCGGTGAGTTTCAGCTTGAGCGGCTCCTCTAACGCCGCGCCGCCGCGGAACTTGGGCACGACGAGCCGGTTCGCGATCTCGGTCCCGGTCACCGTCGTACGGAGGTCGAAGACGACGTCGGCGACCTGTTCGGTGACGACTCGGTTCCGGTCGGGGCCCTCCCCCTTGAGTGCGTGCAGCACCGCGAGCCCGTCGACGTCGTCGACGTGCCGCCGGAGGTCCTCGAGGAACGCGCCGTACTCCCCGCGATCGCGGGCCTCCAGCGGCTCGACGGAGTCGACGACGACGGTTCCGCCGTCGGGGAGCTCCGCGGCCGCGTCGAGTGCCGCCGAAAACGGGTCCTCGCCGCCCGCGTCTCGGACGACCGTCCTGTCGTCCTCGTCTTCCCCGTCGGCGAGCGTGAGGTTCGCCTCCACGGCGTCGACCGAGCGGACCGTCGTCAGGTACCGGCACTCCCGGACCCGCGCGAAGCGGTCGAGGATGAGCTCGGACTGACTGGCGGGGTCGGCCTTCAGCGCGACGACGCTGCCGCTCGGGATTCCGCCGCCGAACTCCCTGTCCAGCACCGAAATTCCGGTCGGGAGCGGCTCCATACGATCGCTGCCGGCTCCGGAGGTTTGGCTCTGTCGGTGACCGACAGGCCGCGATCGGGAGGCGGGGTCGACGGTCACGCGACGCGCCAATGCTCCGCTCCGTACCCGTGCGCGAGCCGCCGCGCCAGGTCGTCGTACGCCGACCGGACGGTCGGGTCCGAGAGCGGCGCCGGCGGTCGCGAGGGGATCCGCCCCACCACCGGGCAGCCCAGTAGGTCGGCGACCGGATCCGGTACGGACGAGGCGCGGACGGCGACGACGCCCAGCGGCGGGCAGTCCAGCCGCCGCGCGACCGCGGCCGTCTTCGCGGCGTCGCGCAGGGCCGACCGCCGGAGCGGCGTCACGAGAATCGACCGATCGGCCGCGCGGAGCGGGGCCGCCGCGTCCGGCGAGGCGCCGGCCGGGCAGTCGAGGAGCGTGGCGGCGTCGCCGGGTACCGCCTCGCCGAGCGCCTCGAACGCCGGGGCGGGATCGACGGCATCGGGGTCGTCCGGCGCGGCGAGCACCGCGGGCGACGAGCGGTCCGGGGAGACCGAGCCGCGGTCGCGGGTTGCCTCGACGACGGTCGTGGGCGACCCTCCGCGGCTCGCGGCGGATCCGCCGCCCGCGACCGAGTCGCCCGTCTCCGACGCCAGTCGGGAGAGGTTCGGGAGATCCCAGTCGGCGTCGGCCGCGACCGCGGGCGCGCCCCGCCGCGACAGCGCCCGCGCGAGCCCGAGGGTCGTGGTCGTCTTCCCGCTCCCGCCCTTGCCGCCGGCGACTGCGATCACGCGCCGGGTTGCGGCGCTATCGGTGATAAAGAGCGGGACGAGAGAGGCTCCGGGGGCGGCCGTCAGTCCTGACAGCAGCCGCCGGCCTCGCCGCCGAAGTCGACCGCGAGGGGTTCCGAGATCGCCTCGTTGACCGACTCGAGGGTGTCGTTCAGATCGTCTTGCGCGTCGAGGAACTCCCGCATCGCGGGCATCGAGTGGAGCTCGTCCTGGGCCGCCTGCACCTTCTGGAGCCCGGAGTTCGTCGCCTGTCCCGTCTCGCGGGCCTGCATGAACTCCGCGCGCAGCTGTTCGAACTCGTCGATCTTCGCCTGCACGTCCTCGTCGCGCTGTACCGCCTCGCGCGCCTCCTCGAAGCGCTCGTACTCGGGGGTTCGGGCGATCTGTTCGCCGAGCTCGCGACCGAGGTCCTCGATGGAGGCCTGTTCGACGCTCATAGATCGAAGTTGGCGCGGAGGGGTTTCAACCTGCCGGAGCCCGGGGTCCCGCGCGACGAACCTGCGGTGTGCCTGCGGTCAGGGGCGCGGACCCGGACCGCCCTCACGCCACCCGCGACTCGACGAAGGCGACGACGTCGGCCAGCTCTCCCTGCCCGATCCCGTGGCCGCCCGGGTAGCTGCCGCGGGTGACGTCGGCGCCGATCTCCTCGAAGCGGTCGGCGGCGGCGGCCGAGCGCGACTCCGGGATCACGCGGTCGCCGGCCCCGGCGCCGACGAAGACGGGCTTCCCCTCGATACCCTCCGGTGCGAGGTCCGAGTGCGCGTCCGCGAGGTAGCCGTGGAGCGCGACGACCCATGCGTAGCGGTCCGGCTCCTCTAAGGCGAGCGAGAGGCTCGTGATCGCGCCTTGGCTGAAGCCGAGCAGCCCGATCCGGTCGGGATCGAGCGCGTACGCCTCCGTCGCGGCGTCGACGCTCTCGGCGACCAGGTCGAGGCTACGCCGGAAGTCGGCCGCGTCCGGCTGGCTCGACTCGAGGCCGCCGGCCGAGAGGTCGAGCTCGTACCACGTGTACCCGCCCTGCAGCGGGTCGGGGGCTCGGAGGCTGATCACGTGGAGTTCGTCGGGGAGGTGTCGCGCGACGGGCAGGAGGTCCTCCTCGTCGGCGCCGCGGCCGTGGAGCACGAAGACGGCGGGCGCGTCCTCGGGGTCGTCATCGGGCGCGACGTGAACGTGCTCCAGCGGAATCTCGGTCATGTCTCCCCGGTTCGTCGGCTCGGGGGTTGTATCCGTCGGCCGCGGCAGGCGGTCCGTGGGCGCGAGGAGTGGGCCGAAGGCGTCAGGCGTCGCCCGGCGACGGCTCGCGACCGTCGAACGCGCGGTTTAACCGTCCAGCCGCACAATTCGGTCGACATGAGCGGCTCCACGGAGGGCGACCTCACCAAGACGGGGATGGCCCTGAAACACGACCGCGAGTGGGACTACGAGCTCGACCGGATCGTCGAGGCCATCGAGGAGCGCGACGCCTCGAAGGTCGGCCTCCAGTTCCCCGAGGGACTGAAGCGCCGCGGGCCGAAGGTCGCCGACGACCTCCGCGAGGCGGCGCCCGACGACGTCACGTTCATGCTGTCCGGCCAGCCCTGCTACGGCGCCTGCGACCTCGACACGTACCTGATGCGCCGGACGGACGTATTCGTCCACTTCGGCCACACGCCGATGAAGGAGTCCGACAGCATCGTCTACGTCCCGCTCTTCTCGAACGTCGACCCGTTCCCGATCATGGAGGACGCGCTCGATGAAGAGCTCGACGACCCCGAGGAGAACCCCGACGTCGGGCTCGTCACCACCGCCCAGCACATGAACCGGTTCGAGGAGATGACCGACTGGTTAGAGGAGCGGGGATACGAGGTCCACACCCGCCGCGGCGACGACCGCCTCACGAAGGAGGGGCAGGTGCTCGGCTGCAACTACGCCTCCGCCGACATCGACGCCGACCAGGTGCTGTACGTCGGCGGCGGGAAGTTCCACCCCGTCGGGCTCGCGATGGAGCACCCGGAGAAGCGCGTGGTCATCGCCGACCCCGTCAACAACGCCGTCTCGGTCGCGGAACACGACCAGTTCCTCAAGCAGCGGTACGCCTCGGTCCACAAGGCGATGGGCGCCGAGAAGTGGGGCGTCATCTTCTGTACGAAGATCGGTCAGGGCCGGTGGGAGACGGCCCAGGAGATCGTCGAGAACAACGAGAACGCCTACCTGATCACGATGGACGAGGTGACCCCGGACCGCCTCCGCAACTTCGACATGGACGCGTTCGTCAACACCGGCTGTCCCCGGATCACCACCGACGACGGCCCGCGGTTCCACAAGCCGATGCTGACTCCCGGCGAATACGAGGCCGCCATCGGCGAGAAGCCGCTCGACTCGATCGAGTTCGACACGTTCCACGACACCTGGTGAGCGGCTCGGCACGGAACCGCTGACATCTCGACCGCAGCGGACTCGGTCGGTTTAGCGCACTTGGAATGGAGAAACGGTTTCACTCGTGAGAGTGATCCCCCCTCATGGTCCCGACACAGGCTGCGTCCCTCCTCTCGCGCGTCGTCGCCGCGATCGGTCCCGCACTCGAACGTCCGTCGCAGTGGACCGGTGTCGAACTCCTCGGATCGGCGGCCGTCGAGTTCGTCGTGACCGCTGTCGGCGTCGCCCTCGTCGGCGTGGTCGTCTCGGCGGTCGCGCCCGAGTTCACCGACGACGGCGTTGAGTACCTCCGCGCAGAACCCGGAGAGGCGTTCCTGTACGGCGTCGCAGCGTACGTGGGGATCGCCGTCGCGATGTTTCTGCTCGCGATTACCGTCATCGGTCTCGTCGTCGTCGTCCCCGCGGTGATCGTCATCGCGATCCTCAGCTTCGGCGGGACGGCCGTCTCCGCCATCGCCCTCGGGACGTGGATCCGATCGGCGCTCGGGAGCGGCGCCGAGAGCGGGCGCGAGACCGCGCTCGTCGTCGGCGCGGTGGCGTGGGCGGGGCTCGGACTCGTCCCCGTCCTCGGCGGACTCGTGCGGTTCGTCGTCGGCGCGATGGGGTTCGGTTACCTCGCGCTCTGGCTCGCCAACGGTCGGTTCGACCGCGATTACGGCTCCGTCGACGCCGGCGGACACGGGACATCCGGCGGCCCGACGCGCGGTCCGGACGTCATCGGCGAGGACGCCGCTGATGAGAGTTCGGCGGACGACCCCGACCGCTTCCGCAACATCGCGGCGGTGGACGCCGAACGTGAGGCGGAAGAGGACGATCGCGACCCCGACGGGACGACCGGCGGGAGCGGTACGGCCGATCGCGATCGGTAGTGCGAACGGCGGGAGACTGCCGACGGTCGGCAGCGGGGAGCAGGCCGGGTTACGGTTCCGCGACCGGGTCGCGGTTCCGCGCCGCAGACGGGCGGGCTCACGGCCTCGTTTCGGTCTCGCGCTCCACGTAGTCGACGGCGTCCGCGGGCGATGCCACCGCTTTCACCCCCTCGACGTCGTGCGTGTCGAGCCCGGCGACCGCCCGGCCGTGAGCGAGCGCCATCCCGATCTCCGAGAGCGTGCCGTGCGAGCCGTCGACCGCGACCGCAGCGTCGCCGTTCATCACGACGAGCGCGTTGCGGGCGTGCCCGAGTCCCGTCGCGATCGGGACCGTGACGTGCCGGTTCGCGTCGGCCCGCCTGTCGGTCGGGAGGATACCGATCGTCTCACCGTCGGCCTCGCGGGCGCCCCGGCAGACGGCCTCCATCACACCGCCGAGCCCGCCGCAGACGACCGTATGCCCGCGGTTCGCGAGCCGCTCTCCCAGCTCCTCGGCGACCGCCGCCGTCTCCGCTGAAACCGAACTGCCCCCGATGACGCTGACGCGCATACCGCGTGACGGGCGGCGGACGCGTATAAATGAGGCGGCGGTCGCGACGCGGCGTTGGTGAAACCCTTTTAAGCGCTGAGCGACTCCGGACTGTATGACGTACGATACCGTCGTGTTCGACAACGACGGTGTCCTCGTGGGCCGCACGCGCTTCGACGTGCTCCGGGATGCAACCCGGGACGCGTTCGAGGAGTGCGGCGTCGAGGAGCCCGATCCGGACGACGTAGAGCGCATGACCATCGGTGCGACCCCCGGCAGCGTGGGGACCGTCTGTCAGACGTACGACCTCGATCCGGGGTCGTTCTGGCGGACCCGCGACGACGTGGTCTCGAAGGCCCAACAGCAGGAGGCCCGCGAGGGACGCAAGACCCCGTACGACGACCTCGACGAGCTCCAGAGCCTCGACGTGGAGATGGGGATCGTCTCCTCGAACCAGCAGGCGACCGTGGACTTCCTCGTGAACCACTTCGACGGCTTCGAGCGGTTCGGCGCCGCCTACGGCCGCGAGCCCACGATCCACTCGCTCCAGCTCCGCAAGCCGAACCCGCACTACATCGAGCAGGCGCTCGGCGACCTCGACGCCGGCAACGCGCTGTTCGTCGGCGACAACGAGTCCGACGTCCGCGCGGCCGAGAACGCCGGCATCGACTCCGCGTTCATCCGTCGGCCCCACCGCCGCGACTGGGAGCTGAACGTCTGGCCCACCTGGGAGATCGAGCGGCTCTCCGACCTCCACGACATCGTCGGGTGAGGGGTCGGCGGTCGGCGGTACTCGCCTGCCGAGCGCCGCGGCCGACCCGCTCTCTCAAGGTTTAACTCCGATGGGGAGCTACGCCGCCACAGTGACGAACCCCCCGCCGTGGGCCGACATCTTCGGCCACGAGGAGCCGTATCCGGAGCAGGCCGACGGGATCGACGCCGCCGTCGACGCCGCCGATGACGGCGGCTTCCTTGCCTTGGAGGGCGCGTGCGGGACGGGCAAGACGATGCTCGCGCTCACCGCCGGGCTCGACCGCGTCCGCGACCCCGACTCCGACTTCGAGCGCGTCTTCGTCCTCACGAGCGTCAAACAACAGCTGCGCCAGTTCGAGACCGACCTCGGGACGATCAACGCGAACCTCCCGGACGGGTACGACCCGGTCTCCGGACTGACGCTCGTCGGCAAGGCCGACGTCTGCCCGTACGCCCGCGAGAACCGCGGCGGGATCGACCGCGAGAACGTGTACGAGCGCTGCGAGGGGCTCCGCGAACGCACCCGGAACCTCGTCGGCGACGGCGGCGCGACGACGACGTCGAACCTCGTGAGCGAGGCGCGCGGCCAGCAGGTGGGGCTGATGGACTCGGGGAGCGACGCCGGCGGCTCGGCCGCTAGCGACGGCGATTCCGGCGCCGCCGACTACCTCAGCGTCGACGGCGAGCCCACCCCCTACCGCCCCGACACGGAGGAGTACGAGGGGACGGAGTTCTGCCCCTTCTACGCCGGCTTCCTCGACGACCTCCCGGAGGACGGCGACCCCGCGGAGGCGGTCCCGTTCGACGTGACGGACCTCGGCCACGTCGACAGCGACGAACTGGTCCGGCTCGCCGCCGGCCACGGCTCCTGTCCCCACTCGATCATGGGCGCGCTCGTCCCCGAGATCGAGGTCGTGATCGGGAACTACTACCACGCGTTCGACCCGGTAACCACCGGGACGTTCACCGGCGCGCTCTTGGACGACGCGACGTTCGTCGTCTGCGACGAGGCGCACATGCTCGAACCGCGGGTCCGCGACCTCGTGAGCGACGCCGTCGCCGACGCCAGCCTCCGCGACGCCGAGAACGAGCTCACCCGCGTCGTCCAGCCGCTCTCCTTCGAGACGGCCGGCGCGGAGTCCGACGACGCCGAGCTCGTGCGCGGCGAGCTGGCGGACGCGGACGTGACCGTCGAGGAGATCGAGTCCGTCCGGGAGTTCTACGCCGACCTCCGCGGCGAGCTCGACCGCCGGGTGACCGAGCGGCTCGACCGCGAGCGCCCCGACTGGCGGGCGTCGATGCGCGAGCTCGACGACGACGAGATCGCGCTCCGCGACCCCGAGGAGCCGGCCGAAGACGAGATCACGGCGTGGGCGGAGCGCGAGGGGTACGGCGACCGCGTCTGGGCCCGCGCGCGGCAGGTCGGCGCGGTCGTCAAGCGCGTCCTCGACTCGCTGGAGGGGGAGGACAAGAAGCGGGCGGCGCCGGGCGTCGGCCGCACCCTCAACGCGTGGTACCGCGAGGGCCACGAGGAGTTCTTCCGCGCGATCGACTTAGAGCGGACGTGGGACGAGACGGCGCCGCCGGACTCGTGGCGCCGCGCGTACAACGCGAGCCTCGCGCTGTACAACTGCCTGCCGAGCGAGCCGATCGGCGACCGGCTCGCCGAGTTCGGCGGCGGCGTCCTCATGAGCGCGACGCTGGAGCCGATGGACGTGTTCCGGGAAGTGACCGGGCTCGACCACCTCGAAGCGCAGGGGCGACCGGTCGTCGAGCGGACGTACGGCCTCTCGTTCCCCGAATCGAACCGCGCGAGCCTCGCCGTCGACGCGCCGAAGTTCACGCACCAGAACCGCGGCGCCCCGGGCGAGGAGAACGACACTCGTCTCGCGCACCTCGACGCGACGGCGACGGTGGCGGGCCGCGAGGGCAACGTCCTCGTCGGCACGCCGAGCTACGCGGAGGCGACCTGGATGGCCGACTCGCTCTTGGCCCGGCTCGACAAGCCCGTGCTGCTCGACGAGTCCTCGGGCGACCGCGCCACGGAGTCGCTGAAGGACGACTTCTTCGCGGGCGAGGGGAAGGTGCTCGTGACGAGCCTCCGCGGCACGCTCACCGAGGGCGTCGACTACCGCGGGGACCGACTGTCGGCCGCCGTGGTCTGCGGCGTCCCCATCATCAACACGTCCCGACCCCGGACGCGGGCCGTGATCACCGCCTACGACCGCCGGTTCGAGTCCGGGTTCGAGACGGCGCTCACGGTCCCGGCGGTGCGAAAGGCCCGCCAGGCCGTCGGCCGGGTCATCCGCGGGCCGGACGAGCGGGGGGTCCGGGTCCTGCTCGACGCCCGGTACGCCCGCGAGTCGTGGAACAGCGTGCGGGGGTACCTCCCGGAACACGAGCGCGAGGAGTACCAGCCCGTGAGCCCCGACATGCTCGGCCTCGCGCTCGATCGGTTCGAGCGGCGGGCCGGCGGTGAGTGACTCCGAACCCCTGCGGCGGGCTGCAGTGATGCGCGGCGTTGCGGCCCTGAAACGGTCAACTAACAATTGCTTAAACCGCGGTACGATGCGTTTAACTAGGTCACGACGGCGCGTGCCCGGATGTATGAGTTCCACAGCGCAAAAGCCGAAGTACCACGTCGTCTGCCGGGAGTGTTCGGTCGAGCGTCTGTACGACGACGGCGACGAGGCGACCGATCTGGAGCGGAAGCACACCAAAGAGACGGGTCACCGGATCGTCGTCGGGCGGGTCAAGTAGCTCACACCACGTTCGCGTCGATGTCGCGCGGGAAGTGCGTCAGCGTCTCCGTCCCCGACTCGGTGATCGCGACCGTGTCCGAGTGGCGGTAGCCGTACTCGTCGGTGTAGAGGCCGGGCTCGATCGTGTACACCTGTCCGGGAGCCATCACCGCGTCGTCGCCGTCGTATCGGTCGCCCCAGCCGCGGTCGATGTACGGCGGCTCGTGGGCACCAAGCCCGATGTTGTGACCGACGTGGTGTCGCGCGAGATCTGTCACGCCCTGCTCCTCGAAGTACTCCCAGACGACTTCGTCCACCTCGGCCACCGGGACGCCCGGCCCGAGCGCGTCGATCGCGAGGGTCTGCGCCTCCAGCATCAGCTCGAAGTAGTGCTCCTGCTCGTCGGAGTAGTCGCCGACGAACATCGTCCGCTCCAGTTCGGAGCGGTAGCCGTCGACGTCCGCGGTCGCGCCCGTGACGAGGACGTCGCCCTCGGCGAGCCGCTCGTTCGGGGTGTGGCCGTGGGGGAGCGCGGTCTCGCTGCCGGAGATGTAGCCCGCGTGGACGGGACCGCCGCCGCGGACCCGGACGCTGTACGCGTCGCCTAAGGTGTCGAGCATCGCCCGCGACGCCTCCGTCGAGGCGCGCTGCGAGACGGTCGCCGGGTGCGCGCCGGGCTCGGAGAAGTCGGCGAGATAGCGGTGACCGAGGTTCGCCCACTTGGCCGACTCGCGGATCAGGTCGACCTCGGCGTCGGACTTCTCCCAGCGCATGCGGTCGATCCACGACTGCGTCTCGACGTCGACGAACTCGGAGAGCGCGGGGCCCTCGTACCCCATCACGCCCGGCGCGCCGTCGGCGTCGGTCGCCGCGCGGTCGACGTCGAGCCCGTTCAGCATCTCGACGGCGACGCGGATCGGGTCGCCGCCGGGGTAGTCGAAGTAGTGGTGGACGGCGCCGATCCGGGGATTCGGTTCGACGCGCTCGACCTCCAGTCGCGGGACCGTGATCTCGACGCGGTCGGCCGTCACCGCGAGGACGACCGGGCGCTCGGTCTGGATGTGGTGGAAGCCGGTGAGGTACTCGATCGCGGTCGCGCCGAACCACGTCGCGGCGTCGGCGTCGGTTGCCGCGAGCCGGTCGCGGACCGCCGCGAGCCGGTCGTCGAACGCGGCGGCGGGGAGGCGTGTCGCCATGGCACACGATCCGCGAACGCGCGGATAAACGGTCGGGTTGCGGAACGAGTCAGGTAAAATCGCGAGCGCCTCGGTCCGATAAGAACCGGACGAGTCGACCCGGTCAGTCTTCGCGGCGGGCGAACGCGAGGTTGCCGGAGACGTTCTTGATGTACGCTTTCACGGTCTCGCCCTCCTGCGCGCCGGGGACGAAGACGGTGTACTCGCCGACCTCGGCGACGCCGTCGCCCTTGCGGCCGGTGCCGACGATCTCGAGCTCGTACGTTTTGCCCGACTCGATCGCCTCCTCCTGGCGCTGCGTGTTCGAGGTGTTCTGCTTCGCGACCGGCCGGAAGGCCCCGCAGGCCTCACAGCGGAGCATCGGGGTGCGGTTCTCCGTCTCCAGTCGGGTGTCGGGGAGGCCGCACTCCGAGCAGGTGACGAACGACTCGATGTACGAGTCGATCGCGGCCTGGAAGTCGCGCTCGCGGAAGTTCCCGCTGTAGCGGGCGCGGCCCGACTCGTACTGGCCCGCGGTGCCGAGCTCCTGCTGGATCTTCGAGTGGACGTGCTCGGGGTCGCGGCTCAGCGCGTCGGCGATCGCCGAGAGGTTCGTCAGTCGGGTGAACGCGCCGTCCTTCTGCGCCTCCGGGTCGGGCACCGACAGCCGCTCGTCGGAGCCGCCGAGGTCCGGTACCTCCTCCATCGCGCGGTCGAGGCTCGATTCGTAGTCCATGCTCGACGGAAGGCGGGGCCGACGGAAATCGCTTCCGGGTTCGGGAGGGCGCGAGGCGGCCTCTGGTCCGTCCGCGGTTAAAGACCCGTCCAGAGTATTCCGGCGAGGAGGAGGAACGCGAAGGCGTAGACGAGAACGACGAGCGCGTTCCGCTTCGGAGCGTTCAGCGCCGTTCCCGGGAGGTATCGCGGAAGCGACCGGAGAATCTCGACCGGCACGCGGGGGATTCGGAAGCGATCGTTCGAGTCGGTCATCGTGTCACCGTATCGAGCAGTACGTTAGCAGTTTGTACGGTTAGGTATACGGCGCGATACGGTCTTAACACCGAATTAACGACCGACGGTACGAATGTAATGGTCGCTTCCATCTCCGGGTCGGAGCCCCGATCAGCGACATGTCACCCTCCGTTCGAGACGCACGGCCACGCCGTCTCCGGACGCATCGATCCGGATCGGGTCACCACAGGAGACGGACGAAAACGTGTGCGTCTCGTCCTCGCCGGACGCGAGCGGAGCGAGATCGGACGACGTGCCGTTGGCGGTGACCGCGACCGTCGTGAGTTCCGTTCCCGTCGGGAACTGGTTGGCCACCGTCACGTCCACGTACGCGGTCTCGTTTCCGCTACGATTCTCGGTAACGTTCACGTTCGCGGTCACGTTTTCGGTGCTATACTGCGTCTGGTCGAAGCCCAAGTACGCGTTCGGGTCCTCGGCGACTTCGACGGAGACGTCCCGGTCGGCCGCCGTCGCGCTGAAACCAGTGGTGCTCGTCACGAGCACCGTGACGGCGAGGAGCGCGACGACCAGCAGTACGCGTCTCCGTCGACTCATTCCTCATCGACCTCGGGCGGCCTGTTTCTCGCGCCGAGTCGCATTCGACAGTAGTTGTCGTACAGGTGTCCCACCGACGACACCGACAGCGCCGTCACGAGGAAGACGCCGAAGTGGAGCGGCGACAGCAGCGAGAACGGATACAGGCTCGCCCAGATTCCGAGCAGGCAGACGACGCCGAGCAGGGAGAGCCCGCAGTAGTAGGCGCTCCACGGGATGTCTCGGCCGGTCAGCGAGTCGACGTAGAAGTTGGCGTCCGAGGCCGCCTCCGTGAGTTCAATGACGCCGCGCCGGGAGTCGTACTCGACGAACCCGTACTCGTCCATCTTCGGCAGGTGGAACTGTCGGAGCGCGTTCCGCACGCGCTTTCGCTCGCGGTGGGTGAGCGCGTCGATCTCCTTCCCGTACTCCCAGCTCGCGACCCAGTCCGTGAGCTCCGAGACTGTGACGGACTCCCCGTTCCGTCGCTTGAGGTAGTGAATCGCGTAGCGGCGGCGCTGGTTGCTGAGCACTTCGAAGACGTCGTCTCTGGTGAAGTCCGCTTCCTCTCTCGACGGCAGCTCAGCCTCGCCGTCGACCGCGTTACTCGTCTCTGTCTGTGCCTCAGCCATGCTCCCTCCCCCCTACACACATCTCGCCAGTAGGGTCAATTGAGTATCACTTTAGTATAGATCGCGGAAACGATGACAAAGCCCCTCTACCGCCGGTCGAGAGATAGATATTCGATATGACACATCATTCGGACAGATCCATGGCTATCGTCGCTAAACAGCTCCCACCCTGGATTAATTGTACAGAAAATAATGAATACTCTCATTCATGATCTCTTGTGTTCGGCGCGTGAGCGTTAAGCCCATGTAAAGAAACTCAGGCAGTTCGACAAAGGGGCCTTGATCGCTTGTCATAGATCCTATTCCGCATTTACAGACACTCCCTCTCGGTTTCGCTGGCGGTATATTCCAAAGGGGGTCCCGCCTCATGAGCGGAATACGCCCCGCGGACGGCGACAACGGATCGGCGTCGGAAGTCATCGTCGTTCGTGAACGGGCGCGTCACAACGAGGTAGCAAACCAATGCAACGACGCAAATTCGTGGTCGGAATGGGATCGCTCGCCGCCGGGGGGGGCGGCTGCAATGGGTAGTAATGCTTTTGCCGTTGAATTAGTGGATCGTGATGCAAATGGTACAATCGAAAGTGACCTGAATGCATATCTTCAACTACAACCGAACGGCGAATACTCCGAAATATCCAATTCAGGAGACAATGAACTTAATGTCACTCTGCAGCGGCTGAATAGTGATTCTATTACTGAACTCGAGGATATATTCTTCATCCGGAACGGTGGGCAAGATACAGTTGATGTTGCCATTACCGGTGTGGGTGGTTTTGATACAGACGTCACTGTAAACGACATTTTCGTGTCGAGTAAAAGTGCTGGAGGTGCCTCCGTCGGTGCATCGCTAGTTAACAATAGAGAGCCCCTCCCCGTCGGAGAGCGAATTGGGGTTGGGGTTGAAGTGGAAATTGATGGTAAGTTGCCCGCTGGAGCAGACACCTCTGGAACCTTCCACGTTGACGCCGACAATCCGTGAGGAGTCCATCCACTGAGCATTCAGTGGGATTCTCTACAGAACTTTCTCCTTCTCGGAGCCGGTAATTAAGAGATTTGGAAAGTGTCACTCATCACTTTTGACATACGTTCATCACGCGTAGTCGACGAGTGCACCGTTCTCGGTGACAAACATCGAAGAGGACTCGTCGACAATCGAACAGTAGCGGGAGGTAGATTTGAACTACCGATCTCCGGGTTATGAGCCCGGCGGAATCTCCTGGCTATCCCATCCCGCTATCGTATCAAAACCCGTTGCGACTGTTAAGGGTTCTGATCCCGTCGCCCGTGTGCGATTCGGCCACGCACGATTTATATACCTCGACGGCGGTCGAGGCCCTCGAAATCGGGTCACTCCGCGGGGCCGACTCACTCCGACCCGGCGTGTCGCTGTCGGAAACGGATCGCGAGGACCGCACCGATGGCGAACGCGACCGGGAGGACCGCGTCGGCGGGGTCGCCGGAGAGCGCTCGGCCCGCGGTCAATCCCGCCATGAGGGCGAACAGCAGCGCCAGCAGTCCGGAGATGGGGACCACGTATCCGTCCGTGAACGTCGATCGACCGGATCCGTCGCTCATACGCTCATCCTCGGCGGGAGACGGGTAAAACCCCGCGGCGCCGGGGCGACCGTCTGCGACGTCGCCTCGCGCCGGCCGCAAACGCTTTTATCAATCAAAAATAATGATAGATCGATGCGAAAACCGCTACTGACGACGGACTTCCTGGATCGGGCGCGCCGGCACTACGCCGACGAAGAGGCCGTCCTCGCCACCGACGGGACGCGGTACACCTACGCCGAGCTCGGCGAGCGCGCGGACCGGTTCTCGGCCGCGCTGCAGGCGCGCGGGATAGAGAAGGGCGACCGCGTCGCGGTGTTGGACCCGAACACGCACTACCACCTCGAAGCGGCCTACGGCGCGATGCAGGTCGGGGCGGTGCACACCCCGCTGAACTACCGGCTCACGCCGGACGACTTCGCGTACATGCTCTCGGACGCCGGCGTCGACGCGATCTACGCCGACGCCGAGTACGCCGCGCGGATCGAGGCGGTCCGCGACGAGGTGCCGACGGCGACGTTCCTCACGAACGACGCCGACACGGTCGCGGGCGACTGGGAGTCATTCGACGAGGCGCTCGCGGACGCGGACCCCGACGCCTACGAGCGCCCGGAGATGGACGAGGACGAAGTGATCACGATCAACTACACCTCGGGGACGACCGGCGACCCGAAGGGCGTCTGCCGCACCCACCGCGCCGAGACGCTCCACGCGTACCTCATCGCGATCCACCAGGAGATCACCGACGACGACGTCTACCTCTGGACGCTCCCGATGTTCCACGTCAACGGCTGGGGGCACATCTACGCGATCACGGGGATGGGTGCCCGACACATTTGCACCCGCGGGGTCGACGTCGCCGAGGCGTTCGACCGGATCCGCGGGGAGGACGTCTCCTACTTCTGTGCGGCGCCGACCGTGCTCAACATGCTCGGCGACCACTACGCCGAGCACGGCGGCGCGACGACCGGCGACGGCGACGTGCGCGTCGCGACCGCGGGCGCGGCGCCGCCGGAGGCGACGATCCGCACCGTCGAGGAGGAGTTCGGCTGGGAGCTCAAACACGTGTACGGCGCGACCGAGACCGGCCCCCTCATCACCACCTCGGACGCGAAGCGCCACTTCGACGCGGACTCGTCCGACCGCTTCGCGGTGAAGAAGACCCAGGGCATCGGCTACCTCGGCACCGACGTGCGCGTCGTCGACGAGAACGGCGAGGACGTGCCCGCAGACGGCGAGACGATCGGCGAGATCGTCGTCCGCGGCAACCAGGTGATGGACCGCTACTGGAACAAGCCGGAGGCCACCGAGCGGGCGTTCTCCGAGCGGCTGGAGGGGTACTACCACATGGGCGACCTGGCCGTCGTCGACGAGGACGGCTTCGTCTCGATCCAGGACCGCAAGAAGGACATCATCATCTCCGGCGGCGAGAACATCTCCTCGATCGAGCTGGAGGACACCCTCTTCGAGCACGAGGTCGTCTCCGACGCCGCCGTCATCCCCGCGCCGGACGAGCGGTGGGGCGAGACCCCGAAGGCGTTCGTGGTCCCGGAGAGCGGCGACCCCGACGACCCGGGCGCGACGCCCGAGGAGCTGAAGGCGTTCGTCCGCGAGCGCGTCGCCGACTACAAGACGCCCGGCGAGGTGGAGTTCGTCGCCGAACTCCCCACGACGGCGACGGGGAAGATCCAGAAGTACGAGCTGCGCGAGCGCGAGTGGGACGAGGAAGAGCGGATGGTCGGCGAGGGGTAGCTGAAAAAGCGAACTACTCCTCGTCGAGCAGGCTCGCGACGAGCTCCTCGGGGTCGAACAGCGTGAGGTCGTCGTACCCCTGTCCGGTCCCGAGGAAGAGGATCGGTTTGCCGGTGACGTACGCCACCGAGATCGCGGCCCCGCCGGAGGAGTCGGCGTCGGCCTTCGTCAGGATGGCCCCGTCGATCTCGGCGGCGTCGTTGAACTCCTTCGCGCGGTTCACGGCGTCTTGGCCCGCGACCGCCTCGTCGACGAACAGCGTCATGTCCGGGTCGACGACGCGGTCGATCTTCTCTAACTGCGCCATCAGGTCGTCGCTGGTGTGGAGCCGCCCGGCGGTGTCGCCGAGCACGACGTCGACGTCGTTGGCCTGGGCGTACTCGACGCCGTCGTAGATGACGGCCGCGGGGTCGCCGCCCTGGTCGTGGGAGATGAGCTCCCGGTCGAGGCGGTCGGCGTGCTCCGCGATCTGCTCGTTGGCGCCCGCCCGGTAGGTGTCGCCGTTCGCCAGCACCGACGTGTAGCCGCGGTCGGCGAGCCACTCGGAGAGCTTCGCGATGCTCGTCGTCTTCCCGACGCCGTTGACGCCGGTGAAGACGATGGTGACGGGCTTGTCGGCCGCCGCGATCCGCTCCTCGAAGTCGAACTGGCCGACGGCGATCACGTCGAGGAGGGCGTCGTGGAGCGCCGACTCGACCAGCTCGCCGGTCGTCTCGACCTGCTTGCGCGACTCGCCGAGCATCTTCTCGCGGACGGTGTCGAGGATCTGCTCGGCGACGCTCATCTCCACGTCGCTCTCTAAGAGGGCCATCTCGAGGTTCCACAGCGGCTCCTCTAAGTCCTCCTCCTCGATGATGATCCGGCCCGTCGCGAACGCTTTCGCGCGCTGGAAGGTGCTCGGCTCGTCGTCGCCGGCGTCGCTCTCGGCGGGCTCCTCAGTTGCGTCGGCGCCCGCTTCGGTTTCGGTCGCGGCCGCCCCCGCGTCACCGCCCGCGTCGACGCCGTCGCTCGCGGTCGTCTCGTCGGGGGCCGACTCGTCGGGGGTCGTCTCGTCGCCCTCGGCGGGCTCCTCCTCGACGTCGGCGCTCTCCTCGACGTCCTTCCGGAACCCCGAGAGCTTGTCTTTCAGTCCGTCGAACACGGTCTACCTTACTCCTCGTCGCCCTGGCCCTGCTGCATCTGCTGCATCTGCTGCTGTTGCATCTGCTGGGCCTGCTGTTCGAGCTCCTGGCTCTCGGACTCGAGCTCGTCGACCTCCTCTTCCGTCTCCTCGATGCGGTCGTCGAGCGCCTCCTGCTTGCGCCGGAGCACGTCGACGGCGTCGCCCTCGCTCTGCTCCGCGGAGTAGTTGCCGCCGAGCGAGACGATGATCTCGTCGATGTCCTGGACCTCGGCGCGGACGTAGGCGCCGCCGCCGAGCGGGACCTGCACCGTCGAGCCGGTGTCGAGCGTCTCGATCGCCTCGACCGCGTCGTCGATGTCGGACTGCTCCTCGCGGTAGTCTGCGATCTCCGCCTCGAGGGCTTCGATCTCCTCGTCGAGCGCCTGCAGCTCCTGGGAGAGCTGCTGGAGCTGCTGTTGTCCGCCGCCCATCATGCCGCGGACACCTCCTCGATCTCGATCTGGGTGCGCTTCCGGTTGTGCTGGCTCCCGACCGTCGTGTAGATGCGCTCGCGGGCGAGGTCCTCGTTCTCGGCCTCGACATCCTTCGTGAACGGCTGGTAGTCGCCTCGACTCTGGAACCGTCCACTCACCGTGTAGGTACTCATGTTCTCCGATCCGGCAGGGACAGGGAAGTATCTTCCTAAAAAGCGAGGAGCCGACGCCGAGAAGAGAACGCCTCAGATCGGGCCGCAGTCCGCGAATTCCGGAGGATTCGGCGCGGCGGCGACGGGAGCGTGCCGACGGCGACGGAAGCGTACCGACGGCGACGGGAGCGTGCCGACGGCGACGCGCACTCGTAGGCAGTCGCGCCGCCCTCGGCTCGTCGGCGGTTCGAGAGTGGCGGGAGAAGCGGGAGTCGGGGGAGTCGATCGGGCCGCGAAAAGCTCGGCGTCAGTCGATGAAGCCGAGCGTCTCCTCGATGCGCCCGAGCTCGGGACCGGTGGTGTCCTCGCCGACGACGTACCCCTCGTCGGTGGCGACGAGGCCGGATCCGACGAGCGGCGCGCCGTAGTTGACCGTCCCGAGGTCGGCGCGGACGTCGAGCGCCTCCTCGACGGCCTGCAGCTCCGACTCGGTCGACTTGGGGTGACAGAGCACGCCGGTGTTGTTGGCGACCGCCGCCGTCCCGACCGTGCGGACGTCGCCGAGGTCGCCGCGCTCCACGGGGACGCCGAGGGTCTCTCTGACCGTCACGATCGACTCGCGCGGGAGGTCCGGGTGGACGTAGGCGCCGTAGTCGTTCGCGAGGACGACGTTGCCGGCCGCGTTGATCTCGCCGGGGAGCTCGCCCACCTCGCGGTCGGCGGCCTCGGCGATCCGCGACTGCTCCCGGTCGGTCGCCCGCGCGGAGACGAGAACGCCGTTCTCGTTGCCCGTCGCGAGGGAGCCGACGGTGTTGGCGCCGCCGACCGTCGTGAGGAGGGGCTCGGCGCCCAGCTCCTCGCCGAGCGCGTCGGCGAGCTCCTCGTCGACGTCCGGCCGGACCAACAGGAGGTCGTCGATGGCGCGGGCGAACACGCCCACGTACGACGAGCCGGTGAAGGTCGCCCGTAACACGTTACTCGGCGTACTCGGCTTCGACGACGGGCTCGCCGTCCTCGACGAACCGGGCCGCGCGGACGCGGACCTTGCTCGGGGGGTTCTCGCGTCCGTTCGCCCAGACCGCCTCGTTGACCGAGGTGTCGATGACGACCTCCTCCTCGTCGACGGAGAAGTGCTGCGCGAGGTGCTCGCGGACGATCCGCATCGCGAAGTCGGCGCGCTCCTGTACCGGCTTGTCGTTGGCGTCGCGGAGCGGAACGGTGACGACGCGCTCTTCGAAGTCGCTGGTGCTCATCTATTCGTCCAGGTCGTTCCGGCGCCAGTTGCGCCGCTTGGGGTTTCGCGTCACGTTCATGTCCGTCTTCATCATGACCCACGCGGGGACGCGGGTGTTCTGGCGTTCCGCCTTCGCCAGACGCTTCTTTTGAGCCTTCGATTTGTCTCCCATAGTAGCCCACAGTTCCCGCGGGTCGCATAAAACCCCTTCCATACCGCGTCGCTCGGCGGCGACGAGACGCCACGCGGCCCGTCCCCTCGCCCCCACTCAGAACGAGCGTTCGGCGACGCGCTTATAAATACGGTAACAGCGGTCGAGGACGTCGATCCCGACGCTCTCCGTGTCGGTGTGCGCCTCGCCCGGCTCGGAGGCGCCGCAGACGAGGCAGTCTGTCCCGGCCTCGGCGAGCCAGCCGGCGTCGGTCGCGTGCGGCTTGACGACGTGTTCGGGTACGGCGAGCCCGAGATCGTCGTGGACCTCGCGGGCGACCGCGAGCGTCCCCTCGGCGAACGCGTCGTCGCCGCAGGCCATCGGCGGGAGGTCCTGTTCGACCTCCCACTCCACGCCCGCGACCGCCTCGGCGGCGCGGGCGAGGTCGGCGCGGTCGCCGGGGACGGTGCGCTCGTCGATGGTCACCTCGCAGCGCTCCGGGATCACGTTCCACGTCTCGCCGCCCTCGACGATCGTGACCGCGAGCGACCCGGTGACGGACTCGCCGAAGACGGTCGCCGACGGCGCGTCGAGCCCGCGGACGACGTCGATCGCGTCGCTGGCGCGGTAGATCGCGTTCTCGCCGCGCTCGGGCTCGGACGCGTGCGCCGCGGTCCCGCGCGCGACGAGCGTCGAGGCCCGGCGCCCCTTGTGCGCGACGACGACGTCGGTGACGCCCGGCTTCGAGTAGTCCGTCGACCCCTCCGCGACGACCGCGCGGTCGGGGGCGAACCCAGCCTCGATCGCGTGGCGCGCCCCGGTCCCGCCGATTTCCTCGCCGACGAACGAGGCGACCGCGAGCTCGCGGCCCGCCGGCGGCTCGGCCTCGCGGAACGCGAGCATGCAGGCCGCCACCGCGCCCTTCATGTCTGCCGCACCGCGCCCGTGAATCCGCCCGTCGCGGCGCTCGACGACGTACGCGCCGGCGTTCCTCTCCCCGGTCGTCTGGCGCGCCGCCGGCGGGACGACGTCGTGGTGGCCGACCAGCGCGAGCGTCTCGGCGTCCGGGTCGTCGGTCGCCCCCTTCCGAGCGATGACGTTGCCGACCGCGTCGCGCTCGACCCGCGCGTCGGTCTCCGCGCGGAGCCACTCCTCGATGGCGTCGCCGGCATCGGTCTCGTCCTCGTGGGAGGAGATGCTGACCAGCTCCTCGGTCAGGTCCGCGAGTTCGTCCATGTACGGGTTTGAGCGGCTCAGCGAATTAAATAGCGGTGGTGAGGGTTGTTCATAACTGAAAACTGAACCGTGTGCGGCGGCGCGCGCCTGCGAGCGGCCGCCACGGGCGGCCGCGGCGAGGTTGGGGAGGCGTGAGGTGCAGTTGCTGTGCGGGGCGGGGAGGGACTCAAAGGGGCAGCCGCGAGGTGGGCGCAGGCGATGTAAGCACTGCAAGGAGCGAACAGAGTGAGCGACTGAAGCGCGCAGCGAGCGTGCGCCCACCTCGCGGCTGGGGCTTTGGAGGTGGTCACCGTCGATCCGGCGTCAGCGACTTATTAACGAGCGTCCGCGTTCGCCACCATCACTCATACATAAGCGCGCGTGATTAATACGTCTCCGAGCCCTTGTGATGAGTATATGTCCGATCAGCTCGAAACCGCGACGCTCGGCGGCGGGTGCTTCTGGTGTGTCGAGGCCGCGCTCGAACAGCTCGCCGGCGTCGAGTCGGTCACCTCCGGCTACGCGGGCGGGGGGGTCGACGACCCCACGTACAAGCAGGTGTGCTCCGGAAACACCGGCCACGCCGAGGTCGTGCAGGTCGAGTTCGACCCCGACGCCATCGCCTACGACGAGGTCCTCGAGGCCTTCTTCGAGATCCACGACCCGACCCAGCTCAACCGCCAGGGCCCCGACGTGGGGAGCCAGTACCGCTCGATCGTGCTCTACCACGATGAGACCCAACGCGAGGCCGCCGCGGCCTACATCGAGGCGCTCGACGAGGAGTACGACGACGACGTGGTGACGGAGCTCGACCGGCTGGAGACGTTCTACCGCGCCGAGGAGCACCACCAGGACTACTTCGCGAAGAACCCGAACGACGCCTACTGCAGTTTCCACGCCAAGCCGAAGATGGAGAAGGTGCGCGAGAAGTTCGAGGCGAAGGTCGCGAAGTAAGCGGTAGATTCCCCAGCGAACGTCTTCTGAGCACCGACCGCTCGCAGACGGCTGATTGACTACTCTGCGGCGAACACCGCCAAAGCCCCAGCCGCGAGAACTCGCGCGACTCGCTGCGGTCCTCGATCGCTCACTTCGTTCGCTCCCTGCGGTCCTTGCGTCGCCGTGCTTCGTCCTCGCGACTGCCCCTTTGCGTCCCACCCCGCACAGCACCTCACGCCTCCCCAGCCTCGTCGGTCGGCCTCGCTTCGCTTCGGCCGACCGACTCCCTCGCACGCGCTCCTCGCGGCCTGTCGGCCGCTCGGTGGCGCGCGCCAACCGCCTCGGCTATTTATAAGCAATAATCGCCACTCCGCCGCCGTTACCGAAGACGTTCGCCCGGCAACCTTCCGCCGGAACGGTAGACCTTTGCCGCCGCCGGTGTGAGCGAGCGTATGGTCTCGCTGGGACTGGTGGTGGCGCGGTTCAACGACGCCGTCACGGAGCCGATGGCCGAGGCCGCCCGCGAGGCGGCCGCCGACCGCGACGCCGTCGTCGTCGACGAAGTGAGCGTGCCGGGCGCGTACGACAGCCCGCTGGCCGCCGACCGGCTCGCGCGCCGCGACGACGTCGACGCCGTGGCGGTGATCGGCGCCATCGTCACCGGCGACACCGACCACGACCGCGTCATCGCGAGTGCGACCGCCGAACAGCTCACGCGAGTGAGCCTCGACCGCGACACCCCCGTCACGTTCGGCGTGAGCGGTCCGGGGATGTCCGGCGCGGAGGCGCGCGAGCGGATCGACAAGGGCGCGGAGGCCGCGAACGCCGCGATCGACCTCGCGACGGAGCTCGAATGAGCGCCGGAGACGACACACGGAGCACACGACAATGAGTCACGCATACGACTTCTCGGACCGGATCGGACGCGTAGAGCCCAGCGCGACGCTGGCAATATCGAACCTCGCGGCGGAGAAAGAGGCCGAGGGCGCCGACATCGTCGACCTCTCGGTCGGCGAGCCCGACTTCGACACCCCCGAAAACGTCGTCGAGGCCGGCAAGGACGCCCTCGACGCGGGTCACACGGGCTACACCTCCTCGAACGGGATCCCGGAGCTGCGGGAGGCGATCGCGGCGAAGCTCCGCGGCACGGGGATCGACGCCGACGCCGACGAGGTGATCGTCACCCCCGGCGGCAAGCAGGCGTTATACGAGACGTTCCAGACGCTGATCGGCGACGGCGACGAGGTCGTCCTGCTGGACCCCGCGTGGGTCTCCTACGAGGCGATGGCGAAGCTCGCCGGCGCCGACCTCTCCCGCGTCGACCTCGCCCCCCACGGCTTCCAGCTCGAGCCCGCGCTCGACGACCTCGCCGAGACGGTCTCCGACGACACCGAGCTGCTCGTCGTCAACTCCCCGTCGAACCCCACGGGCGCGGTCTTCTCGGAGACCGCGCTGGAGGGCGTCCGCGACCTCGCGGTCGAACACGACGTCACCGTGATCTCCGACGAGATCTACGAGCGCATCATCTACGACGCCGAGCACGTCTCGCTCGCGAGCCTCGACGGGATGGCCGACCGCACGGTCACGATAAACGGCTTCTCGAAGGCGTTCTCGATGACCGGCTGGCGGCTCGGCTACCTCCACGCGACCGAGGAGTTCGTCGGACAGGCCGGCAAGCTCCACTCGCACTCCGTCTCCTGCGCGGTCAACTTCGTCCAGCGCGCGGGCGTGGAGGCGCTGGAGAACACCGACGACTCCGTCGAGGAGATGCGGCGGGCGTTCGCGGACCGCCGCGACCTCCTCGTCGACCTGTTCGACGAGCACGGGGTCGACGTCGACGTCGGCGACGGCGCCTTCTACATGATGCTCCCCGTCGACGAGGACGACCAGGCGTGGTGCGAGGCCGCCATCGAGGAGGCGTCCGTCGCGTGCGTGCCTGGCAGCGCGTTCAACGCCCCCGGCCACGCGCGTATCTCCTACGCGGCCAGCGAGGAGCGCCTGCGCGAGGCGGTCGACCGACTCGTCTCGAACGACCTGCTGTAACCGCGGCCGGTTCGACGCGGCTTCGCGGCCGCTTTCGCGTCCGCTTCTCATCACCGCCAGACGACCGGATCGGTCGCGAGCGCCGATCTGCGGTGGGTTTTTACCGCTGCTCCAATAAGTTTCAGCTTGGTGGCACGATGTACGACGACATCCTGTATCCGACAGACGGGAGCGCCGGATCGGAGGCGGCGGCAGCGCACGTCAGAGAGCTCGCGTCGGCGTTCGACGCGACCGTGCACGTGCTGTACGTCGTCGACGCCCGCGAGGGCGGGCTGGGCCTGAGCGGAGCGTTCCTCGACGAGGAGAGCCAAGCGATGAGCGGGCGGTCACCGGAAGAGGGGTACATCGGCGGGCACGAGGAAGGGCCCGACACCGACGACGTCGAGGAGCGGCTCACCGTACATGTGACGGAACTCCTGGAAGAGTCGTCCGAATCGTTCGACGGGATCGACGTGCGGACCGCCGTCAGAAAGGGGGACCCGCATACGGCCATCCTCGAACACGCCGACGAGAACGACGTCGACATCATCGTGATGGGGACTCACGGTCGGACCGGCGTCGAACGCTACCTGCTCGGTAGCGTCACGGAGAAGGTGGTGCGCCTCTCGGACCGGCCCGTGGTGACGGTCCGGGCCGACGAGGAGTGACGGCGCGGATCCGTCGGACCGCTCTCCCGACGCTCGACCGCTCCCGCCGGTGGGACTTTATGTAACTGTGCGGATGGTTGGATTGGTGACACCATGTACGATCGCATCCTGTATCCCACGGACGGGAGCGACGGTTCCGAGGCCGCGATAGCACACGTACGGGAGATGGCCGAGGCGTTCGACGCGACGGTACACGTGTTACACGTCGTCGACACGCGTCAGTTCACGCTCGGGTTGGGCGGGAACTACATCTCCGGGCCGAAGGGCTACGCGAAAGACCAGCCGTCCACAGAGGACCGGAAGCGCGAGCTCGAGGAGCGCGCCAGGCCGTTCGTCGAGGAGCTGGCGGCCGATTTCGGGGGGATCGACACGGTCTCCGCGGTCCGGGCGGGAAACCCCCACAGGGCCATTCTCGAGTACATCGACGAGAACGACATCGACCTCGTCGTGATGGGCACCGAGGGTCGCACCGGCGTCGAGCGCTACCTGCTCGGCAGCGTCTCCGAGAAGGTCGTGCGGCTGGCCGGCCCGCCCGTGGTGACGGTGCGGGCCGAGGAGGAGTGATGGCCGGCGACCGCCGCTCGGCACCGGTCGGCCGCCGGCTCGCTCCCGGACGGTCCGCCGTTCCGAAACCCTTACTCCCGGTCCGGGACACCTCGACGTATGAGCGATACGTCCGAGTCGACGGGTGACGCGGGGGCGGGCGAGTCGGGCGACCCCGACTCGCCCGCCGGTTCCGATGCGGCCGCCGTCGACGCCGAGGAGGTCCGTCACGTCGCGGAGCTGGCCAGAGTGCGCCTCGCCGACAACGAGGTCGAGGCGTTCGCCGCGCAGTTCGGCGACATCCTCGACTACTTCGAGGCCCTCGACGAGGTCCCAGAGACCGAGCGCGAGGAGGAGCTCGTCAACGTGATGCGCCCCGACGAGGTCGAGTCGGGGCTCTCCCAGGAGGAGGCGTTGTCGAACGCCGAGGAAACGGAGGACGGCTACTTCGTCGGGCCGAAGGTGTCGTAAGATGGCGGCCGACCTCAACGCCTTCATCACGGAGGCGACGATCGAGGGCGACGCGGACGCCGAGGGCCCCCTCGCGGGGGCGACGGTCGCGGTCAAGGACAACATCTCCACCGAGGGGATCCGGACGACCTGCGGCTCCGAGATGCTCGCCGACTACGTCCCGCCGTACTCCGCGACGGTCGTCGACCGGCTGACGGACGCCGGCGCGACGGTCGTCGGCAAGGCGAACATGGACGAGTTCGGGATGGGGACGACCACCGAGACCTCGGCGTTCGGCCCGACCCGGAACCCCGCCGATCCGGAGCGCGTCCCGGGCGGCTCCTCGGGCGGATCGGCGGCGGCGGTCGCCGCCGGCGAGGCCGATCTCGCGCTCGGCTCCGACACGGGCGGATCGGTGCGCTGTCCGGCCGCGTTCTGCGGCGTCGTCGGGATCAAGCCGACGTACGGGCTCGTCTCGCGGTACGGGCTCGTCGCGTACGCGAACTCGCTCGAACAGATCGGCCCGATCGCGGGCACCGTCGAGGAGGCGGCCGCCGCGCTCGACGTCATCGCGGGGCCGGACCCGAACGACGGGACGACGCGGGACCTCGCCGAGGTCGACGGCGCCGACCCGGACGCGAGCTACGCCGCGGCCGCCGACGGCGACGTCGACGGGCTCACCGTCGGGATCCCGACGGAGCTGTTCGAGGGTGCCGACGAGCGCGTCGTCGAGACGGTCGAGGCCGCGATCGCGGGGTTGGAGTCGAGAGGAGCGGAGACGGCTGAGATATCGCTCCCCTCCGTCGAGCACGCGGTGCAGGCGTACTACGTGATCGCGATGGCGGAGGCCTCCTCGAACCTCGCGCGCTTCGACGGCGTGCGGTACGGGACCCGCTCCGAGTCGGACGGCAACTGGAACGAGTCGTTCGCGGAGACGCGCGAGGAGGGGTTCGGCGCGGAGGTCAAACGCCGGATCCTGCTCGGGACGTACGCGCTCTCGGCGGGGTACCACGACAAGTACTACGAGAAGGCGCAGGACGCCCGCGCCTGGGTCCGTCAGGACTTCGAGGAGGCGTTCGCAGACGTCGACGTGATCGCCTCTCCGACGATGCCGGTGCTCCCCTTCGAGCTCGGTGAGAGCCTCGACGACCCGCTGCGGATGTACCTCGCGGACGCCAACACCACCCCGGTCAACCTCGCGAACCTCCCGGCGATCTCGGTGCCGGCCGGCGAGGCCGACGGGCTCCCGGTCGGCCTCCAGATCGTCGGCCCGAAGTTCGACGAGGAGACGGTGATACGCGCCGCGAGCGCGGTCGAAGCCGCCGACTGAGGCTCGCTACCGGCGGTTCTTAATCCGCGTAAAACCGCGTTGAGCGTCTCACCCGATTATCTGTATCGCGCCCCTCCTCCCGGGCGCATCATGACCGACACCGAATCGACGGCGACGGACGCGTTCGATCGCGACTCCGTTCGCTCCGCCAGTCGGATCGCCATCGCGGCGCTCGCGCTGGTGGGCGTGTTGTACCTGTTCACGCTGCTCCCGGGCGTCGACCGACTGGTCCCGCTGACGCCGATCACGTTCGCCGCGGTCGCCAGCGCCGCGGTGACGGCCGCGGTCGTCGCCCTCCTCGCGTACGCCGCGCCGAAGGTCGCCTCGCTGACGCGCGCCGCCCTCCACCGGACCGACGCCGCGGAGCACGTCGAGCGCATCGCGGAGAACGGCGGCGCGATGGCGTACTGGCTCGTCGTGCTCGCGGCCGTGCTGGTCGCGCACCGCGGGTTCGCCGGGGCGATCGTCCCCCTGATCGACGGGTTCGCGTGGGCGTACGACGCCGCGTTCCTGATCGCGTCGTTCGTCCCGCTCGTCTTCGTCGTGGCGCGGCTGACCGTGACCGTCGACCCGCTCTCGGAGCTCGTCGCCGACCGCGTGGCGGGGCCCGAGTCGTCCGGAGAGGCCGACGACGCGGGCGCGGACGAGTCCGAGGCGAGCGCGGGCGGCGACGACGCCGGCGAACCCTCGACCGCGACGAACGAGCGCGACGCGACCGATTCGCACACGCACTGGGCCGACGACCGGTGGGACGCCGACGGCGCCGACGGCGAGGGCGGCTCGTCCGACGACGCGGACGACGTTTCCGACGACGCGGACGACGAGTCGACGACCTCCTGAACGAGTCGACGGACCCTGCCCCCCGCCTCGGATCGCGATCCGGAACGTCCATACCTGCCCCGGTGAACGGGGACGTATGGCGCTGACCGACGAGGAGCGGAGCCGGCTCGCCGACATCGTCCGCCTCCAGCCGACGAAGAACGGCGAGCTGCAGGACGCGTGGGGGCTCGAGAGCGGCAGCGAGGTGCACCAGTACCTGCAGAACCATCTCGAGGAGTACTACTACCGCGACGACGACAGCCTGATCCGGTCGACGGCCGAGGCGAACGGCCTCGTCGACGTCGAGCCCGGCATCGAGGCCGACGCGGTCGCGAAGGGTGGTGCGCCCGACACGATCCGCGTCCCGGAACTGGTGGCGCAGGTGTTCGAAGTGGTGGCCGACCCCGACGAGCGCTCGCAGTCGGTCGTCAGCGTGCTCAACGCGGTTCGGGAGGCGTTCGACGTCGACCCCGACGTCGACGAGGTGCGGCGCGCCCTCCGGACCCTCGAACGCAAGAACGTCGTCGAGGTCGTCTACCGGACCGTCCCGACGTTCAAGCTCGCCGTGGCGCGCGACGAGATCACGGTCGAAGTGAGCGAATAGTTGATTTAAAAGGCAGTTGTCGGAGCGGAGATAGTCGACGGAGAAAGAACCCGTACCGACTCAGTCGCCGTTTTGTAACCGTCCAACCCGCAGTCGACGACGACCACCCCCAAAGTCCCACCTCCTCACCGCCCAGAACCACACCTCACACCTCCCCAGCCTCGCGGTTCGCGCTCTCCGAGCGCTCACCGCGTCCCTCGCGCGTGCACCTCGCGCCCTGCGGGCGCTCGGTGGCACGCGCCACTGTATCGAAACTCCCTCGCCTCACATCCCCATGTCGGCGGCGGCGTCGGGGACCGGCAGGTCGCCGACGGTGACGCCGAGTAGCTCCGCGGCGTGGTCGAGCGCCATGTCGAACCCGTAGTACCGCTCCAGCTCGTCGCCGGTCGGTCCCGAACGGACCTTCAGCATCGCGTACCCCTCGGCGTTCTGGGCAATCGTCGCCTCGGCGCCGTCGGCCGAGAAGGTGAGCAGGCGCTCGCCGTCGGCCTCCTCGTAGCGGGCCGCGATCCCGTTCGCTTCGGCTTCGGTGGATTCGGCTTCGGTGGACCCGGCCTCGGTCGACTCCGCGCCGGCCTCCCCGCCGCCCGTCGTGTCGCTCATACTCCGGGTACGGACCGGGCCATGTCGTATCTGTCGGTCGTCGGGGCGGGAGCCGCGTTCGGCCAGTCCGCCCGCCTCACCGCGGGTCCCAGCCGTGGAACTCGGTGCCGGCCTCCAGTTCGAGGTCGAACGCCTCGATCATCCCGCCGAGGCCGGCGTACCCCTGCGCGAGCGCCGCGATCCCGACGACGGTCTCGTCGTCGTACAGGGCGGCGACCTCGTCGTGAACGATCGCGTCGACCTCGCGGCGGGCGACCGCGACCGCGTACTCGACCAGCGTCGTCTCGGCGGCGTCGAGTGGGGCGAGGTCCTCGGTGCCGATCCCGGCGATGACGTCGTCGTCGATGCCGACGCCGCGGGCGATGTTGACGTGCTGGTGCCACTCGTAGCGGTTCCGCGTCTCGCTCGCGGCGGCGAGGATCACGAGCTCGCGCTCGCGGTCGGAGAGGCCGCTGTCGGTCCACAGCGAGCCGAGGAACGAGCGCAGTCCGGCGAGCACCTCCGGGTTGTTGCCGAGCGACCGGTAGACGTGGAGCGGCTTCCCCTGGAGCGACGACTCCAACAGCTCCTCGTACTCCTCGGGCACGTCCGACGCGTCGACGTATGGAACGCGGGCCATACGGTCCCCTCGGCGTCAACCGGGATAGCTGTGTGCGACTCGGTCACGCTCGCCGGATCGATCCGGGATGGCAAGGTTAAGGGACGCGACGCGCCTATCGCCGGTAATGAGTACCGAGGTGTCGCGGCGTCGGGCGTGGGTGATCGCCGCGCGGCCGCAGACGCTGCCCGCGGCGGCCGCGCCGGTGATCGTCGGCGTCGGGCTCGCGCTCCGGACGGGCGCGTTCGCCCCGCTCCCGGCGCTCGCGGCGTTCGTCGGCGCGGCGCTGATCCAGGTCGGCACCAACTTCGCGAACGACTACTACGACGCGATCCAGGGGGCCGACACGGACGATCGCGAGGGGTTCACCCGCGTCGTCGCCAGCGGCCTCATCGAGCCGGCCGAGGTGAAGCGGGCGATGTGGCTGACGTTCGCGGCCGCGATCCTCGTCGGCACCTCCCTCGTCTTTATCGGCGGCGTCCCGATCCTCGTGATCGGCCTGGCGTCCGTCGCCGCGGGGATCGCCTACACGGGCGGGCCGTACCCCCTGGGCTACCACGGGCTCGGCGACGTCTTCGTGTTCGTCTTCTTCGGCGTGATCGCCGTCACCGGCACCTACTACGTGCAGGCGGCCGCCCTCGTCGGCGGCGCCTTCCCCCTGTGGATTCCCGAGGGCACGGTCACCCTCGCGGCCGTCGTCGCCAGCCTCCCGATCGCCGCGCTGTCGACGAACATCCTCGTCGTCAACAACGTCCGCGACCGCGAAGAGGACGCGGCGACCGGCAAGCGCACCCTCGCGGTCCGGTTCGGCTACCGGTTCTCGCGCGCCCAGTACGTCGGCCTGCTCGCACTCGCCTACCTCACGCCCTTCTGGTTCCTCGTCCGCGGGGACGGCCCCGCTGTGTTGCTCCCGCTCGTCACGCTCCCGCTGGCGGCCACCGTCGCGCGCACCGTGCTGACCGAGACGTCCGGCGACGCGCTCAACCCCGCCCTGGAGTCGACCGGGAAGCTCCTCGCGGCGTACGCGGTCGCGTTCGCCGTCGGCCTCGCGCTCTGACCGTGCGGCTCCGCCCCTTCTCGCTCGGCCTGACGACGCCGCTCGGCACGGCGAGCGGCGAAATAACCGAACGCGAGGGGTTCCTCGTCGGCGTGGGGTCCGGGGACGTTCGCGGCGACCGGCAGGAGCGTGGCGACGGAGCCGGCGTCTCGACTTCGGGACTCGGCGAGGCCGCCCCGCTTCCCGGGTGGACCGAGTCGCTCTCGGAGTGCGAGTCGGCGTTGCGCGGCGTCAACGACGCCGACGGCACCCTCGTCGACGGCGCGCTCGACCGACTCGATCCGCGGGAAACGCCTGCGGCCCGGCACGGTCTCGCGCTCGCGCTCGCGGACGCCGCGGCGAGGGAAGAAGGCCGGTCCCTGGCGGCCCGCCTCGCGGCCGAGCGCGATCTCCCGGCGCCGGCCGAGACCGTCCCGGTCAACGCGACGGTCGGCGACGGCGACCCCGAGGTGACCGCCGTCGCGGCGGAGCGAGCCGTCGCGGATGGGTTCGGCTGCGTAAAGGTGAAGATCGGCGCGCGCTCGCTTGACGCCGACGTCGAGCGCCTCCGCGCGGTCCGGGAGGCGGTCGGCGACGAGGTCGCGCTCCGGGCCGACGCGAACGGGGCGTGGGACCGGGCGACCGCGCGGAAAGCGCTCGACCGTCTCGCGCCGCTGGACCTCGCCTACGTCGAGCAGCCGCTCCCCCCCGACGACCTCGACGGCGCCGCGGCCCTCCGGCACATCCGGACCTCCCGGGACCGCGACGGCGACGGCGCCGACTCCGCGGTACCGATCGCCCTCGACGAGACGCTGTCGAACCACGGGCTCGACGCCGTCCTCGACGCCGGCGCGGCCGACGTCGTCGTCCTGAAGCCGATGGCGCTCGGCGGGCCGGACCGCGCGCTGGCGGCGGCGGCGACCGCGCGTGCGGCGGGCGTCGAGCCCGTGATCACCACCACGATCGACGCGGTCGTCGCGCGGACCGCCGCGGTCCACGTCGCGGCCGCGGTGCCCGAGGTCGCCCACTGCGGGCTCGCCACGGCCTCGCTGCTCGACGAGGACCTCGCGTCGGACCCCTGTCCGGTTGCGGACGGGGAAGTGCCGGTGCCGGACGGCCCCGGACTCGCGGGCGACGCGTTCGACGGGCTCCCCTGAGCGCTCACCGGCCGGCCGTCAGCGGTCCGGCTCGACGACCTCGATGACTCCTTCCATGTCCCGCGTCTGGTGCGGCGTGCAGACGTACTCGTAGGTACCGGGCTCGGTGAACCGGTGTTGGAAGGTGTGACCCTCGGCCGCGGCGAGCGAGGAGTCGAAGGCGCCGCCCCTGTCGACGACGTTGTGGCTCCCGCCGACGCCGGTCCACTCCCAGACGACGGTCGCGCCGACGTCGACCCGGACGGCCGCGGGCGCGAACGAGAAGCCGCCGTCCGCCCCGACGGCGACCGAGACGGCCCCCTCGCCGGTTCGGTCGACCGTCTCCGCGCCGTCGTCTCCGCCGTCGCCCCCGGGGAGGAGCGCGCCGGTACACCCCGCGAGCCCGGCGATCGAGGCGGCGCCGGCGGCCGCGAGCAGCTCTCGTCGCGTTCGTCCGTTCATGCCGGAGCGAGGGCTCGGACGGTATAAAGCGTCCCGAGAGCGTCGGCCCGAGGGCGGCGAGGGAAAGGGGCTTGTACGGCCGCGTCCGAACTGGAGGGTATGAGCGAGTGGACCGACGCGATCGTCGGCGATCGGATGACCGTCGACAACCAGTTCACGGAGCGGGTGGCGGCCTCGCGGTTCTCCAGCCAGGAGTGGGGCCTGATCATGACCGCGACGGAGTTCGAGATCGAGGACGCCGCCGATCCGGACGACGCCCGCATCGTCGCCGACACCTCCAGCCTCCCGGCGATCATGCCGGAGCTCGAGAACGTCCGATCGCAGGTCGCGGCGATGGGCGGGGCGCCGGGAGGACAGGACGGCGGGGGCTCCGGTGGCGGCCTCGTCGACTCGATCAAGGACGCGCTCGGACTCGGCGGCTCGGGCGGCGGGGGCGCCAGCGACGAGGAGCTCGACGCCGCCGAGCGACTCGTCCAGGAGTACGCCGACGAGCTCCAGGCGCACCTCGAATCCAACGGCAAGTGGGAGCAGGTCAGGCTCGCGTATCAGGAGTAAACGGGGGTCGCGACCGGCTAGGGGTCGGTCGCTACTCCATGTCGCCGCTGCGGAACAGCGTCAGCTCCTCGGCCTCGTAGATGCCGATCAGCTCGCTGACGATCGCGTCGTACTCCTCGTCGTCGACCCGGAGCGCGTCGAGCCGCTCGACCGTCTCCTCGTCGAGGTGGATCTGGGGCATACGTGGCGGTTCGTGGTCCGGCAAATAAAAAATACCGGCGGCGACAGGGTCGTACCCGAGAGATCGCGAGCGATCACGGTCTCGCGATTCAATCACTCGTCCGGGACTCGAGGTCGGACGCGTTCGACTCGCGGGACGAGAGCGCCCGCCGGACCGACTCCGCGACGTCCTCGGCGGAGAGGCGGTCGCTCCAGAGGACGAGGTCGTCCCCGATCCGGATCACCGGTGCCTTCTCGTCGTGAATGCCGAGGAGGCCGGACGCGTCCGTTTCTCCGATCCCGCGCCACGGACTACCGGCGAGGAACGGCTTCGAGTCGAAGGGGTCGAGAATCCACGACTCCATGCCGAGCCGTGCTCTCGCCGACAGGAACGACCGAAGCAGAACCCGGTACGATCCCTCCGTAACGGGCCGAACCGAATACAGGTACGTCGGAAGCCCCCGATCGACGGCGACGGCGGTCGCGGGATCACCGGCGAAGCGCGCCGCCGGGCCGTCGGCGCCGAACGCCAGTCGGACCGCGACCGCGATCGAAGACCCGGAGCTGAGCAACCCGACGAAGGTCCGGATCCGATCCGGTTCTGCGACCGTGTCGAGCGCGACGGCGCTCGAACCGCCTCGCTCGACGGTGCCGGCCGCGAGGGCGGCGTCGGTCCCCTCGAACACGGTTACACCCGGTGCCTCCCGCTCCGCCTCCGCGCTCCGCCCCGCGACGTCCGCGGGCCCGTCCGCCGCCTCGACGACGCCATCTTTCACCGGGAGCCCACAGAAGACGACGTCGAACGCGGGATCGGACAGCGTCCCGACGACGGTCTCCCGGTTCGGGGCGGCGGATACGGTCCACGACCCGATCCCGTCCGGGAGCTCCGGGTCGGTCATCGACCGCCGGATCGCTCGTGCGCGATCGGCGTCGGCGACGAGGAACGCGACGGCGACGTCGCCGCGCTCGACCGTGGGTCTACGAAGGGCGTTCTCGTACGCCGCCGGGGTCAACACCGACGCGCCGGCCGGGATCGGGGCCACGTCCGGACTCGGGATCGACCCGCCGTTCGCGTTCGCCACCGGGTCCGCGTCCGGGTCCGAGAGCGCGCCGGCGGTCGCGTCCGGTCCGAGTGTGTCGGCGGCCTGCGGCGACGTAGCGAGGGCGATCGGCGCGTCCGGCCGCGGCGGGTCCGGGGAGCCGCGAACGCGGATCGGCGCCAGCCCGTGTGCGAGATGCGGCAACAGCTCGGCGGTCGCAGGCCCGGGGCGCAGTACAGCCTCGGTCGGCCACGTGGGGACGTACGGCGCCACCGTGTCCGGGTCGACCTCGAGGTATTCCATCAGCCGCTCGCTCATCGAGAGATCCGCGAGGTTCGGCGGGTAGAAAGGGAGCTCCGGGCCGACCCGTTCGTACTCCGCTCTGTCCGACGGGACGTATCCCTCCGTCCGCGCGAGCGTGTCGAGGAAGAACCACGTTCGAAGCAGCTCCGTGGCCCGCTCTTCGAGGGCCTGTCCCTCGGAAGGAAGCCGTTCCACGTATCCGGTATCGAGCCGTATCGCGGGCGCGTCGCCGGTCACCATCTCCGCCCCGAGGTAGTACGACAGCGTCGCGAGCCGGTAGACGTCGGCGTACGTCGGCCGAACGACGACCTCGACCCCCGTGTCGGGCACGGTCAGCGGGCTCGGGATATCGAGTTCGTCGCCGCGCTCGATCCGGGGCGGATAGCCGCGTAGCGTCGGCCACGACCGCTCGGGGGAGAACTCCTTTATCGACGAGCCCAACACGGACACCGCCTCCGCCAGCGCGGTCGGGTCGTCCGGGACCGTGATCGTCGCCTCCGGGCGGGTGTGGAGCGACCGCGCGCCGACCGTGACCGTCCGCGGACGGTCGAACGCGATTTCGACGGGGTCCGGGCCGGCCGAACCGCTCGTCTCGATTTCGACGTCCGTCACTCGGATGAGCGCCTTCGTGACCCCGTTCACCTCGATACAGTAGGACCCGCGCGGGAGCTCCAGCGGCTCATTCAGTTGGGCGACGAGGTCGCCGTCGTCGTCGCGAACGCTGATCGAACCGTACTCGGGGACCGACAGCGACTCGGCCTCGAAGCTGACCGCACCGTCGACCGGGAGCGGGAATAGCTCCGGGAGCGCGGGCCGCAGATCGGGTTCGCGGTCGAGGACGAGCCGGAGTTCCGCTCCCTCCAGCTCGTCGCGGACGCGGAGCGTCCCCTCGTCGACCTCGAATCCCACTCGCCCCCCGAACGCGTCGTCTCTCACTGGCATCTGATGCATCTTCAACAGTTATGAGGGTGTCGGTGATTTCCGCGGTTCGGCATCTCTCGCCCGCCACGACCGGAGTTCATCGTCTCGTGTTAGCAGCCGTGACAGCAGTCTTAACAGCCACCGGACGCGATGCGTCGACATGGACGAGGCCGTGACGACCGCTCTCGACGCGGCGTTCACGGAGCGGTCGGTCGAGCGGCTGACCGATGTCGGCCCCTCGTGGAACGGCGCCAACGAGACGGTCGGCGTCGTTTTCGCGGACGGCGGTCGGGCGTTCTGTAAGGTCGCGATCGACGGCGACGGCACGCGGATCGCCCGCGAGCTGGCGGTGTTGCGGTACGTCGCCGCCGAGCGACCGATCGCCGTCCCCGAGGTGCTCGCGGCCGATCCGGACGCGGACCCGCCCTATCTCGTTACGGGACCCGCTCCGGGACGCGAACTCCTCGACGCGTGGGAGGAGCGCGAGTGCGACGCCGAGGGTGGGCCCCGGTGCGAGGCGCTGCTCCGGCGCGTCGGCGCGACGCTGGCGACCCTCCACGCTGAGCGGTTCGAGACCCACGGCGAGATCGTCGGGAGCCACGACCGCGACGGGCTCGCCCTCGAACGGGCGCCGTGGCCGGACGTCCTTTTAAAAACGATCGAGCGAACCCGGGAGATCGGCACGTCGGAGCGACTCGGCCACCACTACGACGCCGTGATCGACTGCGTCGAGGCGAACCGCGACCGCCTCGGCGACGCCCCGGCGGCCCTCCTCCACGGCGACGTCGCGATGCCGAACCTGTTCGTCGTCGGCGATGAACCGGTCGGGGACGCCGACGCCGGCGGAATCGCCCCGATCGACTGGGAGCTGGCCCACGTCGGCGACCCCGCCCGAGACCTCGTCAGGGCGGAGGACCAGCTTCTCAACGGATTCGACACGCGGGGACCGGACCGGTACGCGGCGGCGCTCCGCGCCGGATACGCCGAGCGCGCCGGCGGACTCCCGGCGGGGTTTGCGGCCCGGCGCCCGATTTACGAGGTCGTCCGAATGCTCGGGCGCTCGGGGTTCGTCGACCAGTGGACGACCTACGTCGACGAGCCGATGGACGCCCTCGTCGACCGGGCGGAGGCGGAGCTGCGGGCGCGGTTGGAAGCGGTCTGAAACGCCTCCCGGCGCCGGCGCGTCGGCCGTCTCTCAGCGGTTCCACGCCGCGTCATCGGGGTCGATCTTCCGATCGCCCGGCTCTAACGCGTCGATCTCGTCGAGGACGGCCGGGTCGATCTCGGCGTCGACGGCGGCGAGGTTCTCGGCGACGTGGTCGCCCGTCGCTTTCGGGATCGGCGTGACGCCGCGAGCGAGCGCCCACGCGAGCGCGAGGACCGCCGGCGATCGGTCGGCCCGCTCGGCGATCGCGAGGAACTCCTCGTCGTCGAAGAGGTCGCCGCGGGCCAGCGGGGAGTAGCCGACGAGCCGGTGGTCGAACTCGGCGGCGAGCCCGCGGAGCTCCGCCTGCGGGAACCGCGGGTGACACTCGACCTGGTGGGCGGCGATCGGCGCGTCGAGGATCTCGCGGGCCTCGCGGAGCAGCTCGGGGGTGAAGTTCGAGACGCCGACGTGGTCGGTGAGCCCCGCGTCGCGGAGCTCGTCGAAGACAGGGAGGGTCGCCGGGGCGTCGTACGCGCGGATCGGCCAGTGGACGTACAGCAGGTCGACGCGGTCGAGCCCGAGCCGGCCGAGGCTCTCGCGGGCGGTCTCTCGCACGTCCTCGGGCGCGAGGTTCTCCGGGTGGACCTTCGTGGCGACGACGACGTCGTCGCGGTCGACGTCGGCGGCGGCGATCCCCTCGCCGACCGCGGCCTCGTTGTCGTACATCTGCGCGGTGTCGACGTGGCGGTAGCCGGCCTCGAGGGCGGCGGTCACGGTCGCGGCGCACTCCGCGGGGTCGTCGAGGCCCGACGTGCCGAGCCCGAGCGGGAGTTCCAGTGGCGGCATACCGCCCGTTCCGACCCCGGATTGAAAAGGGCGCGCTCACCGGAACGGATCGCGGACTCCCGCCGAACGGCGGCGGAGGGTCCGACGCGAAGGGGCGCGACCGCGGAGCGCGTCCCGGTCTTTTCACCGCGCTGGAAACCGCTCGGCGTTATATGAGTCTCGGAGCGCCTATCTCCGCACATGACCGACGGGATCCACGTCGAACTCGCGATGTCGGCCTGCGACGGCTGTCCCGTGGCCGCGCTCTCGTCGAGCACCGCGGTGGAGGACCTGCGGGTCGACTCGGCGGACGACCGGGTCGAGTTCGTCGCCGCCGACCCGCCCGAGGAACCGCCGACGGGCCTCGACCTCGTCGAGTTCGGCGGCCGGGCGCACGGCCGGTACGAGATCGCCTGCGAGCGTCGGGACGCCGACGGGGACCGCGCAGCCGACGACGCGGCCACCGACGGAGGCGTCGTTGTCGACGCATCGGGCGCTGACGCACCGTCCGACCCGGCCGACGGAGCGGGCGCCCACGCGCCGGACCGCTCGCTCGTGGCCGAGAGCGACGCCCCCTGCGCGGGGTGTTCTTGCGGCGGACTCCCGGCGGCGTTCGGGAGCTTCCCGGTGTCGCCGCGGCGGACCGAGATCGTCGACGGCGAGATCCAGGTGTCGTTCGTCCTGAGCGGCCACGAGGAGCTGCAGGCGATCGTCGACGAGTGCGAGGCCGCCGGGCTCGACGTCGAGCTCCGCCGGCTCTGCGTCGACCGCGGAGGCGGCGACGAGGCCGGCGGCTGCGATGACATCGTCCCGGTGGACCTCGCGGGCGTGACCGACAGGCAGGCCGAGATCGCGACGGTCGCCGCCGAGAAGGGGTACTTCGAGACCGGCGGCGTCTCCGCAGCCGACGTCGCGGCCGAGTTCGATCTCGCGAAGTCCACGGTGTCCGAACACCTCCGAATCGTGACGGCGGCGCTCTTCTCGCAGACGTTCGGGACCGGGGATAGTACTTAAACCCCCGAACAGTTCGCCGACAGCTACCCCCGGGGTTAGACCGTACTGATCAGTAGCGGGGTCGAACCACGGCGTTCGGCTCCGACCACCCATGACCCAGTGGACACAGCTCGGACCGCGGGAACGCGAGCTCCTCGCCGTCCTGCGCCGCGCCGACGACTCCCTCACGGCCCGCGACCTGCACGACGCGGTCACGGGCCGCGGCGACGACGTCGCGTACACGACGGTGAAGCGGACCGTCGACCGGCTCGTCGAGAAGGGGCTCGTCGACCGTGGCGCGGAGCGGCTCCGGGGGACGACGCGACACCGCTACCGCTTCGACGCCGAGGCCGCCCGCGACCGGCTCGTTCCGCAGATCGAAGCCGAACTGCGGACGGTCCTCGGCGACTCGGCGGTCGAGCGGATCGCGGTCCGAACGGAATCCGACGGCGACGGCGGAGCGGACGACGGAGCCGACGCCACCACCCGACAATGACTTCCCAACCCAACGCCAGCGACGAGCGGACGGCAGCGGCCGACGAACAGCGCGACGAGACGCCCGCGGACGCGGGCGAGACGGAACCGGCAGACGGAACGGACGCGGCCGACGGAGAGCCGGAGATCGTCGACGGGCGGACGATCGAGCACCTGCTCACCGACCACGAGCGCGACATCGCCTCGACCGCCGAAGGAACCGACGCGACCGCGGCGAAGCGCCCGAGCCTCGACCTCCCGCGCCTGGAGCTCGGCCGGCGAGACTTCATGAAGGCGGGCGCCGCCGTCGGGGCGATGAGCGGGCTCGCGGGCTGTACGAGCATCCTCGCGGACGAGGACGACGACTCGGGCGGCGCGGCCGGGAGCGGCGAGCACTCGGTCGCGCCCGGCGAGCACGACGAGTACTACGGCTTCCTCTCCGGGGGTCACACGGGCGAGATCCGCGTCGTCGGTCTCCCCTCGATGCGCGAGCTGATGCGGATCCCGGTGTTCCAGGCCGAGAGCGCGCGCGGCTACGGCCACGACGCGAAGACGAGTCGGATGCTGGAGGAGGAGGGCGACGGCCACGTGTGGGGCGACACCCACCACCCGCGCGTCTCCCAGACCGACAACGACTACGACGGCCGCTGGCTGTTCGTCAACGACAAGGCGAACGGGCGGATGGCCCGGGTCGACCTGGAGTACTTCGAGACGGACGCGATCACGAACGTCCCGAACTGCCAGGGCGTCCACGGCGCCTGCATGCAGCTGCCGGACACGCAGCTCGTCTTCGGCGTCGGCGAGTTCCGCGTCCCGATGCCGAACGACGGCCGCGACGTGCAGAGCCCGGACGAGTACGGCTCCGTCATCACCGCCATCGACCCGGAGACGATGGACGTCGAGTGGCAGGTCGAGGTCGACGGCAACATGGACAACGGGGACGGCGGCAAGGAGGGCCGCTGGTTCTTCGCGACCGGCTACAACAGCGAGGAGGGGACCACCGAGGGCGAGATGGCCCGCTCCGACCGCGACTACGTGAAGGCGTTCGACATCCCAGCGATCTGGGACGCCGTCGAGGCCGGGAACTACGAGGAGATCAGCGGCGTGCCCGTCGTCGACGGGACGATGGACAGCTCGCTCAACGAGGGCGACCGCCCGATCGTCCGCTACGTCGCGACGCCGAAGAGCCCGCACGGGGTCAGCGTGACGCCGAACGGGAAGTACGCCATCGCCTCCGGGAAGCTCGACCCGAGCTGTACGGTCATCGACATCGAGGCGATCGCCGAGGTCGACGACCCGCAGGACGCCATCGTGGGCCAGCCCCGGATCGGGATGGGGCCGCTCCACACCGCCTACGACGGGCGGGGCCACGCGTACACGACGACGTTCATCGACAGCGAGGTCGTCAAGTGGGACTACGAGGCCGCCGTCGAGGCCGAGGCCGGCTCCGAGGAGCCGGTCGTCGACCGCCACGACGTTCACTACAACCCCGGCCACCTCATCGCCGCGGAGTCGTACACGGCGTCGCCGCAGGGCGACTACCTCGTCTCGCTGAACAAGCTCTCGAAGGACCGGTTCCTGCCGGTGGGGCCGATCCACCCCGAGAACGACCAGCTGTTCTACATCGGCGACGACGACGCCGGGATGCAGCTGGTGAAGGACAAGCCGTCGTACCCCGAGCCGCACGACGCCAGCATCGTCCACAAGGACAAGATCGACCCCGCGAAGACGTGGGACCCGGACGACTACGAGCTGGAGTACGTCGCCGAGGGCGAGGAGTCCTTCGAGCGGGTCGACGAGAGCACCGTCGAGATCGAGATGTGGGCGCGCCGCAACCAGTACGCCTTCCCGGAGGTCACCCTGCGGGAGGGCGACGAGGTTCACCTCAAGATCTCGAACGTCGAGACCACGAGCGACGTGATCCACTCGATCGCGATCCCGGAGTACGACATCAACCTCGCGTTAGCGCCCCAGGACACCCGCGAAGTGACGTTCACGGCCGACCAGCCGGGCGTGTTCTGGGCGTACTGCGCGTACTTCTGTAGCGCGCTCCACCTGGAGATGCGCTCGCGATTCCTCGTCGAGCCGAGCGAATAGGAACGAACGACCGCCCGATCACCACCCCCGACCCCACACCCCCACGCCATGAGACCCGCATTCGACCGACTGACGGAGCTCAGACGGGCTCTACCCGTGACCGCGGCGGTCCTGTTCGTCGCGGCGCTCGCGGTGCCCGTCTGGAAGATCGCCTTCGAGGCGCCCCAGTATCCCGAGGGGCTGCTCGTCGAGCTGTACGCCTACCCCCGGCTCGGCGGCGACTACGCCGAGGTGCAGGCGCTGAACCACTACGTCGGGTTCTACTACCCGGACCCGGTGTTCGTGGACCCGAACTACGCGGTCCACCCGGACGCGATCGCCGCGCCGGAGTGGATCCTCGGCCCGGTCGTGTTCCTCGCGGTGGCGGCCGCGGGCGCCTTCGTGGCGGTCGCGCCGACCGAGCGCAAGCTCCGCTACGGCCTCCTCGGCCAGCTGATCGGGGCGACCGTCGCGTTCGTCGGCACGTTCGCGATCGTCCAGTACCGGCTGTACCAGGCGGGTCACGCGCTCGGCGAGGACGCGCCCGTCGTCGGCGTCGCGGAGTTCACGCCGCCGCTCCTGGGCGCCTACGAGATCGCCAACATCAGCGGGGTGGCGTGGTTCGGTCCCGGGGGGTACATGACCGGACTCGGGTTCCTCCTGCTGGTCGCGGCGTACCTGCTCCGCGACTCGCGGATCACCGTCGGCGAGGCCGCGGAACGGCTCCGCGAGCGCCTCGCGGACCGGCGCGAGGGCGACGGGTCCGAGGGCGAACGGGACCGATCGAGCGACGAGCCGGCTCCGACCACTGACGACTCCCGCGCGGGGGTGAACTGATGACCCGGCGCCCGTCGGTCGCCGGCCTCGTCTCGGCGCGCGCGGTCTTCGTCGCCGCCGCCGTCGTGCTCGCGGCCGTCCTCGGCGGCGTCGTCGCGGCGACCGGGGGTGGCGCCGTGGCCGGCGACGGAGCCGGGAGCACCGCCGCCGGCGCCGCGAACGGGACCGACGAGCCGGTCGTCGACCCGCCGACGTACGACCCGGCGCGGCCGACGGCGTCGGGAACCGCGACGGTCGTGAGCGCGGGCGGCGGCGGATCGTATGACGCGAGCGAGGGCGACGCGACGGGCGACGACGCCGGTGACGCGCCGGGCGAGACGTACGACGACCTGAACGCCGCGGTCGACGCCGCGGAGCCCGGCGATACGGTCGAGCTCTCCGGCGTCTTCGAGCCGGCGGAACCCGTCGTCGTCGACGAGCCGAACGTGACGGTCCGGGCGGCCGAGACCCACGAGGCCCTGATCGACGGCGGCGGCGACGACAGCGTCGTCGTCCTCGAGGCGCCGAACGCGGCGGTCGAGGGCGTCTGGATCGACGACACCGGCGAAAATCTCGAATCGCAGGACTCCGCGGTGTACGTCGCCGAGAACGCCTCGGGCGCGACGCTCTCGGAGCTGTACCTCACCGACGCCGCCTTCGGCGTCTGGGTGAACGGCGCCGACGAGGTGACGGTCGCCGACTCGCGGATCGAGGGCACCGAGGCGCCGCGGTTCGCGAACCGCGGCAACGGGATCAACCTCTGGGAGACGGAGGGGACCGAGATCCGCGACACGTCGATTACGGACGTGCGCGACGGGATCTACTACTCGTGGGCCTCCGACGTCGAGGCGACGGGGAACACGCTGTGGGACCTCCGGTACGGCGTCCACTACATGTACTCGGACGACAACCGGATCGCCGACAACGTCGCCTTCGAGAACGACGTGGGGTACGCGCTGATGGTCAGCGACTCCATCGAGGTCGTCAACAACACCGCGGTCGCGAACCGGGGCGAGAGCGGCCACGGGATCCTGCTCAAGGAGATCGACCGCAGCGTCGTCCGCGACAACGACCTCGTCGCCAACGACCAGGGGATGTTCCTCTACAACGCCCAGCACAACGAGGTCCGCGGGAACCTCCTGTACGCGAACGGCGTCGGAGTCCACCACTCCGCCGGGACTTCGGGGACGACCGTCGTCGGCAACGGCTTCGTCGAGAACGAGGTGCCGGTGTTGACGACGACCCGCGAGCTCGTCGCTTGGAACGGTACCGACCGCGGGAACTACTGGTCGGACGCCCGCGTCGCCGACGCCGACGACGACGGGCTGAGCGAGACGCGTCACCGGCCGGCCGGCGCGGCCCAGCGGATCGTCCAGGAGCACCCGACCGCGGCCGTCTTCGCCGACGGCCCCGCGTTCGACGCGATCCGGCTGGTCGAGAGCCGGTTCCCCGCGGTCGAGACCGCCGGAATCGTCGACCACCGCCCGCTCGCCGACCCCGTCCGCGACGTCGAGCCGTATCGCTCCTACGCGGCGGCCGTCGACGCGACCGTCGAGTACGACTCGGACCCGGGAGACGACCACCACCAGCGGAACCAGTAACCATGCGCATCGAAATTTCGGACGTTCACAAGCGGTACGGCGACGTCGAGGCCCTCGCCGGGCTCGACCTCGCGGTCGAATCGGGCGAGGCGTACGGCCTCGTGGGAACCAACGGCGCCGGCAAGTCCACGCTGTTCGGGCTGATCGCCGGCCACGAGCGCCCCGACGCGGGGTCCGTCTCGGTCGGCGGCCGCGATGTCGGCGAGATCGGCTGGCGGATCCGCGAGGCGATCGGAATCTTACCCGAGAACCCCGGCTTCCCGCCGGGCGAGACGGGGCGAGAGACCCTGCAGTTCCACGCCGACGTCCGCGGGGTGGGGTCGAGCCCGGAGGACGCCGCCGAGCGCATCGCCGGCGCGGCCGCGACCGTCGGCCTCGCGGACGCGATCGACCGCCCCATCGACGGCTACTCGAAGGGAATGTCCCGCCGGCTCGGGCTGGCGGCCGCGCTCCTCGCGAACCCGTCGGTGCTCCTGCTCGACGAGCCGACCGCGGGGCTCGACCCGAACGGCGTCGCCGCGCTCCGCGAGGTCCTGACCCGCGTGCGCGACGAGACCGACGTCACCCTACTGATGGCGACCCACGCGCTGCGCGAGGCCGAGCGCGTCTGCGACCGCGTCGGCGTCCTCGACGAGGGCCGACTGGTCGCCGAGGGGACGCCCGACGGGCTCGGGGCCGACCACGAGGACGGGCTCGAGGGCGCGTTCGTCTCGCTCACCGGGGGTGGTCGCGATGCCTGAGCGCGGACGCGACGGAGACGAGTCGACGCCTCCGGCCCCCGACGGCGGCGTCGTCGACGGCGCGACCGCCGCCTCGCCGACAGACGCGCCCGCGGAGGCGACGGAGACCGGGACCGCCGACGAGACCGCGACCGACGCGGAGCGTATCTCCGTCCCGCTCCCGCGCCCCGGGATCGTCCTCCGGATCGCCCGCCGCGAGACCCGGCTGACCGCCCGCCGGGGGTGGGCGGTCGGGCTGACGGTCGTCTTCGCCGCGTTCGGGCTCCTGCTGGCGACGTTCAGCGGGTCGAGCGTGGCGCCGACCGGCTACGAGCCGGTGGTCGCGAGCTACGTCGAACTCGCGACGTACCTCGTGCCGCTGGCCGCGCTGGCGTTCGGTCACGGCGCGGTCGTCGGCGCGGCCGAGCGCGGGCGCCTCGGCGTCGTGCTGACGTTGCCCGTCTCGCGGGTTGAGGCCGCGATCGGCGTGTTCGCCGGGCGGGCCGCGGTGCTCGCCGCCTCGGTCGTGGTCGGTTTCGGCGTCCCCGGACTGCTCCTCCTCCGGGAGTTCGGGCTCGCCGGCTGGCCGACGTTCGCGTGGTTCCTGCTCGCGACCGTCGCCGTCGCCGTCGCGCTCCTCGGACTCGGGGTGGCGATCTCCGCGGTCGCGCCGACCTCGACGGTCGCGCTCGCGGGGGCCCTCCTCGTCTGGGCGTGGTTCGCCCTCGTCCACGACCTGCTCGCGCTCGGCGTGCTGGCCGCGCTCGACGGCGCGGGCGGGTTCGTCGCCGCCGCGGTCGCCGCCAACCCGGTCTCGACGTACCGCCTGCTCGCGCTCGCCCCGACCGACGCGGGCGGCGCCGGGCTCGCGGCCGCGCTCGACGGCAGCGGGCTCTCGGTCGGCGCGCTCGTGGCCGTCCTGCTCGGCTGGATCGTCGTCGGGGTCGGTGTCGCCGCGGTCGCGATGCGGTCGAAGCGGATCTGAGAATCGCTGCAGACAGGGCTCAAAAAGAGTTTCAGAACGTTTCGAAGGCGATCGGAGCGGATCCGCGCAATCGGTTATTGGAGACGACACTCGGGGAGATATCCGGCAGGTCGGGCGGAGAACTAGTTCACGGCTTTGGACAGCTCGGCGCCCGCCTTGAATTTGACCACGTTCTTCGCCGCGATCCGGATCTCCTTCCCCGTCTGCGGGTTGCGCCCGGTTCGGGCGGACCGCTTCGAGATGCTGAACGAGCCGAACCCCGCATCGTCGACCTCTCCGTCACTCCCATCGCCGTCCTCTGTCCCGCCCAACGACAACCTATCACCCTTCTTCAGGGCCTTCGTCGCCGCGCCGACGAACGCCTCGATCGCCAGCTTCGCGTCCGCCTCCGATAACCGGATCTCCGAGTCGTCTTTCGCCCTCTCCGCCGTGAACTTCGCGATACACTTCGCGTCGATCACCACGTCGGCGTCCCGGCACTTGGCGCTGGCCTCGTCGCCCCTGCCGGGGTTGAGGTCGAGCGCCTCCACGAACGCCGGACACGGGTCGAACGTCACCGGCGAGTCGTCGGCTGCCCCGCGCGTGGACCCCGGATTCCGCCCGGTTCGGGCGGACCGCTTCGAGATGCTGAACGAGCCGAATCCGACTAGTACGGCGCTATCTCCCTTCTTCAGGGCCTCCGTCGTCGTGACGGTGAACGCGTCCAGCGCCGCTTCGATCTCCGACTGCTTCAGCCCGGCTTCGCTCGCCATCGACTCGATCAGCTCCGCTTTGTTCATCGCCGCGGCCGGACCCGTCGTCGTCAACAGGGCCAGTCCGAGGGAGGTCGAGAGGATAGCGCCCTTCCGCAGTACGGCTCGCCGCGAGTGATCGGTGTTTGTCATGAACTGTTCTCTCACAGCCCTCTATCACTCGGTGAATATATAAATATATTGTAAATTCACCATTACGTATACTTCTCCGAATCACCGATTCGGCCGAAATCGAACGCCGACCGCGACGTTCCACGTGGCACGGAAATGCTCCCCGGCGGGGCCGTCGCTCACCGCTCCGGGACGTCGGACGCCTCCGAGCCCGCGGTCGACTCCGGTCCGGCCCGGCCGAGCATCGCGGCCCCGCCGTGGCGGAGGACGGTCGCGACCATGTTGCCGGCGAACAGCAGCGCGCCGGCGACGACGAGCGCGCCCCCGAGGGGTCGAACGAAGCCCGCGGAGAGACCGGCGTTCGCCCAGAGCGACCCGGCAGCGGGCCGGGCCGCGGCCGCGAGCAGGAGGCTGGCCCCGAGGACGGTCGCGACGAGGTCGACCGCGGCGACGCGCGCGTGATACAGGTCGTCGATGGAGGGGACGCGCTCCAGCCCGACGCGGTCGGCGTACCGGTCGAGCCACACGATGAACGGGACGACGTGGTAGAGGCTCCCGACGACGACGAAGCCGATCAGCGCACCGAGCAAGACGGGTCCGACCGCGGGGTGTCCGAACCGGACGGCGGGCCCGAGGGGGTCGACGACCCACGTCGCGGCCGCGGTCGCGCTCCACGCGAGCGTGGCGACGGCGACGACCGCGTACCGCGAGAGCATCGGCGTCGCCGTCGCAGTCGCGTCGCGGAGCCGCCGGAGGAGGATCCCCCCGGCGACCGCCGCCCCGCCCGCGACGAGCAGTCCGCCCGCGGTCGCGAGCGGGGCGACCCCGAACAGCCGCCCGGCGGCGAGCAGGGCGACGCCGATCGGATACGCCGCGGTCTCGACGCGCGCGAGCCGATCCTCGATCGGGAGCGCGTCGGTCTGCGTGAACATCGGGCCGAGCTGGTAGAGGGCGCCGAAGACGGTCGTGACGACGACGCCGAGGACGGCGAGCGTGACGTGCGCGCCGACGACCGCCGTCCGCGAGAGGCCGAGCGGGGCGAGCACGCCCCAGCGGTAGTCGGCGGCGAGGCTCCCGCCGAGGACCGCCGCGAGCGCGAGGAAGCCGAGCGCGAGCGCGAAGTGCCCCTCCGTGACGTCGAGGGGACGGGCGCGCCACAGCGTCCGGCCGAGATTGTACGCGAAGGCGGCGAACCCGAGGAGGATGAGTCCCGCGAAGAGGGCCGCGTTCGCCGGGCGGCCGAGCCAGAGCCCGCCGGCGAACCCGCTCACGCCGACGGCGACGGCGACGAGCTGGAGCGTCGCCAGGCGCTCCGAGTGGAGCTCGACGCCCGACCAGACGGGGACGAACTGGGTCATCGCGCCGAGTATCGTGAGACACACCCACCCGACGAGCAGGAGGTGCGCCGCGGCGATCCCGCCGAGAGCCGCACCCGTTCCCTCGATCCCTGTGACGCGCAGGAGCGCGAGCGTTCCGCCGCCGGCGAGGAACGCCAGCGCGACGAGGAAGTGCCGAAGCGGGATCGTGGTCGGCGGTCGCGTCGAGGTCGTGAGATCGCCGGGGACGCCTCGCATGCGAACGCGTACGTTCCGCGCGTCCCTGTTCGCGTCCCCGAACGTGTTCGGGGGTCGCCGTCCTCCGGCCCTCCGGCCGAACCCCCGAACACGTTCGGGGTAAACGACGGGCGCGTGGGGGACGAACGCCCGCCTATGCCACGGGAGACATCGGTCCTCGGGGAGACGGAGGCGCCGACGGACCGGCCGGTCGAGACGCTCGACGTCGCCGACCTCGGCCCGCCGGAGCCGCTCCGGCGGACGCTCGAGCTGCTCGCGGACCTGCCGGACGAGACCGTCCTGGTCCAGCGCAACGACCGGGTCCCGCAGTTCCTGTTCCCGAAGCTCGACGACCGCGGCTACGCGTACGACACGGTCGAGGCGGACGACGGCGTCGTCACGGCGATCTGGACCGCGGGGGCGGACCGATGAGCCTCCTCGGCGGCTCCGAGCCCGAGTTCGACGCCGTGGACGAGTACGTCCCGGAGCACGTCCCGGAGCCGGGCGCGTTCCTCGCGGACCACGACGTCCTCGCGGGTGAGGACCACGTCGCCGTCCACCAGCACACCAGGGACGCCTTCGAGGAGCACGGCGTGTACGACGCCACGTTCGGCTACAACCTCGCCCGGCTCAACCTCGATCCGCGGCACCCCGACGCCGGATTCCGCTACGCCGAGGAAGCCGACGACCCGGCGACGCTCCGCGCCGAGTTCACGCCGACGACCGCGTTCTGCCCGCAGGCCGAGCCCCTGGCGGTGGGCGCGTTCCGCGCGTTCGACGCCGTCGACGACCTTGGGTACGACCTGGTTCGGGTCCGCGTCGATCCCTCGCTCAACGGGAGCGAGGCGGTCAACGACCGGCTCGAACGGCTCGAGTCCGGCGACTCCGACCCGGTCGCCGTCGACGAGCGACCCGACGCCGCCCGCGAGGGACCCCCTGACGTCGCCCACGGAGGATCACCTGACGACGGAGAGAGCGGGCCGACGAGCCCCTTCTGAACGCTCGCCGGCGAGTCGGACACCGCGGGGGCGTCTCCCCGACGCGTCGGTCGAACATGTTCCCGCGAACGGCCATACCCGACCGTCCCGTGCGTCCGAGTATGAGCGACGCCGAATCAGTCCTCGACGTGCGCGAGCGCGACGATCCCCCGTTTCCGGTCATCAGCGACGCGCTCGACGAGCTCGGGTCCGACGAGCGGCTGCGGCTCGTGAACGACTTCGAACCGGTCCCGCTGTACGACGTGCTGGCGGACCGCGGATTCGAACACGAGACCGAGCGGGTCGACGACGACGAGTGGCACGTCACCATCGAACACGCCTGAGCGGCGGTCGCGGGCGGCGTCCCCGGTCACCTCCTTTTATACTCCGACCCGAATAGTTCGCCTCACGGCCCCGCACGCCGAGAACCTCCGCCGAAGATATTCCCCCTACTACCCTACGTCGAGACGCAATGACCCGAGGCACACTCGACCGGCGAACGTTCGTACGAACGACCGCTGCGCTCGGCGTGACGACCGCGCTCGCCGGCTGCGGCGGCAGCAGCGGCGACGGCGGCGGAGACGGCGGTGACGGCGGTGACGGCGGTAGCGACGGCAGCGACGGCGGTAGCGACGGCAGCGACGGCGGGAGCGGCGACCAGCAGTACCTCTCGGAGGAGCCGGACTACGGCGGGTTCCTCGACGAGGCCAACAACTACGAGCAGACGGTCGACATGACCGACGCCGACTCGGTGACCGTCAACGTCGGCGCCGGCGACGGGCTGGCGTTCGGCCCGGCGGCGGTCGCGGTGTCGTCCGGGACCACCGTCACCTGGGAGTGGACCGGCGAGGGCGGCCAGCACAACGTCGCCGGCTCCGACGGCGACTTCGAGAGCGAGACCGTCGGCGAGGAGGGTCACACCTTCGAGCACACCTTCGAGGAGTCCGGGACGTACACCTACGTCTGTACTCCCCACGAAGCGGTCGGCATGAAGGGCGCCGTCTACGTGGAGTGACCCTTCGGCGACCGGATTTCGACTGAGAACCGGCACCGACCACCGACCCCGACCGACCACCGACCCCGACCGACCACCGACCCCGACCGACCGACCCCGACCACCGACCGACCACCGACCCACACAGATGCCACAAGCACGACTCCTCGTCGACCTGCCCGACGGTCCGTGGATAGCCGACGTCTCGCGCGAGTTCCCCGACGCGGGGTTCCGCGTGCTCACCGCGGTCCCCGGCGAGAGCGCCGGCTTCGCCCTGGTCAGGGTCACCGCTCGCGACGTCGACGCGGTGTTGGCGACGATGGAGTCGCACGACGCGCTGGCCTCGGTGTCGGTGATGGCGCGGGAGGACGGCGTCGCCACGATCCGGATCGAGACCGACGCGCCGCTGCTGCTGCTGGCCGCGAAGCGCTCCGGACTCCCGATCGAGATGCCGCTGGACATCGAGGACGGGGTGGCCGAGGTCGAGGTCACCGGCGAACACGAGCGCGTCGCGGAGATGGGCCGGCGGCTGAGCGAGCTCGGCCTGGAGTTCGAGGTCGAGCGCGTGCGCCAACGCGTCAACCCCGCTCGCCTGTTGACGGACCGACAGCGGGAGCTGCTGCTCGCGGCCGTCGACCTCGGCTACTACGACGTGCCGCGCCGAGCCACCCTGACGGAGGTCGCGGAGCACGTCGGGATAGCGAAGTCGACCTGTAGCGAGACGCTCCAGCGCGTCGAGCGGACGGTGGTCAGGGAGTTCGTCGACGACCTCCCGAGCCACCCCGTCGACGACGAGACGGAGATCGCGACCGTCGATCCGTAGACGCGAAGCCGACCCCGCCGATCCCGACGACTACCGACGATCCCGACGACTACCGACGACCCCCATGACCACCACTACCGACGATCCCGACGAGACCGCCGAACCGATCACCGACCGAGTCCACGACAACTCCTGGTCGGCGAACTTAGAGAAGCCGAAGTACGCCGACGACCCGGAGCTGGCGGTCCGCGACGCGCTCGCGGCCGTCGACCACACGGCCTCGGGGAACCACGTCAACCTGGTCACCCACGGCGACCTCGGCCACCCCGAGGAGTTCCTCTACGACGCGCTCCGCGAGGAGCGCGACGACCTCGACCCGGAGTACGTCGAGCAGTGCGGCTGCGGCGGTCACGTCACCCGCGTGGACGTTCCCTGAGACGAGCGCCCCCACAGATTGACCGCGACCGTCTCCGCCGACTGACCGCGACCGTCTCCGTCGCCATTCTTAATTCGTCAGCCGCGTAGTTGCGGGTGTGCTCCCCGAGCCGACCCTGCCGTTCGCGGACGGACCGGGGCCGATCGGGGAGTTCGACGACCCGGTGCTCGTGGACCCGCCGCCGTCGCTGTTGACGGCGGTGATCGAGGCGTACCGCGAGGCGGCACCGGAGGTCGTCGAGCCGGACCTGCGGACGCTGCGCGCGCTGGCGTCGACCGACGGTTCCCCGGCGTCGCCGTCGGACTCGGCCGTCTCTGACCTCCCGACGCTCACCGTCCTCGCGAGCGACCGCGCGGTCGACGCCGTCGCCAACGGGTTCCGCCCCGCGAGCCGGCTCGCCGCGCTCGCTGAGGCGGGCACACTGGAGCTCCGAACGCTGTCGGAACCGCAGCCGAACACGGCCCTCGTCGGCCGAGAGACGGGACACGTGCTCGTCGCCGGCGGGCGTCGAGGCGAGGCCGACGGCGACGCGACCGAGCCGTGGTGTCGCGTCGGCGACGACCCGGCGCTCCGGGAACGCTACGCCCCGCTCGTCGAAGCGGCGGCGGAGCGTCGCCTGCGGACGCCGAGTCGCCACCGCGTCTACGAGGCGGTCCGGGAGCGCTGCGGCGACGACGTCGCGGACGACGTGATCCGAGCGCTCGACGCCGGAGACGTCGACGGCGACGGGGTCGAAACCGATGCGCCGGACCTGGCCGGGGCGCGACGCCGCGCGTACGTGATCGGCGTCCACCGCGGCGCGCTCGACCGCGACCTGCGCCGCGCCTGCGAGGAGGCCGGGCTCGGGAGCTCGGCGACGTTCACGCGGATAAAGCGGGAGCTCCGCGAGGCGGGACTGCTCTCGACGGAGTCGGTCCCGCAGCCGGTCGGCCGGCCGCGGGAGCGGCTCGTCGCTCGCGGCGCGCTCGCCGAGGCCGACGGGCCGGACGAGGCCGTCGCCGCGGCGCTGGACGCGGCCGAATAACGGATAAAACGGGTGCGGCGCGGCGGTGGCCGGTCTCAGTCGTCCTTCGTCTTGATGTCGGCCGAGAGCCCCTGCGCCATCTCGATCTCCTTCGAGTTGTTCAGGGTCCACGCGGTGCGGTCGGTGACGGCCTCGATGGCCTCCCGGGCCGAGGGGTAGCCGTTGCCCGACTTCTTGACGCCGCCGAAGGGAAGCTGGACCTCGGCGCCGATACAGGGGAGGTTCCCGTACGCCAGCCCGACCTCGGCGCGGTCGCGGTAGTAGTTGATCTGCCGGTAGTTTTCAGAGACGATAGCGCCGGCGAGCCCGTACTCGGTGTCGTTCTGGATCTCGACCGCGCGCTCGATGTCGCCGTCGTACTCTAAGAGCGCGACGTGCGGCCCGAACACCTCCTCGTGGGTGCACCGGAGGTCCTCGTCGGGGTCGGCCTCGTAGACGAACGGGCCGATCCAGTGGCCGTCCTCGTGGCCGTCGGGGACCTCGTCGGCGTCGAGGTCGGTCCGGTCGACGAGGACGTTCACGCCCTCGTCGCGGGCGAGCTGGTTGTACTCGGCGACCTTCTCGTAGTGCTCGGCCTCGATGAGGGGCCCCATGAACGTGTCCTCGTCGAGCGGATCGCCGACGGCGACGTCCGCGGCGACCTCGACGAACCGCTCCTTGAACTCGTCGTACACGTCGGTGTGGACGATCAGGCGCTCGGAGGAGACGCAGCGCTGGCCGGTCGTCTTGAACGACGACATCACGGCGGAGTGGACCGCGACGTCGAGGTCGGCCTCCTCGGTGACCACGATCGCGTTCTTCCCGCCCATCTCGCAGGCGACGCGCTTGCCGGCGACGCCGCCGAGCTTGTCCTGAATCAGGTGGCCGACCTCGGCCGAGCCGGTGAAAATCACCGTCTCGACGTCGTCGTGCTCGACGATCGCGTTGCCGGCGTCGCCGAAGCCCTGGACCATGTTGAACACGCCGTCCGGGATCCCGGCGTCGTCGAACATCTCCGCGATGATCTGCGCGCACCACGGCGTCTGCTCGGCCGGCTTGAACACGACCGTGTTCCCCTCCACCAGCGCGATGGCCATGTGCCAGTACGGGATCGCGACGGGGAAGTTCCACGGGGTGATACAGCCGGTGACGCCGCGGGGCTTCCGACGCATGTACGCGTCCTTCGCCGGGATCTCCGAGGGGACGATGTCGCCCGACGGGTGGCGGGCGTCGCCAGCGGCCCACTCGACCATGTGGGCGGCCTCGACGACGTCGGCTTTCCCCTCGCTGATCTCCTTGCCGCACTCCTTGGAGACGATTTCCCCGAGTTCGTCCGTGCGCTCACGCAGCTCGTGGTACACGTCCCAGAGGTACTCGGCGCGCTGAATCCGGGAGAACTCGCGCCACTCGTCGAACGCCTCGTCGGCGGCGTCGACCGCGCGGCCGACGTCGTCGGGGGTTCCCCGCCGGAACTCGCCGAGGGACTCCCCGGTCGCCGGGTTCTCGCTCTCGAAGGTCTCCGAGCCCGCGCCCGAGACCCACTCGCCGTCGATGTAGTGTTGGTACGGCTCCGACATGGACGGTGATTGCCGCCGCCGCGCCCAAACATCCCACCCGACCATGGTCGGCAGAGTCTTTGTGATGCGGTGCCACGGATACGACAGCAATGGCAACGACCGACGCGACCGGGGCGGACGAGTGGTCCGGGACTCGCCTCACGCTCGACCTGTGGCATCCGAACTGCTGGGCGATCGAGGCGACGAACAGGACCGACGGCGGCGTCCTCGCGCACGCCATCTACAACTCGCCGCGGACCGACGCCGACGCGCCGAACTCGGTGAACGGCCTGTTCACGGCGTTCGCCGACACGAACGAGGAGGTCGAGGCGCTGCTCGACGCGATCCGCGACTCCGACCGCGCGGGTAGCCTCTTGGAACTGCAGGAGCGGTTCGGGCGCGCGCGGGACGCCCCGGGCAACGTCGTCCGCGAGTTCTTCTTAGAGTACGACCCGGCGGACATGGTGTGCCCGACGCTGCTCGAACACGGCTTCGTCCACAGCGCGCCGGTCCGGATCGAGAACGGCCGCGAGGAGTGGCAGGTGTGCTTCGTCGGCGAGCGCACCGATATCCGGGAGTCCCTCGACGGCGTTCAGGCGGACTCCGGCGCCGAGGTGACGGTGGAGTCGATGTCGTCGTCGGGATACGCGGGACGGACCCCCCGCGAGCAGCGGCTCGACACGCTGACGACGACCCAGCGCGAGGTGTACGAGCACGCCCGCGAGGCCGGGTACTACGAGTGGCCCCGCGAGGCGTCGACCCGCGAGCTCGCCGACGACCTGGACGTCTCGAAGACGACCCTGCTCGAACACCTCCGAAAGGCGGAGTCGAAGCTGCTGGACCCGTAGCTCGGGTCGACGCCCGCTCGGTTCCCGAGGACCGTTCGGCTCCCGAGGACCGCTCAGTTCCCGAGGACCGCTCAGTTCCCGAGGACCGCTCAGTTCCCGAGGACCGCTCAGTTCCCGACGATCGCCCGCAGCGCGAACAGCGCGTTCGACTTGCGCTCTCGGATCCGCCGGTAGAAGTAGGAGAACCACTTGGAGCCGTACGGGATGTACTGGTACACCTCCGCCTCGGTGTCGGGGTCAGCCGCGAGCTCGAACTGCGCCGACTCCCGGACCCCGGTCAGCATCTGCACCTCGTAGGGGGTGCCGTGTTCGTCGTACAGCTCTTTCGCGTGCGCGATCATCGCGGGGTCGTGGCTCCCGACGGCGACGCCGTCGTCGAACGCCTCGAACATGTACGCGAGGCAGTCGCGGTACGACTCGTCGACGCGGGCCTTCTTTTTATACGACAGCTCGGCGGGTTCGTCGTACGCGCCCTTGACCAGCCGGACCTTCCCCGGGAGGTCGGCGAGCCGTTCGAGGTCGTCGCGGGTTCGCTTCAGGTTCGCCTGCACGCAGACGCCGACGTTGCCGTCGGTCGCGATCGCGTGGCGCTCGAAGGCGTCGAGCGTCACGTCGGTGGTCTCGTGGTCCTCCATGTCGATCCAGACGAACGTGCCCCGTCCGTCCGGGTCAGTCGCCGCCGTGGCGTTCGCCGCCTCGACGATGCGCGCGAGGTTCTCCTCGAAGACGTGGTCGCCGACGTCGAGGCCGATCTGGCTCGACTTCACGGAGACGCAGGCGTCGACGCCGCGCTCAGCTATGGCCTCTACGAGGTCGACGTACGCGTCGGCGTCGGCGTCGGCGGGCGATCGCTCCTCGTAGTGCTCGCCGAGCAGGTTCAGGATGCCGGCCACGCCGCGGTCGTTGAGCGCCTCGACGTGGTCGAGCGCTGCCTCCGGCGTCTCCCCGGCGACGAAGTTGCTCGCGATGGGCGGTATCACGAGAGTACCGCGGATCTCCATCGGTATATATTGGGACCCGACCAATTGTTTCTGGAATGAGCTGGCGGATAAAAATCCGATGCCGTCGCTATCGCCGGATCCGTCGAGCGGATTGCCTCGCCCCGACCATGGACGGGCCGGGGTTAAGATACCCGACAGTCTACAGGGCTAGTAGGTCATATATGTCACGAGATACCACGGACGTGGCGGACCGGCGAACGCTGCTGAAACTGACCGGCGGTGCGGGGCTCGTCGCCCTGTCGGGCTGTCTGAGCACGACTGACGACGGGGGCGACGGGAGTGATGGCGGCGACGGGAGTGACGGAAGCGACGGGAGCGATGGCGGCGACGACGGAGGCGACGGCGACGACGGAGGCGACGGCGACGACGGATCGACCGAGGCCTACGAGATCGGGATGGTCGACTCGCTGACGGGGTCGCTGTCGGCGTTCGGCGAGCGGAACCAGCGCGGCGTCGAGCTCGCCTTGGGTCGCGTCAACGACGTCGGCATCGACGGGCGCGAGCTCTCGCTGGCCGTCGAGGACTCCGAGAGCGAGAACCAGGGCGGGATCGCCGCCGCCCAGAAGCTCGTCAACCAGGACGGCGTGCCGTTCCTCATCGGCGCGGTCGGATCGGGCGTCTCGCTCGCGATCTACGAGAGCGTCGTCGAGGGCACCGACGTCGTCCAGCTGAGCCAGAACTCCACCGGGCTCAACCTCACGGAGTTCCCGGGGCTGCTCCGGATGTCGCCGTCGGGCCGCAGTCAGTCGCTCGCGCTCTCGAACATCATCGCCGACGACGGCTACGACGAGGTGGCGATCACCTACGTCAACAACGACTACGGCCAGAGCCTCACCGACGCGTTCGTCGAGGCGTACGACGGGGAGGTCGTCTACAACACGCCCCACGACCAGGAGCAGCAGTCGTACTCCGGCGTCGTCTCGGAGATGAACGGCTCCGGCGCGGACGCGTGGCTGTTCATCACCTACCAGGCGGAGTTCGCGACGATGGTCAACGAGGTGTACTCGTCGGGCTACGAGGCGCAGTTCTACGGCGCCGACTCCGTCTCCGGCGACAACGTGCTAGAGAACACCCCCGAAGGGAGCATCGACGGGATGAAGATCGTGGTGCCCTCCGCGCCGGTCGAAGAGGAGAACTACCAGTCGTTCGCGGACACCTTCGAGTCTGAGTACGGTCGACAGCCGACCTCGTGGGCGGCGTACGCGTACGACTGCGTCATCAACGCCGCGCTCGCGATCCAGGCCGCCGACGAGTTCACCGGCGCGGCGCTCCAGGAGACCGTCCGACGCGTCTCCGGCCCCGAGGGCGAGACGGTGACGTCGTTCGAGGCCGCCAGCGAGATCCTCGCGGACGGCGGCGGGCCCGACGACGTCGACTACCAGGGAGTCAGCGGTCCCATCGACTTCGATGAGAACGGGGACCCGGTCGGCTTCCTTCAGGTCCTGGAGGTACAGGACCACGCGTACGAAGGCATCGACTTCGTCGAAGGCTGATATCGACCGATGACCGTCCTCGGATACCTGGCTAACGGCCTGGTCTTCAGCAGCATCATCGTCCTCGGGAGCATCGGGCTCTCGCTGGTGTACAGCATCGCGGACTTCGCCAACTTCGCGCACGGCGACACGATGACGATCGGGGCGTACGCGGCGCTCGTGACCTTCGGCGCCATCGGAGGCCTCGGGGGAGCCGTCCTCGGACTCCCGTACGGCTTCTTCGTCGCGCTGGTGGTCGGTATCGCCGCCGCCGCGGCCGTGGCGGTCGGCACCGAGAAGCTCATCTACGAACCGCTCGACGTCGACTCGATCGGGCTGCTGATCACGTCGATCGGGATCGCGTTCATCTACCGCGCGCTGGTCCAGATCCGGTTCGGCTCCGACTTCACGCGGTTCGAGGTGCAGCCGCTGCGACCGATCGAGTCGCTGGTGCCGTACGGCGTCCGGGTGACGCTCCACGACGTCGCGATCGTCGGCTCGGCGGTCGTGCTCGTCGTCGGCCTCCACGTCCTGCTCCAGTACACCGACCTCGGGCGGAAGATGCGCGCGATGGCCGACAACCCGGACCTCGCCCGCGTCAGCGGCATCCGGACCAAGCGCGTCAAGCTGTGGACGTGGGTCATCGGCGCCGGGCTCGCCGGCGCGGGCGGCGTGTTCCTCGGGCTGTTCAACCAGCTCGCCCCGCGGATGGGATTTAACCTCCTGCTGGTGATCTTCGCGGCGGTGATCCTCGGCGGGATCGGCTCAGTGTACGGCGCGATGGCGGGCGGCTTCCTCATCGGTATGATAAACCAGCTCACCCCGTTCTTCTCCGGCGTCGTCGAGGCGCTCCCGATCTGGCCGGGATGGCTCGCGGCGGCGTTGGAGAGCCTGATAAGCATCGAGTACGCGAACGCGATCGCGTTCGTGATCATGGTCGCGGTGCTGCTCGTCCGGCCGAACGGGATCGCCGGGGAGGCGGCAACATGAGCGCGCTCTCCGATCCGAAGGGAGCGCTGGAGGGGCTGACCCGCCCCGAGGGGTGGGTGCTCGGCGTCAGCGTCGCGTTCCTGCTGTTCCTCCTCGTCGCGCTTCTCACCGGGGCGCTCGGTCCGACGTACTTCCTGTTCCTCGTCGGCCTGGCGGGGATGTACGCGCTGCTGTCGTTCGGCCTGAACTCCCAGTGGGGGTTCGCCGGGCTGATCAACTTCAGCGTCGCCGCCTTCTTCGGGGTCGGCGCGTACGGCTCAGCGCTCGTCACCGCGAGCGGCTCGCCGGTCGGCGAGATGCTCGCCGACGTGCCGGTCGTCTCCTCGCTGCTCGGGCTTCCGATCGTCGGGCTCGTCGTCGGCCTCGCCGTGGCGTTCGTGCTGGCGATCCTGATCGGCATTCCGACGCTCCGGCTCCGCGCCGACTACCTCGCCATCGCGTCGCTCGGGCTGGCGGAGGTCGTCCGGCTGATCGTGTTGAACGAGCGCTGGCTGACGAACGGCAGCGCGGGGATCCGCGGCATCCCGGGGTTCTTCGCCGGGTGGCCGGTGTTCTCGACGTTCCCGGAGACGATGCCCGGGCTCCGCCTCGAGGTGATCCCCGGGTCGCCGGTGCTCCTCGAGACGGCGTTCTGGCAGGCGCTGCTGAACGTCCTGTTGGTGCTCGCGTTCGCGGGGGCGGTGTACCTCGTCCTCCGGCGCGCGCACCGGTCGCCGTGGGGGCGCGTGCTGCGGACGATCCGATCCGACGAGGACCTCGCGCGGGCGCTCGGGAAGAACACCTACTCGTTCAAGATGCAGTCGTTCGTCATCGGGAGCCTGATCATGGCGCTGGCCGGCGTCTTCTACACGCACCTGAACCTCTACGTCGGGCCGGGCGATCTGGACCCGATCACGACGTTCTACGCGTGGGTCGCGGTGATCTTGGGCGGCAGCGGCTCCAACCGCGGGGCGCTGTTCGGCGGTATCGTCATCGTCACGATCCGGGAGGGGACCCGCTTCCTGAACGACGTGGCGCTGCCGGTCGACCCCGCGCCGCTTCGGCTGCTGCTGATCGGGGTCGTGATCGTCGCCGTCATGCGCTACCGGCCGCAGGGAATCTTACCGCCGCAGCGGGAGCTGATATGGCCGAGCGCGGTCGACGGGGGCGGGGCGCCCGAGACGCCGGACAACGGTGTCCGGGAGCGCAAGGGAGGTGGGGGCGATGAGTGAGGGCGCCCTCCCCAAAGAGGACGCCGTCCTGCGCGTCGACGACCTCCAGAAGTCGTTCGGCGGGCTCGCGGCGACCGACCACGCGACGTTCGCGGTCGAGCGCGGCACGATCACCGGGCTCATCGGCCCGAACGGCGCCGGGAAGTCGACGCTGTTCAACCTCATCTCCGGCTTCTACGACCCCGACGGCGGGACCGTGGAGGTGAACGGGACCAACGTGACCGGGATGGAGCCGTACCAGGTCGCCGACCACGGGCTCATCCGGACGTTCCAGACCCCGCGCAAGCTGGAGGGGATGACGGTCCGCGAGGCGATGCTCGTCGGACCCCGGAAACAGCCCGGCGAGTCGTTCCTGCGGCTGTTCGCCTCGCCCGGCGCGGTCGGCGAGAGCGAGTCGGCGAATCTCGCCGAGGCGGAGCGGATACTGGAGGAGTTCGAGATCGACCACCTCGCGACCCAGCCCGCGACCGACATCTCCGGCGGCCAGATGAAGCTCGTCGAGCTCGCGCGGGCGATGCTCGCCGAGCCGGAGGTGCTGCTGCTCGACGAGCCGGTGGCGGGGGTGAACCCGACGCTGGCGAAGAAGCTCAAAGACCAGATCCGGCGGCTCAACGAGCAGGGGACGACGTTCCTGCTCATCGAGCACGACATGGAGTTCGTGATGGACCTGGCGGACCCGATCGTCGTCCTCGATCAGGGGCACGTCCTGACGGAGGGGACGCCGGAGGGGGTCCGCAGCGACGACCGCGTCATCGAGGCGTACCTCGGAGGCGGCGCATGAGCGACGACACCACCGGCCCCGCGGAGGGGGCTCACGACACCACCGGCCCCGCCGACGGGGCCCACGGCGGGACCGACCCCGTGCTCTCGCTGTCGGGCGTCGACGGCGGGTACGGCGAAGTGCAGGTGCTCGACGACTGCTCGATCCGGCTCGACCCGGGTGAGATCGTCTGTCTCGTCGGTCCGAACGGGGCCGGGAAGTCGACGGTCCTCAAGACCGCGTTCGGGATGTTGACCCCGTGGACGGGGGCCGTCGAGTACCACGGTCGCGACATCGGCGGGATGGCGCCCGAGGAGATCGTCCGCGAGGGGATCGGCTACGTTCCCCAGACCGACAACGTGTTCGGCTCGCTGACGATCGACGAGAACCTGCGGATGGGCGGCGTCGCCCGCGACGGCGGCCTCGAGGAGGTGATCGAGACCTTGTACGACCGGTTCCCGATCATCGACCGGAAGCGGACCGCGAAGGCGCGGACGCTCTCCGGCGGCCAGCGGCAGGTGCTGGCGTTCGCTCGGGCGCTCGTGATGGAGCCCGACGTGCTCCTCATCGATGAGCCGTCGGCGGGGCTCGCGCCGAACACCGCCGACGACGTCTTCGAGGACGTGCGGGAGGTCAACGACATGGACACGGCGATCCTCATGGTCGAACAGAACGTGACGAAGGGGCTCGGCATCTCCGACCGCGGCTACGTCCTCGACCAGGGGACCGTCCGGTTCGAGGGCACCCCGGAGGAGCTGTTGAACGACGACGAGGTCTCGCAGCTGTACCTGGGCGGCTGAGCCCGCGTCCCGCTCCGATCTCCCCCTCGGCTGCTCCGCCGCGTATCGCCGTATTCAACACCCGTCGCCGACCTCCGGCGAACGAACTGCGGTTCCTCGATCCATCCCATGCAAGCGACCCTCGGACGGTACGCGTTCGCGCTCGCGCCCCTCGCAGCCGCGGCGCTGTGGGGCGGGATGTACGTCGTCAGCAAGTGGGGGTTCGCGCTGGTCCCGCCGGTGACGCTCGGATTCCTCCGAGTCGCGCTGGGGGCCGCGGCGCTCTGGCTCGTCCTCGCCGCTCGCGGCGGCCCCGCCCCGTCGCGCGACGAGTGGGCGACGTTCGCGGCGCTCGGCGGCTGGGTGACGCTGACGGTCGCCACGCAGTTCGTCGGCACCGAGCTGACGAACGCCAGTCAGGGGTCGCTGCTGACGGTGCTGACGCCCGTGTTCACCGTGGCGTTGGGCGCGCTCGTGCTCGGCGAGCGCGTCACGGCGACGAAGGCCGCGGGGATGACGGTCGCGGGCGTCGGCACCGCGGTCGTGCTCGCGGGGCAGTACGATCTCGCATCGATCGCCGCCGGCAACCTCCTCGGGGTGGGACTGCTGCTCGTCGGGAGCGCGGCGTGGGCGGGGTACACCGTCTGGGGCCTCAGGGCGGTCAGGCGCCACGGGGCGCTCCGCGCGGCGACGTACTCCTCGCTGGCGAGCGTCCCGATGCTGGGGATCCTCTCCGCAGGCGAGCTGTGGTACCTCGGCAGGTCGCCCGCCGACCTCCCGCTGACCGTCGAGTCGGCGGGCGCCGTGTTATACCTCGGGCTCGCGTCGACGGCGGCGGCGTGGTTCCTCTGGTACAAGGGGTTGGAGTACGTCTCCGCGGGGACCGTCGCCGCGTTCTTCTTCGCCCAGCCCGCCGTCGGGGCGGCGCTGGGCGCGGCGCTGCTCGGGGAGGCGCTCGGATCCGGCTTCCTCGCCGGCGGCGCGCTGATGGCCGTCGGCATCTGGACCGTCAGCCGGGAGCGCGCGGACCCCGCCGACGAAGCGTCGGACCCGGCCGCGGGGTGAGCCGGGGCGGCCGGTGGCGGGGGCGATCACCGCCGGTGGCTCCGATCTCCCCCTACGTCGTCCGCTTCTCCAGTTCTCCCTTCAGCTCCGCGGCGTCGAAGTCGTGGTCAGGCCGGATCGCGACGAAGTCGAGGAACTGACGCGCGGCGAGCAGTTCGTCCGTCGAGTAGCTCTCCAGCGCGGCGTCGATCGCGTCTGGCGCGCCGATCAGGGGCTCTAACGCCGCGAGCGCGCTCGCGAGGTCGTACGACCGCGCCGACTCGCGGCCCTCCTCGCTCACGCTCGTCGCGTCGATGACGTACAGCTCGCCGTCCCGAACGAGGACGTTCTCCGCGCGGAGGTCGCCGTGGGCGAGCCCGGCGTCGTGGATCGTCCGAAGCGTCGCGAACAAGGCGGGCGCCAGCCCGGCGACGGCCTCCCGGTCGAGCTCGTCGAGCGCCCGGTACTCTGGGAGGTACTCTAAGACGACGACGCCGAGGTCGCCGACCTCCAGCGCCTCGACCGGCTCCGGGGCGTTGACGCCGAGCTCCCTGACCTCGCGAGTCGCCTCCAGCTCGTGGCGAGCCATCTCGTAGGGGGTCTCGTAGCGCTCGAAGAAGCCCTCGGTGCCGGCGGAGACGGCGCCGAGGTTCCGCCCGGTGGTGAACAGCGTGTGGACGAGCGTGTTCTGTTTCGTGATCACCTTCACGAACAGGTCGTCGTCGAGGACCATCGGCGTCGACAGCCAGTTGTCGGCGTCGAGGAACCGGACCCGCATCTCCTCGCGGTCGTACCGGTCCGCCAGCTCCCGAACGACCCGCTCGATGTCGGGCCAGTCGACGCGACCGCGGACGAGCCGGCGGAGCTCCATGTCAGGACCGAACGCGGCGACGACGGTTAAATGGCGTCCTCGGGCGGACCTCTCGGAGGGGACGCCGCGGACGGACTCCGAAAGCGAAACACCGCGGGCGGACTTCGAAAGCCGGGCACAGGGAACGAGACGACGGGGGAGGCCCCGGGATCGATCACGGTCGTTCGCATCGTTTATGCCGGCGGGTCGCAATTCTTGCCTATGGACTTCGAGCTACCCGCGGAACACCGGATGATACGCGACACCGTCCGGGAGTTCTGCGAGGAGGAGATCCGGCCGATCGCCCAGGAGATCGAGGACGAGCACCGGTTCCCCGACGAGGTCTTCGCCGACCTGAACGACCTCGATATGATGGGCGTCCCCGTGAGCGAGGAGTACGGCGGGCTCGGCGGCGACCAGCTCATGTACGCCCTCGTCACCGAGGAGCTGGGTCGCGTCTCCGGCGGGATCGGCCTCTCGTACGCCGCCCACACCTCCCTCGGCGCGAAGCCGATCGAGCTGTTCGGGACGTCCGAGCAGAAGGAGGAGTGGCTCCGCCCGCTCGCCGAGGGCGGCGGGATCGGCGCGTGGGCGCTCACGGAGCCCGGCAGCGGCTCCGACGCCTCCGACATGGACACGACCGCGGAGCACGACGCCGACGCCGGCGAGTACGTGCTCAACGGGACGAAGCAGTTCATTACGAACGCGAACGTGGCCAACAGCGTGCTGGTGAAGGCCGTCACCGACCCCGAAGCCGGCTACGACGGGATCTCGACGTTCATCGTCGACCCCGACGACGACGGGTTCGAGATAACGACCGTCTGGGACAAGATGGGGCTCAACTGCTCGCCGACCTGCGAGATCAAGCTGGACGACGTCCGGATCCCGGACGACCGGCTGCTCGGCGCGGAGGGGGAGGGGTGGACGCAGACGATGAAGACGCTCGACGGCGGCCGGATCTCGATCGCGGCGCTGTCGGTCGGGCTCGCGCAGGGCGCCTACGAGGCCGCCAAGGAGTACGCCGGCGAGCGCGAGCAGTTCGGCAAACCGATCGCGAAGTTCGACGCGATCCGCGACAAGGTCGTCCACATGCACCGGCAGACGGAGCGCGCGCGACTGCTGACGCATAAGGCCGCCGCGAGGTACGACGCCGGCGAGTCCGTCACCCGGGAGTCGGCACTGGCGAAGCTCGACGCCAGCGAGGCCGCCCGCGAGGTCGCCGAGGAGGCGGTCCAGACGCTCGGCGGCTACGGGTACACGACCGACTTCGCGCCGCAGCGCTTCTACCGCGACGCGAAGCTGATGGAGATCGGCGAGGGGACCAGCGAGATCCAACACGTCGTGCTCGGGCGGGAACTCGGGCTGTAGCCCGGGGGGTCGCCTGCGCGAGCGGTCCGCGCGTTCACTTCCGCGCCACGATCCGGAGCACGTCCTCGTCCGCCAGCTCGTGGCCCTTCCCGACCTGCTGGTCGTCGTGTTTCGCGCTCTCGCCGGAGACGCGCGCGAACTTGAACCGCTCGTCGAACTCGCCGCCGATCTTCTCGCAGGCGTCCCCGACCGTGTCGCCCTCGAACAGGATCAGCGGCTCCTCGTAGTCGACGCCGCGACCGGGCTTGTCCATGTAGATCCGGATGAGGCCGAGCTCCTCCCAGAGCCGGTCTTTGAGCCCGTCGAGGCCGAGCTCCTTCTCCGCGGAGATGAAGAGCACGTCGTCGGGGTCGAGGTCGCGCTCGCGGAGCTCCTCTTTGACCGTTGGGAGGTAGCTCTTGTCGATGAGGTCGGCCTTGTTCACCGTCACCATCGACGGGAGGTACTCCCGGTTGTCCATCACGGCGTCGACGAGCTCGTCGATCGTCAGGTCGTGGGGGATCGTCACCTTGGCGTTGACGTAGCCGTACTCGCGGAGCACCTGCTTGACAGTCCCCTCTTCGAGGCCCACGTCGTCGCTCATCGTCACCCCGATGCCGTCCTTGTGGGTCTTCCGGATGTTGATGTTCGGCGGCTCCGCGTCGAGTCGGATGTTGGTCGCGTACAGCTCCTCGCGGAGCCGGTCGTACTGCTCGATCTCGAAGACAGAGAGCATGAACACGACGAGATCGGCGGTCCGGACGACCGAGAGGACCTCCTTGCCGCCCCCGCGACCGCCCGCGGCGCCCTCGATCAGCCCCGGCACGTCGAGGATCTGGATGTTCGCGCCGCGGTATTTCAGCATGCCCGGGTTGACGTCGAGCGTCGTGAATTCGTAGGAGCCGACCTCGCTGTCGGCGTTGGTGAGGGCGTTGATGAGGGTGGACTTTCCGACGCTCGGGAACCCGACCAAGGCGACCGTGGCATCGCCGTGCTTCTCGACCGCGTACCCGTGGCCGCCGCCGGCGGAGGACTGGTTCTCCAGCTTCTCTTTCTTCTCCGCGAGCTTCGCCTTCAGGCGCCCGATGTGGGCCTCCGTGGCCTTGTTGTAGGGCGTGTCGGCGATCTCCTCGCGGAGGTCCTCGATCTCCTCTTCCAGTCCCATTGGCGTACAGTCGGCCGTTCGTCTCGTTAAAGGTGTTCCTTCGGTCCGCCGGCCGGCCCACCTGCGAACCGTTTACGGGTCGGTCACGGGGGCGATCCGTGCGAACGCTCCCCGCATCGTGTCGGCGATTCGACACCGTTATATCGGAGAGAAGAGTGTACCACGCAAGACGAATGCCCGATCCGTTGAGCCTCCGTGACAGCACGCAGATCGTCCTCCCGTGTCCCGCCCTCGACGCACTCGGGGAGCGGTTCGAGGAGCGGTTCACCGTGACGATCGTGGAGAACGACGGCTACTGTCGCATCATCGGGAGCCCGGTCGAAATCAAGGCCGCGAGCGCTTACCTCGCCCGGAACGGCGTCGCCGTCGCGTAACGCGAAAAAATGCGCGAGCCGGTCGACCCCTCCCGACGACGAGGCGGACCGAACCGTCCTCAGCCGACGACGCCGACGAGGAGCTGGACCGCGATGAGGACGAGGAAGACGAGTCCGGCGGCGAACGAGCCCGCCGCGACGCCGTGGGCGTTGCCGAGCCCGCGCCCCCGAGTGGCGAAGTACGCGCCGAGGAAGACGAACCCGGTCACCAGCAGTCCGACGGCGGCGTAGGCGACGCCGAGGAGGCTCCCGGAGAGCCCCTCGGGGAGCCCGAAGTCGCCGACCGCGAGCAGGGCGACACCGCCCATGCCGACCGCGATGGCGACGAACGCGACGGCCCAGACGACCGGTTTCTGCGCGACGTCCCGGAGCGCGCCGACGACCGCGGCGTATCTGTCGGGCGATTCGTCCGTCCCGGGCGCCGTTCGCTGCGCGCCGATCTTCGCGACGGCGAGGAAGGTGGCCGCGACGAGCAGCCCCATTAGTGCCGTGCTCAAGAGCGTGAGTGAGACCATGGTGGGTTTCGTTATTAGGCGGTCCGTTCGCGTGTACAAATAGCCTTCGTATACACGTCCGGAGTGACGTCCCAAAGGCGTTCGGTCCGACGCGGATCGGCCGGTGTCAACCCCCTTCGGTCGCCGTCCTCCGAACCGTTCGTCCGGGAGCACGGAGCGGGCCGTCTGGCCGCGCTACACAAGAGCTAAGTGTGCCATCGCCAAGGGGGAAACAAGAGCAGACAGACGAACATGATAGATCCAATTATCCTGCAACAGGGGAGCGGCTGGCGCGCGCAGGCGGAGGTCTTCGACGAGATCTTCTTCGTCTTCCTCGCGCTCGGTACGCTCGTCGGCACGATCGTCGTCGCGTACACGCTGTGGAACGTGTACAAGTACCGGGACGACGGGGGCGAACGGAAAGGGGACTTCGACGCGCCGGTCGTCGGCGAGCTCCCGACGGGACAGGGCGGTCCGAAAGCGAAGAAGCTCTTCCTCTCGTTCGGACTGAGCGCGATCGTCGTCATCAGTCTGGTCGTGTACGCGTACGGGATCCTCCTCTACGTCGAGGAGGGCCCCGACACGAACGAGGAGAGCGACATCGAGATCCTCGTCGAGGGGTACCAGTTCGGCTGGGAGTACGAGTACCCGAACGGCCACACCACGACGGGTGAGATGGTCGTGCCGGCCGATCACCGGATCAACCTCGATGTGACCTCACGCGACGTGTGGCACAACTTCGGATCGTCGGAGTTACGGATAAAGTCCGACGCTATCCCCGGAGAGACCAGCGAAGTCTGGTTCTCCGTGAGTTCCGAGGAGGTCGAGGCGCAGGGCGGCGAAGCGACGTACAGGGTCGAGTGCTTCGAGCTGTGCGGGCAGGGGCATTCGGCGATGAAAGGACAGATCACGGTCCTCCCGCAGGACGAGTGGGAGGAGTGGTACGAGGGCACGGGCGGTAACTCCTCCAGCGGTAACTCCTCCAGCGCGAGCCTCGACGCCGCCGCAGTCGGAGGTGTTCCCGCATGAGCGAGCTCCCGCCGACGACCTCGGTCAAGCGCTGGCTCGTGACGACGAACCACAAGGACATCGGGATCCTCTACACGATCACCGCGCTGTTCTTCCTGCTGTTCGGCGGCGTGCTGGCGCTGCTGATCCGCGTCCAGCTCTGGGACCCGGCGAACCCGGTGCTCTCCGGGCTCGCGTACAACGAGGCCGTCACCGCTCACGGGCTCATAATGGTGTTCTGGTTCCTCTCTCCGTTCGGCTTCGGCTTCGCGAACTACTTCGTTCCGCTCCAGATCGGCGCGGACGACCTCGCGTTCCCGCGGCTGAACGCGCTCTCGTACTGGATGTACCTGTTCTCCGGCGTCCTGCTGGGGATCAGCTTCTTCCAGGGCGGCACGCTGAGCGCCGGGTGGACGATGTACGCCCCGCTCAACATCCCGATGTACACGCCGAGCATCGGATCGACGGGGGCGGTGATGGCGCTCGCGATGTTCACCATCGGGATCACCGCCTCGACCGTGAACTTCCTCACCTCCATCCATCACTCGCGCGCCGAGGGGATGGGGATCATGGACATGCCGATGTTCACCTGGGGGATCCTCGCGACCGTGTGGATGATGCTGTTCGCGTTCGCCGCGCTGCTCGCCGTCGGACTCATCCTCGCGTCCGACCGCGTGCTCGGCTCGGTGTACTTCTCGGCGACCGAGGGCGGCTCCCTGCTTTGGGGTCACCTGTTCTGGTTCTTCGGTCACCCGGAGGTGTACATCGTCTTCTTCCCGGCGCTCGGGGTCATGCTAGAGCTGTTCCAGACGTTCTCCGGCCGCCGGCTCGTCGGGCGTAAGTGGGTGATCATCGCCATCTGTCTCATCTCCGTCCAGTCGTTCCTCGTGTGGATGCACCACATGTTCCTCACGACGATCAACCTGGAGATCAAGACGCTGATGATGGCGACCACCATCGGGATCTCGCTCCCCTTCGACCTGGTCGTGTTCTCGCTGATCTACACGCTAATTAAGGGGCGGATCCAGTTCACGACGCCGTTCCTCTTCGCGTTCGGCGCGCTGCTCCTCTTCATCCTCGGCGGCATCACCGGGGTGTTCCTCGGCGCCATCGTCCTCGACTACGAGTTCCGCGGCACCTACTGGGTCGTCGCGCACTTCCACTACGTGATGTTCGGGGGCGCGACGGCGCTGTTCGGCGGCGCCTACTACTGGTTCCCGAAGGTGACCGGGAAGATGTACGACGAGCTGCTGGGGAAGCTTCACTTCGTGATCTTCTTCGTCAGCTTCAACATGGTGTACTTCTCCATGTTCCTCGGCTGGGAGACCCCGCGCCGCGTCTTCGAGTACAACCCCGAGTTCCAGACCTTCCACCAGATCGGGACGATCGGGGCGTTCATCCTCGGGTTCTCGTTCTTCATCATGTTCTACAACTTCGCGAAGTCGTACGTCTCCGGCCCGGAGGCGGGCGATAACCCGTGGGACTACTCGCGGACCGCCGAGTGGGCCATCTCCTCGCCGCCGCCGCTCGAGAATTGGCCGAATCGCCCCTCGTACGCGTCCGGCAAGCTCGAGTTCGTGAAGGACTACGTGCCCGACGGCGGTCCGGCGGTGAAGACCGACGGCGACGGCAACGCCGCGACCGACGGCGGGGACAGCCACTCCGAGCACATCAAGAAGTATCCGTACTGGGACAAACATCCGAGCCACGCGAGCATCTGGCCGTTCGCCCTCTCGCTGATGACCGGGTTCTTCCTGTTCGGGCTGTCCGGCTTCGCCGACTCGGTGACGTTCATCGTCGGCGAGTCGCTCGCGTCGACGAGCGTCGAGATCTCGAACATCGTCTATCCCGTGTTCATCGTCGTCGGCCTCGTCGGACTGATCGCCAGCGGCGTGAAGTGGGGGTTAGAGGACTTCTACGCGCCGCCCAGCGAGTTCGCCGAGCGGTGGCCGTTCAACGGCGTCGAGAAGGTGAAGCTGGGGATGTGGTTCTTCCTGGCGTCCGACGTGATCGTCTTCGGCGCGTTCCTCTCGGCGGCCATCTTCGTCCGGTACAACGCCGGCTGGCGCACGTGGGAGCCCCTGACGGAGTCGCTGCCCGGGCTCATTAACACGTTCGTGCTGATCACCTCCTCGTTCACGGTGATCTTAGCGCTCGTCGCCGCCCACCGGAACAGCCGAAAGGGCCTGCTGGCCTCGCTCGGCGCGACGATCGCGCTCAGCCTCACGTTCCTCTCGATCAAGATGTGGGAGTGGGAACACGAGATCTTCGACCGCGGCGTGATGATCGCGTCGAACGCACACGGCGACCCGATCCAGGCGTCGATCTACTACGTCACGACGGGGCTCCACGGCCTCCACGTCGTCATCGGCCTCCTGATCGCCTGCTTCCTGTTCGTCAGGGCTTACCAGGGGCACTACCTGGACGACGAGCGCCCGGTGGAGTACTTCGGCCTCTACTGGCACTTCGTCGACATCGTCTGGGTGTTCATCTTCCCGCTGTTCTACCTCTTCTGAGGCGGGATCTCCCGTCTCGGTCTCGTCGGATTCCCCTTTAATACGGTTGCACCCACTAGCTCCCGCGTCGTTCGTTTCTACCGACCTCACTCGTCGACCGGTTCGGCACACCACTGACAGAAGTCGAACGCCGGATCGGTGTCGCGGCCGCAGTGCGGACACGACACCGCGTCCGCCTCTCGGTCCCGGTCGACCGCCGATCCGTCGGAGCGGTCCGCGGGCGACGCGGCAGACGACGGGGGCGTCGTCGCGCCGGATTCAACGCGCTCCGCCGCCCGTTCTTCGCGGTCGTACTCTCGGTTGTTCCGGAGCGCGAGGACGTACGCGTCGATCACGCTGGCGGCGACGACGAGCACGGCCGGCGCGACGTCGGCGATCGGCGGCGCGTCGCCGGCGATGAGCCGCTCCACCGCCGCGTCGGGAACGATCACGACGAGCGTCGCGGTGACCGCGACGTACCAGCCGAGCGCGCGCGCCCAGCGGCGGAGATACGCGTGTCCGAGCCCGGAGACGACGAGCGCCAACAGGGCGGCGAGCCACGGTCGACGGCGACTGCGGTCTGTCATGGGGCGACGTACGAGCGCCGGGACCGTGTAACTGACCCTCGCTCGGAGCGTTTATGTGGTCGAGACGCCGAATCCGAGTATGTTCGGAGTGCCGACCGGAGAGTTCCTGATCGGGGTCGGATACGCCGTGTTCGGGGTCGGCACGTGGTTCCTCGGGCTCGGAATCGCGTACCTGCTCTATCGTCGGTGGCGCGGCGAGGGGCCGCGCGGGAAGTACGACGAGTGAGGGCAGCGCGGTCCTCCGCCCGCTCCGTTCCGGTTCGGTCACGCTTTTGAACTCGCTGGACCGAGGGTGGATATGACCGACACGGCGCTCGTCGTCGGCGGCACGCGGTTCATCGGCCGGCACACCGTCTCCGACCTGCTCGCGAACGGGTACGCGGTGACGATGTTGAACCGCGGGAATCACGAGAATCCCTTCGCCGCCGACGAGCGCGTGACGCACGTCGAGGGCGACCGGACGAACGAGCGCGACCTCCGGGCGGCGAAGCTCTCGGCAGAGCCCGACGTCGTGATCGACTGCGTCGCCTACCATCCGACCGACGTGGCGGCCGCGGTCGACGTGTTCGCCGACGTCGACGGCTACGTGTACGTCTCCTCCGGGTCGAGCTACGCGGCCGAGGAGATCCCCAAACGCGAGGGAGAGACGCCGCTGCGTCCCTGCACGCCCGAACAGGCGACCGACGAGAGCATGGAGACGTACGGCAACCGGAAGGCCGAGGGCGACCGAATCGTCTTCGAGGCCGCCGAGGAGGGAGTCAACGCGACCGCGGTCCGGCCCTGCATCGTCTACGGCCCCGACGACTACACCGAGCGGCTCGACTACTGGATCGACCGCGTACTCTCGCACGACCGCGTCGTCGTCCCCGGTGACGGCCAGAACCTCTGGCACCGCGCGTACGTTGAGGACGTCGCGAGCGCGCTCCGGGTCGTCGCCGAGCGCGGCGAGCCCGGCGCCGCCTACAACGTCGGCGACCGCCGGGCGCTCACGCTCGAGGAGACGCTGGAGGCGATCGCCGACGCCGCCGGCACCGACTGCGAGGTCGTGCCCGCGAGCGGGGACGCGCTCGCGGCCGGCGGGCTCGAACCGGACGACTTCACCCTCTACCGCGAGTACCCCCACCTGCTCGACACGTGTGCCCTCGCCGAACTCGGCTGGGAGTCGACGCCCGTCGACGAGGCGATGGCACGCACCGTCGCCGACCACCGGGAGGCCGAGCGCGACGGGAGCGAGTGGGACCCCGGGCGCGAGGCGGAAGAGCGCGTGTTGGGCGTGAAGGAGACGCTGTAGGACGGGGAATCGTCGCGGGTCGGGCCGAGGCGACCGGGGTGCGCGCGACTCAGTAGGCGGCGTCCCAGCGCGACGGCTTCCGTCGGTTCCCGCAGTCGCCGCACTCCATGCGATCCATCGTGTCGATGGCGACGTCGGTCCCCTCGCAGTTCCCGCAGAAGTAGCCGTAGCGGCGCTCCCGGTCCGGGTCGGCGTAGGCGACGTAGAACGGGCCGTCGGAGCCGCGCTCGCTCTCGTCGAAGGCGACGTAGACGGTGTCGCCGGCGTCCGTCTCGACGACGCCCTCCGAGATGCCGGTCAGCCGGCTGATCTGCTTGCGGTACTCGCGCTCGTCGAACGTCTCCTCGCCGATCTCCACGCGGCGCTCCCCGACGAGCTCGTACCCCTCGCCCTCGTAGAACGCTGTGCCGGCCTCGTTGGCGACGAGGACGCGAGCCTCGATGCGGTCGACGTCCGCCTCCCGGAGCTCCGCCTCCACGCGCTCGAGGAGCGCGGAGCCGATCCCGGACTCGCGGTGGTCGGGGTGGACGTGGAGCCAGTCGATTTCGCCGACCCGCTCGCGGCGCCCGACGACGTAGCTCTCGGCGAACCCGACCACGTCGTCGTCGACGACGGCGACGGGACACACCGTCCCTTCGTCGCCGACGTCCGCGACGAGGTCGTCGGGGTCGTACCACTCGTCGACAGCCTCGGCGAGCAGCGCCTCGTCGACGGCGTGGCCGTAGGAGGCGAGCAGCGATTCGCGGGCGACTTCCCGGATCGCGTCGACGTCGGCTGCGGTGGCGTCGCGGAGTTGCATACGGGTACTGTGCGCGTACGAGTACAAAAAACACGGCCGAACGTGTCAGAACTGCTGCACTGGAATCGACCGGAGACGGCGAGGGATGAGGCGGTGGCGGCTGAGAAGAAGGGAGACCGCGTTACGAGATGGAGTACGTCGCCGCGGCCATCAGCAGCATGGTGAGCGCGAGCGCGAGCGCCATCACGTAGGTGAGCGAGCGGTTCTCCCACCGGAGGTGCTGGAAGTAGGCGACGATGAGCAGCGTCTTGACCGTCGCGATCACCAGCGTCCCGCCGAGCGCCTGGGCGTACGTGAAGTTGAGGAACGTGGCCTCGAAGAGAACGAAATTCAGCGTCGCCGCGACCAGGAGCGCGACGTAGATCGCTGTGTACAGTTTGAGCGAGTCGTCCGACATTGCTTGCCCTCACCTTCGTCCGTGTGCTTAAAGAATTAACCATCCGACCGGGCGCCGGCCGGCCGTCCGGGCGCGACGGCGGACGCCGAGCGGCCCTCGGCCGTCCCCGAAACGCCTTTTGCCTCGACGCGCCGAACTCGCGACGATAACGCACCGAGGCGCCACCGTGAATCCGCTCGAACCGACGGACGATCTGCTCGAATCGCTGTACGTCGTCAACAAGGTCGCCAAGCAGTTCGCCGACGAGGCGACCGCCGCCTACGACCGCGGCGACGTCACCGAGAGCAACGTCCGTTCCGCCCGAAAAGACGCCCTCTACCGGACGAAGACGGCGGTCCTGTCGCGGGTCGTCGCCCACGAGGACGCGCGCGTCACCGGCGAGTACCACGCCATCAACGGCGACGTCTGGCTGTTCCTCACGGTCGGCGACTGGCGGTTCCACCAGCCGCCGCGCGCCATCGGCGGTGACCTCGCGGACGCGGTCGACGTCGCGAACACGCCCGACGAGCCGATCGACGCCCCCTACGAGCGCGACTCGTCCGTCGAACGCTCGGACCGGTCGCTCGAAGACGCGCTCACCGGGCTGGCGGAGGCGGGAGTCAACGCGAACGACCACCTCGCGCGCCCGACCGTGACGAGCGAGCACGACCGCATCGTCGACGTGCGGTGGTCGTTCCTCCCGTGAGTCGGAGTCGGACCCGCGGCTGTGGGTGTCGACGACGTTCAAAACGTCGGAACCCGCGGAGAAAGCGGACCGGCGTTACTCGACGACTTCGATGGCGCCGAGCATCCCGACTCCCTCGTGAGGCGTGCACCGGTACAGCTGGATCCCGGTGTTGTCGAACGACTGCTCGAAGGTCGTTCCCTCCTCGCTGACCGCGCTTCCGCTCTCGAAGTCGGACTCGGAGCCCTCCACGGAGGCGACGTTGTGGGCGCCGCCCTCGCCGGTCCACTCCCAGACGACGGTCGTACTGGAGCTGATCCGGATCGCCGCGGGATCGAACGCCAGCCCCTCGCCGGCGCCGACGGAGACGGTGACCTCGTCCTGCCCGGTGTAGTCCGCGATGGTGCCCTCGTACAGCCGGGCCTCCGAGAGGTGGTCGTCGATCTCGCTGGGTACGTCGTCGAGGGGCTCCCCGGCGCCGCCCGACCCGCCGTCGGAGCCGTCTGAACCGTCGGAGCCGTCTGAACCGTCGGAGCCGTCCCCACCGCCGCCGGAACAGCCGGCGATCGTTCCGAGGGCGAGCGCGGCTCCGGTTCCGGCGACGTACCGCCGTCTACTCAGTCTATCAGACATCACTGTTTGTAGGGGTTCGAGCCTTACAAACCCCTTGACGAAACCCGGATCGGGAGAAGGATCCGGGGGTCCAAACGTCGGGTTCCGGCGCGGCGGTCCCGGCCCCGCGGCGGCGCCTTTATTCTCCGTCGGCGCCGAGGTCGCGACGTATGCGGGAGGACGAACTGGCGACGCGCGTCGTCGACCACTACGCGGCCGCCCACGACGACCCGGAGGTCCGGCTGGAGGAGCCGTACGACGCCGAGGGCCGCCGCGGGGTCGTCGACGTCTACGTCCGCCTGCGGACGCCAGAGCGCGTCGATCACGTGATCGAGCTCAAGGGCGACGCCGCCGTGCGCCACGCGACCGGCGCGAACGAGATACTGCGGCAGTACCGGCGGATGGAGCGGTACTTCCACGCCGACGACCGCCACGCGATCCGACCGAAGCTGGGCCGCACCGAGCCGGGCGCGCGCTACCTGCTGCTGTTCGCGCCGACGCCGACCTGCGTCCACCACGTGGCCACGCACCGCTCGCTGTACGGCTCCGTCGACGTCGCGGCCCGCGTCGACGACGTCCCCGCGGTCCGCACCGTCGCGTTCCTCACCGGTCTCGACGGCGACCCCGCCGACCTGGGGATGGTGTCGGTCAACGGGGACGCCTCGTTCGGCTCCGAGGCGTTCCTCGACGCCGTTCCGCCCGATTCGCGGCTCGCGGAGAGCCTCCGCGGCGTCGACGACGACCTCGTCGAGTTCTCGTGACCCTCGCGGCGGGGGCGACGGCGGCGGGAACGCCGACCGCGGCCCGGCCGACCGAAAGGCGCTTTTCGCCGCGCCGCGACCCACGACCATGATCACGGTCGCGTTGGCGGGGAAGCCGAACGCCGGGAAGTCCACCTTCTACACGGCCGCGACGATGGCCGACGTCGACGTCGCGAACTACCCGTTCACGACGATCGACGCGAACCGCGGGGTCACGCACGTCCGGACCGAGTGCCCCTGCCTCGACCGCGAGGAGCGCTGCGGAACGGAGAACTGCCGCGACGGGAAGCGATACGTTCCGATCGAGCTCCTCGACGTGGCCGGGCTCGTGCCCGGCGCACACGAGGGGAAGGGGCTCGGCAACCGGTTCCTCGACGAGCTGACGAACGCCGACGTCGTGTTGAACGTCGTCGACGCCTCGGGCGCGACGAACGCCGAGGGCGAGCCCGTCGAGGTCGGCTCGCACGACCCCCTCGACGACGTCGACTTCGTCGAGGAGGAGATGGACCTGTGGCTCGCGGGTATCGTCGACCGCAACTGGGAGAGCGTCGAGCGCAAGTCGCGCTCGCCCGACTTCGACTTAGAGGAGTCGGTGACGGACCTGCTGACCGGGTTCGGCGCGACCGAGCACGACGTGACGGCGGTCCTCCGCGGGCTGGAGTACCCCGACGATCCGAAGGCGTGGAGCGGCGACGACCGCGAGGCGCTCGCGCGGGCGGTCCGCCGGCGCACCAAGCCGATCGTCGTCGTCGCCAACAAGGTCGACGCCGCGCCCGACGGGGCGCTCGACCGGATCCGCGAGGGGACGGACAAGCCCGTGGTCCCGGCGACTGCCGACGGCGAGCTGGGCCTGCGCCGGGCGGCCGAGGCGGGCGTCGTCGACTACGACCCCGGCGACGACGGCTTCGAGATCGTCGGCGACGTCTCGGCGGAGCAGCGCCGCGGGCTCGACGCGATCCGCGACGCCATGAGCGAACACGGCGGGACCGGGGTCCAGACCGCACTGAACGCCGCCGTCTACGACCTGCTCGACCGGATCACGGTGTACCCGGTGCAGGACGCCTCGAAGTGGACGGACGGGACGGGGAACGTCCTCCCCGACGCCTTCCTCCTCCCGTCGGGCGCGACGCCCCCGGACCTGGCGTACGCGGTCCACACCGACATCGGCGAGGGGTACCTCCACGCGGTCGACGCGCGCTCCTCGCGGCGGATCGGCGAGGGTCACGAACTGGGTGAGGGCGACGTGGTGAAGATCGTCTCGACCGCGGGGCCGTGAGGGCGGGCGCGACCGGCCGCGGCCTCCCCCGGCGGCGCGCGTGAGACCGACAGGCACATGCGGGTCCTCCGAGACGGACGGGTAGATGCTCGGGCTGGAACACGACTTCCGGATCGTCGACACCCGCGCGACGCTCGACCCCGACGAGTCTTCGGTCGCCACGCACGGCCGGGACATCTCCCCCGAGCGGCTGGAGCGCGAGATGCTGCAGGCGGGCGTCGTGCGCGCGGTCGCGAGCCCCGGCCGACGCGCCCCCGGGCGGAGCTACCTCCGGGCGAACAACGCGGTCGCGCGGCTCTCGATCGACCGACCGTTCGTCGCGTTCGCCCGGCTCAACGGTCCGCGAGACCCGGGCGACGGCCCGATCGCGGCGGTCCGGAACCTCCGCGCCGAGCGGGACGACCACCACGCCAGGCCGGACGACGTCGAGCAGTACTCCTACGACGACCGGTTCCACGGGTTCACGCTCGTCCCCCACGTCGACGGCCTCCCGAACGAGGACGTGTTGACGCGGCTTGAGGCGGCCGACCTCCCGCTCATCGTCCACGCGGGCAGGGAGTTCCCGCCCGAGGCGGTCGAGCGCGAGCTGCTCGGCTACGACCTCCCGCTCGTCCTCGCGAGCTTCGGCGGCTACCCGCTCGACGCCGACCTGATGAACGAGACGCTCGACCTGCTCGACGAGCACGACCGGCTCTACGTCGACACGAGCGCCGTGCGCTACCGGGAGGTCCTCGAGCGCGGCGTGTTGGAGCACCCGGACCGCGTCCTCTTCGGCTCCGGCGCGCCCGACGTCCACCCGAACGTCGGCGTGATGGAGGTGCTCACCCTCGACGTCTCGGAGGACCTGATGCGCCGCGTCCTCGCGAAGAACCCGGCCCGGCTGATCCCCGCGCTCGCGGAGGGCGCGGACGCCTGAGGCGGCGACCGCCCCAAGCGGCGGACGTCCGAAGCGACGGACGCCTGAACCGACGCTCACTTGTCCCGTCGCCGCCGACTCGTCGAGCATGAGCGACGCCGAGAGCGAGATCGACGACGTCGACCCCCTCGTCGAGGTCGTCCGCGCGACCGGCCACGAGCACGTCACCGCCGAGCACGCGAGCACCTTCGAGCTCACGTCCGACGACTGGCTCACGCCCGCCGGCGACTGCATCGTCGGCGTCGAGGCCGATCGCACCCCCCGCGACTTCTCGGCGGCGTTCCGGGAGGCGTGCCGGGACGCGGACGCGGCGATCGCCGCGACGATCGCCGTCGGAGAGCCGGACGCCGAGGCGGTCGACCTCGCGGACCCCACGTACGTCGACCGGATCGTCGGGCGCGGGGATCCCGGTCTCGCGCTCCTCGACGACCGCTCGATGGTCGGGCGGACGAGCGACTACACCGACGACGAGCGCACGATCCTCGTCGACGGCGACGGCGCGGCCGCCGACCTCGACCGCGACCTCGTCGCCGCGCTCGCGGAGGGCGCGCCGGTCGCGCTGCGGCTGGAGGTCGAACCGGCGGAGTGAGGCGACGCGAGACGGCGTGCGGGTGTCTCTCCTCCGCCCCGGTCAGAGCCGACCGGCGGCGTCGATGAGATCGGTGATCGGGAACGGGTCCTCGCGGTCGAACGACGCGAAGACGGCCTCGTAGCGCGCCGCGGGCAACACGAGCACGACGACGTTCTCGAAGAAGAGGGTCTGTACCTCGAACTCCTCGCCGATGAGCGCTTTGAACTCGTCGCCGGTGACCTGGTTCGCCATGATCAGCCGATACGCGGACTCGAGGTCCCGGTCGGAGTACCGCGATTCGAGCTCCGTGCGAACGTACTCGATCGTGAAATCGAGGGGGTCGAGAGAGGCTATCACGCGCGCCTCGGCGCCGTCGACGCCGCGGAGCGTCTCGACGAGATCGGACACGCCGGCGGATTTTGCTGGTACGTACTAAAAACGCTCGTTCGGGACCGGTCCGCACTCAGATCGGGAGCTCCGCGTCCGCCCCGACCTCCCGATCGACCTCCTCGGGGGCGCGCCAGTCGGTCGTCCGTTCCAGCAGTTGGACGACCATCCGGCCGGTCACGCCCCAGACGGTGTAGCCGCCGACGTGGAAGAAGTGGACCCGGTGGTCGCCGTACTCCGGGTGGCCGAGGCGGCGCTCCGACTCGTAGTTCGCGGGGTCGGTCAGCCCGCTCACGGGGAGGACAGCGACCTCCGCCACCTCCGACTCGTCGGGAACGTACTCGCGGTCGGGCGCGACGCCGACGAACGGTCGGATCCGATAGGCGGAGGAGCTCCGGGTGTCGTCGAGCCGTCCGACGACGTCGACCTCGTCCGGCCGCATGCCGACCTCCTCGCGGGCCTCGCGGAGCGCGGTGTCGGTCAGGGTCCGGTCGATCGGTTCGCGTCCGCCGCCCGGGAAGCTCATCTGGCCGGGGTGTTCCCCGAGGTGGGCCGCGCGCTTCGTGAACAGCAGGTGGGCCTCGCCGCCGCGCTCGACGACGGGCGCCAGCACCGCCGCCTCGCGGCGCGCCCGGGTCACTTCCTCGGGCGTGTACCGACGCAGCCCCGACAGGTCCATACCGGCGGTAGGCGCCGGGGAGGGGTTAACGTTTCTCTGCGTTCCCGCGGCCTGAAACGAGCGGGCGTCGACGGTCGGCGGGGTCCCCGACCCGTGTCGGCGCCGCGCGGCCGCGTCCGAACGACTCGCCAGGCTTCGGACGTTTTAAGCCCGCGACCGACCCTTCACACGACAATGAGCGACGACGACCAGGAGCTCGGCATCACCGAGTCCAAGTCTCACAACACGGGCGAGTGGTACGCCGAGGTCGTACAGAAGGCGGGGCTGGCCGACTACGGCCCGGAAGGGATGAGCGGGTTCATCGTCACCCGGCCGCGCGCGTACGCCGTCTGGGAGCGCCTGCAGGGGTTCCTCGACGCGAAGTTCAAGGACACCGGCGTCCAGAACGCCTACTTCCCCCTCTTTATCCCCGAGTCGTACCTCGAGCGCGAGAAGGACATCGTCGAGGGGTTCGACCCCGAGGTCGCGTGGGTGACCGAGGCCGGAACGAAGGAGCTCGAAGAGCGGCTCGCGGTCCGGCCCACCTCCGAGTCGATCATCACGCCGTACATCTCCCAGTGGGTGCGGAGCCACCGCGACCTCCCGCTGCGCGTGAACCAGTGGTGCTCGGTCGTGCGCTGGGAGGCGACGGAGACGAAGCCGTTCTTCCGCACGAAGGAGTTCCTCTGGCAGGAGGGCCACACCGCGCACGCGACGAGCGATGGCGCGTGGGCGGAGACGATGACGCGGCTCGACCAGTACGAGTCCGTCTACGAGGACCTGCTGGCGCTGCCCGTCCTGAAGGGGCAGAAGCCCGACCACGACAAGTTCCCCGGCGCCGACACGACGACCACCGTCGAGGCGCTGATGCCCGACGGGAAGACGGTGCAGGCCGGGACCTCTCACCACCTCGGGCAGTCGTTCGCGGAGGCGTTCGACATCACCTTCTCCGACGAGGACGAGGAGGAGCGGCTCGCGCACACGACCTCGTGGGGGCTCTCGTGGCGCGCGCTCGGCGCGCTGATCATGACCCACTCCGACGAGCAGGGGCTCGTGCTCCCGCCCGGCGTCGCCCCCGAGCAGGTCGTCGTCGTCCCGATCTGGCAGGAGGACACCAAAGACGACGTGCTGGAGTACGCCGAGGAGGTCGTCGACGACCTTGACGACGCCGGCGTCCGCGTCGAGCTCGACGACCGCGACGAGCGCAACCCCGGCTTCAAATTCAACGAGCACGAACTCAACGGGGTCCCGCTCCGGATCGAGATCGGCCCCCACGAGGTCGAGGACGGCGAGCTCACGCTCGTCCACCGGCCCGACGGCGACAGCGTCGTCGAGGAGCGCGAGGGCGTCGCCGAGACCGTCCGCGACCACCTCGACGAGGTGTACGCGAAGCTGTACGCGGCCGCCGAGGGGACGCTCGACGGCGAGGTCCGCGAGGCAGACGACCGCGCCGGAATCTTAGGCACGCTCGGCCAGCACGGCGGCTACGTGAAGGCGCCGTGGTGCGGCGACGAGGAGTGCGAAGAGCCGATTAAAGAGCCGATGGCCGCCGAGATCGTGATGGTGCCGTTCGAGGAGGAGGACCCCCTCGTCGACGGCGGCCACGACGAGACGTGCGCGATCTGCGGCGAGGACGCGGAACGGACCGCCTACTTCGCGAAGTCGTACTGAGCCGGACGTCGATCGCGCCGGGGGTCTCCCCGGTCACGGCCCTCCCGACGCCGTCCCGCGTTTAATCCGGGTTGATCCGACTTAACGGAGATCGGTTTATATACGGATACGTCGCGTACCCTCAGGTGATGAACCGAGGAACCGCGCTCCTCGTCGCCGTGGTCGTGCTGGTCGGCGTCGCCGGGATCGCCGCGGCCGGCCCCGTCGGGACGGCCGTCGCGCAGGACGACCCGGCGGCGACGAACGAGACGGGCGAGGGCAACGAGACGGCGAACGGAACCGACATCAGTCCCGGAGAGCGCCTCTCCGGGGTGATCGGGGTCCAGCGGGCCGAGATCGCCGGCGAGGTCGATTCGCGGGCGTTCGAGGTCGGGCTCAATCGGACGGAGACCCCTGAGGAGCGCGCCGACTTGGTCGCGGAGCGGTTGAACCGCACCGAGGAGCGGCTGGCCGAGATCGAACGACGCCAGCGGGAGCTCCGCGAGCGCCGCGAGGCCGGCGAGCTGACTCGCGGCGAGTTCGCCGCCCGGATGGCCGAGACGGGCGCCCGGGCCGAGACGGTCAAACGCGAGGCGAACCGGAGCGCCGACGTCGCTCGCGGGCTGCCCGAGTCGGTCAGGGCGGACCGCGGCCTGAACGAGGAACGCCTCGGCGAGCTCCGCGATCGGGCAGGTGAGGCGAGCGGCCCGGAGGTCGCGGCGATCGCCCGCGGCGTCGCCGGTAACGACGTGGGCGGCCCGCTGGCGTCCGAGCGACGCGGGCCGCCGGCGGACGCGGGTCCGGGGTCAGGAACCGGCCCGGGAGCCGGTGAGGGCGGCGACGCTCCCGGAGTCGGCGGCGGACCGGCCGGTGACGGACCGTCCGACCGCGGCGGCGAGGCGGGCGACGACGGCAACGGAACGAACGCGACCGACGGCTCGACGAACGCGGCCGGCACCCCGATGGACGGTTCGGCGAACCCGAGCGACGGTGCCGGTCGAAGAGGCGACGGTGCAGACGGTGCAGACGGTGCAGACGGAGGGAACGCGACGCCTCCGCGCGACGATCCGTCCCCGCCCGGCGCCGATGACGACCGAGGTGCCGGTGGCGACCGCGGCGCCGGTGGCGATTCCGTCCCCGGCGCCAACGCCGCGGGCGCGGTCGACGCCGTCGCGGATCGCCTCGTCGGACCGCTAACGGGCGGTGTCGACTTCGTCCGGGAAATCGTCGGCGGCGTCGATGGATAGGTCGCCACGGCTCCGACCGCGATACGAGGCGACCGAGACGGACCGAAGCGGTCGCTTCGGGCGCTCGCCGAGCCGCCCGATCCGTTCCCGACCTCGCTTCGGAGATGGGAAGCGATTTATCCGTGCCTCGTAACAGTCCGTCCGTGCAGCGAACGGTGCTCCTTCTCGTCGTCGTGCTCGCCGCCGGCGCCGGCCTCGTGTCTGTCGGGGCCGCCCAGAGCGGTGCGGGCCTCCCGCCAGGGGGGTTCGACCAGATGGACGTCAGCCCGGACGACGTCCTGATAGAGGTCGATCTCGAGCCCGACGGCGACGCGGTCTGGGAGACCCAGTACCGGATCCGTCTCGCGAGCGACGACGAGCGACAGGCCTTCGAGGAGCTCCGCGCGGACGTGGAGTCGAACCCGGACGCGTACATCACTCGGTTCGGCGATCGGATGCGCACGACGGCGACCGCCGCCGAGAACGCGACGGGCCGCGAGATGAACGTCACGAACGTCACGGTGACCGCCGAGCGGCGCGAGCTCCCGCAGTCGTACGGCGTCCTGACGTACCGGTTCGAATGGAGCAACTTCGCGGCGGTCGAGGACGACCGCCTCCTCGTGGGAGACGCCATCGACGCGCTGTTCCTCGACGAGAGCACGTCGCTCATCGTGTCGTGGGACGACGGCTACCGGCTCGGCGAGGCGTCCCCGTCGCCGACGGAGACCCGCGACGACGCCGTCGTCTGGGAGGGACCGGTCGACTTCACGGAGGGGGAGCCTCGCGTGACCGTCGAGCCGGAGGGGCTCGCCGCTGGGCCGCTCCCGCTCGTCGCGCTCGGGGTACTTGCGGCGGCGGTCGTCGCCGCGATCGGTTACCGACGGCGCCCGTGGAGAGCGTTAGACGCGGGCGGGACGACGGCGGAGGCGACCGAAGCCGACGCAGCCGGCGGGGCCGAAGGGGCGGTGGACGGCGACGGAACGATCGACGCGGGCGCCACCGCCGCGGCCAGTGGCTCGGACGCCGGGGATGGCGAGCCGGGGAGCGACGCGGAGGAGGACGCCGACGGGACGGCGCCGCCGGTCGACGAGGACCTGTTGAGCAACGAGGAGCAGGTGATCCGTCTCGTCGAGGCGAACGGCGGCCGGATGAAACAGAAGCGGGTCGCCGAGGAGCTGGACTGGACCGCCGCCAAGACGAGCCAGGTCGTGACGGGCCTCCGCGACGAGGGCGACCTCGACGGGTTCCGGCTCGGCCGCGAGAACGTGCTCTCCCTGCCCGAGTACGACGCGGCCGGCGAGGGCGACGCCGCCGGCGACACCGACGAAGACGACGAGTGACGCGTCGGACCGTCGCTCCGGCGGGCAGACCGACCCGTCACCGGCGCTCGACCCGGGTCAGAGATCCCGCGACCGACCGAGGTGTTTGAGCTCGCCGCCGCACTCGCACGTGCCGCCGGAGTCCGTGCGCGCCCCGCATTCGAAACACTCGTACAGTTCCTGTCCCTCGCTCTCGGATTGTGGTCGCATATTACGGGATTTGGTGGCAAGTAACATAGTCTCGGGCCTATTATTCTTTATAGAATACGGTATCCCGTCTCCGAATGGGTAGACGAACGATCAGATTCGAGACGAGAGCGCGTTCGGCGTTGACGCCCCGTCTGCGGGCCGATCGCGGATCGCCGCGACGAGTCGGAACGGTGGAACGAGCGTTCCGGGACCCGGTCGTTTTTCACCGGAACCGGCGTACGATCGGCATGGAGATCGGCTTCACCCTCGGGGCGAACGCGCCGACCGGTGTCTTCGCCCTCCACGCCGCGGTCGCCGCGTTCTTCCTGTACGTCGGGCTCGCGAACGCGGCCGCCGGCGAATCGATCGGACTCGCGTTGAACGCGCTCATCGGCGTCATGCTCGTCGCCGCCGGCGTCGCGGTGGCGGGGATCACCGAACGGCGGACCTGATCGCGGGATCGCGCCGCTCTTCGATTCCGTATTGTTCCGTCAAAAGAGCCGGAGGAGGGATTTGAACCCCCGACCTATTCCTTACGAAGGAATCGCTCTGCCAGCTGAGCTACCCCGGCGCGCGTCTAACAATTCCCGAACGGCAAAATAAGGGTTCCGAAACGACGACGGCGCGGGGCACGACCGCGCGGCCGTCTCTCGAAAACGGCGGATCACGCGACGAAATCAGACAATCTCCGTCCGTTTCAAAATACTAGGATTACTTATTAGACACGTCTGTTTATCTGGTGTAAATCACAAGTATATAAGGAAAAGGCATAAATACTTGTTTGAATCTCCATCGTAGTGTGGTCGCACCGCGACAGCGGGGATCGACCCCCTCGACGGTGCGTGTCCGGTCGAAGCCCGTGCCGGGCGTCGGTAGTCCCGTCGGTCGCACCCCCACGGCGACTCGACGTGGCGGTCACCACTATCAGCGATCCACCGCGGCCGCCGTGTGATCCACGTCTCCGACGTGCCAAGCGCGAAATCGCCTCTGGCCCCGACGCTCCGCCGGCCGTGGTCTCTTGTCATGTGACGGGCCGTGCCGTCCCGGCCCGCTCGTTCCCGGGCGGGACGGCTGTCGCGCTGTCGATCCGTACTCGATCCCGTCGGCGGTTGCCGGCGGGAGCGCCACCTGCCGAGCCACGGGGTCGCGGGGCCGTGGTGCCGCGGGCGTCATGAGCGTCCCGGGAGAGAACGTCCTGCCGAGTCTCAGTTTCGCGTCAGCCTGACGTCGAGACAGACGTTGTACTCGTGGGGCGCGTACGACCTGACGACGCGCTCGGTCTCGACGACGACGTCGTAGTCGTCGCCGGCCGCCTCGCGGATCGCCCGCGTTCCGGGACCGAACGGGTCGTCCTCGTGTTGGATGTCGTAGTAGTGGACCACGCAGTCATCGCCGGCCAGCGCGACGGCGGTGTCGAGGAACTCGTCGGCGGAGTGCGGGAGGTTCATCACGAGCCGGTCGGCCGCGTCGGCGTAGTCGATCGCTCCGTCCGCGCCGCCGACGAGGTCGCGCACGTCCCCCGCGATCGCGGTCACGCGGTCGGCGACCCCGTTGCGGGCCGCGTTCTCGCGGAGGTACTCGACGGCGCGCTCGTTGAGGTCGCAGGCGACGACGTCGGCGCCGCGGGACGCCAACGGCACCGCGTAGGGGCCCACGCCGGCGAACATATCGATCGCGGTCTCGCCCGACTCCGCCTGCTCGACCACGCGGTGGCGCTCGGTGGCGAGCCGCGGCGAGAAGTACACTTCGGCGACGTCGAGCAGGAACTCGTGGCCGTACTCGCGGTGGACCGTCTCCGTGCCGTTCCCGGCCAACACGTCCCACCGACGGACGCGGAGCTCGCCCTCGATCGGGGAGGCGCGGTTGAGCACCGTCTCGCAGGGCACGTCGGAGGCCATCACCGCGTCGGCGATCTCGCGGGCGCGCTCGTCGTCGTCTTCGTCGACGATGACGATGTCGCCGAGCCGCTCCAGCGAGGGCTCGTACCCGAGTATCTCGGCCGGAGTCAGCGGGCGATCGCGCTCGGCGGCGTCGCGCTCGACGATCGTCGCGTCGAGGTCGGCGGGGACGGCGTCGGGGTCGACGACCGGGATGTAGATCGCGTCGCCATCGACCGCGATCTCGTGGTCGCCGTCGAGGACGCCCGCCTCGGCGAGGCGCTCGCGGACGGCCTCGCCGCGCTCGCGCTCGACGGCGACGCAGGGAACGCTCATTGGTTCCGAAAGGCGGAGCGAGCCATAAACGCTGACGCTTTCGATCGTCGGGCCGCGGTCGGCCCCGGTCGGCCCCGGTCGGCCGACCGCGGCGGTGACGGCCCTCAGTCGTCCGCGGACGCCTCGGGCCGGTACGCCTCGCTTATCCCCTTCCACTTCCCGGAGCGGAACCGCCAGTAGTTGATCGCGGCGGGGATCGTCGTCTCCGCGAGGAACGCCAGGTAGAGGCCCCACAGCCCGATCGCGGGGAGCGCGACCTCCGGGACCGTGAGCCCGGTCAGGGGCACGTCTATCGCGGGCGTCGCGTCGTTGGCCCCGACGTACGCGAGCGGGATCGAGACGCAGAACATCCCGAGGAACTGGCTCGCGAAGGGGATCTTCGTGTCGCCGGCCGCGTCGAGCGGCCCCGCCGCCCCGCCCGAGACGCCCTGGAACACGACGGCGACGCAGGCGGCGTACACGAGGTTCACGGCGATGGGGACCTCCGGACTCTGCGGGCTCTCCGCGAACAGCGTCACGATGTCGGTCGCGAAGACGGCGATCAGCGCGGCGGAGACGACGTACGTCGCCACGGAGAAGCGGATGATGTCGCGGGCGTACGCCTCGGCCTCGCCGGGGTCCTCGACGCCCAGTTCCTGCCCGACAAGGCTGGAGGAGGCGAGGCCGAACCCCCAGCCGGGCGTGTTCATGATCCCCCAGATGCGCCGGGCGATGACGAACGCGGCGACCGTGTTCTCGCCGAACACGTCGAGGATCGCTAACATCGGGAACTCCGCGGCCGTCCACACGAGGTTGCGCGCGCCGACCGGGAGCCCGATCTCGACGAGGTCGCGGAGCATCTTCGGGTTCAGGTAGGAGCCGAAGGGGTCGACGGCGACCGGGAACTCGCCGATCAGCGGGGCGCTGCCGCGGACGATCCCGACGGTGAAGCCGGCGACGGCGAGGACGTTCGAGAGGACGGTGCCGACCGCGGCGCCCTCGACCCCCCAGCCGAAGCCGAAGATGAACAGCGCGCTGAGGACGACGTTCGCGACCGCGCCGCCGGCCCGGACCTGCATCGCGGTGTACGCGTCGTCGCAGCCGACGAGCACGCGGCTCCCGACGAGGTTGAGGGCGGCGAACGGTACGCCGAGGCCGACGATCCGGAGGTAGTCGGCCCCCAGCGCGATCGCGGCCTCGTTGCTACTCAGGACGTCGATAAATGCCGGCGCGTACAGCCAGAACGCCGCGCTGACGGGAACGGTGATCGCGACGGCCAAGAGCACGCTCGACCGCACCGCGTCGCCGAGTTCGACGTACGCCTCGGCGCCGTAGCGCTGGGATACCAAGGCGATGGTACCGCCGGCGACGCCGCCGCCCAGCGCGAACGAGAGCCCCCAGTACGGGCCGGCGAAGCCGACGCCGGCGACCGCGCTGGTGCCGACCGCGACGCCGACCATCGCGACGTCGACGGCGTTCTTCGACATCCGGGCGATCCCCGTGACGATCCGCGGCCACGCGAGGTCCGTCGTCCGGACCACCCGGTGGCGGTCGATCAGCCCCGCCCTCGCGAGGGCGAAGCCGATGTACAGGATGAGCGCGCGGAAGGGGTTCGGGAGGCGGACCACTGCGGGTACGCCCCTTTCCCGGTGGGCGCTAAAGGGATTTCGTCACGCGGCGGGAGTTTCCGGATCGGTCGACTGCGGCGGAGGCGAACGCGGCGGCGTTCAGGCGCCCGAGACGAGGTACACCGACGCCGCGGCGAGGACGATCCCGAGCGCCTTGCGGGCCGTGAACGACTCGCCGAGGAAGAGGAAGCCGATCACCGACGAGAAGACGAGAAACATCGCGAAGATGGGCGTCACGACGCTCACCGGCCCTAACGCGAGCGAGCGATACAGCGCCAGGATGCCGATCCCGAGGAACACCCCGGCCGCGAGCACGTGGAGGATCTTCGGCGAGCCGAGGTGGACCGCGAACCCCTGACCGGTGTACGCGAGCACGCCGACGGCCATGCAGATGAGCAGGGTGTTGGAGATCACGACGGCGACGTCGCTCGGGACCGCGTCCGGTCCCGTGGTCGCGACCCGCATCAGCGGCGAGACGAGCGCGTACGCGCCCATCGCGAGGAGCGCGTAGGGGAGGTAGGTGGCGTCCATACCGACCGGTCGGTCGGCTCGAACTAGTGCCCACCGACTCGCGCCTATCGGCCCGCGGCTGTCGCCCTCGTCTACCGACCCGCACCCGCGGAGTCCGCGGACGCGAGCGTCTCGCCGCGCTCCGTCTCTCTCCCGTCGGCCGGAGCCGACTCGCCGACGGGGACGGAGACCGTGACGACCGTCCCGCGCGGCTCCCGCTCCGCGAAGGAGACGCTCCCGCCGACCTGGTCGATCCCCCACTTCACGATCCACAGGCCGATCCCGCTGCCGTGTTCCAGCGGCGTCTCCGCGCCGTGCGCCAGGACCCGGTACTCCGCCGGGTCGATCCCCGGGCCGTCGTCGGCGACGGAGAGCTCGACCCAGCCGTTCGAGACGGTCGCCTCGATCCACACGGACGGCGCGTCCGCGTCGTTGTGCTCGACCGCGTTCGAACAGAGGTTCGCCGCGACGACGCGGAGGGTCGCCGGCACGCGCACGTCCGGCACGTCGCCGTCGATCGACACCCGAACGTCGGGGAACTCCGCGCGGAGGTCGGCGACCGCCTCGTCGACGACCTCGGACAGCGGTATCGGCGACTCCGGCTCCGAGACCGGGTCGAACAGCTCGCTCGCGGTCCGGGTCCGTTCGCTGAGACCGAGGATCCGCGAGGCGCTCTCCTTGACGACCGACAGCGCCCGCTCGTCGCTCGGGTCCTCCGTCAGCCGGTCGGCGTAGCCGTGGATCAGGTTCGTCTCGGTCCGGACGTCGTGGCGGAACACCCTGTTGAGCACGTTCAGCCGCTGTTGCTGCCCGAGGTACTCGCCCACGTCGTGGAAGACGACGAGGCGGCCGACCGCCCGGCCGTGGTCGTCGGTCACGCGTCGCACCGTGACTTCGTACGGTCTGCGGCCGTTTCGCCCCACTATCGAGAGCGGCCCGACGTCGCCCCGCTCGCCCGCGAGCGCGTCGTAGCGGGGCACGACCGCGCCCGCCGCCTCGCCGACCGCCGTCCGTCGGTCGACCTCGAACACGTCGGCGGCGCTGCGGTTCAGGTCGAGCACGTGGCCCTCGGTGCCGACGACGAACACGGGGTCGTGGAGCTGCTCGAAGACGAGCTGCCGCGCCCGGCGGCGCGGCGCGGGCGTGAGCGTGAGCAGCCGGAACCGCGAGAGCGCGAGGAGGTACGCGACCCCGGAGACGGCGAACGCGAGCGGCGTCGGGTCGAGCCCGGGCACCGGGATCGCTCCGGTGATGTGGAGGAGGCTGCTGACCCACGGCGCGGCCGTCCCCATGAGCAGCGCCGCGCTCTGTCCGCGGAACGAGCGGGCGTCGTCGCGGACGAGCTGGAGGATGGGGACCGACCCGATCAGCCCGAGCAGATAGGTGTAGCCGGCGATGACGTAGTACCACGGTCCGGGGTCGACGCGGAGGAACGAGCCGACGGCGGTGTCGGCGACCTCGCGGTCGGCGACGACGAGTCCGGCCGGGTCGCCCGTCGCGACCACGAGGACGGTTATCGCCGGCGCGACGCAGGCCGCCGCCGCGACGCTTGGCCGCACGTACCGGTCGCGGCCCGTGTACTCCAGCGCGAACAGCAGCCACCCCACCGGGACCACCACCACGCCGAGCCACTGCACGTCGTACCACAGCGCCTTCGCGGCGAGCGTCGACGCCTCCAGCTCGAAGACGAGGAACGTCGTCCACCACACCTGCCCGACGAGCAGCAGCGCGAGCCACGTCGCGCCCGCCTCCGGCCGCTCCCGCCACGCGAGGATCGCCGCCGACGTGCCGGTCACGACCGCGGCGAGCAGCGCGACGGAGAGCGGACTCAGCCCGATCACTGTTTATTCCAGAAGAAGGAGATATAAATCATTTTGCTCTGTCGATTTGGCATCCCCGATCGGCCGCTGATCGAAGTCGGACGCGGATCAACCGACCAGGGTCACCCCCGCGATCGCGACGCCGACGAGGAGGTAGGTGCAGTCCGGCGCGACGCCGAGGACCGACGCGTCGTCGATCCGGCCGGCGAGCGAGGTGACGCAGACCGACGCGGCGACGCCGACGCCGAGCGCCCCGACGAGCGGCCACGCGAGCAGGCCCGCGACGCCCGCGGCCGTCACGGCGCCCGCCGCGAGGAGGTCGACGCCGTACAGCAGCCGCCGGGTTCGGACGACGCCGACCGCGACGGGGAGCGTCTCGACGCCGACCGCCGTGTCGGCGGCGACGTCCCGGACGTTCGGGAGCTCGGCGTCGACGAACGACCGCAGGAAGAAGTACGCGAAGACGACGGGAACGGCCGGTCCGACCGCCGCCCCGGTGAACGCGACGGGAAGGAACGTGAGGGCGGTCGCCCACCCCGCGGCGACGACGACGGAGTTGACGACGAGCACGTCCTTCAGGCGCGGGACGTAGCGGCGCCCGCCGTCGGTCGCACCCGCGGCCGCCCCGGGGCTGAGCCGACCGCGGGGGACGACGGCTGAGAGGGCGGCGCTCACGGCTTGGCCGAGGTCGGGCAGCCAGTCGGAGGCGTACGCGACCCAGAACGCACCGGGAAGCAGCGTGACGGCGAGCGCGAGCGGTCCGCCGGTGATCGCGAGCGCGACCGCGGTACCGTACGCGAGCGTGGCGGCGATCATCAGCTGGTCCCCGTAGCGCCGGGCGAGCAGCGCCCGGTGCGGGGTCGAGACGGCGTCGGCGTCGGCGTCGGCGACGTGGTCGACGGTGTACACCGCGAAGGTAACCAGTGCGACGACCACCGGGGCGGCCGTCAGCTGAACGCCCAGCAGGACGGTCGCGATGAGCGTCTCGACGGCCGCAACGAGCGCGATGAACGGGGCACCCGACGCGAACGCGCCGAGGAGGCGCATGGGGTCGGTGGTCGTCCCGACCGCGGCCGGAGACGCGCCCTTCGGGGCCGCGGACTCTCGACGCGGCGGCGTAGACGCCGTCGAGGCGCGCGGTGGCGTCTCGGACGGGAACGGTTCGATGCGATTCGGCGAGTCGGTGCCGTCGATGAACTCCGACGGCGGATCTGTCTTGTTTGACATTGTTCGCGGCCGGCGCCCCGACTGTCGGTGGCACCCGCCATCTATATTCGAACCACCGAACCTATTTATACATAGTAAAATGAATAAATAAATTGATAATAGTGGTCGTTTTATTCCCGACCTAGCCAGTTCGATCCGGGTGAGTCGGCCGTCGGCGGTTCGGCGGCGGTCCGAGTCGGCCGCGACCCCTTCAGTACGCTTTTGAGGCGAGCGGCCGATCCGTCGGGTATGGACGGAACCTTCGACCACACGATGATCCGCGTCGAGGACTTAGAGGAGAGCCTCGACTGGTACCAGACGCACCTGAACTACGAGGAGAAGGGCCGCTGGGAGGCCGACACGTTCACCAACGTCTACCTCGGCCCCGAGGACGTCCACGAGGACGGCGCGCTGCTGGAGCTCACCTACAACCACGGCGATCACGCGTACGAGATCGGCGACGCGTGGGGCCACATCGCCGTGCGCGTGCCCGAGGACGCGCTCCAGGAGTCGTACGACCAGCTGATGGACGAGGGCGTCGAGGACTACCGCGACCCCGAGTCCTGCGGCGACCGCTACGCGTTCGTGAAGGACCCGGACGGCCACGAGATCGAGATCGTCAAGCGCGACTACGGCGAGAAGTGGAGCATCGACCACACGATGATCCGCGTCGAGGACGCCGACGAGGCGCTCGGCTACTGGACCCGCAAGTTCGAGTACGCGGAGCAGCCGAGTGGCCGCTGGGAGGCCGACAGCTTCTCGAACTACTTCATGGCCCCCGAGGACGCCCCGAAGGAGGCGATGAAGCTGGAGCTCACCTACAACTACGACGGCCGCGAGTACACGATGGGGGACGGCTGGGGCCACCTCTGCGTCCGCGTCGACGACCTCGACGAGGCGTGGGAGACGCTGATGACCCGCGAGGCGCCGGACTACCGCGACCCCGCCTCCTGCGACCACAACTACGCGTTCACGAAGGACCAGGACGGCCACGAGATCGAACTGCTCGTCCGGGAGTAGGCCGCCCCGCCCCGCGACGTCTACTCTTCGACCGCTCGCTCCGCGACGTCGACGCCGCTCACCTCGAACCGGGCGCCGCCGAGCTCGGGGTCGTCCGTGATCCGCACGTCCCAGCCGTGCGCGGTCGCCACCTGCTCGACGATCCGGAGGCCGAACCCCGTCCCCTCCCGCGAGGTCGAGTAGCCGACGTCGAACACGTCGGACCGCTCGTCGGGCGGGATTCCGGGCCCGTTGTCGGCGACGAAGAACCCGTCGCCGTCGGTCAGGGCGCCGACCGCGACGACGACGCGGTCGCCGCCCTGACCGACGGCGTCGCCGGGCTCCGCCCGGCCGCCCGTGGAATGGTTCGAAAACTCCGTCTCGGAGTTTTCGTCATCACGAGAGACGGCGGTGCCGTCTCTCGAACGACCGTGTTCCACGCTGTTGCGCATCAGGTTCTCCAATAGCTGTTGCAGGCGGCTCTCGTCGGCGTGCAGCGTGAGGTCGGTCTCGACCGAGAGCGTCGCGTCCCCGGTGTCGACGTTCAGCCAGCAGGACTCGACGACGGCGTCGAGCGCGACGAGCTCCGTGTCGCTCACGCGCTCGCCCTCGCGAGCGAGCGTGAGCAGGTCGCTGATCAGGCCGTCCATCCGCTCGTGGGCGCCGACGGCGGCGTCGAGGTGCGGCGAGTCGCACTCGTCGCGGGCCAGCTCCACCCGCCCCTGCGCCACGTTGAGCGGGTTCCGGAGGTCGTGGGAGACGACGCTGGCGAACTCCGCGAGCCGGTCGTTCTGCCGCTCCAGTTCGGCGCTCCGCCGGTGGAGTCGTTCGGTCCGAGCCTCCGACTGGAACGCCGTCTCCGCCGCGGTCGCGAGTATCTTCGCGAGGAACTCGTCGGTGCCGTCGAACACGTCCGGCTCGGTCTCCCCGATCGAGATCGTCCCGTACTCGCCGACCGGGAGGATCAGCAGGCTCCTGAGCCCCGTCCCGTTGTCGACGGCGTCGACGGTCTCGATGTCGTCGTACAGCCGCGGCTCCCCCGCCTCGAACGCCGCCCAGTTGAGGCTGCCGTCGTCGGGCGTGAACACGCGCCGAGGCGGGAGGAGGTCGCCCGCGATGTCGGAGACGGCGACCGGGGCAAGCCCGCCCGCGTCCTCGTCGTAGAGCCGGACGGTCGTCACGGAGAACCCGAGTACCTCCTCCGCGGCCTCGACGACGCGCTCCGCGATCTCCTCTCGGGAGCCCGCCTGGATCAGGCTCCGCGTGGCGTCGTGAAGCCGCTCCAGGCGCGTCTCGCGGTCGACGCGGTCGAGGGCGGCCTCCAGGTGATTCGCCAGTATCTCGGCGATGAGGACGTCGGTCTCGGTGAACGCGTTCGCCGTCGACGCGGAGATGACGAACAGCCCGCGATCGCCGATCGGGTGGAGCACCAGGCTCTCCGCCGGCGTCTCCTCGTCGAGCCGGTCCGAGGCCGAGAGCTCGTCGATCGCGATCGGCTCGTCGCCGCGGTACGCCTCCCAAACGAGCGCCGACCGCGACTTCGGCGGCGCGTCCCGGTCGTACGACGGCTGCTCCTCGAAGAACATCGGGACGGACTCGGCGAGCGCGACCGGTTCGAGCGCGTCCCCCGCGTCGTTCAGCAGGTGTATCCCGCTCAGCTCGGCGCCGACGATGGCGTCGACGGCGTCGACCGCCAGCCCCGTCGTCTCCTCGACGGTCCGGGTGTAGTTGAGGTCCCGCGTCCACTCGCGGAGGCGCGACAGCTTCTCCTCGCGCCGCTTGCGGTCGGAGACGTCGCGCGTGTTGACGACGTACCCGCCGATCCCGCTGTCGTCGAGCCGGTTGCTGCCGACCGACTCCACCCACAGGTAGTCGCCGTCCGCTCGCTCCAGCCGGTACTCGACGGTCGGGTTCGTCGTCTCGCCGGCGATCGACTCCCGGAACACCTCGACGACTCGGTCGCGGTCGTCCGGGTGCACGCGTTCGAACGCGTCCTCGCCCAGGAGGTCCGCGGGCTCGAAGCCGAGCAGCGACTCGACCGACGGGCTCACGTATTGGAACGTCCCGTCGACGTCGAGCGCCGAGACGATGTCGCTGGACCGCTCGACGAACGCGCGGTGTCGCTCGCGCTCCGTCACGTCTCGGATGATCCCCACGAACCGGCGCTCGCCGTCCTCCTCGAACTCGCCGAAGGAGATCGACAGCGGCACCTCGTGGCCGTCGCGGTGCTGCCCCGGGAACTCGACGGCGGACCAGTCCGTCGTCGGGTCGCCGCCCGAGAGGTACCGATCGATCGCCTCGTGGTGTCGTTCGACCTTCCGATCCGGCATCAGCCTCGACAGCGGCTCGCCCTCCAGCTCCTCCGGCGCGTAGCCGAACAGCCGTTCGACGGCGGGGTTCGCAAACCGGATCCTGCTGTCGGCGTCGACGGTGACGATCGCGTCCATCGAGTTGTCGGTGATCGCGCGGAGGTGCGTCCGGGTCCGTTCGGCCTCGCGCTCCGCGCGGCGCTTCATCACGGCGTCGGCGATCCGGTTCGCGAGGATCTCGTACTGCTCGGTGCCGCCGCCCTTCTGGAGGTAGTCCGTCACTCCGGCGGAGATCGCCTCGCTGGCGACCGTCTCGGACCCCTTCCCGGTGTACAGGATGAAGGGGAGGTCGGGGTCGCGCTCGCGGACCCGCTCCAAGAATTCGATCCCGTTGGGTCCGGGCATGTCGTGGTCGGAGACGATACAGTCGATCCCGCCCTCGTCGAGCCGCTCCAGCCCGACCGTCGCGTTCGGGGCGGCCTCGACCGCGATCCGCTCGTCCTCGCGTTCGAGGAACGACCCCGTCACCTCGGCGAGGTCGGCGTCGTCGTCGACGTGGAGGACGCGGATCCGGTCGGTCATTGGACACGACTACAAGTGACCATCGTATAACCATTTGGTCGAGCAGCGGAAACGTCGGCCGCCACCCGGTCGGCGGTTACGCCTCCCTTACTCACCGTCAACCGGCCGAAACACGACCAGCGGCTCCCCGTCCGTCGCCCGCTCCTCGACGCCGGCGTCGACCGACAGCCCGACTTCGACCGCGTCGCCTTCGGGGTCGACGCCGCGCAGGACCCCCGTCGCTCGGACCGGCCCGAGGTCGACGACCGCGGTGACGTACGGGGCGTCGTCGGCGAACCGGGGCGAGGGGACGTGGACGACGCTGAACGTCTCGACCCGCCCCGTCCCGTCGAGCGGCTCCCGCGAGAGCGGGCTCGACCCGCACTCCGGGCAGCGCCGCCGCGGCGGGAGCGACCCGTGGCCGTCGGGGCAGACGAGCGCGTACCCCTCGCCGGCCGCGAGCGCGTCGAGCCACTCGTCGTAGTCGGCGTCGGTGACCGGCGCCGGCGTTCGCTCCGCGAGGTCGACGTCCCCGCCGTCCTCGCTCGCGCCGTCGTCGCTCATTCCGCCACCTCCAGCACGTGGACGACCGCGCTGGCGACGGTGCCTCCCGCGTTGTGCGCGACGCCGACCTCGGCGTCCGGGACGTGCTCGCTGTTCGGGTGGTCGCCGCGGAGCAGCCGCGTCAGCTCGGCGATCTGCGACCCGCCGGTCGCGCCGACCGGGTGCCCCTTCGCCTTCAGGCCGCCCGAGAGGTTCACCGGGAGGTCGCCGTCGGCGGTCGTGATCCCCTCGCGGGCGGCGGCGATCCCCTCGCCGACCTCGAAGAGGCCGAGCGACTCCGTGGCGAGCACCTCGGCGATGGTGAAGCAGTCGTGGACCTCCGCGACGTCCACGTCGTCGGCCTCCACGCCGGCGGCCGCGTATGCCGCCTCGGCGGCGTCGTCGGCGGCCGGCGTGCGCGCGAGGTGCTCGCGGTCGCCGAGCGCCATCCGGTCGGTCCCCTGTCCGGTGCCCGTCACCGCGACGGGGGCGTCCACGTCGTGTTCGGCGGCGTACTCGGGGGAGACGATCACCAGGGCGCTCGCGCCGTCGGTGATCGGGCAGGCGTCGTAGAGGTGGAGCGGCTCGGCGACCGGCGGCGCGTCCATCGCGTCGTCGACGGACACCTCCCGGCGGTACTGGGCGTACTCGTTCGGGACCGCGTTCGCGTGGTTCTTCGAGGCGACGTGAGCCAGGTCCCGCCGCTCGCCGCCGTACGCCTCGAAGTAGGCGGTCGCCATCAGCGCGTAGGCGCCGGGGAAGGTGACGCCCGACCGCACCTCGAACAGGTCGTCGGCGGCCATCGCGAGCCCCTCCGTCACCTCGGCGGTCGGCAGGTTCGTCATGCGTTCCATCCCCCCGGCGAGGACGACGTCGGCGTCGCCCGCGGCGACGGTCCGAACGGCCTCGCGGACCGCGACGCCCGCGGAGGCGCACGCCGACTCGTACCGGGTCGCGGGGCAGCGCACGCCCGCGGCCTCGGCCATCAGCGGCGCCTGGTGGCCCTGGTGCTCCGCGAGCGCGCCCATGAAGTTCCCGTAGTTCAGCTCCTCGACGTCCCCTCGCGGGACGCCGGCGTCCTCGAACGCGCGCTCCGCGGCCGTCGCGAAGAGGTCGCGTCCCGCGCGGTCCGCGTGGCTCCCGAAGCGCGTGAGCCCGACTCCGGCGACGCGTGCGTCGGTCATACACGAACGATGACCGGGGTCCGGTTTATCGTTGCCGGAACGCGCGATCGGTTCCGCGTCGGATCCGGTCGAGCCGAGCGCTACCCGATGTACCGCAGGTCGTCGTCCGGCACCGCGGGGCCGTCCTGCATCTCGCGGATCTTGCCGACGACCTCCTCCATCTCCTCGGCGCGGTCCTCCAGGCTCTCGTAGCCGACCGAGAAGTCGAGGACCGCCTCGAGGACTTCCAGCACCGCGCGGGCGCTCTTGGGGTCGACGAGGTAGCCGCTCGTCTCGCCCATGAGGCAGGCGGCGTCGAAGCCGCGGCGCCCGCCGAGCCCGAGCACCAGCCCGGAGACGCCGACGATCCCGCCGGCCGGCTCGTCGGGCCGGAACTCGACGCCGGCGTCCTCCAGCCCGTCGACGAGGTCTGCGTCGGACACCGCGCCGAGCACGGTGTACTCCTCGACGAGCTCGCCGGTCGGGACGCCGCCGAGCGCGTACGCGCGCGTCGCGCCGAACTCCTCGGCGACGTCGAGGAACGTCGTCGTGAGCGTGTAGTGGCCCTTGTTCGAGCCGGCCTGGTGGTCCCCGGTCAACACGAGCAGGTCGGCGCCGTCGGTCTCGACGGCGTGGAACTCGGCGCAGGTCAGCTCCGCGACGCCGTCGCCGTCGACGTTCACCTGCGGCGGGAACTCCGTGGTGTACACGCGGCGGACCAGCTCGCCGTCGAACTCCTCCAACAGGTGCTCCGCCGCCAGCTTCCCCACGTGGCCGACGCCCGGAAGCCCCTCGATGAGCACCGGGTCGTCGAGCTCCGGCGTCGCGACCTCGTCGATCTCGATGTCGTCCATGTCGGATCCGTCCGGGCGGCGGTCACAAGAGGGTGGCTATTCCGGCGTCGCGGGAGGGCGGACGGCCGTCCGACGGGGCTCGACGGCTACTCGCTCTCCCGTCGCCGCCGCGCCCGCCGCCGGTACTCTCCGTACGGGTCCTCCGGGCTGAACGGCGCGGGCGCGCTGTTCGCGGCCGGGCCGTCGCACTCGGGGCAGCGGTCGCCGAGCGTGTACACCGGGCGGTCGTGGGTCGTCTCCCAGTTCGCGCAGACGCGGATGTCGGATTTCACGGGTGGAAAAGGAAAGCGGCCGAACGGGTTACTCGTCGTCCTCGCGGCGCTCGCGGTGGAAGTCGCCGGCGCCGCCGCGGCCCTCGATCGCCTCGCGGGCGCGGGCCGCGGCCGCCTCCAGCTGGTCCTCGGCCGTCTTGTAGTCGGGCGCGCGGACCTTGATGCGGTACTCGGGCGAGCCGACGTAGCCGACCTCCAGGTCGACGCCGTCGGGGACCTCGCCGTCGCCCTCGGCCGCCTCGAGCGCCGCCTTCACGTCGTCGACGCCGTCGGGGGCCGCGGACTCGAGGTCGACGTAGCCGGTCACGTCGACGTACGGCACGGAGACGTTGTCGCGGGCGGCCTCGACGATCGCCTCGCGGGCGTCGTCGTCGACGTCGACGTCGTCGAGGGCCTCGTCCCCGCTTATCGCCGCCGCCTCGAAGGCGTCGTACAGCGAGTCGTACTCGACGAGGAGCGCGTTGGCGACCTCCGTGTAGCGGTCGTCGTCGACGTCCTCGCCCAGCGCGATGAGCATCCAGTTGTCGGCCTTCTGCGAGTTCTTCCAGGCCTGTATCTTGTCCTTCCGCTGGTGCTCGTTGACGTCTTTGATCGAGAGGTCGATCTGGTTCGCGGACTCGTCGACCTCCAGCACCTTCGCGACGACCGTCTGTCCCTCGCGGACGTGGTCGCGGACGTTCTTGATCCAGCCGGAGGCGACCTCGCTGATGTGACAGAGGCCGCGCTTCTCCTCGTACTCGTCGAGGTCGACGAACACGCCGAAGTCGGCGATCTCGTCGACGTCGCCGACCACCAACTCGCCGGGTTCGGGCCAGCCGCTGTACTTCATACGGAGGTAGCGAGGCGGTTACCGCGCCTCAACGGTTTCGACGATCTCGCCGTGGAGCTCGGCCTCCCCGCCGGTCGGGGTCGCGAGCGTCGTGCCGCAGACCGCGCACGACACCACGGAGGAGGCCTTGCCGAAGACGACCTGTTCGTTCTCGCAGTCGCCGCAGGCGACGCGGTGGAAGCTTCCCGCCATGCTTACTCCTGGAACGTGAGCCGGCCGGCGCGCCATCCCTCGCGCATGTGGGCCTTGCCGCAGTCGCCGCAGCGGTACTTCAGGTGGGTCTTCTTGGTCGGCTTGTCGCCACCGGGCACCTTCGAGTACCCGCCGGCGTTGCCGATCGTCGCGAGCGCGCGGCGTCGCTGGCGCGCGTCCCGCTTCATTCCGGTCGCCCGACCCGATCGAACCTTCTCCACCTCGTGCTCCTGGTGGGAGTCACAGTGCGGACAGTACGTGTTGAAACGACGTGGCATCTCCATGGATATCGACCTTGAGTCGCGGTTCGTCGCCGACGCTTAAAACGGGTTTGGTCTGTCCCCCGGCCGGCGATCGCCGGCTCGTCACCTCTCCCACTCCGCGGCCGCCGATCGGTCACGCCTCCCACTCCGCGACGGCCCGAACCGGTGATCCGTCTCCGTCCCGCAGGCGGAGCGGAAACGCGTACAGCCGGAACCGCGCCGGTAGCCCGTCGAGCCCGCACAGGTTCTCGACGATCGGGAGGTCGTCTTTTAACAGGACATCGTGCGCGGGGGTGCCGTCGGGTTCGTCGCTCGCGGCCGCGACGTCGGTCTCCGCCGCGGTCGGCGTCGGGTCCGGCCCGAACGCGTCGAGTCCGACGCCGACGCCCCGGTCGCTGCACCGCGCCGCGGCCGCCTCGGTCAGGTACGGGTGGTCGCGGTACCGTTCGGTCCCCCAGTGTGCGGCCCAGCCGGTGCGGCAGACGAGGAGATCGACCTCGGCGTCGACCGCGTCGATCTCCTCCTCGACCGCGTCGGTTTCGCCTCCGAGCGCCTCCGACAGCGCCTCCGCCGTGATCGCCTCCCGCGGCTCCAGCGGTCGGAGGTCGACGAGGCGGGCGTCGAACGCGAACCGGCCGGGGTCGACCTCGTCGACCGTCGCCCCCGCCGAGAGCGTGTGGCGCGGCGCGTCGACGTGGGTCCCGACGTGGGTGCCGGTCCGGAGCTCGCTCGTCGCGTAGCCGTCGGCCTCGTGGGTCGCGTCGGGCGCGAGCGTCACCGCGGGGTCGCCGGGGTAGACCGGCATCCCCGTCTCGATCGGGCGGGAGAGGTCGCGGAACACGGGCGATGATGAGAGCGCCACCGCTTAAAAACGGCGGGCGAGCGGCTCCGACGACCGTCGCGGTCCGTCCGACTTCCGCGGCCCGAACGTATTTCCTCCGGCCGCCGTTCGGTGCGTCCATGTCTGCACTCCCGCTCGACGCCTACTACGACCTGACGCAGATCGGCGAGGTCACCGCCTCTCCCTCCGGCGACCGCGTCGCCTTCACCGCCACCGAGTACGACCAGCGCGAGGACGAGGCCATGACTTCGCTGTTCGTCGTCCCGACCGACGGCTCCCGCGAGCCGCACCGCCTGACGAGCGCGTCCGGCGCCTCCGCGCCGGCGTGGGGCCCCGAGGGCGACCGCCTCGCGTTCGTGGCCGCCCGCGACCGCGACGCCGAGCGGCGGGTCGGATGGCGGGACCGGGAGGAGGAGGCTGCTGAGGAAGAACCGGACGGAGAAGCGGATGACGAGACCGACGGGGACGGCGAGGACGGAGATGCGTCCGCCGGCGACGACGAGCCCAAGCCGCAGGTGTGGCTGTTCGACCTCGCTCTCGGCGGCGACGCCCGGCAGGTCACCGAGCGCGACGAGGGCGTCGCCGACTTCGACTGGTCGCCCGCGGGCGACCGGCTGGTGATCGAGTCGCGCGACCCGACCGACGAGGAGGCCGACTACCTCGATCAGGTCCGCGAGGAGGGGGGACCGATCGAGACGACCCGGCTCCAGCACAAGGTGAACGGCGTCGGCTGGACCGACGACGTGACGCCGTACCTGTTCGTCGTCGACCTCGACGACCCCGAGAGCGATCCCCGCCGCCTCGACGACGCGTACGGCGGGGGCGCCTTCCAAGACGTGACTGGAATGGACCCGCACTGGGGCGAGACGGGTCGGATCGCGTTCACCTCTTGTCGGCTGGACCGCCCGGACGACACAACCGTCCGCGACGCGTACGCGGTGTCGCCCGAGGGCGGCGACGCCGAGCGGCTCACCGGCGGCGACCTGAGCCACGGGACCCCGACGTGGCGCCCGGGAAGCGACGAGCTGGCGACCGTCGCGGGCGACCCCGCCGACCCGCCCGCGCCGGCCGAGGTGTATCTCGTCGACGGCGAGGGAGGTTCTGAGATCGTCACCTCCCTCACCGCCGACCTCGATCGGACGGTCGCCCGCGGCGGAGAGCCGGTCTGGGTCGACAGCGCGATCTACGTCCCGATCGCCGACGAGAGCCACACGCGGCTGGCCCGCGTGGAGACCGACGGCTCCGTCGAACGGGTCTTCGCGGCGCAGGGACGCGACCGCGCCCTCGCCGGCTTCGACGTCTCGGCCGACGGGTCGACGGCGGTGGCGGTCCTCTCGGGCCCGACCGCGGGGACCGACCTCTACTCGGTCGACGTCGACGACCTCGATTCGGAGACGGAACCGGGCTCGTTCCGACGGCTCACCGCGGTCAACGACTCCCTCATCGACGAGTTCGCGATGCCCGAGGCGACGCGCATCGAGTGGGAGTGCGACGGCTGGACGCTCGACGGCGTCGTCTACCACGGCTCCGACACCGACCCGGCCGAGGGGGACCACCCGCTCGTGGTCGCGATCCACGGCGGCCCGATGTCGTACGACGAGCCCGTGTTCAGCTTCGCGCACGCCGCGCTGACGAGTCGCGGATACCTCGTTTTCCGGCCGAACTACCGCGGCGGCACCTCCCGCGGCCGGGCGTTCACCGCCGAACTGACGGGCGCGTGGGGGACCGCCGAGGTCGACGACATCGCGGCGGGCGTCGCGTCGCTCGCCGAGCGCGGCTGGGTCGACCCCGACCGCGTGTTCGGTCACGGCTTCTCGTACGGGGGGATCGCGCAGGGGTTCCTCGTCACGCGGAAGCCGGAGCTGTTCGCGGCGGCGGCGCCGGAACACGGCATCTACGACCTCCGTTCGGCGTTCGGCACCGACGACACGCACACGTGGTTCGAGGCGGAGTACGGCCTCCCGTGGGAGGACCCGGAGGCGTACGACGCGGCGACCGCGATCCTCGACGCCGGGAACATCGAGACGCCCCTGCTCGTGATGGCCGGCGGCGAGGACTGGCGGTGTCCGCCCTCCCAGTCCGAGCAGCTGTACGTCGCGGCCCGGAAGCAGGGGATCGACGCGGAGCTCGTCGTCTACCCGGACGAGCACCACAACATCGGCGACCCGGACCGGGCGATCCACCGGTTAGAGAAGATCCTCGACTGGTACGAGACGCACGACCCGGCGATCGAGGGCGGCGACTGAACCGGGACCGATTTCGCCCCCGCGGGCCCTCCGGGCTCAGTGCTCGACGAACTCCACGAGCACCCCGCCCGTCGACCGCGGGTGGAGGAACGCGACCTCGTGGCCCCACGCGCCGGGGCGCGGCTCCTCGTCGACGAGGTCGACGCCGAGGTCGCGGGCGCGACCGAGCGCTTCCTCGGCGTCGTCGGTCGCGAGCGCGACGTGGTGGATCCCCGGTCCCTCCCGGTCGAGGTAGTCGGCGATCGCGCCGCCGTCAGCGGGCTCTAACAGCTCGAAGTAGCCGCCGTCGTCGAGCGCGAGGAAGACGACGCGCATGCCGTCGAACGTCTCCTCGTGCGCGACCGGCGCGTCGAGGAGGCCGTCGAACAGGTCGGCGAGGTCGGCGGCGTCGCGGGCGGCGACGCCGACGTGGTCGAAGCGCATGCGGGAGTGTCGCGGCGCGGGGATTATAAACCGATCCGCACGGCGCGGCGGTGCGGAGAGGAGCGGCGGTGCAGAGAGGTGCTGCGGCGCGGGAAGGCACCACCGTCGCGAGTTCGACGCGTCGGATCGGGAGCGGGTTCGCCGATGGAAAAGGTTGGGTACCCCGAGCCACAAGGCGAGGCCAAGAACTCCCGTGAGCGATCAGAACGACGCGGCGACGGCGCAGCGGCTGGACGCCGACTCGGCACAGGAGACGGAGTCGCCGCAGGATCAGAAGACGTCGCGGTCGATCCTCGACTCCATCCTCGACAGCGCGCTCCACGAGATGAACCGCGAGCGGTCCGGGCTGTTCCTCTCCGGGCTCTCCGCGGGGCTCGACATCGGCTTCGGCCCCTTGCTGATGGCCGTGGTGTTGACGCTCTCGCCGGGCGGCTACGGGGACCTCCGGACCGAGCTGCTGCTCGCGAGCGTCTACTCGGTCGGCTTCATCTTCGTCATTCTCGGCCGCTCGGAGCTGTTCACCGAGCACACGATGCTCGCCGTGATCCCCGTGCTGGACCGACAGGCCTCGCTCGGCCAGCTCGGTCGCCTCTGGGGACTGGTGTACGCCGGGAACCTCCTCGGCGGGCTCTGTTTCACCCTGCTCGCCGTCCTCTTGACCCCCGGACTCGGCGTCGTCGAGGCGGCCGCGTTCGAGACCGTCGCGCTCAAGCTCGTCAGTCACGACCTCCAGTGGCTGTTCGTCGGCGGGGTGTTCGCCGGGTGGCTGATGGGGCTGCTGGCGTGGCTCATCACGGCGGCCCAGGAGACGACCGGACGCCTGCTCATGGTGCTGATCGTGACCGGGACCATCGGGATGCTCCACCTGCCGCACTCGATCGCGGGCAACGTCGAGGTCCTGTTCGGGCTGTTCGTCTCGCCCGCGATCTCGATCACCGACTACCTCGCCTTCCTCGCGCTCGCGACCGTGGGCAACGCCGTCGGCGGCGCGATCTTCGTCGCCGCGCTGAAGTACGAGCACGTGGTCCGCGGGGCGGACTGAGCAGGCGGCGGCGAGGTAGCGGGCGCGGTCGCGGCGACCGGCGCCGATATTATCTCGGTGGTCGACGAATCGACCTCGTATGGAGCTCTCCAACACCGAATCGATCGCCGGCAAGGAAGTGACCGAGACGCTCGGGCTCGTCCGCGGGAACACGGTCCGCGCCCGCAACGTCGGCCGCGACATCACGCAGGGCCTCCGCAACCTCGCGGGCGGCGAGCTGAAGGGGTACACCGAGCTGATGACCGACGCCCGCGACCAGGCGCAAGACCGCATGATCGAGGAGGCGGAGGCGCTCGGTGCCGACGGCGTGATCAACGTCCGATACACGACCTCGTCGATCGCCGACAGCGGCGCGGAGATCCTCGCGTACGGGACCGCCGTGCGGTTGCGGTAGTCCCGCGCTCTCCCCGTGCGGCTGCGGTAGTCCCGCCCCCTACCGCCCCGGCTTGTACTCGCCGAACTCGTCGCGGAACACGTCCGATATCTCCTGGACCGTCGCGTACGCCTTCACGGCGTCGACGACGTGGGGCATCACGTTCTCGGACCCCTGTGCGGCCTCGCGAAGCGCCGCGAGCGCGTCCTCGACCGCGTCGCCGTCGCGGTCGGCCTTCACCGCTTGCAGGCGATCGCGCTGGTTCTGCTCCTGCTCGGGGTCGACCTCCTCGAGGTCCATCTCCGGCTCCTCGTCGACCTCGTACTCGTTGACGCCGACGATGATCCGCTCGCCATCCTCGACCTCCCGCTGGCGCTCGAAGGCGACGTCCTGGATCTGCCGCTGGACCCACTGGCTCTCGACCGCCTCCAGCATGCCGCCGCGGCGGTCGACCTCCTCCAGTATCTCGAACGCCTCCTCCTCGATCCCGTCGGTGAGGCTCTCCACGTAGTAGGACCCGGCGAGCGGGTCGATCGTGTCGGCCGCGCCCGACTCGTGCGCGAGGATCTGCTGGGTCCGAAGCGCGGTCCGGACCGACTTCTCGGTGGGGAGCGCGAGCGCCTCGTCTTTCCCGTTGGTGTGGAGGCTCTGGGTGCCCCCCAGCACGGCCGCGAGCGCCTGGTACGCGACGCGGACGACGTTGTTCTCGATCTGCTGGGCGGTGAGGGTGGAGCCGCCGGTCTGGGTGTGGAACTTGAGCTGTTTCGACTTGGGGTTCTCGGCGCCGAACCGCTCCTCCATGATCTGCGCCCACATCCGCCGGGCGGCGCGGAACTTCGCGGCCTCCTCGAACACGTTGTTGTGGGCGTTGAAGAAGAAGGAGAGCTGCGGCGCGAACTCGTCGACGTCGAGCCCGGCGTCGATCGCGGCCTGCACGTACTCGATCCCGTCGCCGAGGGTGAACGCGACCTCCTGGGCCGCGGTCGACCCCGCTTCCCGAATGTGGTATCCCGAGATGGAGATCGTGTTGAAGCTGGGGACCTCGGCGGCGCAGAACTCGAAGACGTCCGTGATCAGCCGCATCGACTGCTTCGGCGGGTAGATGTAGAGGTTCCGCGCGATGTACTCCTTCATGATGTCGTTCTGGATCGTGCCGCGGAGCTCCTCGCGCGGGACGCCCTGCTCGTCGCCCATCGCGACGTACATCGCGAGGAGGACGGCCGCGGGGGCGTTGATCGTCATCGACGTCGACACCTCGTCTAACGGGATCCCGTCGAAGACGGTCTCGAAGTCGTCGAGGGTGTCGATGGCGACGCCCGAGCGCCCGACCTCGCCCTCGGCCATCGCGGCGTCGGAGTCGTACCCCATCTGCGTCGGGAGGTCGAACGCCATCGAGAGCCCGGAGGAGCCCTCGTCGATGAGGTAGTTGAACCGCTCGTTCGTCTCCGCGGCGGTGCCCATCCCCGCGTACTGGCGCATCGTCCAGAGGCGCCCGCGGTGCATCGTCGAGTAGACGCCGCGCGTGTACGGCTCCTCGCCCGGGTTCCCCACGTCCTCGCGGTAGTCGTGGTCCGGTACGTCGGCGGGAGTGTACAGCGGATCGACCTCTTGGCCGCCCGTGTCCGTGGTGAACGTCTCCTTGCGCTCGCCGAACCGGTCGACCGTCTCGCCGTAAGTCCCCTCCTCCCACGACTCCTTGGCCTCCCTGATCTCGGCCAGTTCCTCGGGATCGTACATTACTGATCCCGTCGTCCGAACGCGACTTAACCCTTTTCGGGAGTGGCGTACCTCCGACAGGTCGGCGTCGACGACGCGGGATCGGAGAGATCCCGCGGGTCCGCCGCCGCCAGTTAAATACCGAACGTCGCGCGCAGCATGTCCCGCGTCCCGGGTCCGAGCCCGACGGCCAGCACGGTGATGAGCAGCATCAGCGTGTAACGCGGCGATTCCTCGAACATCTCGCCGTTGAACACCCAGACGACGAACGTCGCGGCCGCGAGCTTGACGAGGAGGAACGGCCACGCGTCGCCGGTGACGGCGAGGATCGAGTCGGGGAGGAGCCGCGCGGTCCAGTCGACGATCAGCGCGTTGACGACGTGCTTGGGCACGAGGTTCGCCGTCCCCGTCAGCGCCGGCATCCAATTGAGCCCGATCACGTTGGCGACGCCGTCGATCGCGTGGCCCCAGATGATGACGATCCCCGCGACCCCCGTCCCCTGTCGGATCGTCGGCTCGTACGCGGTCGCGAGCTTCCAGGTGACCGCGGTCGCGACGGTCGCGATGACCAGCGTGAGCGCGAGCACCTGCGGGTAGAACTCGACGTAGTCGGTCGCGGCGGCGAGGTAGGAGAGGTACGCGAGCGAGGCCGCGAGCGCGAGCGTCCCCATCGCGAACAGCGGCCGGGCGTAGTCGTCCGCGACCCCGCGGTCCGCCAGCGAGTACGCCGCGATCACGCAAGCGAGGGTGACGCCGAACGCGGTGAAGTAGATGAACGGGCTGATGAGCAGCGCGCTCGCCGGGAAGGGGATCAGCGGCTCTGTGCCGGCGCGGACGGCGGCGACGCCCGAGTCCTCGACGGTGCGGAGCGCGCCGCCGAGCAGCATGAACGGGAACAGCGCGTAGAAGAACCGCAGCTCGTCGCCGATCTCCAGCCGGCGGAGCAGGAAGACGACGCCGATCAGCATCCCCAGCAGGACGACGACGTAGCTCACGGTCGAGACGGTGGTGTACCCCGGGAACGCGACGACCTCGCCCGCGCCGACGGCGGCCTGACACGCCGACGAGCTCCCGAGCAGCTCCGTGCCGCCGGCGTCCCGGACGGCGCACTGCGCGCCCTGTCCGTCGGCGACGACCGGCCCCCAGAAGTACCGCCAGACGAACCGGTCGTAGACGGCTCGCGGGAAGACGACCGATCCGACGGCGAGCAGGAGCGCGACCCCGCCGACGACCGCCGCCCACGCCCGCTCCGGCGACCCCTCGATCCGTCCGGCGACCCGTGTGCTCATGGTTCCCGTTCGGGGTGTTCCCGAGTTGAGCGTTCCGGTCCCGACTCGCCCCGTCGTCGTCCGCGACGCGGGACCCCGTTCAGATCGGCGGCCCGGCGGACTCGAAGTCGGTGCCGAGGATTATCATCGTCTGCGAGCGCGAGAAGCCGTCCATCTCCGCGATCTCCTCGAACATCAGCTCGCGGAGGCTGTCGGTGTCCGCGGCGACGACGCGCAGTATCACGTCCCACTCGCCGGTCGTCAGGTGGATCTCGCTGACGCCGTCGATGTCGTGGAGTCGGTCGAGCGCGTCCGCCTCGCGCCCCTGCTCGACGCGGAGTCCGACGAACGCGCTGACGCCGTAGCCGACCGCCTTGGGGTCGACCTCCGCGTGGTACCCCTCGATGACGCCGGCCTCCTCCATCCGCCCCACCCGATCGTGGACGGTCGCGCTCGACATGTCGATCTGCCGCGCGACCTCCGAGAACGGCGTCCGGGCGTCCTCCTGGAGGATCCTGAGGATGGCTCGGTCCGTCTCGTCGAGTTCCATGGGGGAGGGTACGTCGGGAGCGGACTTTGCAGTTCCGGCGTTTCGGCGCCGCTATCCGTTGTAATTCTAATGTTTCTCGCGGCGAACCGTGGTCGTCGTCCCTCCGAGACGACTCGTCCGACGGCGACTCGCCTGCTACCGCCGCGCGCAGCGGCGACTCGTCCGCTTATCCCTCGTCCGGCGTCTCGAACGACCCCTCTCGAATCGCGGCCTCCGCCGCCGCGAGCGCCTCGTCGGCGTCGAACGCGTCGGCGATCTCCCGGAGCTCGGCCGGGGAGGCGTCCGCGAGGTCGCGGGCGTGAGCCGTGACGTTCGGCACGGCGCGGATCAGGTTGTCGATTATCGGGACGTCGGCGGTCCGCGGCGATCGGCTCCCGGGGTTGAGGTCGATCACGATCTCCGTCTTCCCCATCGCGTCGAGCGCCGCGGCGCGGTCGCCGTCCTCCAGCGGGACGACGACGACGTCCGCCGCCCCGATCCCGTCGGCGTCGACGACGCCGCGTGCGTGCGACAGCCCGGGGATCTCGCCGTCCCCGGTCAGCCCCTTCACCTCGTCGGCGCCGTGCTCGCGGAGGTGGTCGGCGATGCGCCGGACGCGCTCGTCGGTGTGGTTGAAGAGGTTCACCTCCAGGTCGGCGTCGACCGCCTCGGCGAGTTCGACCGTCTCCGCGGGGGCGAGGGCCGCGACGTTGCCGTTCACCGATATCACCGGGCGGTCGGCCGCCAGCAGGGTCGCCGCGGCGGCGCGAGCGGCGCGGTCCGCGCTCGGGAGCGTCCGCTCGCCGAGGAGGTAGTCGAAGGCCTCGCCGCGCCCCTGTGCGATGAGCCCCTGCTTCGAGGTGATCCCCTTCTCGACGCCCGCCTCGATCCGGTGGCGCGTCACGAGCGAGGCGTACCGCGGGTGGTCCTCCGGGACCTCCGTCTCCGTCATACCCGAGCGAGGCGGCGCGTCGATTAAAGTGGACCGTTCGCGGCCGCCGTGTGGCCTCGACACCCGGACGCACAAACGTTAACATGGGTCACTGCGTAGCTCGACACGGGATGGATCGCACTGGCAAGTACACGATCGTGGACGCGTGCAACGACCACGGAGCGATCACGCTCCGTGAATACCCCCGCAACGGGACGCTGTACGTCGTCGAGTACGACGACCCGGACGTGGAGGCCGAGCTGTCGTCGCTCGACGCCGGGACGGTCGTCGAGCTCGACCTCCGGCGCGCGGGACGCCGGGGCAACGCGTGGTGCGCGGAGTCCGCACGCTCGGTCGACCCGGCGTAACACGCCCGGTCGACCCGACTCGCGCCCGGCCGGTCAGTCCGCTTCGCCGTCCCCGCTTTTTCCCCGCTCAGGCCACCCCGATGCGCTCGCGGTACGTCCCGTACTCCGCCTCGAACACCGCCATGATCTCGCCCATCGTCGCGTACGCCTTCACCGCCGCGACGATCGCCGGCATCACGTTCTCGCCGGCGTCGATCGCCTCGCGGAGGTCGTCTAAGGCGGCGTCGACCGCGTCGTCGTCGCGCTCCGCCTTCACCGACTCCAGTCGGTCGAGCTGGCGCTCCCGGGTCGTCTCGTCGACGCGGAGCAGGTCGGGCTCCGTGTCCGCCTCGACCTGATAGGCGTTGACGCCGACGACGGTCTCCTCGCCCTCGTCGACCCGCTCCTGGTACTCGTAGGAGGCCTGCTGGATCTCGCGGTGGAAGTACCCCTGCTCGATCCCGCGGAGGACGCCGTCGCGGACCGACCCGTCGCCCATCTCTTTGATCTCCTCGACGTACGCGGTCGCCTCCGCCTCCACCTCGTCCGTGAGCGCCTCCACGGCGAAGGAGCCGCCCAGGGGGTCGACGATGTCGGCCGCGCCCGACTCCTCCGCGATGATCTGCTGGGTGCGGAGCGCGACCCGCACGGCCCGCTCGGAGGGGAGCGCGAGCGCCTCGTCGAAGGAGTTGGTGTGGAGGCTCTGGGTCCCCCCCAAGACGCCCGCCAGCGCCTGCAGCGTGACGCGGACGACGTTGTTCAGGGGCTGCTGGGCCGTCAGCGACTGGCCCGCCGTCTGCGTGTGGAACTTCAACTGCTTCGAGGCGTCGGCCTCGGCGCCGTACCACTCGTCCATGACCCGCGCGTAGATCCGGCGCGCGGCGCGGAACTTCGCGACCTCCTCGAAGACCGAGTTGTGCGAGTTGAAGAAGAAGGAGAGCTGCGGGGCGAACGCGTCGACGTCGAGCCCGCGGTCGAGGCAGGCCTCGACGTACGCGAACCCGTCGGCGAGGGTGAACGCGAGCTCCTGGACCGCGGTCGAGCCCGCCTCGCGGATGTGGTAGCCCGACACCGAGATCGGCTTGAACTTCGGCGTTTCGTCGACGGCGAACTCGATCGTGTCCGTCACCAGATCGAGGGAGGGCTCCGGCGGGATCACCCACTCCTTCTGCGCGATGAACTCCTTGAGCATGTCGTTCTGGAGGGTCCCTCGGAGCTCCTCGCGCGGGACTCCCTGTTGGTCCGCGATGGCGACGTACATCGCGTATATCACCGGCGCGCTCGGGTTGATCGTGAACGAGGTGGACACCTCGCCGACGTCGATGCCGTCGAAGAGGACCTCCATGTCCCTGAGCGTGTCGACGGCGACCCCCTCCTTCCCCACTTCGCCGAGCGACATCGGGTCGTCGGAGTCGAGCCCCATCAGCGACGGCATGTCGAAGGCGGTCGAGAGCCCGGTCTGGCCCTCGTCGATCAGGTAGCGGAACCGCTCGTTCGTCTCCTCGGCGGTGCCGAACCCCGCGAACTGCCGCATCGTCCACGTCCGGCCGCGGTGCATCGTCGGGTAGACGCCGCGGGTGTACGGCTCCTCGCCGGGGAACCCGAGGTCCTCGGCGTAGTCGAGGTCGGCCACGTCCGCGGGGGTATAGAGCCGATCGACCTCGTGATTCGACACCGTCGCGAACCGGTCGCGCCGCTCGCCGTGCCGGTCGAGGGCCGGATCCAGCGTCTCCGCCTCCCACGACTCCTTGGCCTCGCGGATCTCGGAGAGCTCCTCGTCGTCGTACATGCCGCCCGCTACCCGCCGAACTCGTATAAATATTCATTATATTTTAAAAGGAGGCCGCCGCAGACCCGGAGCGCTCTCGCCGACGTCTCTCGACCGACCCCCGTGGGGCGACCGCGTCAACGACCGCCGAACAGCCGCTCGCGGAGCGACCGCGACGAGGGGCGCTCCGCGAGCAACACCGGCGTTTCGAGGCGCTCGATGGCCTCGTACGCCAGCGAGCCGCGAACGATACGCGAGAGGAGCCCGCGCTCGGTCGCGCCGACGATCACGAGGTCGTACGCCTCGCCGACGCGGGCGATCGTCTCGTCGACGTCACCCGTCTCGACCCGCAGCGTCGCGTCGCCGAGACCGTGCCCCTCGGCCCAGTCGGTGAGGAACTCACGGCCCGACTCCTCGTCGCCCGGCTCGACGACGTGCAGCAGCGAGACGTCCGACCCGACGACGTCCCGGAGCGCCGTCGCGACCTCGGCCGATAGGTCCGAGGAGGGACCGCCGGCGGTCGGCACGAGCACGTCCGAGGGGTCCAGCCGCTGCCCGTCCAAGACGAGGAAGTCGCACGGGAGGTCGTGAGTGAGTTCGTCCAGCGACCCCTCGACGCGCCCGCCCGCGAACCGCGTCCCGCCGTAGCCCATCAAGACGGCGTCGGCGTCGTTCGTCCGCGCGGCGTCGAACACCTCCTCGATCCCGCGGTGCGAGAGGACCGTCTTCGTCTCGATCGGGGCGTCGAAGGCGGCCGCGTCGGCGGCGGCGGCGTCGAGCAGCGCCTCGGAGGACTCGTCGAGCCGCTCCCTGTTCTCGGCCGCCTTCTCCAGCGACGTCTGGTCCGGGACGGTGACGACGTGTATCGCAAGCACGCGCCCGCGTTCGTACTCGGCGATCGCGCCGGCGAGCGCGACGAGCGCGCTCTCCGTGCGCGGGTTCGACACCGCGATCATGACCGTCGGGCCGGCGTCTGCGGACCCGTTCGTCGTCTCGAACACGGACTCTATCTCCTCGGTGGCCGCCCGTTCGCTCGTTCGTCCGGTTCGCTCATCTCTCCGCTCGCCTATTCCCCCGCCTGTTCGTCCGCTTCCGACCGCCCGACGCCGCCGTCGCCACGCGCCTGGGCGGTCGCGTCGTCCGTCTCAGCGGCGTCGACCGCGCCGTCGTCCGGGACGTTCGCTCGGGCGCCGCTTCCGAACAGCCGCGCTCGGATCCCCCGCTCGTCGCGCTTCTCGGCGAGCAGCACGGAGCACTCCACGTCGTCGAGCACCTGCAGCACGAGCGAGCCGCGGACCAGCCGCGAGAGCAGTCCCTTCTGGGTCGCACCGATGATCAGCAGCGTGGCGTCCCGCGCGGCGCGGTCGATCGACGCCTCCACGTCGCCGCTCTCGACCCGCAGCGTCGCGTCGGCGAGGTCGTGCTCGGCGGCCCACCCCATGAGGAACCGCCGGCCCGTCTCCTCGTCGTCGGCGACGTGCAGCAGGGTGACCTCGCTGTCGAACTCCGTCTGGAGCATCTTGGCGACCGCGCCGGAGAGGTCTGACGCCGGCCCGCCGGCGGTCGGCACGAGGATCCGCGAGGGGTCGAACCCGCGGTCGCGGAACACGAGGAAGTCGGAGGGGAGCGAGTGCGCGAGCTCGTCGACCGCCGTCTCGGCGCGCCCCGGCGCCCCGTGGGAGTCCTCGCCCCAGCCCATCACGGTGAGGTCGGCGCCGTAGGTCCGGGCCGCGTCGAACACCTCCTCGAACACGCGGTGCGAGAGCACGACGTGGGTCTCCACGTCGACGCCGAACGTCTCGGCGTCCTCGCGGGCCTTGTCCAGCAGGTCGTGCGCCGCCTCGTGGGCACCGCGGTCGCGCGCGGCCTCCAGCGACGTCTGGTCGGGGACGTTCGCGATGTTGACCGCGACGACCGTCCCGTCACGCTGCTTGGCGATGGCCGACGCGAGCGTGATCAGGTGCTCCTCGGTCGCGGGGTTCGCGAGCGGCACCATCACGCGGTAGTCGTCGCCGCTCGGCTGGACCGACGTGGCCGCCGACACGGCGGCCTTCGGGAGCTCGTCGGAGCGGTCGAGGATCCACGCGCCCAGCACGCCCCGCGACTCCACCTTCCCGCGGGCGTACAGTAGGTACCAGAGGACGGCGAACGCGACGAGGCCGAACGAGATCAGGATGATCGTCGGCTCGATGTAGATTATCAGCGCGAACGACGACACCGTCCCGATGATCGGAACGAACGGATAGAAGGGGACCTCGAAGTCGGGGTCGTACCCCTCGACCCCCGACTCGCGCATCACGATGAGCGCGATGTTGAGCAGGCCGTAGACGATGAGGTGGAGGACGGACCCCATCGTCGACAGCGACTCGACGCCGCCGGCGACGAGGAAGACGAGGATGAGCGCGCCGGTGAGCGCGATCGACTTGTACGGCGTGCCGAAGCGATCGTGGATCTCGTTGAGCTTCGGGGTGACGATCTTCTCGCGGCCCATCGCGAAGTTGATCCGCGAAGAGGAGAGGATCGACGCGTTCGCGGAGGAGGCGGTCGCGAGCAGGCCGCCGATCAGGAGCATGCCGGCGCCAACGGCGCCCAGCGAGTAGCCGAACACTTGGTAGTTGCCGAAGAGGAGTCTGGCGGCGTCGACCACCGCGGTCTCGTTGTTGGCGACGAGCTCGTTCGGGACCGCCGCGAGCAGCACGACGAGGAACAGCGCGTACACGACCGTGACGATCACGACCGACCCGAGGACCGCGAGCGGGAGGTTCCGCCCGGGGTTCTTGATCTCCTCGGCGACCGAGGTGATCTGGACGAAGCCGAGGTACGAGACGAAGATGATCCCGGTGACGGGGAGCACCTGGCTTGTCGTCCCCGGCGGCGCGATCGGTCGCAGCGATTCCATGTCGGCGTTCAGCAGGCCGACGACGGTGAAGACGGCGAGGATCCCCAGAAGCGACATGACGATGACGATCTGGAGCCCGCCCGTCTCCTTCGCGCCGAAGTAGTTGACCGCGATGAAGAGGAGGGCGCCGGCGAGGCCGATCACCTGTGCCGCCTCCAGCGTCACGGGTCCGACTCCGACCGAGCCGAGCCCGACGAGCGCGTTGACGTACTCGCCGAAGCCGTACATGTAGAACGCGGAGGCGAACGCGAGCCCGAGCCAGTTGGCCCACCCGGCGACGGAGCCGAACATCGGCCCGAGCGCCCGGTTGACGTAGAAGTACGCGCCGCCCGACTTCGGCATGGCCGTCCCGAGCTCGGAGGCCGACAGCGCCGTGAACAGGGCGATGACACCCCCGAGAACGAACGTGGCCGCCGCGAGCGGCCCCGCGCGGGCCACCGCGGTGCCGGGGAGGACGAAGATCCCGGCGCCGATCATCGTGCCGATCCCGATCGTGAGCGCGGCGAGGGGACCGAGGTCTTTCGCGAGCTCCTCGTCGCTCATTCGGCCGATCCCTCGCGCGGGAGCGCGATCACCGGCACGTGCGACTTCGTCACGAGCTTGAGCGAGAGGTCCCCGGAGAGGAACTGCATCAACCGGTTACCGTCCCGGGAGCGGTAGGCGATGGCGCTCGCGCCGACCTCGTCGACGGCGTCGAAGATCGCGTCGGCGACGTCGCGGGCGTACGCGGTGTGGTCCTCGGCGTCGGGGAACACCGAACGGACCGCGGCGTACGACTCGGCCGCGAGCTCCTCGGACTGTTCGACCGGCGTCTTATCGGGGGTGCCTCCGCCCTTCTCGACGACGTGGAGGGCGGTCACGCGCTCCGGTCGATAGAGCTCGAGCGCGCGCGCCGTCGCCAGCGCGTCCTCCTCGTGGGCGACCGGCAGGAGAACGTGGTCGAGCAGGTCCCGTTCCACCGGTTGGTCAGTGCTCGTCATACCAACACTCATTGCCTCGCCAGTTAAGAAGATACGCTCTGCGACGCCGCGGCGTAAGGTCAGCGTAAGAACTGTTTCCAGCGATTAGATCGCGTCCTTACCGCTCTCGACGACGGGCGATCACCGGTCGTCGACGCCGGCGACGAACAGCGCGAGCACGGGGACGATCTCCAGCCGACCGATCCACATCAGCCCGATCATCAGCAGCTTCGTCGTGTTCGGCAGGAACTCGTAGCTCCCGAAGGGACCGAGCGGCCCGAGGCCCGGTCCGATGTTCCCGATCGTCGCCAGCGAGGCCGCGAACGCCTCCGTCCCGGTGAGCGCTTCTCCGACCCGCGCCGTGTCGATCTCGATGAACACGGCCGCGAGCGCGAACAGCAGGAAGTACAACAGCGTGAACACCAGAATCCCGCGGATCACGTCTTCGTCGACGACCTCGCCGCCGAGTCGTACCGGCCGGACGACGTCGGGGTTCGCCGTCGTGTACAGCTCCCGGCGGAGCGTCTTCAACAGGATGAGCCACCGGATGATCTTGATCCCACCGCCGGTCGAACCCGCCGAGCCGCCGAGGAACATCGCGAACAGCAGGAGGAACTGCGTCTGGGTGTCCCACTGCGCGAAGTCCGCGGTCGCGAACCCGGTCGAGTTCAGCAGCGAGGCGATCTGAAAGGCGCCCTGTCTGAGGGCATTCTCCGTGGCGCCCTCGGTGATCCCGCCGATTTCGGTCGCGGGTGCCCCGCCGTAAAACAGGCCGACCGCGAGCACCGCCGCGAACCCGGTCACCAGCCCGAGGTACATGCGGAACTCGGTGTTCTCGAACATCCGCGTCGGGTCGTCGCGGAGCACGAACCAGAACAGCGCGAAGTTCACCCCGGCGATCACCATGAAGGGGACGAACACCCACTGGACCACGGGCGAGAACGCCGCGATGCTCTCCGCCTGCGGCGAGAAGCCACCGGTCGGGAGCGTCGAGAAGCCGTGGGCGATCGCGTTGTACAGGTCCATGTTCGGCGCGAGCGGCGTGAGCCCGAGTCCGAACAGGATCGCGATCAGCGCGGCCGTGAAGCCGGCGTAGATCAGCCAGAGCGCCCGCGCCGTCTCGGCGATCCGCGGCGTGAGCTTCTGGAGTCCCGGGCCCGGCGCCTCCGATTTCATCAGCTCCGCGCCGTTGACCGCCAGCTGCGGGAGGATCGCGACCATCAGCACGATGATCCCCATCCCACCGAGCCACTGCGTGAGCTGTCGCCACATCAACACGGCGTGCGAGTGCCGCTCGAAACTGATCTCAGCGGTCACCGTCGCGCCGGTCGTGGTGAACCCGCTCATCGACTCGAACAGCGCGTTCATCGGGTGGCCGAGCGCCGAGGCGGTCCCGTACCCGGCGATGACGTACGGGACCGCGCCGACGATCGCGGCCATCAGCCACGCGAGGGAGACGACCGCCAGCGCGTCCCGCGGTCCGAGGTCCGGCTCGTCGTCGAGCCGCTCCATTCCCGCGCCGAGCGCGACGCCGAGCGTCAGCGAGACTGCGAACGCGACCGCGTCCTCCCCGTAGATCAGCGCCACGACGAGCGGGACGCTCATCGCCGCCGAGAGGTATTTGACGATGCTCCCGGTGTAGCTCAGCGTCGCCCGCGTGTTGACCGTCGTTCGCGTCACGGGTGCCCCCTGATGATATCGATACCAGTCGTAGCCTTCCCGCGCGCAAAGAAGCCGTCGATGGCCGGACCGCCCGGAGACGAGCGGTCCCTCGACCCAGGATTCGCGCCCCTCATGAGGTCCAGAACGCCTTCGTGAACAGGACGAGCACGGGGATGATCTCGATCCGACCGATCCACATCAGGACGATCATCACGGCCCGCGTCGTCGTCGGGAACGACGCGAACGTTCCGTAGGGGCCCGCGTCGCCGAACGCGGGACCGATGTTGAGGAACGTCGTCGCCGCGGCGCCGAGCGCCTCGAACTCGGTCACCCGGACGTTCGCCCGCTCCGCGTCGACGACGATGACCACGGCGAGCAGGAAGAAGATGATGATCGACAGGAGGAGGTACGCGTAGATGTCGCGGATCGCCCTCTCGTCGACCGGCTTCCCCGAGATCCGGACCGGTCGAACTGACTCCGGGTGGACGGCGGTAAAGAGGTTCCGGCGGAACGTCTTCAGCGCGACCAGCCACCGCAGCGACTTGATCGAGCAGGTGGTCGACCCGACCATCCCGCCGATGAACATCCCCATGAACAGCATGTGCTTCGCCGCGGGCGCCCACAGCACGTAGTCGGTGCTGGCGTATCCCGTCGTCGTCACGATCGACGCGACGTTGAACACGGCGTGCCGGATCGTCCCCTCGGCGCCGAAGGTGGTAGCGGGATCGAGGAACAGGCCGACGGCGACGATCGAGGCCAGCGTCCCCATCGCCCCGAGGTAGAAGTGGAACTCCTCGTTGCGCAGGAGCCGCATCGGTTCCCCGTTGATGGCGAAGTAGATGAGGACGAAGCTCGTCGAGCCGATCACCATGAACGGGACGACCGCCCACTGGATGAGCGGGTGGAACGCGCCGACTGAGTGCGGCTCCGGCGAGAACCCGGCCGTCGCGACTGAGGTGAACGCGTGCGCGACCGCGTTGTACAGGTCCATCTGCGGGTCGACGGCGAGTCCGAGCAGGAAGTAGACGACGACCGCGAGCCCCGTGAGCCCGAAGTAGATCCCCCAGATGAGCCGCGCGGTCTGTGAGATCTTCGGCGTGAGCTTGTTGACGTCCTTCGTCTGGGACTCGGATTCCATGAGCTGGGCCCCACCGACGCCGATCTCCGAGAGTACCGCGGTCGCCAAGATGAGGATGCCGAGCCCGCCGAGCCACTGGATCACCTGCCGCCACATCATGACGGAACGGGAGTGGACGGAGAAGTCCCGGAGCACCGTCGCCCCCGTCGTCGTCAGGCCGCTCATCGACTCGAACATCGCGTTCATCGGGTGCGCGACCGTGCCGACGCCGGCGACGACGAAGGGGATCGCGCCGACCGCGGCGACGAGGAACCAGATCAGCGCCACCGCGAGGAACGCCTCGCGAGGCCCGAGGTCCTCCTCCGGGTCCTGAACCGACCGGAACGCCGCGCCCAGGGCGAGTGAGACCGCGATCGCCGCCGCGAACGGGAGCACGGACTCGCCGTAGTAGAGGGCGATCAGCAGCGGGAACGCGAGCGGGACCGGGAGGGCGGTGAGGACGTCGCCGGTGAGCCCCACGCTCGCCCGCCAACCGACCCGGATCCTGGTGGTCACGGCTGTCTCACGCCATCGAGGTGATCGCGCTCACGGAGTCGGACTCCACGAACAGGATGACGTGGTCGCCGGCGCGGAGCACAGTGTCGCCCCGCGGCGTGACGAGCTCGTGGGCCCGGGTGATCGCGCCGATGACGAACCGGGCGTCGGTGTCGGCGACGATCTCCGAGATCGGCCGCCCGACGAGTCCGCATCCCTCGGTGAGCTCGAGCTCCAACACCTCCGCCTGGTCGTTCTCTAACACCGCGATGTTCTCCGCGACGCTCTCGTAGGTGAACCGCGTGATCTCCTCGGCGGTCACGGTGCGGGGATTGATCGCGATGTCGATCCCGATCTCCTCGAAGACGGTGACGTAGTCCGGGCTGTCGACGACGGCGATCACCCGGTCGACGCCGAGCCGCTTGGCGAGCACCGCGACGAGGAGGTTCTGCTCGTCGGACCCGAGCGCGGAGACGACGATGTCGGCCTCGTCGACGTGTTCGCGGGAGAGGAACTCGGTGTCGGTCGCGTCGTGCTCCATCACGACGGTGTCCGGGAGGTTCTCCGCGAGCCAGCGCGCGCGGTCGGGGTCCCGCTCGATCAGCCGCGGCCCGAAGTCGCGCTCCTCCAACAGCCGCGCGGTCTGGTATCCGATCTCGCTGCCGCCGACGACGACGATCTCGTCGGCCCGGCCGGGGGTCGCATCCGGGGCGACGTCGGTCGCGAACGACTGGACGCTCTCGGGGCTCCCGATGACCACGGCGCGGTCGCCGATCGCGATGCCGGTGTCGCCTCGCGGGATCGTCAGCTCCCCGTCGCGGAACAGGCCGACGAACGTCAGCGACTCGAAGCGGTCGGCCTCGGAGACGGTCTGGCCGGCCACGGGGCTCCCCTCGGCGATCTCGAACTCGGCCATCTGGACCAGCCCGCTCGCGAACGGGTCGACGTCGATGGCGGCGGGGAGGCCGATGACCCGGACGATGTTCTCCGCGGTCAGCAGGTCCGTACACACCATGAAGTCGACGCCGAACGCGCCGTTGCTCCCCTCCCACGTCCGGAGGAAGTCCGTGCTTTTCACGCGGGCGATCGTGAACCCGTCGCCGAGCGTCTTCGCGGTGCCGCAGGCGACGAGGTTCGTCTGGTCGTCGTCGGTGCAGGCGATCACCATGTCCGCGCGGCCGACGTCCGCCGCCGACTGGATCTCCGAGGTCGTGCCGTCCCCGGCGATCGTGAGCACGTCGATCTCGTATTTGAGCTGTTCCGCGCGGTCGGGGTCGACGTCCACGACGACGACCTCGTGGTCCGACGAGAGGCTCGCGGCGATGCTCGTGCCGACCTCGCCGGCCCCGATAACGACCACATGCATGGGCACAACGAGTTACCGGACCCTCAAGTTCGTTACTATCGGTCCCGCCGGGATCGCGGAGCGCCCTACGAGTCCCCGCCGATCCCGGCCTCCGCCGCCCCGCCGAACGCCGAGGGGTCCGTCCACTCGTTCCGCCCCGAGACGGTCCGCTGCGGGAACGGGATCGAGATCCCCTCCTCGTCGAACCGCTTCTTGACGGCCTTCACGTAGTCGGCGCGCGCCTTCACGAAGTCGGCCCGCGACGGGTCGTCGATCCAGATCCGCGACTGCAGGCCGACGTACGAGTCCGCCAGCTCGGTCAGCCGGACAGACGGCGCGGGGTCGTCGAGGATCGCGTCGCTCTTCTCGGCCTCCTCGACGATGATGTCGGTCGCCTTCTCGACGTCGTCCTCGTAGTCGATCCCGAAGACGAACTTCAGGCGGAGCGTCTTCTTCGCGACGGGGTTCTTCACCACGTCGCTCGTCAGCGCGTGGTTCGGCACCGTGAGCAGCTCGTTGTCGAACGTTCGCACGCGGGTGACCCGGAAGGAGATGTCCTCCACGACCCCGGAGTTCCCCTGCCACTCGATCCAGTCGCCGATGCGGAACGGCTTGTCGGTGTAGATGAACACGCCCGCGACGAAGTTCTTGATCACGTCCTGGAGCGCGAAGCCGATCGCGAGCGTCGCCGCGGCGGCGATCGTCGCCAGCGACCGCAGGAACCCCTGATACCCCGCCGCCCCGAACGCGACCGTGACGCCCGCGAACAGCACGAGGAACGCGACGATCTTCTGGAGGGGTCGCCGCGCGTGCTCGTCGAGCCCCTGTCTGTCGAACACCCGCAGAACGAGCGCCGAGATGACGATCTTATACAACAGGTACGTCGCGACGACGACGGCGAGGAAGATCGCGGCGTCGATGACGAGCCCGGTCAGCGGGCCGAGGAACGGCTCTAACGTCCCCGCGAGGGCGACGACCGAACGTGTACCGCCCGCGGCGCTCATCAGTGGAGCACCGCCGTGTTCCCGCGCGTCTCCACGAGGTCCGCGTTGACGGCGTCAGCCAGTTCCGCCGCGAGCTCGTCGGTCGTGGTCCCGCCCCGCGCCGCGCGCAGGAACTTCACCTTCACGAGCTTGGCGTCGTCGAGCTGGTCGGCCGCCTCGTCGACGACGGCGTCGACGCCCTTCTTCCCGACCCAGACGGTGACGTCGAGGTCGTGCGCTTCCTTGCGAAGCTGTTGGTCGCTCATACGTCGTTCACTCGGTCGCGGCAGTTGAAGCTTGAGGTTCGCGGACGTCGGGGCCGCTCGGGGCCCGCGGGCGACGCTCGCGCCCGGATCGGCCGCGCTCCTCCTACTCGCGTTCGACGTCGCGCTCTCGCTCCGCGGCTCGCTCTCGCCGCACGTACTCGGCGGCGTCCTCCGGCGTCTCCGTCGCCAGCAACCGGTCGAGCTTCCGCTCGAACTGCTCGTCGGTGAGTTCGCCCTCCGCGTACCGGGTCCGCAGTCGGTCGAGCGCGTCCTGCACGCGCTCGGGTTCCGCCTCGGCGTCCGCGGGCTGGGCGTCCGACGCGTCTCCGGTCGGCGTCTCCGCCTCGTCCTCGTCCGCGTCGAACAGCAACGCGACCACGGGCACGACGACGATGTAGCCGAACAGCATGAGCGGGAGCCACCAGTCGACGTTGAGCAGGAGCGCCGCGAGCCACGTTCCCGTCACGGTCGTCGCGGCGATCCCGCTCGCGTTCCGCTCGAACCGCTCGCGCAGGGAGGACTCCGCCATGGTGCCATTCCTCTCGGTGCGACGACTAAATCGTATCGGCGGCCTCGGGACGCTCCACCGGCGCCTCCCCCGCCCGCGGCCAGAGTTAGACTAATCTAATCTTTTTCTTAGACCCAAAGTGTATTATATTCCCGTCGCCAAACGACTGGTAATGCGCACCGACACGAACGAGCCAACGGGCCTCTCTCGACGGCGGTTCGCCGGCATCGGCGCCGGCGTCCTCGCTGGCGGTCTCGCCGGCTGCACGGGGAACGCCGCCGATCCCGGGCCCGGCGGCGGGAGCGACGGCGCGAGCGGGGACGGCACCGACGGCACGAGCGGAGACGGCACCGGCGACAGCGAGTACACGGTCGTGGCTTCCTTCTTCACCTTCTACGACTTCGCCGACACGCTCGCCGAGGGCACGGCCCTAAGCGTCGAGAACCTGGTGCCGACCGGGCTCCACGGCCACGGCTGGGAGCCCGACCCCTCGATCCAGCGCCGGATCACCGACGCCGACGCCTTAGTCCACGTCGGCCCCGACTTCCAGCCGTGGGTCGACCGCGCGATCGAGACGCTGGAGGCGGAGTCGACGGAGACGGCGCTGATCAACGCCAGGGCCGGCGTCGAGCTGCTCGACCTCGCCGACTCGCTGACCGAGGACGAGGCGGTCGAGGACGCGAAGGACCCGCACTTCTGGCTCGACCCGCAGCGCGCGAAGGTCGCCGTCGCGAACATCGCCGACGGGCTGGCGGACCTCGCTCCCGGCGACGAGGCGACGATCCGCGAGAACGCCGACGCGATCGACGCGGAACTCGACGCGCTCGACGATGAGTGGCAGACCGTCTTCGACGCCGCCGAGCGCGACGTGGCGTTCCTCGCCGCGCACAACGCGTTCCAGTACGTCTCGGAGCGCTACGGCGCGACGATCGAGCCGCTGGTCGTGAACCTCGCGGCCAGCAACGACGTGCGGCCGGCCGACATGCAGCGGGCGCAGGACACCATCGCCGCCAACGACATCCGCCACATCGGCGCGGCCGTCTTCGAGCCGATCCGCCCGGCGCGACAGCTCTTAGAGCAGACCGACGTCGAGGCGTACTTCCCGGTGACGCCGTACGCCGGGACGGCGGAGTCGTGGGTCGAGCGGGGGTGGGGGTACTTCGAGATCGCCCGCGAGGTGAACCTCCCGACGTTCCGGATCCTCCTCGGGATCGACGACCCCGACGACGTGACGTTCGCCGACTACGGCCGGAACTTCGAGCCATGAGCGGGGAGGCGATGCGCGAGGAGACCACGAGCGAGGGAGCCACCGCCGAGCGCTCCCCCGAGAGCGACACCGAACCTCTCGTCGACGTCCGCGGACTGACGTTCGGCTACGCCGCGTCGCCCGTCGTCGAGGACGTGGACCTGCGGGTCGACCGCGGCGAGTACGTCGGGATCGTCGGACCGAACGGCTCGGGGAAGAGCACGCTGCTCCGGCTGGTCCTAGGCCTGTACGAGCCCGACGCGGGGTCGGCCGAACTGCTCGGCCACCCCGCCCGGGCCTTCGCGGAGCGCGAGCGCGTCGGCTACGTCGCGCAGGACGTGACCGAAGACGAGAAACGCATGCCGATCACCGTGAGCGAGGTCGTCCTCATGGGCCGGTTCCCGCACGCCGGCTTCGGCCGCGTGACGGAGGCCGACCGCGACCGCGTCCGCGACGCGCTGGCGACGGTCGGGATCGAGCACCTCGCCGACCGGAAGATCACCGCGCTCTCGGGCGGCCAGCGCCAGCGGACGTACATCGCGCGGGCGCTCGCCGGCGAGGCGGAGCTGCTCGTCTTAGACGAGCCGACCGTCGGCGTCGACGCCGAGTCGGTCGACGCCTTCTTCGACCTCCTCGACGGCCTCGTCGCCGACGGGCTCACCGTCCTCCTCGTCGAGCACGACATCGGCGCCGTCATCGAGCACGCCTCGCGGGTGGTCTGTCTCAACCGCGAGGTGTACTTCGACGGCGACCCGGTAGCGTTCGCCGAGAGCGACGCGCTCGACCGCGCCTACGGGACGAACGTGCGCCGCGAGGCGGGAGGGCTCCGAACGTGATCCCGGCGGTATCCGCCGCGGTCGCGTCCGTCCTCCTGTTGAGCGCCCCCTACGACGCACTCTCCCGGCTCGTCGGGCTGTGGAGCGACGGGCTCGGCTGGGTCGGCGACCGCCTCGGGATCGCGATGCTGGAGTACGTGTTCATGCACCACGCGTTCCTCGTGGGCGCGCTCATCGCGGTGATGGCGCCGCTGATCGGCACCTTCCTCGTCCACCGCCAGCTCGCGCTCATCGGCGACGCGCTCGCGCACACCGCGTTCGCGGGCGTCGCCGTCGGGCTGTTCGTCAACTCGCTGCTCGGAACCGGGATCTCGCCGTACGTTACCGCCGTCGTCGTCGCCGTGATCGCCGCCCTGGCGATCGAGCTGATCTCGGAGACCACCGACGCGTACAACGACGTGTCGATGGCGATCGTGCTCTCGACCGGGTTCGCGCTCGGCGCGGTCCTCATCAGCCTGAACACCGGCGGGCTCGCGGTCGGGATCAACCAGTACCTGTTCGGGAACCTCTCGACGGTCTCGCGGGAGAACGCCGTCCTGCTGGTCGTGCTCTTCGCGATCGTCGCGCTCGTCGTCACGGTCACGTACAAGCAGCTGCTGTACGTCACGTTCGACGAGACGGCCGCCCGGGTCGCCGGGATCAACGTCCCGTGGTACAACCGCCTGATGACGACGCTGACCGCGCTCGTCGTCGTCGGCGCGATGCAGATCATGGGCGTCATCCTCGTCGCGGCGATGCTCGTCGTCCCCGTCGCGGCCGCGGCCCAGCTCGCCCGGGGCTTCCGCGAAGCGCTGCTCGCCTCCGTCGTGCTGGCGCAGATCGCGGTGGTCGCCGGGATCACGCTGTCGTTCAACTACAACACGACCGCCGGCGGCACGATCGTCTTAGTCGCCGTCGGCGTCTACATCGCCGCGGTGCTCGCCGGGAAGGTGCAGTCGCGGCGGGCGGGCGACGAGATCCCCGAGCGCGTCGGCGGAGCCGAGCGGACCGCCGGGAAAGCCGGTGCCGGCGCCGGCGACGACGCGGCCGGGACGGAGTCGGCGGACTAGTCCGCCCGCTCCGCGCTCTCGCCGCGGAGGTTCCCGTCGAGCCCGAGGCCGACGCGGTCGCCGTACCGGTCCCAGACGACCACCAGCGACGGGACCAGCAGGATCGAACAGAGGTACGCGTACAGCACGCCGAGCGCGAGCAGCACGCCGAAGTCCCGCAGGAGCGGGATCACCGCGAGCCAGAGGACGCCGAGTCCGCAGACGGTCGTGAGCATGCTCCCGGTGAGCGCGCCGCCGGTGCCCGCGATGGTGACGTCGAGCGCCTCGTCGACCGCGTTGCCGGCCTTGAACTCGTCGACGAACCGGTGGACGAAGTGGACGGTGTAATCCACCCCGAGCCCGATCGACACCGAGAGGATCGGGGCGTTGATCGGCGTTAAGGGGATGTCGAACAGCCGCATCGACCCGACGAGCAGGCCGACCGTGACGAGCACGGGAACGAGGTTGAGCAGGCCGTAGACGGCCTTCCCCTCCAGGTAGGCGTACGACAGCGCGAGGAACACGGCGGTCAGCGCGAACGCGGCGATCAGGCTCCGGATCGCGGACGCCGTGAGCCGGTCGATCACGGCCTCGTTGACGACGAGGCTCCCGGTCGGCACCGCCTCCAGCGGGGTGCGCTCCGCGAGAGCCCGGACGTCCGCAACCGCTTCCGAGTTGTCGACGCCGGGGCGGATCGCGTAGTCGATCCGCGCGCTCCCGCGGTCGGCGGCGAGGTACCCGCGCGCCTGATCCCGAGAGGGCGAGTCGAGCAGCGCGTCGTACACCTCGTCGACGTCGCGGTCGGGGACGCCCGTGCCGAGCCGGTCGTTGCGGTCCACGAGCCTCTCGAACTCGGGGTCGCGCGCCGCCCGGTCCTCGATGACGGTCACGACGCTCGTCGAGGCGGCGCGGCGCTCGTCGGTCGTCTCGAAGGTGGCCGGCGGGTCGCGCGTGGTCCGGTCGATCAGCTCTAAGGCGTCGTCGTCGCGCACCGACTGGTCGACGTACAGCGTCACGCTGCCGACGAAGCTCCGCTCGAACTCCTCCTCGAACAGCGTGAGCACCCGGAGGAAGGTGTAGTCCGTCGGCGCGAGCGGCTCCGGCAGGTTCGAGTACGTCTCCAGCCGGTCCTCGTCGGGGAAGAAGGCCTCCTCCGAGAACTCGGTGTTCACGCCGGTCCCGTACGCGCCGCCGACCGCGCCGCCGACGAGGAGCAGGGCGACGACGGCGACGGGGGCGACCTTCGAGAGGTCGACCCCGACGCGGAGGACGCGGGCGAGCCGCGAGCCGCCCGATCCGAGCGGGGTCGTGCCGAACGCCGGGATCGGGAGCCGCTCGCGCCAGCGGTCGACGACCACCTTCGTCGCCGGGAGGAAGACCCCGAACACCGCGAGCGTGAACGCGATCCCCGCCGCGGCGACGAGCCCGAAGTCGCGGTTCGGCTCGAAGGGGCTCACGAGGTTCGAGGCGAGCCCGAACACCGTGGTGATCGTGACCAGCAGGAAGGCGATCAGGAGCTGGTCGGTCGTGGTTCGCATCGCAGCCCCGATGCCCAGCCCCTCGCCGCGCTCCTCCCGGTAGCGGTTGACGATGTGGATCCCGAAGTCGATCCCGACCGCGAGCAGCAGCGGGAAGACGGTGATGAGGGAGTCGGAGAACGGAATCCCCGCGTATCCCATGAACCCGAACGTCCACAGCAGCGACATGAGGAGCGCGACGAGCCCGATCCCCATGTCGATCGGGTCGCGGTAGGCGAACACGAGGAAGCCCAAGATCAGGAGCAGCGCCGCGGGGAACACGATGATCGCGGTGTCGGTGAGCAGCGCGGTGATCTCCGACTGGAGGACGCCGTCGCCGAAGAGGACCGCGTTCTCGCCCGCCTCGTTGCCGGGGACCGAGTCGACGACGGCGACGCTCTGCGTCTGCAGCTCGGTCACCCGGGCGGTCGTCGCCGCCTCGGGCAGGTCGTACGTGACCCCGACGATCGCGGCCCCCGCCCGCTGGGCGGTCGGGTTGTAGTCGACCGACACCTGCGCCGCCACGGCGCCGGCCGCGTCGGCGTCGGCGATCGCCGCCCGTAGCTCTCCCGGCGTCGCCTCGGCGACCGCGTCGCGGCGCTCGCCCGGCGTCTCCGCGCTCGGGTCGAGCCGCCGAGCGATCGCGTCGGCGTGGCTCGTCGTCGAGCGCACCCGCAGGGTCGAGCGCGACTCCAGCCGGTGCTGCGTCTCCAGGACGCGGATCAGCGCCGACCGCGAGAGCACGTTGTCGTCGGTGACGATCACCTGCGCCGACGTCGCCGACCCGCCGATCGACGTCTCGAACTCCTCGTCGATGTCGTCTAACGCGCGCTGGGCGGGGATGTCCTGTGTGAACTGGTCGGCGCCGGCGGAGGTGGTGATCCCGCCCACCCCGCCGACGGCGACGACGCTGATCAGGAGGAAGGCGGCGATCACCGCCGCCGGCCGCTCCGTGACGAGCGCGTCGACCCGCTCGACGAGCCGGTCGGCGGCGTTCACGGGCGCCTCCTTCGAGGCGGGCTCCCTCTGCGTCGTCCGGCTGACTGGTCGGACATCGAGCTACCGCCGCCGGTAGAAGACGACCGCTCCCGCGCCGGCGACGACGACGAGGAGGCCGACGGCGATCGGGACGAGCGGGAGCCCGCCGTCGTCGGTCGATTCGGTCACCTCGACCGGGTACTGGGTGACGTCCGAGATGCGGTCGTTCCCGCGCTCGTCGTCGTAGCGGAAGTCCAGCTCGATCGGGTGGGTCTCGACGCTCGCGCCGGGCGCGGCCGCCACGTCGAACCGGATCTCCGTCGACTCGCCGGGCGCCAGCTCGTCGACGAACGCCTCGTCGTCGGGGGCCGAGAGGGGGCTGTCGGCGTACAGCCCGGCGTTGATCGACGAGAGCGTCTCCGGGCGCCGGTTGGTGATCTCGAAGGTGATCCGGCGCGTCTCGCCCGCCGGAACGGTCGCGTTGTCGGCGACGAGGTCGAACTCCGGTTGCCGCGGCGCGATCTCGATCCGGCGGGTCTCGTCGACCGCGAGCGTCGCGTCCCCGTTCGTGTACTCGGTGGTGAACCGGAACTGCCGGGGGCCGGGGTCGGCGCTCCCGCTCACGTCGGCGTCGAACGAGAACTCGACCGACTCGCCCGCCGGGACCGCCGGGAGCGCGTAGCGCCCCTCGCCGATCGTCACCCGGTCGCTCTGCGGGTCGGCGACGAGCACCGCGTCGTCGACGTCGAGCGGCCCCTCGTTGGTGAGCGTGCCGCTGACGGTGCCGGCGTAGCCGACCTCCAGGGTCCCCTCCACGCCGTCGAGGGAGAACGACTGCTCGGGGATCGGCACCACGCCGGCCCGCGAGGACGGGGAGGTCGCCTCGATCCCGTCGGCGTCCCGGTAGTCGACCGACGCCACGAGCGCGTACGCCCCCTCGCCGAACTCCGGCGAGACCGTCGAGTCGAACGTCACGGTCCGGTTCTCCCCGGGCGCCCAGTCGCCGACGAACGACTCGGCGCTCCCGTCGCTTCCGATCACGGCTGCGCTGCCGGTCGAACTGCCCGCGACGACCGCGTCGCGGGCGACCTCGTCGCCGACGTTCCGGAGCGTCGCGGTCACGTCGCCGCCGCCCCCGACCTGCGCCTCCGTGTCGGTCTCCACGATCGCGAAGCGCGCGCCGTCGTCGACGACGATCGTGACGTCGAATTCGTCGGTGCCGCGCCGGTCCTTGTGGTCGTTGAACTCGGGGATGATCTCGAAGGTGTACCGATAGCGGGCCGTCACCTCGACCTCGTACCGACCGTCCGGCACGTCGTCGGGGACCGTGACGTCGAGCGGGACCTGCACGGGGCTCGCGTCGGTCCGGACGTCGCCGACGACCGTCCGACCGTCGCCGACCTCGATCGGCACGTCGCCGTCGTCGACCTCCAGGGTGAGCCCGCGCGCCGTCGTCACCCGCGGGTCGAGCTGGTTCCCGAACTCCATCTCGCCGGTGTTGAGGACGTCGAGCGTCACCGTCGACTCCGCGCCGCTCGGCACCGTCCGCTGGGAGGCGAACAGCTCGAGCGCCGGCGACCCGCGGATCTGGCGCTCCGTCGTCTGCGCGGTGACACCGCCGCCCGCGGTCGGACCGACCGCGGCGGTCCGCCCGTCGTCGACGCCCTGCCCGACCGCGGGGTCCGTCTGTCCGACCGGTGCCGCGGCGCCGGCGAACGCCGTGGCGCCGACGAGGGCCGCGACGGCGACGACCGCGAGGACCAGCGCGCCGGCCCGCGCGGGCCGGCTCATCTCCCGCCTCCGTCGCTTCTCCGATCGACCGCGGGAGGGCGCCGAACCGACGACCGACCGCCGAACGCGTCGCGTCGAGTCATACGGTCGTGTGGGTCGCTCCCGTGTTAAGCGTGTTGAATGAACGTTCAATCAGGAGCGTTTTGTGCGTGGCCGCGGTGGATTCACCATGCACGACCCGTTCGCGGAGCCGACCGACACCCGGCAGGCCATCCTCGGGGCGGCGTACCGCGCGCTCTGCGAGCACGGGTACGCCGACCTCACGATCAGCCGGATCGGCGAGGCGTTCGACAAGAGCCCGTCGCTCGTCTACCACCACTACGACGGGAAAGACGAGCTGCTCGTCGACCTCCTCGGCTTCCTCCTCGACGGGTTCGAGGCGTCGGTGTCGGCCGACGAGTTCGACCTGACGCCCCGCGAGCGGCTCGACGCCTACCTCTCGGCGACGACCGAACCGGGCTCCGTCGACGACGAACACGCGCCGGACGCGCAGTTCCTGACCGTCATCGTCGAGCTCCGGGCGCAGGCCGCCAGCGACGACGCCTACCGGGACCACTTCGACCGCAGCGACCGCGTGTTCGAGGCGTTCCTCGAACGGACGGTCCGCGAGGCGGCGGCGGAGCTCGAAGGGGACGGCGATTTCGGTGAGAGCGGTCCGAACGGCGCGCGCGGCGAGGCGTCTCCGGTTCCCCCTATCGAGGTCGCCTCGACGCTCCAGACGCTCGCGACCGGCGGGATGCTCCGCTGGGCGACGACCGCCGATCGGGACTGGGCCGACGACACCCGACGCGGCGCGCGTCGGTACATAGAGACGACGCTCCCGCGGGTCGACGTCGAGGGATGAGTCCGGAGCGAAACCGCGTCTCCCCGGAACCGGGACGCCCGGCGGTCAGCGCTCGGTGACGCCTTCGACGTCCATCCGCGTGACCTCCTCTTCGAGCCACTCGCGGAGCCACTTCACGCGCTTGATCCGCTGGTGGGCGATGCTCTCGGCGCTGTCGGAGACGACGCGCTCGGTGTGGTCGTTGGCGCGCTGGAGCACCCGGTCGACCATCTTCGCGGCGTCCATGTGCGTGCGGGACTCGTACCCCATCCGCAGCAGCATCAGGACGGCGCCGTTCGCGCCCACCTTGTCGAGCAGGTCGGCCTCCATCAGACACCGGCTCTCCAAGGGCACGTCGCTCAGGTCGCCCGTGTACGAGTGGTCGACGACCGCGCCGCACACCTCCTCGATGAACGACTCGGGGTAGTTGCCGCGGCTCTTGAGGTACTCGCGAGCGACGCGCGCGCCCGCCTCGGCGTGGATGTCCTGCTCCGCCTCCAGCTTCGCGACGTCGTGGAACACCGCGGCCACCCGGACGACGTCGACGTCGGCGCCCTCGGCCTCGGCGATCTCGGTCGCGAGGTCGACGACGTTGACGATGTGGTTGAACCGGTACTCCGCGGAGTGCCAGGGGTACCAGCGCATCCGCCCGCCGTCCTCCTCGCTCTCGACGCTGGCCGCGAGGTAGTCCCTCACGAACCCCATCATCTCCTCGAAGTCCTCGTCGCTCACCTCCGTTTCCTTAATCTCGACGCCCACGGGGACCACCTCGGGCGAAAAACTCGTGATTCATTACCGTAACCGAGGAGCGTTTCGTTCTTAGTCGTTACGACGGCGGGCGATCCGCGCCGCTCGGGCCGCACGCGCCGGCCGTCGGCGGTCTCGGCGCTCCTCCTCGCGCTCGGACTTCGGCGGCTCGCTCCGACCCCCGACCGTCCCGCGTCCCGCGTCGCCCGAACGGCGAGATTCTTAAGCACCGCCGGCGACGACCCGAACATATGCTGCGCCCCTGGGGTGACGGCGAGAAGGCCCGCTTCCGGCTGGCCGCGGGGGCGAACATCCTCGGCAACGCGCTGAAGATCGCCGTCGTCGGCGCCACCGGGCTGACGTTCGGGAGCGTCGCGCTGCTCGCCGACGCCGCACACTCGGTCGCCGACCTCGTCGCCAGCGCGGTCGTGTTCGTCTGGGGGGGTGCCCGCTACGACGCCGCCGACGAGACGCACCCCCACGGACACCAGCGGATCGAGCCGCTGACGGCGCTGTTCGTCGGCGCGATCATCGTCCTGCTCGGCGTGTTGCTGCTGCGGGAGTCCGTCTCGGAGTTCCTCGGGTCGCCGGAGATCAGGGCGAGCCCCGTCCTCGTCGCGGCGCTCCTGTTCGCGCTGATCGACATGTACCTGCTCTACTGGTACACGGAGCGCGTGAACGTGACCCTCGGGTCGACGGCGCTGACCGCGCTCGCGGCCGACTGCCTCAACGACATCTACACCACCGTCGCGGCGCTGGTCGGGGTGTTCGGCGTGCTGCTCGGGTTCCCCGTCCTCGACCCGATCGCCGGCGGGCTGGTCAGCGTCCTCGTCGTCTACCAGGGCGTCGAGATCGCCCGCGAGAACGTCACCTACCTCGTCGGCGCCGCGCCGCCGGCCGGAGACCGCGAGCGCGTCACGGAGGCGCTCCGCGAGCACCCTGCCGTCGAAGGGGTCCACGACCTGACGGTGTTCTACGACGGGACCGACCTGGAGGTCGAGGTCCACGTCGAGGTCGACGGCGGGATGACGCTCCGCGAGGCCCACGCCGTCGAGACCCAACTCGTCACCGGGCTCCGCGACCTGGAGGACGTCGGGGACGTCCACGTCCACCTCGATCCCTCCGGCCTCGGCGAGTGGAAGGAGGCCGAGGACGCGAGCGACGGGGTCGGGTTCGGTGACGGCGACGAGGCTGTCGACGGCGACGAGACGACCGACGGTCCCGAAGCGGTCGACGGCTCCGGCGCGCGAGACGCCTGAGCGAGAGCGATTCGCCGCTCAATCTTCGATTCCCGTTCGGACTCCGTCCGCCGGAGAGTTCGCCCGCCGTGCGGGTTTTGCCCCTCGCGGCCCTATCGCGCGTATGGTCGGACGCCGCTGGCTGGAGATGACGTGGCGCGACGGGCTGTTCTGCCACTGGCCGGTCGAGCCCGCCGTCGTCGACGACACGCTCCCCGATCGGCTCTCGGTCGCCACCTACGACGGTGAGGCGTACCTCGGCGTCGTCGCCTTCGTGATGGAGGACATCCGTTCGCGGGGCGTCCCGTTCGGGCTCTCGTTCCCGGAGCTCAACCTCCGGACCTACGTCGAGGGTCCGGACGGCCCCGGCGTCTACTTCTACAACCTCGACGCCGACGACAGGATCGGCGTCGCGGTCGCCCGGCGGCTGTTCGCCCTGCCGTACTACCGCGCCGAGATGAGCGCGACCCGCCGCGACGACGGGACCGTCCGGTTCCGGAGCCGCCGGACGCACCGCGGCGTCCCGAGCGCCCGGTTCGACGCGACGTACGGTCCGACCGACGAGGCGTTCGCGGCCGAGTCGGGGTCGCTCGCGGCGTTCCTCCTCGAGAACTACCGCTTTTACGCCCGCGGGAACCGCCTCTATCACGGCGAGATCGCCCACGAGCCGTGGACGCTGCGCGAGGGGCGCGTCGACGTCCGGGAGAACACCCTGTTCGAGGCGAACGGCTTCGAGCGCCCCGCGGGCGGTCCGATCGTCCACTGCGCGGAGCCGATCGAGGTGAGCGCGGACCGGATCCGGCGGGCCTGAGCGCGGATTCGCGGCGCAGACCGATAGACGACGGCGTCGCCGACCGCCTACGGGAAGAGCCCGCGGTACTCGTGGGCGCTCGCGGTGCGTTCGAGCGCGAGGGTGTACGCCGCGGTCCGGAGGTCCGGGAGCCCCTTCTCGTCGTACTGGTCGATCGTCTGGTCGAACGCCGTCCCGATGCGGCGTTCCAGCTCCGCGTTCACCGTCTCCAGGGGCCAGGAGAACTCCTGGGCGTTCTGGACCCACTCCAGGTACGAGACGATGACGCCGCCGGCGTTCGCGAGGATGTCGGGCACCACCTGCACGTCGCGCTCGGTCAGGACCTCGTCGGCCGCAACGGTGGTGGGGCCGTTCGCGGCCTCGACGACCGCCGACGCGCGCAGGTCGTCGACGTTGTCGGCGGTGATCACGCCCTCGACGGCGGCCGGGATCAGGACGTCGACGTCGAGCGTCAACAGCTCGTCGTTGCCGATCTCGTCCGGGTCGTCCCAGCGGTCGGCGCTCCCGTCTCCCTCGCGATCCCCGCGGTCGGCGCGGGTCTCGCCGGCGACGTACTCCTCGATGAGCCCGCCCGCGCTCACGTGCGCGGCGAGCGCGCTCACGTCGAGCCCGTCGGGGTCGTAGGCGGCCCCGCTCACGTCGGAGGTGGCGACGATCCGGGCGCCGGCCTCGTCGAGGAGCCGGGCCGCGTTCGACCCGACGTTGCCGAACCCCTGGATCGCGACGGTCGCCTCCGAGAGGTCCCGGTCGAGGTACTCGAAGAGCCGCTCGGTGACGATGGAGACGCCGCGGCCCGTGGCCTCGACCCGTCCCGGGGTCCCGCCGATCTCTAGCGGCTTGCCGGTGACGACCTGCGGGACGGAGTGGCCCTCGTACATCGAGTACGTGTCCATCATCCACGCCATCGTCTGCGGGTTCGTGTTCATGTCCGGCGCGGGCACGTCGGTCTCGGGGCCGATCATCCGGCGGATCCCCTCCGTGTATCGACGGGTGAGGCTCTCCAAGTCGTTCTGAGTGAGCTCCTTCGGCTCGCAGATCACGCCGCCCTTGGCGCCGCCGTACGGGAGGTCGACGAGCGCGGTCTTCCACGTCATCCACCCCGCGAGCGCCTCGACCTCCCGCTGGGTGACGGTCGGGTGGAACCGGACGCCGCCCTTGAACGGCCCGCGCGCGCTGTCGAACTGGCAGCGATACCCCTCGAACACCTCCACCTCGCCGGAGTCGAGCTCGACCGGGAGCGTGACCTTGAGCGTGCGCTCGGGGTGTTTGAGCCGCTCGAAGACGCCGTGGTCCACGTCGGCGTACTCCTCCGCGCGGTCCATCTGTGCCAGCATGTTCTCGAACGGGTCGTCCGCCATGCTCGCCTCGACTCGGAGGCGAGTGATATCGGTTTCGGCAATAATTGACTATGGCAGTAACTGTCTATCACGGTCGACCGCCGCCCGTGGCGGGGCTCCGGTCGGTCCCCGTTTCGCCCGGACTTATACGTCGGCGCCGACAACGGCGGCGTATGAGACACGGACACGCGGCGGGGGACCGCCGATGACGTCGCAGTCGCTGCATCCTCGCGTTCGGGTCGTGTGGGTCCTCCGCGCGGTGATCGTCGCGGCGGTGTTCGCCCTCCCCTTCGCCGGCGGGGTCTACATCGACCGCCTCCCGAGGTGGGCGCCCCTCGCCGCCGGCGGCGTCGTCCTCGCGCTCGGCGTGACCCACGCTCTGCTCAAGTACCGGCGGTGGAGCTACGAGATCCGCGAGGACGCGCTGTACCTCGACCGCGGCGTGGTCACGCAGGTCCGGACGACGGTGCCGCTGGTGCGGATCCAGCACGTCGATTCCCGGCGCGGTCCGGTCGAGCGCGGCGTCGGGCTGGCCTCCTGCGTCGTCTACACGGCCGGCTCCCGCGGCGCGGACGTCCGGATTCCGGGACTGACGCCGGACGGCGCGAGCGACCTCCGCGAGGAGCTGAAGCGACTGGCGATCCGGGCTGACGGGGAGGACGCGGTGTGAAGCTCGCGCCCCAGTCGGTCCCGTACCGCGCGCTCCAGAAGGTGTCGGGATTCGTCGTGATCGCCTTCTTCGTCGCGAACAGCAACGACTGGGGGCTCCCGGCGGCGGCCGCCGCCGGCGGGGCGATCCTCCTCGCGGCGCTCGCGTACGAGACCGCCTACTACCGGCGGTTCGACTACGAGCTCACCGAGGACACGCTCGACATCTCCTCCGGGGTCATCTCGCGGCGCGAGCGGGAGATCCCCTACCGCCGGATCCAGAACGTCGACGTGAGCCAGAGCGTGATCCAGCGGGCGATCGGGATCGCCGCGGTCGATCTCGAGACCGCGGGCGGCTCCTCCACGGAGGGGTCGATCCGGTTCGTCAAGCCGGACGAGGCGACCCGGCTCCGCCGCGAGGTCCAGCGTCGCAAGTCCGGCTCGTCGGCCGCCGAGTCGAGCGGGGCGGAGGGGGCCGGCGAGACCGCCGCCGGCGACGCGGTCGGTCCGGCGGAGGAGGAGCTGTTCGCCATCTCGCCCGGCGAGCTCGCCCTCGTCGGCGCGCTGTCGTTCGACGGGCGGCTCATCGGCCTACTGGTCTTCCTGAGCTCGGGATCGGTCCCGGTTCTCTCGGGATTCATCCCCGAGGCGTCCGCCGCCGCGCTCACCGCGACCGCGGTCGTCGCCGTCGGCGGGCTGTTCCTCGTGTCGTGGGTCCTCGGCGCGGGGGTCGCGTTCTCGAACTACTACGGGTTCCGCCTCTCGCGGGCCGGCGACGAGCTCCGGTACGAGCGCGGCTTGTTCCGGCGGTACAGCGGCTCGATCCCGACCGAGAAGGTCCAGACGCTGATGGTCTCCGACAACCCGGCGAAGCGGGCCCTCGGCTACGCGAGCCTCTCGATCGAGACCGCCGGCTACGCGCCCGGCCAGTCCGGCGATGGGGGGAGTCAGGCGGCGGTTCCCATCGCGACGACGGACCGCGTCTACCGGCTCGCCCACGAGGTGGAGTCGTTCGGGACGCCGACGTTCTCCCGGCCGCCGAAGCGGATCCGATGGCGCTACGCCGTCCGGTACGCGCTCGTCGTCGCAGTCCTCGTCGGGATCGCGTTCGCGATCGACTGGTACGTGACCCCCGATCTCCCGTGGTACGGCCCGGCGATCCTGTTGCTCGCCGTGCCGCCCGCCGCGCACCTGAAGTGGAAGCACCGCGGCTACTGGCTCGGCGACGACCACCTCCTCACGCGAAACGGCTTCTGGAGTCGGACCGTGACGGTCGTCCCGTACTACCGGATCCAGACCGTCATCGACAGCCGGACGATATTCCAGCGCCGCTGGAACGTGGCGACGATCGTCGCCGACACCGCCGGGAGCAGCTCGCTCGGCGGCACGTCGGCCGCCGCCGTCGACTTCGAGCTCGAGGAGGCGATCGAGCTCCGCGAGACGTTACAGGAGCGGCTCCAGTCGGCGCTCACCACTCACCGCGACCGGCGCGACCGCTTCGAGTGGTTCGAGGGCGACGTCGACGAGATCGTCGAGTCGGGTCCCGACGACGACGATGCGAGTGACGCCGCCGGAGCGGAGATCGCGGACGCCGAAGACACGGCTGACGCCGCCGCAGACCCCACCGGCGCCGCGGAGGTCGCGGACGCGACCGGGATCCCCGACGCCGAAGCCACCGACGTCGACGACACCGAAGAGACCGAGACGGGCCCTGAGATACCCGACGACGGTGTGGTCAGACCCGACTTCTCCACCAGCGAGCGCGACTACTCCGAGCCTGCCGAGCGGATCGACACCGGCGAGTACGCGGTGGACCGCTTCCCCTCGGACGCGGACGTGGCGCATCGCGGAGGCGAACGGGAGGAAGGGGAGAAGGAGGAGGGCGACGACGAGCCCGCTGACGACGAGAAATAGCGCGGCGTCTGCGCCCGCCTACTCGTCGAGTATCTGCTGTGCGATGGTGTTCCGCAGGACCTCGCTGGTCCCCTCGTAAATCTCGTTCAGCTTCGCGTCGCGGTAGAAGCGCTCGGCCGGGAAGTCCTTCGTGTAGCCGTAGCCGCCGTGGATCTGGATCCCCTCGTTGGCGACCTCCCGGGAGATCTCGGAGGCGTACAGCTTCGCCTGCGCGGCCTCCTTGATGTACCCCTCCCCGCGCATTTTCAGGTCCGCCGCCTCGTGCATCAGCAGTTCCGCGGCGCGGGCCTTCGTGTCCATGTCGGCAAGCTTGTGCTGGATGGCCTGGAAGTCGGCGATGGGGCGGTCGAACTGCTCGCGCTCCTGCGCGTACGACTTGGCCTCGTCGAGGGCGGCTCGCGCGATGCCGACGGAGCGCGCCGCGATCGTGATCCGGCCGCCGTTCAGCGTCTTCAGGGCTTGGACGAACCCCTCGCCCTCCTCGCCGATCCGGCGGTCCTCGGGGATCCACATGTCGTCGAACCGGAGCTCGGCGGTCGGACACCCCTTGTCGCCGAGCTTCTCCTCCGTGCCTTCGACGATAAACCCGTCGTCCTCCTCGGGTCGGACGACGAACGAGGAGATACCCTTCCGACCCGCGTCGGGGTCGGTCTTCGCGAACAGCGTGACCGTGTCCGCGACGGAGCCGTTGGAGATCCAGAGCTTCCCGCCGTTGACGAGGTAGCCGTCGCCGTCGCGCTCCGCGGCGACGCCGCTCCGTTCCGTGGCGCTTTGCGCCTCGCGCTCTGCCGTCGTGGTCATCGCCGGCACGTCCGAGCCGGCCTCGGCCTCCGAGAGCGCGAACGCCCCGATCTCCTCGCCGGTGTTGAGCGCGCTGAGGTAGGTCTCCTTCTGTCGCTCGTCGCCGAACTCGTACAGCATGTTACCGGCGAGCGAGGTGTGGGCGGCGACGACGGTGCCGAGCCCGCCGGAGCCGCGCGAGATCTCGGCGAGGCCGATCGCGTAGCTGTGGTAGTCGAGTCCGGCGCCCTCGTACTCGACCGGGAACGGCATTCCCATGAGCCCGAGCTCGGCCATCTCGTCGATCAGGTCGGCCGGGAACTCGTCGGTCTCGTCGATCTCGGCGGCCCGGGGGACGACCTCCTCGTCGACGAACGCCGCGACGGTGTCGCGGATCTGACGCTGCTCCTCGGAGAGCGCGAAGTCCATGCCACACACTCCCGCGCACGCCGACTTATCGGTTTCTACACGATCCTACACGGGGATACCGTTCTTCGCGGCGAATCGAGCCGCGGTCCACCGATTTCGCCCCGAAGAAACGGCACCGCCGCCACCGATCCAGCGCGAGAACGCTTGCGGCGTTCCACGAGGCTTTTTATGCGTTGTGCCGTAAGTGTCGGTAACTGAATGAGCGGACGAGCACACGACCCCGTCGAGCCCGACCTCTCGTGGTGTCACGAGGCGGTTCAGGGCGTTTCTCGGACCTTCGCGCTGACGGTCGACGTATTGGAGGAGCCGATGGCCTCGCAGATCTGCGTCGGCTACCTCCTCTGTCGCGTCGCCGACACCGTCGAGGACGCCGGCCACATCCCTCCGGAAGCGCAGAGCGACGTGCTGCGCACGTACCGCGACGCCGTCGACCCCGAGACGGAGGTCGAGATCGGCGAGTTCCGCGACGCGGTCGACGAGTGGCTCCCGGCGCCCGCCGAGCGCGACGAGGACTGGGAGGTCGTCGCCGAGGCCCCGACGATCGTGGCGACGTTCGAGGACTTAGACCCGGAGGCCCGCGAGGCCATCGTCCCGCCTGTACTGGAGATGGTCGACGGGATGGCGATGTTCGTCGACCGCCACGCCACCGAGGGCGGGCTCCGCATCGACGACCGCGACGAGTTAGAGCAGTACTGCTACTACGCCGCCGGCACCGTCGGCAACCTCATCACGAACCTCCTCACCCGCGGCGACGTCGGCGACGAGCGGGCGCGGCGCCTCCGCGAGACCGCCGAGGAGTTCGGCCTCCTCCTCCAGCTCGTGAACGTCTCGAAGGACGTGTACGACGACTACACCGAGGAGAACAACGTCTACCTCCCGGCCGAGTGGCTGGCCGACGAGGGGGTCGAACAGGAGCGCGTCGTCCACCCCGAGAACCGGGAGTCGTCCGCCCGCGTCGTCGGACGCACGGCGGAGTACGCCCGGTCGTTCCTCGACGACGCGCAGGCGTACCTGGAGACGATGCCGCTCTCGAACGGGAACACGATGGAGGCGTGGACCGTGCCGTACCTGCTCGCGGTCGGCACCCTCCGCGAGCTCAACTCCCGGCCCGAGGACGCGCTCACCGAGACCGGCGTGAAGGTGTCCAGACAGGAGGTGTTCGCGGTGATGTCCGTCGCCGGCGAGGTCGGCCGCGACTCGCTGGCCGACCTCCGGCGGACGATCGCCCGGACGCCGTTCCACCGGGCCGTCGAGCCGGCCGACTGACGGGCTCGGTCGCCTCTTCTCACTCCGCTCACAGCCGCGCTCTCGCCCGCGAGACCGCCGGCACGCTCACGCCGGTCGTCTCCGCGAGCGCCTCGGCCGCGCTCAGTAGCCACTCCGCGCGCTCGATTCGCGAGTCGAGATCGCCCGGCCCGATCCGGTACGCCTCGACGAGCTCCTCGACGGTGGCGCCGCCGATCCACTCGTCGAGGATCCGGGCGGTCTTCACCGACTCCAGCCACTCCTCGAAGTCGTCGGTCTCGCCCATCGACGTGGTCAGCTGTCCCGCGTTCGCCCGGGCGAACCGGTAGATATCGGCGCGCTCCTCGTTGCCGAGGTACGTGTCCTGCATGTCGGGAGTGTCGCAGATCACCTCGAAGACGGTGAGCGTCGTCGCGGTCTCCATCCCGGCGGCGGTCCGGAGCCCGGCGACGATCCGCTCGCCGGTCTCCGGCCTGACATACTGCTTCGAGGTGGTCTCGCCGACCGGCGTGGCCACCAGCCGGTACGCGTCGACGCCGCCGGTCTCCCGGCGGACCATCCCGGCGGCGACGAGGTCGTCGACCGCGACGGCGACGGCGTCGGCGAGGCCGCCGGCGCCCGCCTCCCGGGCGTAGAAGGTGCCCTCGAACACGCCGAGGATCTCCTCTTCCGTCTCGGCGAACCCGGTCGCTATCGCGGAGAGGACGTGCGTGCGGAGGGACGCGGGGTCGGCGAGCTTCGACTCGACGGCCTCGGGCTCGCCCTCCACGTACCGCTCGATGAGCTCGGCCTCGGTGTCGGCGTCGCCGACGAGCACCGCCTCGCCGTGCGGGTCGAGCCCGGGGCGGCCCGCGCGGCCGCACATCTGGTGGACCTCCAGCGTCGGGAGCCACTCCATCGCCGACCCGGCGTAGCGCTTCTGGTCGCGGACCACGACGCGCCGCGCGGGGACGTTGACGCCGGCGGCGAGCGTCGGCGTCGCGCAGATGCAGGCGACGTCGCGGTCGCGGAACGCCGCCTCGACGACGGAGCGGTGCCCGGAGCGGAGCCCGGCGTGGTGGAACGCCACGCCCGACCGGAGGCAGTCGGCGAGCTGTCGCCCGGTGACCGTGCCGTCGACGTCTTCGACCTCGTCGGCGGCCGCCGCCGCAGCCGCCTCGATCCCCATCCCCTCGGCGAGCCCGTCCTCGGCGAGCCGCTCCGCCAGCGCGACCGCCTCGGTCCGCGACCGGACGAACGCGAGCGACTGGCCGCCGTCGACGACCGTGTCGGCGACGAGCGCGGCCGTGACCTCGCTGTCGTCCGGGCCGTCGTCGTCGTCGTCGACGTTGTCGGCCTCCTCGGCGTCGGCGGTCTCACCGCTCCGCTCGCCGTCGACCGCGACGTCGATCGCCGTCCCGTCGTCGAATTCGACGTGCCCGCCGACGGCGACGCCGGTCCGGAGGTCGACGGGGCGCCAGTCGGACTCGACGAGCGTCGCGTCCAGCCACCCGGCGATCGCCTCCGGGTTGTCGACGGTGGCCGAGAGCGCGACGACCTGCACGTCGGGGTTCCGGCGGCGCAGCGTCGCGAGCGTCACTTCGAGCGTCGGGCCGCGGCGCTCCGCGCCGAGGAGGTGGACCTCGTCGACGACGACGCAGGCGAGCTCGTCGACCCAGTCGGCCCCGTTTCGGATCGCCGAGTCCACCTTCTCGCTGGTGGCGACGACGACGTCGTTGCCGGCGAGCGCCTCGCCCGTGGCGTCGAAGTCACCGGTGGAGATCCCAACGTCGACGCCGGGCAGCGCGGCGAACGCCTCGTACTTCTCCCGGGCGAGCGCGCGGAGCGGACAGACGTACAGCCCCGGGCCGTCCGCGGTCAACAGCCCCAGCTCGGCGACGAACGTCTTGCCCGAGGCGGTGGGGATCGCGGCGACGACGTTCGCACCCTCGCAGACGCCGGCGTCGACGGCGGCCGCCTGCGGCGGGTACAGCTCGCGGATCCCCCGCTCGGCGAAGTGGTCGACGTACGGCTCCGCGAGCGGGAGGTCGCTGACGCGCATTCGATCGTCGGTTCGGCCGGACCGTATTTAAATAGTCGGCGGGTCACGGGTCCGGGGTCGCGTCGGATGTCTGTCGAGGGCCGCGCCCGGACCGTCAGTTCCCGTCGTCGAACTCCTGAAACAGCTTCGCGAAGTCCTCGTCGTCCTCGGTGACCGCCTCCAGCGACTCGTCGGCCTGCGATCGAAGCTCCGCTATCCGGTCGGTGAGGCGGCGGTACTCCTCGTTGTCGGCGAGCTCGGTGGCGCTCTTCTCGGTCTCCAGCATCGCCTTCTTCGAGGTCAGCGAGAACAGCTCCTGTACCTCCGTGTCGTACTCGCCCCGTCGCAACAGCCCCGTGACCGTGTCCTTGAGGGTGTCGCTGGTGACGGGTTTCACGAGGTAGTCGTCGAACCCCATCTTCAGGATGTCGAAGTCGGGTTCGACGGCGGTGACCATCGCGACCCGGCAGTCGATACCGCGCTCGCGGACGGCCGCCAACACCTCGTCGCCCGAGAGGCCGGGCATCCGCCTGTCCAAGAGGATCGCATCGACGTCGTCGTCGACCTCGTCGAGCCGATCGAGCGCCTCCTGGCCGCCGTACGCGGTCCGAACGCGATACTCGTCGCCGAGCCACGCGGCGTACAGGTCGGCCAGGTCCGGTTCGTCCTCGACCACGAGGACCAGCGGCGGTTGCTCACTCATGGGTTCTCGGAGCGACGACGTGTTCGCTCACACGGTTCGTCTCTCCGCGGACTATATTAAAATACCTCTTCGGGTCCACGCCACCGCTTTCGAGCCCCGTCGGACCGGAGGCCAACTACCGACCGATTCGGCGGCCGATCACTCGTTCGGGCTGTAGTTCGGCGCCTCGTCGGTGATCATCACGTCGTGCGGGTGGCCCTCGGTCTGGCCGGCGCTGGAGACGCGGACGAACTCGGCGCGCTCGTGGAGTTCGGGGACGGTCGCGGCGCCGACGTACCCCATCCCGGAGCAGATGCCGCCGGTGAGCTGGTGGAGCTCCGAGGCGAGGCTCCCCTTGTACGGGGTCGCGGCCTCGACGCCCTCGGGGACGAACTCCTCGTCTTCGTCCTCTTCCTTGAGATACCGGTCGCCGCCGCCGGACTTCATCGCGCCGACGGAGCCCATCCCGCGGTACTGCTTGTACTTCTTCCCCTGCATCGTGATGACGCGGCCGGGCGCCTCGTCGGTGCCGGCGAAGTACGAGCCCAGCATCACCGCGTTCGCGCCCGCGGCGAGCGCCTTGATCGCGTCGCCGGAGTAGCGGATCCCGCCGTCGGCGATCACCGGGACGCCGTGTTCGGACGCGACGTCCGCGACCTCCGAGACCGCGGTCATCTGGGGCATCCCGGCGCCGCTCACGACGCGCGTGGTGCAGATCGACCCCGGCCCGATCCCCACCTTCAGCCCGTCGGCGAAGTCGACGGCGGCCTCGGCGGCCTCGCGAGTCCCGACGTTGCCGACGACGACGTCGGCGTCGACGGTCCCTTTGATCGCCCGGGCGGAGTCGAGCACGTTGAGGTTGTGAGCGTGCGCGCAGTCGATGAAGATCACGTCGACGTCGGCCTCGTCGGCCGCGATCGCGCGCTCCTCCTCGAAGGGCCCGACGGCGACCCCCGCGAGCAGGCGCCCGCGCTCGTCGCGGGCGGCCTCCTCGTGCTCGCGGCGCTGGAGGATGCCCTGCATGGTGACGAGCCCGACGAGCCGGTCGTCGCCGTCGACGATCGGGACGCGCTCGATCTTGTGGTCGTACATCAGTTCGAGCGCCTCGCGGGCGTCGACGTCCTCCGACGCGGTGATGACCTCGTCGGTCATCGCCTCGCTGACGGCGTCGTCCTCGCCGACCTCGAGGTAGGGGCGGATGTCGGTCCCGGAGATGATCCCGAGGACGGCGTCGTCCTCGTCGACGACCGGGGCGCCGGAGACGCCCTCGCGCTCCATCAGGGAGTCGGCCTCCCGAACCGTGTCGTCGGGCGCGACCGTCACGACGTTCTCCCGGCGGATGACGAGCTCGTGGGCGCGCTTGACGCGCTCGACCTCGGCGGCCGTCTCCTCGACGGTCATGTTGCGGTGGAGGACGCCGAGCCCGCCCTCGCGGGCCATCGCGATCGCGAGGTCGCTCTCGGTGACGGTGTCCATCGCCGCCGAGAGGACCGGTACGGTGAGTTCGACGTTCCTCGAGACGCGCGCGGAGAGGTCGGCGTCGTCGGGCTCCACCCGGCTCTCCTTGGGTCGGAGGAGCACGTCGTCGAACGTCAGCGCTTCCGGCACGTCGAGCTTCGCAGAGAATCGACCGGAGTTGGTCTCCATATAAACCGTCATGAGTGCCGGATAAAAAACGTTGCGAGTCAGCACGGACGTGCACGTCGTTCTCATTCTAGATCATAATATATACAATATTGTGGATCAAGGCCGTTTCCGTCGGGTCGAGATCGCTTCTGGGGATACGTCCGACTCGCGCGCGAATCCGAAACCCACGGATCGGCACCCGGACGACGAACGCAGCGACGATCCGTCGACGAAACGCGGTATCGATCGTCGGTTCGCACCTTGATTTATAAGTTCTCGGCGGTGATCGTCCGTGTCGTGCGGACGGGTCTCACACAACCTTTAACGCGACCGAAACGCGTATATGGGGTATGGACTCCGACAGTCCCGTGAACGCGCGCACCGCCGGCCAGCCGATCCGCACCCTCGGCGCCTCCTTTACAGCCGGCAATCCGCGCAAACTCTTCACACGGGCTCGTCGGGCCGCCTTCGGCTTCGACTCCGCACGCCGGGCCCTCGGCTATCGCGGGTCGTCCGCTTCCCACCGTGTACCCGTCGGTCAGGGACATCGACCCTGAATGAGCGTCTCACGCCACCCGATAGCGCTCCGCTTAGAGCGGCAGGTGGGCAGCGCGACGAAGCTGCTCGCGACGGTCATGGTGTTGCCGCTGATCGACGGCATCTTCCCCGCCTTAGTCGTCGCCGGCGTCTTGAGCACCGCGACCGGCGTCGTCGAGACCGGGATCCTCATCTTCGGCGGCTCGGCCACCGCGGCCGTGATCCTCGCGGAGATGGACGGCGACCGCCGGCAGATGGTCACCTCCGTGCTGCTGATCGGCGCGGTGATCGTCCCGCTGGCGGCGCTCGAAGCCGCCTTCGCGCCCACGTTCAGGGGGTTCCTCAACCTCCCCGTCTTCGAGCGGTTCGCCGGCCTGGTGATCCTCACGATCGCCGCCAAGACCGCGAGCTCGGAGATCGGCGAGTTCCTGCCGAGCCCCGGCGTCATCATCTCGCTCGGGCTCGTCGCGAGCTTCGACCCCAGCGGCTTCGCGATCGAGACCTCGCCGGAGTACGTGGTCAACGGCGCCGCCGCGGCGGGCGTCGGCGTCGCGTTCGCGCTGGCGGTCGCGCTGCTGTCGCCGCACCTCCGCGGCCGCGTCGACATCGACCGCTTCCGGTTCGGCTCGGCGGTCGCGCTCGGCGTGCTCGCGCTCCCGATCCTGCTCGGGCCGTTCGACCTGATGCAGACCGAGGCGCCCATCGCGCTGGCTGTCCTCGCCGTCACCACGCTGTTCGCCTACGACCCGAACGCCGACCCCGTCGCGGGCGCCGCCGACGACTCGCCGGACGACGGTCCCGCCGGCGGCGACGACGAGGGCACCGACGCGGCGGGGAGCGGCGACGACGGGGGCGCCGCCGGCGACGCTCCCGCTGACGGGGAGCGCGCGCCGACCGACCCGCCGCTCGACACGCCGCCGAACGCCCCCGGCCCCATCGTCGACGACGACGTGGCGGCGTTGGCCAACGGCGGCGACCGCGACGCGAGCGACGACGAGACGGACCCGTTCACCGACGACGACTCCCGGGCGCCCTGGCTGTAGGCGCCGCGTCCGGATCGGTGGGGCTCCGCATGGCCGTGTCGCCGGGGTTTAGGTGCTCCGCCGTCTACGCGGGGTATGTCCAACCGCGTCGTGCAGGGCCGAATGGTGACGCCGGAGACGCTCGCGGAGCTCGTCGAGGGCGAACCGGTGCTCGAAGCCGAGTCGATAGCGGACGCCGACCGCGACTGCCCGGAGTGCGGCGGCGACGTCATCACCGTCGGCTACATGCCGAGCGTCACTGAGTTCGTCACCGGCTTCAAATGCCAGGAGTGCGACTGGAGCGCCGACGACCGCTGAGGAGATCGCCGTCGACGGCGGCCGAGCGTCGCTCCGTGTCGGTCCCGCTCGCGTCGCCCTCTCGTCCCCCGATCGCTTTCGATCGAAACCCCTTTATCCGCGTTTCGGCAACCACCTATTGCGATACCGCGTGGGGCTGTGGCCAAGCCAGGCATGGCGACTGACTCCAGAGGTTCGCGCCCGGGACGACGCTCCAGACTGATATACCGAGCGGGCGACTGATCATCGCTCGCGTTGACGACCCTCTGGAGTTCCGAGGCGCACCGGAGATATCAGTCGATCGGGGGTTCAAATCCCTCCGGCCCCACTTTCTCCGCCGCGAGCAACGTCGCGAGCAGCGGTGCCGTACAGAGGAGGAGCCGCATCCGGGACCGGTAGCGAGCGCGCTTCGAATCCCCCCGACGCCGACGTTCCGACGTGGGCCCGCTGTCCCGGACCGGGGCGGTCGACCCGCAGTCGGGTCCCTCGTTCGTCGGCCGCCACCCGAACGTGTTCGCGGACACTGATTCCCGGGTCGGCGAGCGAGTGTGACCGATGGGACGCTGTCGGCTCTGCGACCTCCCGACCCCGGACCCGCCCGTCGGCGCGGCCGACGTCGACGGCGAGTTCTGCTGCCGCGGCTGCCTGGAGGTTGCCCGCCGGCTCGACGACGTAGACGACGCCGAGGCGGGGGCTGACGGGCTCGGGGAAGCGCCGGCCGACGGCGACCGAGCGACGACCGAGACGGCGCTTCCGCCGGACGCGGCGGAGGCGTACCTGGCGGTCGACGGGATGCACTGCACGACCTGCGAGGCGTTCCTCGGGCTGCGCGCGGACGACCGTCCGGGCGTCCGCGCGGTGGAGGCGAACTACGGCACCGAGACCGCTCGGGTCGTCTACGATACGGAGACGATCGAGCGGGGGGAGCTTCCGGCGGCGCTCTCCGGCTACGGGTACGCGCTCCGGTTCCGCGAGGGGACGCCGACGGAGAACGGGGGCGAGATGCCCGCCGGCGACGGCCCCGCGGGGGGTCGCCCGGACGACCGCGCGGTCGAACGGCTCGCGGTCGGCGCGTTTCTCTCGATGCTGATCATGCCGTGGTACGTCCTGTCGCTGTACCCGAGCTACCTCGGGATCGAGGCGAACGTCCTCGCGATCGACGCGACCACGGCCGTCGGCCGGTATCTCCCGCTCGCGTTCATCGCGGTCCTCACGACCGTGCTGCTGGCGTACACGGGCGCGCCGCTCCTGCGGGGGGCGTACGTGAGCGTCCGGGCGCGGCGGCCGAACATGGACCTCCTCGTCGCGGTCGCCGCGCTGTCCGCGTACGCGTACAGCACCCTCGCGCTCGCGACCGGCGGCACGCACCTCTACTACGACGTGACGGTCGCCGTCGTGATGGTCGTCTCGCTCGGCCGGTACTACGAGCGACGGGTCCGATCGCGGGCCAACGACCTCCTCGAAACCGTCACGGCCGCCCGCGTCGAGTCGGCCACGCGGCTCACCCCGACCGGCACCGAGTCCGTCCCGATTGCGGGCCTCGAACCGGGCGACCGGGTCCGGGTCGCGCCCGGGGAGCCCGTCCCGATCGACGGCACCGTGATCGAGGGGACCGCCGACGCCGACGAGTCCGTGATCACCGGGGAGTCGCTCCCGGTGCGAAAGGAGCCCGGCGATCCCGTGATCGGCGGCGCGACTCTGCTCGGTGACGTCGGCGACGCCGACGAGCGCGGGCCCGACGAGCGCGGACCCGACGGTGCGGTCGTGATGCGGGTCGGCGAGGACGCGGAGAGCACCGCGGACAGCCTCGCCGCCGCCCTTTGGGAGGTTCAGACCGCCGCGCCGGGCGTCCAGCGGTTCGTCGACGCGCTCGCGACCGTATTCGTGCCGGTCGTGCTGACGCTCGGACTGCTCGTCGCCGGCTGGGGGCTCGCGACCGGCGAGACGGTCGCGGCCGCGATGCTCGCCGGCCTGACCGTCCTCGTCGTCTCCTGTCCGTGCGCCATGGGACTCGCGACCCCGCTCGCCGTCTCCGGCGGGCTCCGCGACGCGCTCGCCCGCGGCGTCGTCGTCACCGACTCCTCGGTGTTCGAAGTCGCGCGGGAGACCGAGACGGTCGTCTTCGACAAGACCGGGACGCTCACCGCGGGGGAGATGCGCGTCGGCGCGACGTACGGCGACGACCGGACGCTCCGGCGCGCCGCCGCGCTCGAACGCCGCGCCGATCACCCCGTCGCGGACGCGATCCGCGAGGCGGCGAGCGGCGGGCGGCCGACGACCGAAGACCGGCCGGCGACCGACGGCGGCCTCGACGAGACGACGGTCGAGTCCTTTACACGGCACCCCGGCGCGGGGATCTCGGGGGAGCTCGTCGCCGGCGGCGCCTCCGAGGCTCGAACGACCGCGTCCGACGACCGAACGAGCGCGTCGGGCGACCGAACGACCGCCACGCGCGTCGTCGTCGGGACTCTCGGTCTGATCGAACGCGAGTGCGGCCCGGTCCCCGACGACCTGCGAGACCGCGTCGACGGCGTCGCGGATCGGGGCGCGCTGCCGGTCGTCGTAGGGTGGGACGGCGCGGCCCGCGGGGTGATCGCCGTCGAGGACCGCGACCGGGAGGGATGGGACGAGGCGCTCGCGGCGTTCGCCGACCGGGAGGTGGTCGTCCTGACCGGTGACGACGGCCCGCGCGCCGACCGGTTCCGGAACCACCACGCGGTGGACGAGGTCTTCGCCGGCGTCCCACCGGACGGCAAGCTTGAGGCGATCCGGGGGTTCGCGGCCGCCGGCACGACCGCGATGGTCGGCGACGGGACGAACGACGCGCCGGCGCTCGCGGCGGCCGATCTCGGGATCGCGATGGGCGACGGGACGGCCCGCGCCGTCGAGGCCGCGGACGCCGTGATCACCGGCGAGGACCTGCGCGCGGTCGAGACCGTGTTCGACCTCGCGGCCGGGACGCGGCGGCGCATCCGAGAGAACGTGGCGTGGGCGCTGTGTTACAACGCCGTGGCCGTTCCGCTCGCGGTCGCGGGCGCGCTCAACCCCTTCTTCGCCGCGCTGGCGATGGCCGCCAGCAGCGCGGTGGTCGTGACGAACTCGACGCGCTCGGTGCTGCGAGAGTGAGCCGCGGCCGCCAGTCCGGAGCGACGGGCCGATTCGACGGGCTCGTCAAACGGTCCGGACGAACCGTCGGAGAGTCTCTCCGTCCGCGTCTCGTAACTCGATCTCGAACTGTTTTCCGGACGGTCCGTCGGAGAGCGACTCGCGCGGGGCCGACACCGCGTACGGCGGCTCGTCGCTCCGGTCGATCTCGTCGCCGCCGGCGAGGAGCACGACGTGGTCGACGCCCTCGGACGTCTCGAGCTCGCAGGTGACCGGGTCGCCGTCGGTGTCGCAGACGAGCTCCGCGGTCACGTCGCCGCCGTCCGCGCCGAACCCTGACGAGAAGTCGAGCAGCATCACGCCCGGCGCGAGCGTCCCCGCGACCGCGACGATCACGAGGAACGTCGCGAAGTTGATCTTCGACCCGTGGCGAACGATCCGTCGTACGGCGGGGCTCTCGGCGGTGCGCCGCAGGCGGATCACGGTCGGAACGACGAACACGTGCGTGAGCGGCCCCCAGGCGATCAGGACGAAGCCGTAGGCGATCGCGTACCGCAGCGCGGTCGCGTCTATCCAGTAGGCCGACAGGACGTTCCCGCCCATCCACAGGAAGAGCCCGAGGAAGACGAGCGCGCCGCTCTTCAGCCAGCGCCAGACGGGCGTGTTCGCGTAGTAGACGCTCAGGAAGTCGCGCCAGGCCTGGCGAACGGTACCGCCGAGTCGCGTCCGAGGAGTCGTTCGTGAAGCGTCGGTCATTCGTTGGGTGTCGTGCGGTCGGTCGTCGATTCGAGAGGTGGGTCCGGCGGTGAGCCGGTCGGTGGTTCGGGCGGTCGGCGGCTACGCGCCGATCGCCCACAGCTGGGTCAACAGGTACCAGTTCAGCACGTAGACGGCGGCGAAGACGCCGAGGAAGATCAGGCAGAGCGCGAACGTCCCCCGGAGCTCGACCGCGTGAACCGGCTCGCCGCCGTCGGCGTGGAGCCCGCCCTCGGGGAGCATCCCCCCATCGTCGCCGTCGGGGAGCCGGTCGCCGAACAGCAGCGAGCCGACCGAGACGCCGACGAACAGGACGCCGGAGAGGATCGCCAACAGCGCGAAGACCCCGAAGATCATGAATATCGGGACCGCGGCCGCGAAGCTGAACTCCGAGCCGGGGATGTTCCTGACGGCCTCGGCGGTCCGGCGCGGCACGCCGTAGAGGATCCCCGCGTACATGAGCATCAGCGTGGCGACGCTCATCGCGGCCCCGTAGGCGTACGGGATCGCGCTAGCGAGCGCGTCCGAGACGAAGTCTCGACGGAACATCGTCTTGATGACGAAGAGGACGAGCCCGAAGAACGCGAGCGTCGTCCCGAGCGCGACGGTGGCGTGGAAGTGTCCCACCGTCGCGAGGGTGTTGTGCCAGGTCATGTTCACCTGGATCTGGCCCATTACGACGCCGGTGATCCCGCCGAGGAAGCCGAAGAGGATGATGCTGAAGATCGTCGCGGCGAAGACGGGGTTCCGCCACGGCGCGGAGGTGAGCCAGCCGAACAGCCCGCCGCCCTGTCCTCGCCGGCGGCGCCCGGCCTCGATCCCGGCCGGGATCGCGAACGCGTGGATCATGCTCGCGAACGCCGCGCCGTAGAAGGCGTAGGAGGTGTTCCAGATGCGCCAGCCGGCGGACATGCCGGGGTCGACGAGCAGGTGGTGGGCCGCCCCGAGATTGATGAAGAAGAGGTAGAGGATAAAGGCGGTCCGGGATATCTTCTCGGAGACAACGACCGCGCCCCCCACGACGTGCGTGAGGAAGTACCACACCGTGATCATCGCGAGCAGGTTGATCTGCTGGCTCCCGTGGCCGATGATCCAGTAGAGCTGTCGGTAGATGCCCGGGTCCACCGAGGCGATGAGGTCGATCCGCCACGCGAGCGCGTACGCGAACGCGGCGATGCCGCCGAGGATCGCCTCCACGGCGATGATTCCCGTGACGAACGCGCCGAAGGCGACGAGCGGGAGCGTCCTGTCGCTGTCGCGCGTCTCCGACCAGATCGTCGCGAAGAACGGGAGCGCCGCGATCGTCGCCCCGAGCAGGAAGACGATCGCCGTGCCGTAGAACCACGGCGTGACGGGCAGCGGGACGTACGCTGTCAAAAGCGGCGCCTCGTTCGGCGCCTCGGCCAGCCAGATGGACGCGTTCACACCGATCGCGCCGACCACCATCGTGACCCAGCCGAGGGCGGCGAGCCGGCGGAGCGGGAGCTCCCGGCCGAGCACCATGGGGCCGCCGACGTAGAGGACGGCGATCTCCATGAACACCATCCAGAAGATGAGCAGGTTCCACGCGTGCATGCTCAGGTGCGTGTAGTAGCTGCTCGCGTCGAGCAGGCCGACGAACTCCCAGCGGGTCATCGCGACGGAGAAGGCGAAGCTCCCGCCGACGGCGAGCGCGATCACCGCAGTCAGCCCGAACAGCTTCACGTAGTTCTCCACGGACCGGTGGACGTCGAGCCCGGTCACCGAACACGCGCGGAACCCGTCCGCGCCGTAGTCGTTCCGGAACAGCGAGGCGATCGCCGACATGCTACCCCTCCACCACCGTGAAGCGACCGTGCATCGTCCGGTGCCCCTGTCCGCAGAACTCGTTACAGACGACGTGGTAGGTGCCCGGCTCGTCGAACGTCATCGGGATCACCCACTCGGAGCCCGGGAACACTTGGAGGTTGATCTGCTTGTTCAGGTTCTCCTCGGGCCTGACGGAGAATCCGTGCTGGACGTCGTAGGCGCCGAGATGAATGTCGTACTCGCGGCCCGCTTCGAGGACGACCGGGAGCCCGTCCCAGTTGAACCGCATCGCGCCGACGTACACGTCGTCGCCGGGCGGGATCAGCCCGTCGTCGGTCTCCTCGGTGGTCTCCTTGTATTCGCCGACGCGCGCCTGGTACTCCTCGGGGTCGACGTCGTACGTCGTCCCGATGGGGTTCTGATCGCCGAACTGCGTGAACCCGGCCATCCACGTGAAGATGCCGAGCGACCACGCGCCAGCGAGTCCGAGCCAGATGCTCTCGCGGCGGTTCACCGGGGAGTTCCACCAGTCGTCGTCGGGGTCTTCGAGTGGGTTGCTCACGGGATCTCACCTCGCGGGCAGCGACAGGATGTCGAGCAACCCCCATCCGACGTAGGCAACGAGGAAGAACAGTATCGCCGCCGCGGCCAACAGCCAGATCCGGTTGTAGAGGCGTTGCATCGCGGGAACATCCCCGTCGTCGCGTGTCGTACGGTTGCTCATCGGTCGCTCACACGTTAGATACACGGATACCCGTGGTGAGCGTTGTCACGCACATGTTCGCCCGGGCGGGTTCACACCGCGAGCGTCTCCACGAGGATGGCCGCGAGAAGGGCCCCGAGGTAGGCGTTCGAGGCGTGGAAGCTCCGGTAGGCGGCGGCCCGTACGTCGTCGGCCCCCTGCCGGCCGACGTCGTACTGTCGGGCGACGCTCCGCACGAACAGCGCTCCGAGCGCCGTGGTGGTGAGCGCGTAGAGGACGCCGAGCTCGGTGACGGCCCCCAGCAGGACCGCGGCGATCAGGGTGACGCCGAGCCACGCGAGTATCCGCCGCCGCGCGGTCGCGACCCCCGCGACCACCGGCAGCATCGGGTAGTCGGCCCGCGCGTAGTCCTCGCGGTGGGCGATCGCGAGGTTGTAGAAGTGCGCGGGGGTCCAACAGCAGACGACGACTGCGAGCAGGACCGCCGGGAGGCCGACGGTCCCCGTCACCGCGGCGTACCCGATCAGAGCCGGCAGAGCGCCGGATCCCCCGCCGATCACCGTGTTCCACCGCGTGGTCGGCTTCAACAGGACCGTGTACACGTACGCGTAGTAGACGACCGCCGCCGCCGTGAGCGCGGCCGCGAGCGCGTTGACGAACGCGAGGAGGACCGCCATCGAGGCGACGACGAGCGCGACGGCGAAGCCGATCGCCCGGCCGACGCCGACCTGATCGGTCGCGATCGGACGATCCGCGGTCCGCCGCATCTTGCGGTCGCGGTCGCGCTCGTACACGTGGTTGAACGCGCCCGCCGCGCCGATCGCGAGGACGCCGCCCGCGAGGGTCGCGACGACGGTCACGCCGTCGAGCGCGGCGCCGGCGGCGACGGCCAGCCCCATCCCCGCCAGCGCGAGCAGGCACAACAGCCACATCAACCGGGGCTTGGTCAGCTCGAGGTACGCCCGAAGTCGACTCCTAACTGTGAGCGCGTCGCGTTCGGTCGTTGCAGTCGGGGCGTCGCAGTCGGCCGCGCTCGACGCTCCGCGGTCACCGATGCCGGCCGAGTCGCTCGTCGTCATCTCCACCCCCGGACCGCTCGTCGTCGCCTCCACTCGTATCACGAGCGTCGCGAGGAGGACCGCGAAGACGCCGATCCCTCCCAACAGGTGCACTCCGCCGTCGAACGGGACGACGCCGGTGCGGCCCGCGAGCCCGACGCCGGCCTGTCCCAGATACGCGAGCAGGACCGCGATCGTTCCGACGCGGACGCGACGCGAGGCCGCCGTTCGGCGGGCGAGAAGCGCCGTGGCGGCGAGCAGGACGCCGACGACCACCGCCGCAACGTGGTGGACCGCGGCGACCGCAGAGCCGACCTCCGTGGCGGCCGTGGCCCCGAGCGCGACGAGCAGATACGTCCCCGCGACCGACCAGGTCAACAGCGTCGTGAGCCGCGGCGGATCCATACGTTCAGTCCGCGCCCGGCCCCCGCGTTTCTTCCCCCGAACATATTCGGAGTCGTCCTCCCCGGAAAAGCGAACCCGGAATCCGTTAACGGACGTCACGGCCGTGGAGTCGAAACCAACGCGGAGCTCGCGAACCGGGGTGCAACGCCCCGACCGTCGATGCACCTCAGGTTCGGCTCAATCCCGATAATTATAAATTTTGAATACAGTACTGAGTTTTTATATATTGCCGCACCAGTCGGCTTCGGGCTACCGTTCGCGACTGCGCTCACAGAGCTGACCTACAGCCAGGGAACGACCAAGTTCCGAACCACGCTGGGAGTTGATGAAACCGGGGTCCGACTCGCCGATGAACACCACGGGCCGTACGTCGCCGTCGCTGCTGAATAACCCGATCCGCTCCGAAAACGGCTCGAATCGAAACGAAGAGCGTGATCGGAACCCGATCCGGTCGCGGTGCTCCGCGACGATCACGACGCGGCTGGCGCGGCCCCTTCGTCGATGGCTTGATATCTCGTCGACGGCGCGATTTCACGTCGCTGATTCCGTGGTACATGCGACCGTCGTCTGGGGATGTCTGACACGGTGATGGCAACTCCCATTAATATGTCCTATATGGTATTAAGAAGAAAATGTAATTTTTTAGTTATTTCAGAAACACGGGTCGCGCGGTCGAGGCGTCGTCTCCTGACATACGCGTCGATACCGCCGGGTCCCGCCTGAAGCTGTGGCCGAACGGGCTCGATACTCATCATCCTTTATTACGATCGACGCACACCGCGTACAGACCACCATGGAAATACGCAGCGTCGAAGCGGTGCCGCTCAGGCGAGAGCTCGACGAGCGGTTCGCGAACGCCCAGAAGTGGATCTCCTCGCGCGAGTACTGCCTGGTCCGGATCGAGACCGCCGACGGCGCCGTCGGCTGGGGAGAGTGTTGGGGACCGATCGCGGGTACCCGCGAGACCGTCGACGACCGGGTCGCACCGCTGCTCCGCGGGCGCGACGCCCGGGAAGTCGAGTCGATCCACGAAGACCTTGTCTTCGACCTCCGCTCGGCGTACCACTCGACGGTGCCGGCCGGCGTCGTCAGCGGCGTCGACCTCGCTCTGTGGGACCTCCGCGGGAAAGCGGCGGGGGCGTCCGTCGCGACGCTGCTCGGCGGCGCGCGCCGCGACGCGGTCCCCGCATACGCCACCGGGCACTTCTGGCCCCCGGTCGACGAGTTCGCCGAGCTGGAGGCGGCGGTCGTCGCCGAGGCCCAGTCGCACGTCGAGGCGGGGTTCGACGCGCTCAAGATGAAGATCGGCACGGAGCGCCACTTCGGCTGGGGGCCGGAGGCCGACGTGAAACTGGTCCGCGCCGTGCGGGAGGCCGTCGGGGACGACGTCGCGCTGATGGCGGACGCGAACCACGCGTACGACCTCCCCGCGGCCCGCCGGGTTGCCGACGGGCTCGCGGCCCTCGACGTGCGGTTCTTCGAGGAGCCGCTCCCGCCCGACCGGACCGAGGCGTACGCGCGGCTGAACCGGGACGCCGATGTCCCGATTGCCGGCGGGGAGTGCTGGGCCCTCGCGCCCGAGTTCCGCCGCGTCGTCGACGCCGGCGCGGTCGACGTCCTCCAGCCGGACGTGACCAGCGCGGGCGGGCTCACGTCGGCGCGCCGGGCCGCGGAGACCGCCGACGCCGCCGGGGTGGCGACGTACCCGCACGTGTTCGGGAGCGCCGTCGCGCTCGCCGCGAGCCTCCAGCTGCTCGCGACGCTGCCGGGATCGCCCCGGCTGGAGTTCGACCGCACGCCGAACCCGATCCGCGAGGGGCTCGCCGTCGACCCGATCCGGAACGAGGGGACCGAGGTCCCCGTCCCCGACGGGCCGGGGCTCGGGATCGAGATCGACCCCGAGACGCTGGCGGAGTTCCGGATCGACTGAGTCGCCCGACGGTCGCGTCTCACAACCGCCGCGAGCGCGAGCGCGGCTCCACGGAGGACGCGCCGCGCGGCGTCAGGCCGACGGAGACGCGGGCCGGTCGGACGGCTCCTCGCCGTCCACGCGTTCGATCCACGTGTCCGCGGCCGACGCGGGCACCACGTGGTCCCCGAGCAGCGCCTCGCACTCCCGACACGCCGTCTGGACGGCGACGTGGGGGCGACGGCAGCAGTGGTCGAGCCGTTCGACCGTCGTCTCCGTGGGGGAGCCGCACGCGGGACAGCGTTCGACGCGCAGTCGGAGCCCGGTCAACACGTCGCGTCGGTCGCCGCGGTGGAGGGCCTCCCAACCGTCGAGCCGGTCGTCGAGCTCGGCGGCGAGCGCGGCGTCCACGGCGACCGCCTCGGCCGAGACCCAGCGCTCGATCCCCTCGCCGTCGACCTCGAACGAGGTCGCTCCGAGCGCCCTGACGTCGTCCGCGCACAACGCCGCGCGAACCCCGTCCACGTCCGGGTCTACCTGCGCGTCCGAGTCGCCCGATTCGATCCGTTCGCGGAGTGCCGTCCGAAACCCGTCGGCGAGGACGACGGCGTCGCCGTCCTCGGCCAGCACGCCCGCCCGCGACAGCGTCGCCGCGATCGCCTCGTCGTCGACCGATTCGAGGACCGGGCGGTCGGCGTCCCCCTTGCCGAACGCCTCGAGAACTCGGTCGGGGAAGTACCGGCGCGTGATCGTCGGCGTCCCCGGGATCAGGTAGCCGCGCAGCGCGATCGCGGCCAGCGCGGCGGCGAACACGGCACCGCCGGCGCCGGCCGCGGAGGCACGGGACCCGCCCGCCGCGAGGCCGCCGGCCGCGACCGCGACCGCGGCGACGACGGCGAGCGCGACGTTCAACGCTGTGCACGGCAGACACCGGTTCTCGCCCGTGTACTCCGGTCGGCGAAGCCGGTCGACGACGCTCTGATCGCCCATACCCGGAGATGCCGGGCGACCGTGATAAACGTAGGGCGTATGACCAATCGCGGATCCGCACGTCGGGCGCGCTCGAACGCGCCGGCCGGTCCTTCGACGGCCCGAACCCCCCGATATGGGGGTTAGTAATGGCAATAATTAACACACAGAAGCGCAAACATCCAGTCCGCATACTGCCATGACTGAAATGGGCGGCTACAGGGACCGAGTGGCACAGGTCGATCTCGGCGACGGCGACGTCAGCTACGAGGGCATCGACGACGCGGACGCGGAGAAGTACATCGGCGCGCGCGGCCTCGGAGTGAAGTACCTCTTCGAGGCCGGACCGGACGTGGACCCGCTGGGACCAGAGAACCGACTGGCGTTCATGACGGGGCCGCTCACGGGGACCCAGACCGTGATGAGCGGCCGGATCGCCCTCGTGACGAAGTCCCCGCTGACGGGGACGGTCACCGACTCGCACCACGGCGGCTGGTCCGGCGCGCGGCTCAAGTGGTCCGGGCTCGACGGGATCCTGCTCGACGGCGAGAGCGACGACCCCGTCTACCTGTTCGTCGAGGACGGCGAGGTCGAGATCCGTGACGCCTCTCACCTCTGGGGGAAGGAGACGGACGAGGCGATCGACGCGCTCGGGGAGGAGGTCGACGGCGCCGTCGGCAAGAACCTCTCCGTGATGACGATCGGCCCGGGCGGCGAGAACGGCGTCCGCTACGCCTGCGTGATGAACGAGGACGATCGGGCGTCCGGCCGCGGCGGCACGGGCGCGGTCATGGGATCGAAGAACGTCAAAGCGGTCGTCGTGAAATCGGGGACTGACATGCCGAAGCCCGCCGACCCCGAGACGTTCCAGGAGGGGTACCAGCAGGCGATGGGCGTCATTCAGGAGTCGGAGGTCACCGCGCCCAACGAGGGCGGACTCTCCGTCTACGGCACCAACGTCCTGATGAACGCGACCGAGGAGATGGACGGCCTCCCCACCAAGAACGCCAAGTACACCTCCACGAGGGCGTACAACGACGCGGAGGGGATCGACGTCGACGCCGAGCGCGTCTCCGGCGAGAACGTGGAGGAGAACATCCTCGTCAACGACCCGACCTGTCACTCCTGCCCGGTCGCGTGTAAGAAGGAGGTCGAGACCAACGTCACCCACAAGGGCGAGGACATGAACGTCCACATGGAGTCGTACGAGTACGAGTCCGCGTTCGCCCTCGGCCCGAACTCTGGACACACCCACCGCGACGAGATCGCGCTGATGATCCAGCGCTGCAACGAGGTGGGCGTCGACACGATCGAGGTCGGCAACATGATGGCGATGGCGATGGAGATGAGCGAGGAGGGGAAGCTCGACGACGTCGAGACGATCGACTGGGGCGACACCGAGCGCATGATCGACCTCATCGGCGAGATCGGCAACCGCTCCTCCGACCTCGGCGACCTCCTCGCCGAGGGGGCGGACCGCGTCGCCGACGCGAAGGACGCCCACGACAACTCGCTGGCAGTCAAGGGGCAGTCGATCCCGGCGTACGACCCGCGCTGTATGAAGGGGATGGGGATCGCGTACGCGACCTCCAACCGCGGCGCCTGTCACCTTCGGGCGTACACGCCGGCCGCCGAGATCCTCGGTATCCCGGAGAAGGTCGACCCGTACGAGTGGGAGGGGAAAGGCGAGCTCACCGCCACCTTCCAAGACCTGCACGCGATCTCGGACTCGTTCGACATCTGCAAGTTCAACGCGTTCGCCGAGGGGATCGAGGAGTACGTCCTCCAGTACAGCGGCATGACCGGCCGCGAGGTCACCGAGGACGAGCTGTTCGAGGCGGGCGAGCGCGTCTACAACCTCGAGCGCTACTTCAACAACCTCGCCGGCTTCGACGCCGAGGACGACGACCTCCCCGGCCGCTTCGTCGAGGGACACCCGGACGCCGTCCCCGGTCAGGGAGGCAGCGAGGGCGAGCTCTGCGAGCTCGACGAGATGAAGGCGGAGTACTACGAGACCCGCGGCTGGGTCGACGGCGTCGTCCCCGACGAGAAGCTCGAAGACCTGGGAATCGATGTCGGTCCGGGCACCGGCGTCTCCGCCGGCGACTCCGCCGCCCCCGCCGACGACTGAACGCGACCGCGCCGCGGTCGTCCGGCGGTCGGCTTTTCTTTTTTTTAACGCGACCGCTCGCCCGCGGGCCGCTCAGCCGACGTCGACGGCGTCGAGGATCGGGTCCGCGTCGAACCGAACGGGGTCGGTCGCCGGCGCGCCGAGCCGGTCGGCGAAGTCGGAGACCGCCTCGCGCGCCGCCGGGGGCGTCGCGACGTTCATCGTGTTGAGCGCCCCCGCGACGACCGCCGTCTCCGCGACCGGCGCGGCGACGCGCTCGTACAGGTCGACGTACGCCGCGGTCGACGGCAGGTCGACGTCGTACCCGTGCATGAGGTCGCGGCCGGCCGAGTGACAGAGGACGAGCCCGTCCGGTCTCGCGCCGTGGAGGAGCCCGCAGGTCTGGCCGGAGGACCCGGGATGGCAGATCGCTCCCCGCCCCTCGACGACGAGCAGGTCGTGACGCTCTCCCCGCTCGCGGACGAGGCCGTCGATCACATCGTAGACCCGTCCGGTCGGGACGCGGTCGAGCGAGACCCCGGGTCCGTCGAGCAGGACGCCGACCCCGCTCGTCGGCACGAGCGCCGCGTCGATCCCGCGCTCCCGGGCCGCGTCCGCGAGCTCGAACGCCGTCGCCGAGGTCCCCACGTACCGGTCGGTCCCGATCGTGAGCAGGACCGCCGCGTCGGCGTCGGCCGTGCGGTCCGCCGCTTTCGGCCGGTCCGCCGCTCTCGGCCGGTCCGCCGCTCTCGGCCGGCCCGCCGCTCTCGGCCGGCCCGCCGCTCTCGGCCGGCCCGCCGCTCTCGAACGGTCCGGCGGCGGGGCGCCGACGTCGACGATCTGCCCGCCGCCGTCGGCCGTCAGCCCCTCGAACTCGGGGTCGTCGACGGGGAACCCGGCCTGCGAGACGACCACGTCGCACCCGGCTTCGAGCGCGGCGCGCACGTCCCGGCGCACCGGTTCCGACAGGTCGGCGTCGTCGCCGTCGCGGCCGACGTCGATCCCGACGTACAGCGCGTCGATCGGCTCGTCGACGTCGTCGAACCGCCGCACGATCGGAATCTGCGGGAGCGACCGGACGAGCTGCGAGGTGACGGGCGACCGCCTGGCCGTGTCGACCACGGCGACAACCTCCGAGCGCCCGTACCGGATGAGCCCGATCGCCGCCCGCGCGTCGTCCGGGAACCGATCGTGGGCGAGCACGGCGATGCGCTCGTGGCGGATCATCCGCTCGGCGGGAGCGCGGGTCCCGTTCCGCGCGGTCGGCGCCGGAGCGCTGTCCGGGAGGCCCTCAGGCGGTCACTCACCGGAGAGCGGGTCGCCGCGTCGGGTCACCTTCGTCGCCGGGAGCCCGGCGCGCTCCGCGTGCTCCCGCACGGCGTCCTCGCTTTCGGCCTCGTAGTGACAGAACGTCCCGACGATGCCGCCGTCGTCGTCGGTCAACACCTCCGAGTCGACCCACTCGATGTCGACGCCCTCCCCGCGGAGCTCGGAGAGCGTCTCGCCGGACGCCTCGGCGGCCGCGTCCAGCTCGTCCTCGGTGATCGGCTCGGGCAGTTCGCGCAGGATCAGGAAGTCGTCGGTGTCGCTCATATTGCGATCACAGCGTGTGTCCCCCGGGATTGTAATTGTTTCTGCGGCGCCCCTCGGCGCGCCGGGAGCGGTCCCGGTCGTCGGCGCGCGGTCTCACCGCCGGCGACGTCCGCGGCGTCGCTCCGAACCGACGACGCCCGCGGTGTCGGGGGGTTCTCCCCGTGACGTTTAGGTACGTGGGGTCGTATCACGGACGTATGCCCGAGGACTCCAGCCTCCCGAACATCAAGATCGGAAGCGACGCGGCCAAGGATCCCGACTTCGAGGGGGGTGAGGCGGAGGTTTCGACCGTCGAGTACCTCGACTACGGGGTCGTCGCCGCGAACGACTGGGCGATCGACGACGACAACCTCTTCGAGAAGGCGGCCGCGGCCGGATTAGGCGAGGAGGAGTACGGCACGATAGAGGTGAGCAGGAATCGGAAGATCCTCGACGCCGCCGAGGACAACGGGCTCGAGTGGCCCTTCTCCTGTCGCGCCGCCTCGTGTGCGAACTGCGCCGGGATCCTCGTCGACGGCGAGCTGGAGATGGAGATGAACCTCATCATCACCGACGAGGAGGTGGAGAAGCGAGGGATCCGACTGACCTGTCAGAGCAAGCCCGCGACGGACCACGTCCGGGTGATCCACAGCGCGAAACACCTCGACTACCTGCAGGACCGCGTCATCGGAGAGCGCGAGGTCTGACGGGGCGTCGGAGCGGCTCCGGCGACGCCGGAGCGGTGCCGCCGAAGGTCACTCGTCGCGGCTCGCGGCCGTCAGTCGCTCGGCCGGGGACTGATCGACGACTCCCTCCTGCATGCGTCGGACCTCGGAGAAGTCGACGTCGATGTCCTCCTCGTCGAGCGCCTCGACGACCGCCGCCAACACCAGCGACATCTCGTCGACTCGCCCCTCGACGCTGTTCAGCTTCTGGAAGTTCCGCTCCGCGAACCCCGTGAAGGAGTCGGAGAGCTCCGAGACGTTCTGTTCGATCCGCTGCGAGTAGCGTTCGCCGAGGCTGATCCGAGCGAAGTTGTCCAACTCCTCCAGTTCGGCCTCGAGGCTCGCGACCTCCCGCTCGATCTCGGCGACGCGCTCGTCGATCAGCGCCTCGATCTGGCGCTCGATCGGTCCGTCCGAGCCCACTTCGGCCTCCGTGCCGTCCGCCGCCTCCCCGTCTCGCTCCGGTTCGACGTCGGCCGGTGGTTCGTCGTCCGCCTCGACTCCGGCGACGGCGGACAGTTCTTCGGTCTCCTCCGGTTCCGGGTCAGGCGTGTTAGGCAACGTAGCCATACGATGACAATTAACACAGTACCGCTTAAATTTTGGTGGCGACTCGGCGAGTCGCTCGCCGCCGACCGACCCTACTCGTCGCCGACCGGTCCCGTCGCCCGCTCCGCGCCGCGCTGTAAGATGAACCGGCGTTCCGGCGGCGGGGAGATATCGAGTTCGACCGCCCGGATCAGTCGGTAGTACTTCCGATTGCCGTCCCAGTAGTGATCGACGAGGTCCGCCTCCTCCAGCACGGCGAGGTGGTGGACCGCCGACTTCCCGTTCATGCCGACGGCGTCGGCCAGCTCCGTGACGTACATCGGCCCCTCGGACAGCTGCTGGATGATCCGGAGTCGTTGGGAGTTTCCCAGCGCGTCGATCAGCGACATCGTCTACCCCTCACTGTAAAGACACAAAAGCGTTTCTCGGGGAGGCCGCCCGAGGAGCGATTCACAGGGCGAGGGGAACCGACGGCGTCAGTCGCGGGTCGCCGACGGCTCGGGCACGACGGCGTGACACTCGATGCACTGCCAGCTGTCCTCGTCGACCTTCCGGTGGCCCTTCCGGGACGAGGCGGTTCCGCCGCGGTACCACTCGACGCCGCACTCGGGACAGGCGGTCGGGAGTCGCGCCATACCGGTTCGATCCGCGCGAGCAGTTATCAACGTTGTCCAGGGGCCGAACCCAGCACTTCAGCAGGGGCCGACCCCCGTGCCGGGTGTGCCACATCGTCACAAGAGATAAGATAGCGGACGTGTATGATGCACGTATGGCAGACAGTGTCGACTTCCCCGAGTCCGACGAGCGTGACAAACGAACGGTCTCCGACGGGTTCTTCGAGCGGGAGGTGTACCTCTCGGCGGACGAGACGGCGGCGTTCCTCCGGTCGGTGGCGGACTCGCTCGAGGACGGCGACGAGCTGACGATCAGCGGGGACGACTGGGAGATCCCCTTCGCGTTCCGGGAGCCGATCGAGGTGGAAGTCGAGTTCTCCTCTCGGCGGGAGCGCGAGCTCGAACTCGAGGTGGAGTTCACCGAGCGCTCGGACGGCGGCGGTATCGACGTCGCCTAAACCACGGGGGTCCCGGGCAGGCCGCGACGTATCGGGCGGCGACCGCATCGGAGAGACGCGGGACGCAATGGTCGGATGTACTGGTTCGGTCTCTACCACTGGCGGCGTCGGTTCCGCGCGGTCGGCGAGGGGCTCGTCGCCGCGCTCGCCGGAGTTATTTTGGCGCGGCGACGCTCCGATGGAGCGAGTCGGACCCTCGCCGCCGTCGCCGTCGCGCTCGGCTGCGTCCGCGCGGGCCGCGCGCTCTCGACGCTGCTGTCGCCGCCGCCGTGGCGTCTCGAGCGGTACAAGTACGACGCGCTCGCCCGGGAGCTCCCGCTCGCCGACGCGGACCGCGTGCTCGACGTCGGCTGCGGCACCGGGCGGTCCCTCGTCGGGCTGGCGCCTCGGCTCTCCGGGTCGGCGACGGTCCTCGGGGTCGACGTCTTCGACGACAGGGTGATCCTCGGCAACGGTCCCCGGCTCGCTCGGCGGAACGCCCGGCGGGCGGGGATCGCGGTCGAGCCGGTCCGAGGCGACGCCGGCTCCCTCCCGGTCGCGGCGGACGCCGTCGACGTCGTCACGGCGTGTCGCGTGCTCCACGACCTCCCGGCCGAGCGACACGATGACGCGCTGGAGGAGCTCCGTCGGGTCTGCCGGAGCGACGGCGCGGTCGGGATCCTCGAACTCCCGATCGCTCCGGACGCCGTCGACGTCTCCCCGGAGCGGTACTGGCGGACCCGCGTCGCCGACGCCGGTTTCTCGGTCCGGACCGTCGAGCGCGTCCCGCGGCGCGGCGGCGGTGACCCGTACCTCGTCATCGTCGCGACGCCGGCGTGAGTCGGCCGGTCCCTGAGGCGAGACGAGCCGACCGGGGACGCCGCCGAGCGAGTCGCTGCGACGGGGTTCCGACGAGTCGTCGACGCGCTTCAAAAAAAATCGACGGCGGACGGATTACGCCTCGAGCGAGAACACGCAGAGCCGGTCGTCGCGGCCCGCGGTGCCGCGGCGGAGCCAGCCGCTACCGCCGATCTGAATGGCCACGTACTGCTTCTCCGTCTCGGGGTCGTACCAGCTCATCGGGCTGCCGGAGATCGCCGTGTCACCGGTGGAGTACTCCCAGAGGCGGTCGCCGCTCTCGCCGTCCCAGGCGATGACGTCGCCGTTCTGGGTGCCGCCGAAGACGACGCCGCTCTCGGTGGTCAACAGCCCGCCCCAGATGTAGGCGTCGCTGTCGATCCAGTCGCGCCAGACGAGCTGTCCGGTTTCCGGGTCGACGGCGCCGACGGCGCTGATGTGGTCGTTGTACCCCTCCGGAGGCTGGTCGATCTCGTCCTCGAGGATGCCGCCCCAGTACTTCTTCCCCTCCTCGTACTCCTCGAAGCGCCACCAGGCCTCCTGGGGCGAGTTGTTCATCTTGAAGTACGCGAGGCCGAGTTCGGGGTTGTACGCGGGCGGCTGCCAGTCGTTCCCGCCCATCGCGCCGGGCATGAACGGCATCCGCCGGCCCTCGTCGATGTGCGGGATCATCCGGAACATGTTCAGCTGCTGGACGCCGGGCTCGCTCCGGTTGAGGAGCTTTCCGCTGTCCGCTTCGATCGTGTACGACCAGGCGGTCTTCCCGAGCGAGACGACGGCGTCGTCCGCGTAGTCGCGGTGCTCCACCTCGAAGTCGCGGATGAGCATCCGCGGCGCCGCGGAGTCGTAGTCCCACACGTCGTGGGGGGACTCCTGGTGGAACCACTCTCGCTCGCCGGTCTGCATGTCGAGGCAGAGCGTCCCCGCGCTGTTCCGGTTCGGTCCGGGTCGGACGGAGCCGTCGAAGTCCGGACCCGGGTTCCCGACGGGCATGTACAGCTTCTCGTTCTCGGTGTCGATCGTCGCCGTCATCCAGTTCGTCGCGCACGACTGCTCGATGCTGTCGCCGACCCACTCCTCGTCGGGCGACGTCCACGTGCGCCACACCTCGTCACCGGTCTCGGCGTCGAGCGCCACGTGGAAGCCGCGGACGCCGTACTCGCCGCCGGCGCTGCCGGTGAACACCTTCCCGTCGTACACCACCGGCGCCCACGTCGCGGAGTACCCGGACTCGTGGTCGGCGGTGCTGGTGTACCACTCCTCCTCGCCGGTGTACCGGTTGAGCGCGACGACGCCCGAGTCGAGCGTCGTCATGAACACCTTGTCGTCGAGGATCGCCACGCCGCGGTTGTTGTCGTCACAGCAGAGGACGACGTCCGACGGCACCGCGTACGTGTAGCTCCACAGCACGTCGCCCTCCCGCGCGTCGATCGCCTTGACGTGGTTCGGTCCGTTCGACTGGTACATCACCGGCGGGTCGCCGGGGACTATCAGCGGCGTGCCCTCCATGCTGGACTCCGCGCCGACGTGGAGCTCGTACTCGAGCTCGAGGTCGCCGACGGTCTCGGGAGTGATCACGTCCGCGGTGGTACAGCGGTGCTGTTCGTAGTTCCCGCCGTACGTGAGCCACGACTCCGGATCGCCGGCCGAGTCGACGATGTCCTCCTCGGTGATATCCCTGCGCGGGATCCGATCGGTGTCGTGCTGGTGCGTGATGGACTCCTCTGGCGATCCGAGCACCCGATACCCCTGATCCGTTTCACGTACGACTGTGTCCTGTGCGGCCTTGACTGCTCTGTCTTCTTCTATTGCCATTGTTGAATCCTCCTAGCGTGCCGGAGTCGGATTACGCATCTCTTCCGTGATCCAGTACACGTCCTTACAGATCTCTTCCTGGTTGACGATCGCGATCGCGGCACCGCCGGTCAGCGCGGCCACCAGCTGGGAGTCGCTCATCGCTCCGTCTTCGGCGATGTCGAGCGCCGCCCGCGCGATCAGGTCCACGCCGGCGAGCATCGCTTTCACGTCCCAGTAGCCGTCGTCGAGGATCTCCTCGGTGACGAGCACCTCCTTCTGCCAGAGGTGGACGTCCATCGAGTTGACCCACAGCAGCGCCCCGCCCATCGCGCGCTTGTGGAGCGGCGGGACGTGTTCGACGTCGAACTCCACGTCGCTGGGGATCTCTTTCGTCGGAACCCACCGAGCGAGTCGAGTGTTGTTGTTCACCACGTTCATCACGAGCACGGTCTTCTCCCGCTCGTCGAACCCGAGCTCGTCGAGCTCCTCGCTCAACGCGTCGAGCCGGACCAGCTCGTGGGCGGTTCGCTCGATGTGATTCGGCGTGAACCGGGGGAGCCGCTCCTCGAGGCTCTCGAAGAACCCGGCCTCGACGAGGTGATCGTAGAGGCGCCACGCGGGCTGAACGACCTCCCGGTACAGCGTCTCCGGCTCCTCCGCTCCCTCCGGGATCCCCGCGTCGCGGACCTCCGGGAGCCGAGCGATCTGCTCTTCGAACGCCGAGAGTTCGGACGCGAGCAGGTCGGCGTCGAGCTCTCTCGCCATGTCGTCGCGGATCGCCTCGCCCATCGAGGCGAACTCCGGATCCGTCTCCGTCTCGACCGTTCGTCTGAGCTCCGACAGCGTGGGTCTCTCGCCGACGTCCGACCGACTGATGCCGAGCGCGTCCGTGAGCTCGTCTCGGCCGTCGATCGTGATCTGTTGTCTCGTCATAGTGGTATCGTGGTGCGGAAACTCCCCATGCACCCGCAGTATCGTGTGGCACTTTGACCCATATAATAATTATTATAATCTTTTGACATGTGTGTGCTCGGCGCCACGGCGAGTCCTCGATCCGACCGGCGTCGGTGGCGCGGCGGCCTCGACTTCGACGTAACCGTATCTGTTCCCGATCTGCCGTATCGTTCGTGATACCGGTTCTGAATATCATCGTTCGTATGTGTATCCGCGTTGTGAATCGCATATATAATCAATATTATATTATTGTCCTGATCATAAGGGATGTTAATTATGTATTCGGTCATCCGGGTGCCATACGGAGCGGGGCCATTACAATCGTAGTAATGTAATGTGTCATCGGCTGTCGTAAACTCATTATTAATCTGAAAATCGTTCGGCGAGATCCGGTTATTCCCGTCGGACGCCCGTCTATCTAACACCGATCTGATAACAATTCAGCTGGGCCGAACGGGCCCCACAGTGGCTGTGACGGTGCAAACCGGGGATCGCTGAGAATAACCGTACCCGAGCCCGTCGCCGACGTCCCTCCCTCGGTCTCCGCGTTCCGCGTCACTCCTCGATCAGGACGACGTCGCCGGTCGACCCGCAGGCCGGGCACTCGAGAACGCCCTTGGTCTCCGTGATGCTCTCCCGGCGAGGGAACTCCGCGCCGCACGCCTCGCACCGCGCGTTGTTCCGATCGATCCGCACGTCGTCCGTCGGGTTCCCCTGGACGAGCCCGGAGCCGCAGATCGGACACTCGAGCGCGGTCGTGCCGCCCGTCTCGGCGCGCGACCGCGGGAACCACAAGCCGCAGTCCGCACAGCGCGCGTTCTGTCGCGTCATATCGGATTCCTCGTCCGCGACCACCTTCAACGTACGGTCGGTACCGTCGGCTCGATCGTTCGATCGAACCGATCAAACCGATCGAACCGATCGAGTCGCCCGAGTCCGGACCGCCGGGAGCGGCTGTCCGCGGCCGTCGCGGCGCCCCACGGTTTCATTACGCTCCCCGTCGTCGTCCCGACGAGAGCCACCATGTCAACGGACCGCGATCGACGGCCCGAAGCGACCCTCCGCGTCGCGTCGGTGCGGGGCGACGCGAACGACGACGACGGCGTGGTGCGGGTCGGGCCGGACGCGATGGAATCGCTCGGGGCGAGCCGGGGAGACACCGTCGTCCTCGAGGGGCCGCGGGGATCGGTCGCCGCGCGGGCCTGGCCCGCCGACCCCGACGACGACGGGACCGTGCGAGCGTCCCACTGGATGCGGCAGTCCCTCGGCGCCGGCGTCGACGACACGGTCGCGGTCCGCCCCGCCGTCGCGCGCGACGCGGACGAGGCGGTCGTCGCGCTGCCGGACGCGGTCGACGTCGACGACGCGCTCGGCCTCTCCTTCCGCGACGCGCTCGTCGACCGAGTCCTGACGGCCGGCCAGGTCGTCCCGGTCGCGCTCGGCCTCGACTCCGTCCCCGGGGCGCCGGAGCGAACGGTGCCCGTGAAGGTCGCGGAGACGAGTCCGTCCGGACCGGTCGTCGTGCGAGAGGGGACGCGACTGGCGGTGTCCGAGGAGCCCGCGACGGACGTCGAACTCCCGGCGCCGGGGCCGGAGGGACGCGCGACGTACGACGACGTCGGCGGTCTCGACGCGGCCGTGCGACGGCTGCGGGAGACGGTCGAGCTCCCCATGCGGAACCCGTCGCTGTTCCGGGAGCTCGGCGCGAATCCGCCGACCGGCGTGCTGTTGCACGGCCCGTCCGGCGCGGGGAAGACGCTCCTCTCGAACGCCGTGGCGAACGAGCTGGACGCCCACGTCGTGCGGGTCCGCGCCCCCGAGGTGACATCGAAGTACCGGGGGGAAAGCGAGGAGCGCCTCCGCGAGGCCTTCGAGGAGGCGACGGCGGAGGCCCCGTCGCTCCTGATCCTCGACGAGCTCGACGCCGTCGCCGGCGACCGGAGTCGCGGCGGCGAGGCGGACGGGCGGCTCGTCGGCCAGCTGCTCTCGCTGCTCGACGACCTGGGCGAGGGCGACCCCGTGATGGCGATCGGCACGACGAACCGGGTCGACGCGATCGACCCGGCGCTCAGGCGGCCGGGCCGGTTCGATCGGGAGATCGGGATCGGCGTTCCCGACCGCGACGGCCGCGAGGAGATCCTCGACGTCCACGCGCGGGACCTCCGCGTGGGCGACGGGGTCGACCTCGCCGCCTACGCGGAGAACACCCACGGGTTCGTCGGGGCGGACTTGGAGCGTCTGGTGACGGAGGCCTCGATGAACGCGATCCGCCGCGTGTGGCCCGACCTCGCCGACGACCCGGAGACGGCGCCCCCGGAGGCCACCGCGTCGGTCGCGGTCACCGACGACGATTTCAAGGCCGCTCTGCGGGAGGTCGAGCCGTCGGCGCTCCGGGCGATAAGCGTCGAGGTCCCGGACGTCACTTGGGACGACGTCGGCGGACTCGGGGAGGTGAAAGAGCGGCTCCGGGAGACGGTGCAGTGGCCGCTCGAACACCCCGAGGCGTTCGAGTCCGTCTCGCTCGACCCCGACCGCGGGATCCTCCTGTACGGTCCGCCCGGAACGGGAAAGACGCTGCTCGCGAAGGCCGTCGCCAACGAGAGCCGGTCGAACTTCGTCTCGGTGAAGGGGCCCGAGCTGCTGGACCGGTACGTCGGCGAATCCGAGAAGGGCGTCCGCGAGGTGTTCTCGAAGGCCAGACAGAACGCGCCGACGGTCGTCTTCTTCGACGAAATCGACGCGATCGCGGCCGAGCGCGGCGGATCCTCCGACGCGAACGTCGGCGAGCGCGTCGTCTCGCAGCTGCTCACCGAGCTCGACGGGTTAGAGGAGATGGAGGACGTCGTCGTCGTCGCCACGACCAACCGGAAGGACCTGATCGACGACGCGCTGCTGCGCGCCGGACGGATCGAGCGGCACCTCCGCGTCCCCCGACCGGACGCGGCGGCGCGGCGGGAGATCCTCGCCGTCCACTGCCGGGAGCGCCCCCTCGCCGACGACGTCGACCTCGACGCCCTCGTCGACCGGACCGAGGGGTACGTCGGCGCCGACATCGAGGCGGTCTGTCGCGAGGCCGCGGCCGCGGCCGTCCGGGAGTACGTCCGCGGCGACGAACGCAACGCCGACGGGATCCGGATCACCGGCGACCACTTCGATCGGGCGCTCGACGCGGTCGCCCCGAGCGGTCCCGAGGCCGCGGCGAGCGCGACCGACGCCGACGAGGGAGGCTGATCGCGCCCCGCGCGATCGGGTCGCCGATCGGCCCGGGCCGCCGATCGGCCCGAGCCGCCGATCAGTCCGAGCCACGAATCGTCGTCGCGGGACGACCGGATCCGGTTACTTATAAATGTTTACGGAAAACCATTATGTATATTCAATCACATGGGACCGAACGGGATGATCCGAACCAGGCGAGCGGTTCTCGCTACGCTCGGAACGGCCGCGGTATCGGGATGTACCGGCCGCTTCGGCGGTGACGGCAACGCCGACGGAGGGAACGAGGGGAACGGGGACGGCGGCGGAAACACGGCGAACGGCAGCGACGGCGACAGCGACGGCGGGAGCGACAGCGGCGACGACGACGGAGATCCCTCACTCGGCGTCGAGAGCCCGTCGCTGCTGCTCAACTGGCGGATAAGCGGCCTCCACGCGCCGTACTTCGCCGCGCAGTCGCAGGGGTTCTACGAGGAGGAGGGGTTCGAGTCGGTCGCGATCGAGAGCGGCGAGGGGTCCGACTTCGCCGCCCAGCAGGTCGCGCTCGGCAACACGGAGTTCGGGATCTCCAGCAGCGACCAGATCCTCGGCATCAACGCCGGGGACCTCTCCCCGCTGGCCGTCGGGGTCGTGATGCAGCGGAGCCCCGTCGTCGTCTTCTCGTCGCGCGAGCAGTTCGGCGAGGAGCTGACGGACGCGTCGCAGCTGTCGGGCGCGACGGTGGGGAGCGGTCCCGGGATGGTCCGACAGATGATGCGCGGTTACTTCGAGGCCACCGACGTCACCGACGTGGAGTACGTCGACACCGGATTCGACACGGTCCAGCAGCTCCTCACCGGGGAGATCGACGCCGCGGGGGGCGTCTTCGGCGACGTCGTCGACGCGCGCCACCAGGGCGCCGAGATCGACGTGCTGTCGGTCCACGACGTCGTTCCGTCGTACGGTCACGTGGTCTCCGTCGGGGAGTCGTTCGCCGAAGAGAACCCGGAGACCGTGGCCGCGTTCCTCCGGGCGACCGCCCGCGGGGCGGTGTGGGCCAACCGGAACCCGGAGGGGGCGATCGACGCGCTCGTCGACGCCCAGGGCGAACTCGCGGAGGTCCGGGAGAGCCAGCGCGACAAGTGGGACCTGATGCGGTCGGAGTACATGCTCTCCGACGCGGTCCGCGAGGAGGGATGGGGGTGGAACCGGCCAGAGCCGTGGCAGCGGACCTACGAGACATTGGACGCCGGGGACTTCTTCGAGGGGTCCGTCGATCCCGAGGCGGTCTGGACGAACGAGCACCTCGACACGGACGCCGAACCTATCGCTAACTACGCCGACCTCGTCGACCGGTGACTCCCGTCTCGCCTCCCCCCGTCTCGGAGGTGCCGTGAGCGATGGCCGAACCCGAGCGCCAACGCGAGTCGCGGACGCCCTCCGTCCTCCCGACTTGGGAGCGTCGAGAGCGTCGGGTGCGAACCCGGCTCCTCGCGGCGGCGAAGCGCGTCTTCCCGCCGCTGCTGCTGTTCGTCGCCCTCGTCTTCGCGTGGCACGGCGTCGTCGTCGCGCTCGGGATCCCGGCGATCATCCTGCCGACGCCCGCCGCGGTCGCCGACGCGTTCGTCGCCAACGGCGCGACGCTGCTCGCCGACGCCGCCGTGACGGGCGCGACCGCAGCGACGGGTCTGCTGGCCGGCTGCGCCGTCGGCGTCGCGCTGGCGTTCGCGATGACCTACTCGCGGACGGCCGCTCGGATCGCCTTACCGTACGTCGTCGCGCTCCGTATCGCGCCGCTGATCGCGGTCGCCCCGCTCGTCTTCCTCTGGTTCGGCCGGGGGATCCCCGCCCGCGCGGCGCTGGTCGCGACGCTGGCGCTGTTCCCGATGACCGTCGCGACGCTGGACGGGCTCCGGTCGACGCCCGAGCGGTACCTCGCGCTCGCGCGGTCCGTCGACGCGTCGAAGCCGTCCGTGTTCCTCCGGGTGCGGGTGCCCGCGGCCGCGCCGAGCGTGTTCGCCGGGCTCAAGCTCGCGGCGACGCTGTCGGTCGTCGGGGCCGTCGTCGCCGAGTTCGTCACGCTCAGGGCCGGTATCGGCTACCGCGTGTTCGTGACCGCGGAGCGCCTCCGGACCGCGGAGACGTACGCCGCGCTGGTCGCGCTGTCGGCGCTCGGGGTCGCCTTCTACCTTGTTCCCGTCCTCCTCGAACGCGCGGTCTGGACGGAGTGAGTCCGCCCTCCCCGTCTCCAGCGGAGCCGACCCGCGACCGGCTCAGTCGGCGGTCGGCGTCCAGCCGAGGCGCCGTTGCGCGACGACTATCAGCCCGTACAGCGCGAGCCCGAGCGCGACGAGCACCGCGAGGGCGGCGAGCATGAGGTCCACCTGGACGTTCTCCGAGGCGAGGAGGACGATGAACCCGAGCCCGCTGTCGGCGACGATCCACTCGGCGACGACGGCGCCGATGACGGCGAGCGTCACCGACTGCTTGAGCCCGGCGAACAGGTCCGGGACGGCGTACGGCAGTTCGAGCCGCAGGAACGCGTTCAAGGGGTTTGCGTCCACCGACCGCAGCAGGTCCCGCTGTTCGGCCGGGACGCGATCGAGCCCCGCCGCCGTGCTCAACACCATCGGGAAGAACGCGATGAGTCCGATGAAGACGACCGCGGTCGCCGTGCCGGTGCCGACGTATATCAGCAGCAGCGGCGCGATCGCAATCTTCGGGAGCACCCGCACGGTGACCAGGTACGGGTACACCGCGCGCCGGAGCCACGGGAGCCGGGAGATCGACACCGCGAGGAGGAACCCGGCGGCGACCCCGACGCTACCGCCGATAGAGACCTTCTCCGCGGTCGCGGCGGCGTTCCGGGCGAACAGCCCCGGGTTCCCGAGGATCACCGCGGCGACGGCGTCCGGGGGTGGGAGGAGGTACGGAGGGATATCCAGCGCGGCGACGAGGGCCCACCACGCGCCGGTCGCCGCCGCGAGGCCGCCGAGCGGGAGGGCCACGTCGGCCGCCGTCACCGGCGACCCGGACTCGCGGACGCGGCCGTTCATGGCCCCGTGAGCGTCGTCCCGGCCGTCGACGACGCCGAGCGCCCCTCGTGTAACACGCTGCGGACCGCCGCGACCTGTTCCTGGAACGCGTCGCTGCTGTACGCCTCGTCGGTCCGCGGCCGCGGGAGGTCGACGTCGAACGTCTCGACGATCCGGCCGGGGTCGCTCTCCATGACGACGCAGCGGTCGGCCAGGAAGACGGCCTCCGGGACGCTGTGGGTGACGAACACGACCGTCTTCCGCTCGGCCCGCCAGAGCCCGCGGATCTCGACGCCCAGCCGCTCCCGCGTTATCTCGTCGAGCTCGCCGAACGGCTCGTCCATGAGCAGGAGGTCCGCCCCGAGGTGGATCGCCCGGGCGATGGCGACCCGCTGTTTCATCCCGCCCGACAGCGCCGCCGGGCGAGCGCTCTCGAACCCCTCTAACCCTACCTCGCGGAGGAGCCGTCTCGCCCCCTCCCTATCGGCCGGTTTCCCCGCCATCTCCCGGAGGAACGCGACGTTGTCGACGGCCGACTTCCACGGGAGCAGCGTGTGCTGTTGGAACACGTACCCGAGCTCCGCGTTCGATCGCGCCGCGTCCGTCGTCCGCCCGTTCACGCGGACGCGACCCGCGGTCGGCTCCTGAAGCCCCCCGACGGTCCGCAACAGCGTGGTCTTCCCGCAGCCGGAGGGGCCGACCACCGTGAGGAACTCCCCCTCCTCGACCGTCAGATCGACGTCCTCGACCGCCCGGACGTCGTCGAACGCGACGGTCACGCCGTCGAGCTCGATCACGGGGTCTCACCGAGCAGATCGCCCTGCTCCAGCGCGGCCTCCAGCCGGTTCCACGTCGCCGGCCCGTGCCACCCCCATCCCTCGTCGCGAACCGCGTCGCCCGTCCCGAACGACTCGACCGCCCGCGCGAAGCGGTCGCTCACGGCGCTCGCGGGCTCGTCCGTCTCCGCGGCCACCGCCGCGGCCGCCGGGTCGGGGCCGGTCCGCGCCGTCGCCCAGCCCGCCGCCGTTCCCGCGAGGAACCGCCGCCAGCGGTCGTCGGTTCGATCGAACAGATCCGCCGGGCCGACGAGCGTGAGCCCGTAGATCGGGAAGTGGTCGCCGATCGAGAGGACGTCGACCGTCCGATCGGCCGCCTCCAGTTCGAGCGGATCGGCGAACGACCCCGTCGCCACGTCGGCGTCGCCCGCGAGCAGCGCGTCGCGCTCCTCGCCGTCGGCGTCGACGAGGTCGACGTCGCGGAGCAGGTCGGCCTGCGAGAGGAACAGCCTCGCGAGCAGACACGTCTCGGAACCCGTCGTGGTGAGGATCCGCCGTCCGCGCAGCTGATCCACGCTCTCGAACGGCTCGCCGAAGCGGTCGCGGATCGCGTACAGCACCGTCGCGGTCCGCTGGTGGAGCACGGCGAGCGGCGCGACCGGGCGGTCCGCGGCCAGCGCCCGGACGACGGACCCGGCGCCGACGAGAGCGACGTCCGCCTCCCCGTCGAGAACGGTTTCGAGCGCTCGGTGCGAGCCGCGATGGGTGGTGAGTCTCGCGTCGAGCCCCCGTCGCTCGTACGCCCCCTCGTCGAGGGCGGCGTACAGCGGGAGGTGGAGCGCGTTGGGGCGCCAGTTGAGCGCGACGGCGATCTCGCGGTCGGGCTCGGGCGCCGAGCCCGCTACCGTTCCGTCTCGCGGGCCCGATCTCCCTCGCGGGCCCGATCTCTCTCCCGGCTCCCGATCGACGTCCGCGACTGCGGCCGCCCGCTCGAGGAGGGCGTCAGAGTGGGTGCGGTACACGTGATCGACGGTCTCGCGGCGGTCTCGGACGGGCCGCCACGCGTTCGGCGGTCGCCCGCCGCCGGACGATTCGAGGGTCGCTCGCTCGACCAGGTCCCGCGTTTCGAGCCTCGAGACGGCGTCGTCGACTGCCTTCCCGCTCAGTCCCGTCCCGATGCGGATCTCGATCGACGTCGCCCGGGACCGTTCGATCCGGTCGTTGTCGCGGCGCAGGAGGAGGTACGCCAGCACCCGCGCCGCGTCGCGGCCGAGCCCCGCCGCGAGCCGCTCGACGAGCGCGCGGTCGTCGTCGTCGAGCACCCAGTGTTCGACCGTGTCCATCGTTCACGTATGCGTCGAACCGAGATAAAAATGCTCGCCTCGGCGACCGCCGGACGCCCGCCCCGTCGGTGGGGTCGCCGACTCGAATGGACCGGCGCCGATCAACCGCCGATCGGAACGCCACCGAAGACGAGGATCGCGACCACCCAGTAGACGGCGTAGAGCCCGCCGAGGAGGAAGCCGTGCCAGCGCTTGAGCTCCCCCGAGTAGAGGAAGTACGCCGCCAGCGTCGTGACGAGGATCACCGACGGGAGGTGGAACGTCAACACCGACCGGGAGATCTCGAGGTCGCTGAGCAGCATGATGACGCCGACGTTGCCGGTCACCGAGAAGAGAACGCTCCCGATGACGTTCCCCACGCCGATCTCTGGGACGCCCCGCCGCACCGGCTCGATCGTCAGCATGACGTCCTCGAACGTCAGGATCGCCGTCAGCACGGTGGCGCCGAAGACGGTCTGTTCGAGGCCGAACCCCTCCATGACGACCTCCGAACCCCCCTCGAGCAGCATCGACGCGAACACGATCCCGGCCAGCGCGAGGACGGAAAGCACCATCCAGGGCCACCCGGACGCGGAGCGACCGCCGATGAGCCGGTCCTCCGGGATCTCAGAGAGGGACTGGGGCGCGGCGACCCCGCCGTCGGCCCGGAGCGACTCGCCGAGCTCGGTGTTGCGAAACACCGGCGTGTCGCGCTGGCGCTCGCGGAGGATGATGTACCCGAACGCCAGGAGGAAGAACCCGAGAAGCACCAGCCCGTGGACGGTCGTCAGGGTCCCCGCCAGCGCGAACGGGACCAGGATCACCGGCCCCAACGCGAAGAGCACGACGTAGTCCGTCGGGAGGTCGACCGGGAACGGCCTGATGATCGCGGCGAGCGCCAGCGTGACGCCGATGATCGCCAACCCGGTGCCGAGCGCCGTCCCGAGCGCGGCCCCCTCCAGGTCGCCTGCGGACAACACGAGCGCGAGGACGGTGTCGTCGAACTCGATCCCGGTGAAGACGATAGCGAGGGTGAACAGCGACACTCGCAACCCCAGCGCCGCCCTCGTGAGATAGCTTATCAGCTTCTCGACGCAGACGGTCAGAATGACGGCACCGACGAGGAGAACGACCACGGCGCCCGCCAGCCCGAGCCCTTCGATGAACCCCTCGATCTGTCCCTCGATACCTCCCTCACCCGACTCCGCCTCTTCGCCGCCGTCCTGCGCGGCCACGGGAGCGGCCGTGAAACCCACGAGCAACACGACGACGAGCGACGCGACGACCAGCCGAGACACGTTCATGGCCGCCGACACGTTGGAATGACTTATGAAAATACGGAGTCATGTACTGATTTCCGTTGAACTGCTGTACACGCGGTTCCGTTCGGCGGCCACGGAGGCGGAGCGTCGACCGCCACTCGACGACGTGTCCGAACCGACGCGCCACGGTTGGATAGATTCGCGAACCGGTTCCGGAGTACCGTTCGGACGAACCGTCCATGCGAAAGCGACAGACCAGAATCGCTCGTCGGCGGTTTCTGTTCCCGCGGTATAATAATTACTGATAACTGATAGTTTCTTATTATTATATTGAATGAGATATATTGTGTCGCCTGCCGAGTTCCGCGTCGTTCGTATGCCGAACCGATAACTCGATCTCCAGAGTATCGCTGATGTGGCACCGCGGTATCGACGACCGGTATCGCACTATCGACGGGTGCGGTCGCGCCAGGCGTGTCGTGTTCGTGACGCAGCGTCGCGGATAACCGACCGTTACATTGCTTTTCGCAGCCGATTTAAACCGCTTGTGGCAACTCGTTCGGTTCGGGGTCGACGGCGGCGCGGGACCGAGACCTCCGCTCGTCGAGACGAGCCGCGGTCTCGTCGACAGCAACGATGTCACCTTCCAGTCAGTTTCCGACCGTGGAGCGGTCTCGAGCTTCCAGACGTGAACGGCGGGCTGTACCTAAAAAGAACCAAAATCATAATAAATCGAGATAGTATTTTAATCCGTCAATTTTGGCTCCCGTCATCGCACATCGGCCGTCGTTGATAGGGACGGCGCTGTCTCACGAGACACAAAACCGGTGTCGAACGACGGGTGCGGTACGTCGGAGGCGCCCCGTTCCTCGGGACGAATCGGTCGGCGGCGTGGGCCGCTCGTCGGGACGTGCCCCGCCGGCGCCGACCACGCCCTCGTGGCGCCGGTCGCCCGCAGGTCGTTGAGCGCTCGATTCAGGAGTTCACGAGGGACGAGCTCCTCGTACGGTTCGGTTGCACCGGATTCGTCGGGGGGCATTCCGGGATCGCCCGCACCGTCCCGGGAACTGCAGGCCCGTACTGAACGCCGGGCGTAGAGTCGGCACACTCAGTCTGATGCCGTTATGAGCCCTGATTCACCAAGTCATCAAGTTATCGGCTTTGCATGAGTATTGATCACATGGTGCGTGTTCTGAACGAAGTAACGAACACGGTGCACAAACAGGCGACCGGCACGTCGAAAATTGAAACTCCTTGTGGTGTCACGTACAACGTCGCAGACGATCACCTTCGCCAGGTAGCCACCGGAGATCTCGTCACGACCGTCACAAAGTGCGGCCGGTGTTTCGACGACGGAGGCGGATACTGAGCTGCACCCGTCCGTCGGAACGGGTTCCTCGCACTCTGTCCGTCTTGGATCCCAACGGGTACCGGCGACTCGGAGACGACGCTCACGGAACGTGAACTGACACGCGGACTCGCCTGCGACGAGCGACTCCGCGAGTCACGGACCCTCGCAGAGAGCCGACGCGGAGAGGGAAGCGAGCGGGGCGCTCGGAGTTCGATTCACTCGCGGGCTCTCACGCGCCGAGCAGGCGGGCGACGATTCCCGCGAGCATGAGGATCCCGCCGACGATGAAGGTTCCCGGAAGCGGGAGAGCGAACACAACCACGCCCACTGCGATGACGATTGACGAGGTTCGCATGCGGGATCCGGTTCGTCTTCTCGACAGATAACGGTTGTGCCAATTCCAGACGAGGAAACGAACGACTTGTGAGAATGGTATAAAAATTTCGTCACGATCCCCGCTGCCGAACTCGGTACTGCCTGTTCTGCGCTCCCTTAGCTGGCGTTTGAGCATCGATCGGAGCGGCAAACCCGTTCGATTGACGGTAACCGTCGCTCTGTCCGACGATTATCCGTCCAGCAATTAATGGGCGCTGCAGGATTTGGAACGAACCCGACCGCACGGAAAGGTCGAAAGCCAAAACCACCCAAAGGGACCAAGCGCCACGGGTAACGCTCAGGGTATCGGTTGACAGAGGAACCCAAAAATGTCAACCACCAAAGAACTTGAAAACATCGAACCCCAGACAGCGGTGCAAATGTACCTACAAGAAAAAGGTAGAGAATGCACCGAATGGACAGTCTATAGCCACGACTCCCGACTCTCACACTTCATCGAATGGTGCGACTCCGAAGGAATCCAGAACCTGAACGACCTAACAGGTCGGGACCTTCACCGCTACAAACTCTGGCGTGGAGAAGACATCAACAAAGTAACCCTCAAGACCCAGATGGACACGCTCAGAGTCTTCATTCGATTCTGCGAACGGATAGACGCAGTTACCGAAGACCTCTCAGAATCCGTCCTCTCTCCAAACATTACCAAAGAAGAAAACAGCAAGGACGAGATGCTGGACAAAGAAGTAGCAGAGAAAATTCTCTCATATGTCGATAAATACGATTACGCCACCAACAAGCACGTAACCCTGATACTGATGTGGCGGACGGGAATGCGGGTTGGAGCAATCCACGCACTAGATGTCGACGACTACGATTCAGAGGGCCAGTACATACACCCTCGCCACCGTCCCGAAACCGGAACCGGGCTGAAGAACAAACAAGCTGGTGAACGCTACATATCTCTATCATCCGAGACCTGTGCGGTGCTGAACGACTATATCGAAGACCAACGCCACAACGTAACCGACGACTCCGGGCGAGCCCCGCTTATAGCAACAGCACACGGGCGACCGCATACGACTACGTTGCGGAAATGGACGTATATCTACACGCAACCTTGCAGCATTGGGGCCGATTGCCCCCACGGACGAGACCCCGAAACTTGTGAAGCAAATAACTACGACAAACCATACCAATGTCCGTCCTCTCGTTCCCCGCACGCAGTCCGTCGGGGGGCAATTACATCGTGGCTACAAAACGATACTCCGCCACGAGCCGTTTCTGACAGGGTTAACTCATCGGAAGAGGTTATTGAACAACACTACGATGAGCGGACAGAAATTCAAAAAATGAAACAACGAAGGCAATACTTCGACTCTTCCTGATTGAAGGAGGATTTGATTCGCTTTGTAGCCACCTCTATCAGTACTCAAATTCATATGGGTCGGCTATCAGGAACATATCATGGCCTTAGATCCTGAGAAGTTCAGGGAGTTCAGAGAGAACTTAGATGAAATCATCGAGATGGCTCCCGGCAGCGAGGACTTCAACAAATCTATCATGGATACCGCTTTTGGAGATGCGCTTAGGGAAACAGAGGAATTGGTCGATGACTCTCGGCCACCCAGACTCTATGTCTTCGGACGTTCCGGCGCAGGGAAGTCGTCCTTGATCAACGCTCTTGCTAACAAAGAGGTAGCTGATGTCGGTACGGTAGAACCCACTACCGTCGAGTCCGAAATGTACCACGTCGAGTTCCCAGATCGCTACGCTAGCTGGGATATTGTTGATTCACGGGGGTTATTTGAGAGTGTTTCACCGGATGGCGACGTACCTGCGGATACTGTCGAGTTTATGAAGGAGGATCTGGAGGAATACCGACCCGATATTCTAATCCACGTTATGACTCCTGATCAGGTTCGAGCGGGTGAAGAGGACTTTGAAACTGTTCAAACCCTCCGGAGCGAACTTGGAGATCTATTCCCCCCAATTGTCTACTGTCTCAACAAGGTAGATATGCATGCCAGTCCCGGCGAGTGGCCACCGGACGAACATGAATCTCTGGCAGGAGACATCAAGAGCAACTTAGACTTTGTCGCCCGAATCCTCGGTGAAGACGAGAAGACCGCCTTTGATGACAACCGTCCGCTCCACGGCTACAAATTTGATTCTGATGAACACATCGGAGTCGTCCCAGCGTATCTGCAAGAGGAGGGTGAGTACTGGAATGTTGAGACGCTGTCTTGGCTAATCGGCGATTTTTTGCCGACTGACGCACGGCTCCAGTTCATACAGGCTCAACAACGGGACGAATTGATGAGAGATATGTCCAGAGATCTCACCAAACGCTTCGCTGGGATCAGTGCTGGAGTAGGTGCTTACCCCACATCGCTGGCAGACTTTCCACCATTAACCGCAATGCAGTTGCTGCTCGTCGGGATGATTGGCGGATTCTCCTGCCGAGAGATCGAGAGAGAAACCGTAGAAGATTATCTATCTTCTATGGGCGGTACGACCCTCGCAGCTGTCGGCTTTCGAGGATTAGCGAGAGGTCATTCGTCTTTAGTTAAGAAATCGCAAGACAGCAGGACGATTACTTTGCTGTGCAAGTAGCGGCTGAGATCTATTATGATAATATTTTGATCTGAATTACGATAAGCCGATAAGCTTACCGTGCACTTGGTGCACATGTTTCTAAGAGCGTCTAAGATTATGACTCGAACCAAAATGGGTGTCTCCGTCCGAACTGAACTCGTCGAAGAACTCGATACACTCGTCGATGAGTGCTCAGATCTCGGAGCAAGCCGCTCCGAGATCGTTGAAGCGATCCTCACAGCATATTTGCAGAATGATGAAGAGAGAATAGAAAAGACCCGAGAGCTGGTTATCCGCAATCGGAAACGATCTAACTCGTAGAGAAGTCCGTGCACCAAGTGCACGGACTTCTTAGAGCGTTATTCGAAATCACAAATTGACTGTATTAATATCGCCACCTCCTTAGGCGAATAGAAAACTGCTCTCTGCTAACTGATCCCGTCGCTGTACCGCGATTTCGCTCTTAACTAAAGACGAATGGCGAGAGGTATCATCCAATTTGTCCCCGGCTTTGGTCAAGCGGTCTCGGGGGCTGTTGCTGGGGCAGGAACCTACGCAGTTGGACGTTCCGCAGAGAAATTCTTCTTCGACGATGAGGTAGAGAAGCCGTCCGTGTTTATGGGAAAAGGAAAGGAGTGGATACAAAATAAGGGATAGCAACAAACTCGGATGATTAGCTGAATTCACTCTGACCCTATCCTCTTCTTCCTTAGCGGCTGTAACGTCCCCTTCCCGAGGTGAAGAGCCAAGTGTACTGCAAACACTTGTAGAAATACTCCAATCGACGACAATGACTAATGATCGCTTCTCTCCTCCGGATAAACTCATCAAGACGATGCTCCCATACTTCGAGAAGTTACTCGGAGGGAAGGAGAATATCGAGAATTTCGATAAATCGGTTAAAGACCATAGCGTGTTCCCAAGAAACGCTCTCTACATCGAATACTGGGAAATGCGCCGGTATCTCCAACAAGGAATCGCTCGTCCGCTTTGGCTGATCAGATCAGGATACCACGCACAATGTCTCAAGTACTGTATCGATAAAGTGTCCGTAGTCGACGTTGACGGGCAGGAACTCAACATCGATACTATAGACTATATTGCCGACACAGCATCTCCAGAACGAAGTATCGATATACTGAGCGAGTTAGAGTTCGCATCACAACTGCCCCTCAATGTGGATTCCGTAGGGCTGATCGCCGAGATCGAAAAGAGCCGAATGGATTCTCCGAAGAAGCGACCCGACATTTTGCTCAAACACAACGGAAATACGACTTTTATCGAATGTAAGCGGGCAGAGTCGAAGGATAATCCCAGTAGGGCCGATATTCAAGATGACATCGATAAAGCAGCCACGAGTGGTAAATTTCGAGATGAGTTCTACCAAGGGGAGAACCAGAATTGTATTCTCCAAATACTCGTCCCGCATACGTTAGATTACATAACTAACGGGGAGATGATGGCACTGCTCGAAGAAGCGAATGACAGAGTCTTGGGCAAAGGCGATAGGAGTGAATATATCTCCTCAGTCGTATCTACCTATTACACATTACAGCTCAAAAGAGAAGAGAGAACAACTCTATTCGGCCCGATATTTGTGGAAACCACTTCCCCGAATAGTGATTTCAAACTCGGCATTGAGTCTCCAATTCAGGGCACAATACAGAATGAACCAGTGTACGACGTTGAGGGGATTGCTGAATCTGAGTAATGCGGAATCAGACTCCCTAAGGGGACCAACGTGAGCCTCAACAGGATCAGTTCTACTTCTCTTTATTCTCCTCTTTAACGAGCCTAAGAGACCATACTACTATCTTTTGTAGCGCAATATCAAGCAAGCGAGCAACGGGAATGATAAGTAGAAAGACAGCCGCCATCATTGTGACAATCCCCGTCAAAAACACCATATCAGTAGCTGTTACACCAAGCGCAGAGTTCGACGGGAGATAAACCACTACGACAGTAACAATCCCGGAGAAGAATCCGATCAGAATCAAAATCCCGAACAGCAACGTCGGCACATACGCTCCACCAAGCGAATCAAGCGAGAACAGCGGTCGAAGTTCACTTCCTGCTGCCCACAACTGAGGAGGGGTAGCTTCACGTACCCAGTATCGAATTCCTCCTGCGCCACGACCGTCCCACTGTACGTACCGCTGGTCGTCGATATATTTGGTTTGTAGATAGCCTGCTTCGTGAAGACCGTCGATGTGACGACTCACGCCACTCTCATCAATATCGAATGCACCTACGATCTCCTGTCTCGAAACCCATCGAGCGGGACGGGAATATAGATATTCGCCGATCTGACGTTTCTTCTCTTGATCGGCTCGATTGAACTGATTCCGGAGGTCGGCTAATCGGTCAGGCATATTTCAGTGATTGGGATGTGCAGGTGCGTCTGTAAAGAGAGGCAATCGTGAATTTGGATTTGCAGACCCTCCTGTAAAACATAAATAAAATGAACTGTCTATCGTTTTTATATTTATGTGCTCTCTACGTCTCATTGCCGATGTTCCAACAAGCAACGGGTTGGTTAACGAACCTGCTAGCGACCAGAGATGATGTTCAAGAAATATGAGGAATCGAAGCATCAACTACTTCCTTGGAAGTCTGTTCAGTCGGCAGGCAATTTATGCGTACGGGATCGCTGGGGGCGTCACAACTGCTGGTCAGCTGCTACTCCTTTGGTTAGATGTCTTTTCGGGGGTACCACAGCGTACAGAAACGCTTCCCGTAGTCGTGGAGATGTATATTGAGACGCTTATTCCTTTGTGGATCCCGCCGATCACGCCATGGAACGCCCTCATTTTCTTCCTGAATGTCATACTTGCGCTCTGGGTTCTCCTCTGGTGGACACTCAACTACGAGAGATCATTTTAGATGATTAGCTCACCGTAGATGTGGAGTGGCCAAGAATTGAAGACAGACCTAATCGATCAGACAGCCAGAAACGGGGACAAAATGCGCCGATATAACCATACAGGCACCCTAAGAACGGCGAAGAAGTCCAAATAACCGGCTACGAAACCCGTGAGAAAGTCCTTCAAGCCGACACCTTCCAAGGCGCTCGTGGAGAAACACGACGACAAATAAAAAAAGATAGTCGACCACGACGACCTCCGCCCTCTCGAAGAAGTATTCACAGAATTCGAACCCTGAAGTGTGGCCGTAGAATAACTCCTTTTTTTCTTCCAACCAACTTTGAACTCCACAAGGAGTGGTGAAGGGACAGCCACCCGATATGGAGAGTGAGAGTTACGATGTGGCTTCCTCCGAGAATATATTTTTTGAGCCTCTTCCGAATTTTGCTCACGAGAACACTTCTATATGCTCGCTTCGCTCGCTTTTATGATAATCCCCGAAACGCTGGATTTCGTCAGTCACAACAGGTTACGATGGGTTATAGGGGCTTCGCCCCTCTGTGGTTGTAGCGGTGTAAGCTCTTCTGTGGCAATTCCACTCACACCCCCCACATACTACTATACTATATTACTAGATAAGGTAATATGACCTTATTTATATAACATAAGTAAGGTTGGCACCCTTATTTACGCCCAACACTTATAGGCAATGTTATCTTTAGTACATATATGGACACAATAGGATTCCAGAGTCGTGGTAAAAACAATGAAAAGTTAGTCGAGAAACCAATCAAGATGCACCCCGATGTGTATGACCGTTTTGGTGAGGCATATTCAGAGGCAGAGGGCTTCACAATGGCGAATTTAGTAAATGAGGCGTTGGCACATTTCGTTAATGCGGGTGATTTGTCCCGGTCTATTGAGTTGGCCGAAGAACAGTTAGAGAGTCGTGGTGTAACGCTCCCGCCACACAGCAGGTCTGAGGTGACGCAAAAAAATAATTCTGTACTGGATGGGGAGAAATCGTTCAATCAGGTGTATGATGTCACTTCGTATAAAGAATGGAAGCACCTAGATAAGGATGACACCACTATTTTCCCGAACACGAACGTGGATATGTGGGAGGCGTTGAAGAAGTATCCGGGGCGTGTCGGGTATGTCGCACAAGTTGCCATTGTAGTGTGGTTAGATAACCCGTTTGATGGGATGTTTAATAATCTCGTCAGTCTTCAGCAGATGCAGGCCGTAGCTGAAGGTGAGGAGGTCTCGGAAGAGGAGGCGACGGAGTGGGTTGAGCGACGGATGCTCGGAATCAGGAAGGAGTCCGACGGAGACTACCACGAAGAGTGGGAGGCATTGTTCTCCGAAGATGGTTCCGCAACGTTCGACATCTCGGAGGTCTCGGTTGATGATGAGGTTGAGATTGAAGAAGAGGAAGCACGGGAGGCGTGGAAGCATAGAGAACTAACTCAAAACGGAAAGAATCCCGTGGGCGTTCTTCGTGCAGTTCTCCGCTCAAAATCAGCCGGTGTGTGGGATCGTGAATCGGTCGAAGAAATAGCCGAGAATGTCTTCTTCGACGCTTCGGAACAATCGAAGGAAAAGTACGTAAATAAGGTACTGGATGAGGTCGACATCGGGGTAGAGTATGAGTGGGACCTGCCAGATACTTCGGAGTTCAAAGCGTTGCAGGATATTGGTATGAAGGAGTCGTACAAGTCGGAAGGTGATATGATGGACGACCTCATTCACAACTTCGGTCTGGCTCTTGAAGAAGGAGCAACCGGCACCACTACGGCTAAGATGGATTGTGCCAAGATATTTGCGGCTCGGTTGATTGAGGAAACTGAATTTGAATGGTGGAATGCGGAGCGGGAGGATAAGCTTGTTCAAGAAATCACGGAACACCAAGAGGAACACCAGACAACTAATGGGATGACGACACGAATACGGCAGGCAATTGAAAAACAGACTATGATTGAGTGGTAAGGCTTCTTTGCCCAATTTTTTTATACTTTTCTTGTGTCTCTTGATATTCAAGTGTTGATATTCAAGGACTATCAAATACCCTCCCCTAAAGTTCATATAGTAAACCCCGATACGACAGGGTCCCCATTGGACCCCCTATGCGATGCACCAAGTGGAATCCGGGATCTGGTCTATAGAAAGAGGTGACCACATATGGGGGTGTGATGCGCCTCTTTCCATGTAGATATAGTACACGATTCGAAAGATGTGAAGATAAATTGGTGTTTACGATGGTGGCAGCTGGCGGTGTATTGTTTTCCCGCTCAATCTTGAATAGAGGCTTATTCTCGAATGAGTGGAAGATATAAGACGGGCTATCGATACCGGGTCATTATGGGCGAATCTGAACCTGAGACATCCCAGACTGTTTAGCAGGCGGAGAGAGGGGGCTATATTGTATATCTCGGTGGATCGGGGTACTATCTACGGATTGGTAGTGAAAATGCCTGTGTGTGCGTGTATGAGGTTGATAGCTACTCCTGAAATGGGGGCCTGATGTCACGCCATCGGAGATCTACTGCTTCTCCTGATTCTAATCGGAGTCGGTAAATCTGAGAATCCCGTGAATCGCCCGTTTCCCGTCCTGCGTCGTCATCAATAATCTCTACCACCTCGCCATGTTCTCCATGGTATTCATAGTCAGGATCCGCCTCATTTGGAATATCAACTCGAACTCGATCTCCGATCTGAATTGGTTCAGTCATCGTAGTAGTCCTACAACCTTGTACTCAAACAGGTCATCTATGAGGTCTTCAATCGGTTGGCCAGTTTCTGATACAGCGTGTGTGGTTATCCAAGCTGTGATGCTACACCGAGGTTCCCAGCCTGATAGTGGAAATTCAGGGATCTATAAAAAGGAGGTCGGGAGGGAATCGAACCCTCCGTGATTCACCAGAATCGACCTCGGTTTCCTCTGAAGGCCGGACGATCCTTCGCAGATCGGTATCCGGCTAGTATTGATTGAACGGTGCTTGGAGAACCCTCCCGATGAGGCGGATGTGTTATTATCAGCTGGTCAGGGCGACTCACCATTTTCTCCCCCGTTCTCCTCTGCGATTCGTGTAATCTGCTGTAGCGCATCTTCGATGTTTGTGAAGGACCACGGGCTCTGGTGTTTTTGCTTGCCTGCCTCGTGAACCTTGATGTCCAGTTGGGGTGAGGAATCAATGTCATCGCTCTCAATTTCAAGACGCACTTCTGTATCGTGAAGCTCACCCGTTATCGAGGCGGCCAAAGAGTGCTTCCACCCCGTCGAAATGGAAGCATCAGTAACATTGTAGCCTGCTCGCTGAAACCACCCAATTAGCGCCCGTATCAACTGGTCGCCCTGCCTGTGGAATTCACCAGCTTCGATGCGGAAATCAGCATTACGAAGAGGGGTACAATCGCTACTCATACCGACCACCTTCGGAGAGGCTGGCACGCTCATACTTGCTCATAGTTCTCACCAGCGGGTTGCTCTGTCAGTAGCCAATCGATTGCACCCACGTCTCTCCCAGACACCTTCCGCTGGAGGCGCTTGAGAGCTTCTTTGCCTTGGTGGAGGGTGAAACCAGCCTTGACAGAAGCATTGACCAAGTCGAAGGCATCCTTGAACCGGTACTCATCGTCCAATTCGAAGAAGAACCCATCCTGAGATGGGAGATATTGAACGAGTATACTGTCTCCATGTAGCGAAAGCAGTAACCAATTGTCCGAAGCCACTCCCGTTCGTTGGTGATTGGGTTTGGGGTCCGAAGCGAGAGCGATGACCATGTTTTCACCCAAGCTACTGATAGCATCTTCACAGACCCCTTGCGAGACCGTATTACCGAAGGCTCGCTTTTCAGTCAACATCTCTCTGAGTGAAGGGAAGTTCGGCTCTTCTGAAGGCTCTTCGAGGACACCCTGGAACTGGTCGGCAAAGGCGTCTACCCCCTCCGATGGAAGTACCGGCTGTAGAGAGGGGGTTTCAACCTGCGAGTAGAGAACCTCGTTTCCAAGGGTTGGCGAGAGGTCTGGGCTGGCAAGCAGGTCAAAGGGATACTTTTTCTCAAGCTCTACAAACTCAATCTGGTCGGCGAGGAGGTCGAATGATTTGACCCACCCTCGGTCGACGTGGGCTTCGAGCAACAGACCATCGTTGATTACGGATGGCATCGCTGTAACGACTCTAGCGCCGCAGTACGAGAGTACGGATACAAAATCCGTTAGGGACATCACATCAGGAAGGTGTCCAGCATCGCTTACAATACTGGCAACTTGGTCAACTATTTCTTCAACGCTGTCACATTCGTGGGAAGTCTGCTCTTCTGTTTCAGTGACCAGTTTTGAACCGTCCTGTGTTCCAAGGAGTTGAGTTCGAACAAACCGTACCTCGTGAGACTCCCACAGTTGGATTTCAATAATACCAAGGATTGTTTGGTGCCCGCCATCCTCGTCGATTGACACCAGCAGTTCAACATTATCAGCGTGGCAGTTTGGTTCCAATACAACACAGTTCTTGACGATGTCTTCATCCGCACGAAGACTCGAACGCAGGTCATTTTGTAGCTCCATTGCGTTTAGAAAAACGAAGTAATTATTTATATATTTAACGAAAATAGGACTTAAGATTTAGACTCTAAACTTCCGCTTTGTACTGTATGGAGTTTTGTGATCCTCCGTTGTCTTGCGATTAGAATGAAACAAGGACTCACAACCAAAATTAACAACTGATGTATAGCTGGCAGATCGAGTCAATGGCCAGTCCGTGCAAATAAAGGCGGAGAAGATCGACGGAACGCCTCCGGTCGAATTTTATTGCCTAAAGTACATTCGAATACGTATGAAAGGGGAAGATCCAGAACATTCACTCACGGTTTTCGACACACTCGATTTGGGTAATCCAAAAGAACGGAGGTTGGCAGTCTATGCGCTGAATGATTACTATGGAGGGGTTTTCGCAGAGAATAAAGACTCTCTTGATTTTTGGCAGAGAGACCTTGAGATGGGTATCAAACACCAATGGAAGAAAACAAAATCTCGTCTTGATGCGTTAGATGACATCGAGATACCGGGTGAGTACAATACTGCTATAGAAAGTGTGAATGAGATTAGAAACAACGTATCTCACGACTTCACAGAAACGCCACCAAGAGATATTTTGGAGAAATCCCGTGAACTGGCACCTGAGTGGCGTGAGTGGATAAACGAAGTCTCAGAGGAATACGAAAGACATCAAGAATCACTAACGGCAACGGAAGCACTAGTCCAAGTCGGGAAGAGAAGATTAGAGTACATAGAAGATTCTCCACAGAATTATTCATTTGGTCTTGATCGAAGACAGGAGTCGTTAAATGACGACGTTAGTGAATTGCGACAAGACTTAGAGGAACTTTCTGATGAGGAAACTGTCTCTCGGGGTTTAGTCGAAACAATAGCTGACGTGATGGACTTGGAGCGGGACAAAGATTCCCTTGAGAATGAGCATGGCCTGCGAGAAGAAGAGGCACGAAGGGAAGAGGAGATTAGACAGGCAGAAAATACACGAAGAGTGATTGTTACCGAGAGTGTCAACGAGTTTGGTGAAATAGTGGTTGTTACTCACGAGGTTGGACAGCCGGACGAAACGTATGTGCTTGATATTAACCATCCAGATACTCCGAAGGATGTCCGTGAACGTCTTGCTGATCTGGAACCGAATGAAGAGGTCCAACTACGGATTGAAGAAGATATGATCCGTGACAAAAATGGGCGTATCAAGACAGAATCGTACGTAGCAGAGATCAGGTAGGATCCTCTCCAGAACGGAGGAGGAATAAACAAAAGATCGGATTGTGTACCGCTGCCCCGGTAGAGATAAGTGCGTTCTCTTTGCAGGTTATTAGTATCTTCAGCAGCCAACGTAGGACCATCTTAACCTCCAACAAATGAGTTCACAACTTCCATCAAATATCCAACCCGGTTCTGTGGTAGAAAATCGCAATCGACTCTGGAGAGTTGACGCTGTTGACGGAAATGTAGTCACCGCAACTCCTCTCGATGGGAACACGGCTGACAGACACCGATTCTATACGCCTGTCGAAAATATCGAAGAGGGAAGTCTCGAACCACCAGACCCGAAGAAGCTTGGCAACCCAGAGTTTCAGCGCTTGTTGAATCGGGCCTATCGCCTCTCGATGCTACACGGGACTGCCCCGCTCGTAAGTCTTCAGCGATCTCGGGTGATCCCAACGGAGTACCAGCTTACCCCGGTCGTGATGGCCCTCGATATGCCTCGGGTCCGGATGCTACTGGCGGATGACGTCGGTCTCGGGAAAACCATCGAGGCGGGTCTTATCACCAGCGAGCTTATCGCTCGCAACAAGGCTGAACGAATTCTCATCATCACACCTGCGAATCTCCGAGAACAATGGCGTGAAGCGTTCAACTACTTCTTCCACATCGATGCGGACATCATCAGCCGTCGCCACCGGAAGGCGATGGAAAAGGAGATCCCGCCGGGAACCAGTCCGTGGGAACACTTCTCGAAGCTCATCGTCAGTATCGACTATGCGAAGCAGAATAGCGTTCGACACGAGATTCTGGACCAAGACTGGGATCTCGTCATCATCGACGAGGCACACCAAGCGGCGAAACCCCACGAATCCGGGGCGAACGAAACGGTCGATATGCAGCGCTGGGACTTTGCGACCGAGATCACCGACCACGCCGAACACTGTCTCCTCCTGACGGCTACGCCTCACAACGGGTACACGGATTCCTTCGCCAGTCTGATCCGAATGCTCGACGTCGACGCCGTCACCGGCCCCCGTCACGATCCCACTATTCATCGGGATGTTGCTCGAAAGCACGTCGTTCAGCGGCGGCGAGACGACGTCAAGAAATGGTTCTCCGATGTCGACGGGAAGAGTCCCTTCCCAGAACGTGATCAGGACGAGGTACGAGTTACCCCCACAGAGTACGAACAAGAAACGTACGACGCCGTCCGAGAGTACGGCGAACTGCTGATGTCATCGGCCAAGCGTTCCAGTTCCAAGAGCCAGACGCTGGCACGTTGGTCCGTTATTCACTTCCTCAAGCGAGCATTGAGCAGTCCAGAAGCCCTCCGGCGATCTCTGAAGAATCGTCAAGACAAACTCGAAGGTCGGTTAGAGGATCTTGACGAAGAAGACACCCAGACCGTAATCGAGGAAACAGCCGGGATCTCCGAATCGATGGCACAGGCGAATGCGCTCGACGACGATCCCGGAGAGGAGTACAGCGAGGAGGAAGTCGGAGAACGAGTCGAGCGAGTCGTCACGGGTGACAAAGCCGCCATCGAACAGGAACTGGACGTTCTCGAAGACGTCGCAGAGAAGGCAGAACGGGTCACAAAAACCCGTGACGCAAAGCTCCAGCGACTCCTCGACGAAACACTCCCCAATCGGTTCCAGTACCCCCGTGTCATCATCTTCACAAAATACGTGGACACGCTGGAGTACCTCGAAGAGCAGATCAAGGACTCGCAGAGCGACGAGACCGATGTCTTCACGCTTCACGGGTCTCTGAACGAAGCCCAACGGAAAGAGCGGTTCAAGGAGTTCGAGGACTCTACACGGGGCGTTCTCATCGCTACCGACGTCATCAGCGAGGGGATGAACCTCCAGCACGCCGCAAACCAGATCATCCACTACGAGCTGCCGTGGAACCCGAACCGGCTGGAGCAACGGAACGGTCGAATCGACCGGTACGGGCAAAAGAACGACGAGGTCGTCATCCGGACAATGGTGGTCGAGGACCAGATGGACGTCGCCATCCTCGAAAAGCTGGTCCAAAAAGCGAACAACATCAGACAAGAGTACGGTTTCTCACCGCCGTACTTCGGTGACGACGAGGGGATCCTCGAACTCCTCAAAGACGAGGGGATCGACGCCGGCGTTCCACAGGCAACCCTCGAAGAGTTCGGTGGCGGTTCCGCACCAGCAGAGCGTGAGAGTGCAAGCGTCTTCGACGACCAGACGCTCGACCGGATCAAGTCCGAGTCCTTCTACGGACACACCGAAGTCGGACTGCAAGAGGTTCAGAAGCGTCAAGAAGAGACGCACCAGCGGATCGGCGGTCAGGGAACCTTGGAGCAGTTCGTCAAGAGCGCTCTGGACCTGTTCAGTTGCTCGTACGAGATGAACGTCCAAGGTCATCTCGACATCAAAATCACTGCTGATCGGCTTCAAGGGCCAGACATCAAGCGAGAGTACGAGGACGTGACGTTCGATCCGAACGAGGCATCCCAGTCCTCGGATACGGAGATGCTCGACATCGCCCATCCGCTCGTACAACGGCTCATCGAAGCCGTCAAGGAAACTGCCTTGACCGACGAGGATCGTTACGGGCGGACAGCCATACGGGGAACGAATGAAGTGAGCGAGCCGACAGCAGTGTATACAGCACTGGTTCGATACGTGGCAGACACCAAGCCCGACCCGACGATTATGGAGGAGTTGGTACAGGTCGGATTGCCGATCTACGGGGATGAGCCGCTCGATCAGGATCTCGTCGAGGCGCTGGAGGAGAGCGAAGCCAAACCGGTTCAGCGTACTTCGATGGAGAAGGAAGACGATCTCAAAGACGCTCTCGGACACGAGGCGTTCGAACAGACGCTACAACAGCGAGCAGAACAGCGGCGTGACAAGATCGTCGAACAGCGGACGGAGATGCGAGCGGAGCTTGAGAAGTCCGGAAGTGGAAGCTGGTTGTCCGGGATTGACGACGTCGAGATTGCGAGTAAAGATCTGCTGACTATCACCGTCTACTACGGGAGCAACTAACGATGAGTATCGATACACCCTCTACCGACGCCGAAGCCGAATCGAGTTCCAGTACGCCACGAACCGGATCGACGACGTTCATCAACACCAGCGGCGGTTTGCTCACGGACGAACTGGTGAGCAAGCTCCGCCAGCGTCATTGCGGGGAGTCCGCCGTCCGACCGGAGACCTTTGCGTTACCGAACAAAGAGCCGCCCGAAGAGGCCGACATCGAAGCGGAGATCGGGGATACGTGGGACACGCTTCGAGAGCGGTGGGACGAGCTCACGATGGACGAGACGCTGTTCCATATGGACGTTTCGGACGCTCGTGTGAAGTGGATCCTCAAGCTGTTCCAGAATATAGGGTTCGAACCGGTCTTCCAGCGGGAGAATCTCGAAGCGGGCGGCATCGAGGCGAACCTCTCACACAAGGGGTGGCCCGACGGGGAGATCGAAAGCTACGGTGAGATGGAGGGGCGGACGGCTCCGATTATTCATACCGTCGAACCAGAACAGAAGCTGGACGAGAAGCCGGAGAATGCTCCCCGTGGAACGAAGAGTCCGCACGATACGCTCCAGGAGTTCCTGAACGCCAGCGACGAACACGACTGGGCCGTCGTAACCAACGGGCTGACGCTCCGGGTCCTTCGAGATTTCTACCACACGTACACCCGTGGGTACGTGGAGTTCGATCTGGAGAATATGTTCACGAGCCGGAACTATGGGGACTTCCGGGCACTCTACCGGCTCTGCCACGCTACACGGTTCATCGAGCCGGTCGTAGCCGACGAAGAAGAAGATGACATCGAGACCCCGCTGGAGCAGCTGTATCAGGTCGCTCTGTCTACTGGAGTCAAGGTCGGTCAAGACCTCCAGTCCAACGTCGTAAGTGCCATCGAGACGCTGGGAACCGGACTACTCAATCAAGAAATTCGGGAATACCTCGAAGAAGGCGGTGAAGAGAAGGCCAAGGAGTACTATCAGGAAGTTCTCCTCTTAGTGTATCGCCTACTTTTCCTCATGTATGCGGAACAGCGGGGGATGATGGCTTCCCGTGATAGCCTGTACACCGACGAGTACAGCATCACGAACCTTCGGGAGAAAGCCGAAACACGCCGAAGCGGGAGTGACCGGAACACCGATCTCTGGCACGGCTTGCAGTCCACCTTCCGCCTCGTCGAGAAGGGTGACGAAGAGCTTGGTGTCCCCTGCTACAATGGGATGCTCTTCGACTCAGATCGGCTCGAATGGGTGTCTGAGAGTGAATGTTTTAACGACGATCTCTTGGACGCAATCGAGGACCTGACCCTCATTGAACACGAAGGAACTCGCCAGCGCATCTCGTACGCCGATCTCGGTGTCGAGGAGATTGGCTCCGTCTACGAGAGTCTGTTAGAATTCACACCCAAACTAGCGACCGAAGTAATTGAGCTAGAGAATCGGACAGTTTCCCGGGGAGAGTTCTATCTCGACGACCGTGGAACCGATCGGAAGGAGACAGGGAGCTACTACACGGATCCGGGACTGGTTCGAGAACTCGTTCAAAGTGCGCTCAACCCTGTCGTCGAGGATCGTCTCGAAGACGCTACCAAGACTGAGGAGCAGGAAGACGCTCTCCTCGACATCAGAGTCTGTGACCCAGCGAGTGGGAGCGGTGCGTTCCTGATCGCCGCCAACAACTTCCTCGCACAGCGACTCGCACGCATTCGATCTGACAGCGACTATCCCCCTGAAGACCAGATACGTGAGGCACGGCGAGATGTCCTGCAGCATTGCATCTATGCCGTTGACCTCAATCCGATGGCCGTTGAACTGGCAAAGGTTAGTCTGTGGATCAACTCCGCCGTGGAGGATAAACCGCTGAATTTCCTCGACCATCACATCAAATGCGGAAATTCCCTGATCGGAACCAATTCGGAACTTCTCGAAGGGGAATTCCCCGTGGATGCCTATGAAACGTCCGGTGGGCGTGACTGGCACGTCGGAAACGAGATCCGGAAGCGGGTCAGGAACGAAAACAAGGAACGGTCTAAGGGTTCCTCCGAGTCGTCGCTACAACAATGGGGTGCGGGCAAAGAGGAGTACGTGGATATCGCCGAACGACTCGATGAGATTGATGAGGAGGATACTGAAGATATCGAGAAAAAGAGGGAGCTGTACAACGAACTCCAACAGTCAGAAGCGTACCAACAAGAGAAGCTAGCGTACGATATCTGGACAGCAGCGTTTTACTGGCCTATGGATGGCTCTACGAAAGAATATCCATCTCCATCCACCATCGAAAAGGTTCGCCGGAATCCGAATCCGAATGATGGCGCACTTCAGGATCTGATAGAACGAGCTACGAAGATCGCAGAACAGCAACGGTTCTTCCACTGGGAACTTGAGTTCCCGGAGATATTTTACAACTCTGAATCCGGGTTTGACTGCGTGCTCGGTAATCCCCCCTGGGATAAAATAAAACCAGAAGAGAAACAGTGGTTTGCCGGGAAAAATGAGAAAATTGCCACTACAGATGCAAAGCGTAGTAGAAGTCGACTCATAAACGAATTAGAAGATACTGATGAGGATCTCTATACTAAATGGGAAAATTATAAGAAATCTATATCCAGTACCTCTGAATTCATCCGAAGTTCGGGAAGATATCCCTTGTCTGGTTCTGGTGAATTAAATACGTATCCAATTTTCACCGAATTAGCAGGTGTCGATATATTGGATCCGAAGGGTAGAATGGGTATGGTTGTCAAGACAGGAGTTGCGACAGACAAGGGGAATGCCGATTTCTTTTCCTACTTAATCGAAAATAATCGGATCGATTCTCTATTTGACTTCGAAAATACGGAGGGTATTTTCGCCGATGTCGAGAAGAATGAGCGCTTCTGTCTTCTCACCCTTGTTGGTAGTCAGATATCGGTAGATAAGGTTAGATTTTCGTTTTTCAATAAAAATGTAGAGATGGTACGTGATTCTGAACGGCGATATTATTTGTCTCCTGATGAGATAATTCGTATAAATCCTAACACCAAAACATGTCCTACTTTTCGGAATACTCTGGTCAAAGATATAGCTATAGAAATGTATACTGGGCTACCAGTTCTGATTAATGAGTCTGAAAATTCCAATCCTTGGGGGATCACCTACCATAGATTATTTGATATGACCCTTGATTCTGAGCTATTTGAAGACAATACTTTAGAAACTCTAAAGCAAGACTTTAATCTAAATGAATTAAATCATTTTGTTGGCGAAGGTGAAGAATATCTTCCGTTTTTTGAAGGGAAGCTATTTAACCAATTTGATCACCGATTCGGTAGCTTCGATGGGGTTGACAAAGAAAACAGGTTTGGAACAAAGGCCGAAACTAGAAAATTGTTGGCAGAAGAGAAGAAGGATCCGCATGTAGAGACATTTCCACGATATTGGTTGAACAAGGAAGAATTTAATCAAGAATTAGAAAACATTGAGTGGGAACAAGATTGGATATTTGCCTTCAGAAATGTTGCCCGTTCCCATACAGACTTCAGAACATCCGTTGGAACAATCATTCCCTGTTACCCCTGTGGCAACAGCGCCCCCGTTCTCACCTTCGATGATCCCTCAGTAGAGAAAGCTATGGTATTTACATCACTTTTCACATCTTTTGCTTTTGATTTCACTTTACGCCAGTCCATTGGCGGTGCAAATCTAAACTTATACATCCTCAAACAGCTCCCCATGCCCTCTCCTGAAACGGTTAAAAACACCACACTGGAGAAAGAGGGGGAGAAAATCAACACTTGGGACTATCTCTACGAGAGAGGTGTAAAGCTCACCTGGACCTCCCACAGTCTTGATTCCCTTGGACAAGAAACCAACTTTGAAGGTCCTTTCATTTGGGATGATGAAGAGCGACGTCAGCACCGTGCAGAGATTGATGCAGCTATTGCCAAGATCTATGGCTTATCCAGTGGTGAGTTTGAATTCATCCTGAACGAATTCAGAGTTCTCAAAGATAAAGAATCGGACGAATTCGGTGAATTCCGAAGTAAGAAGAATTGTCTCAGAGAATTTGATAAACTAAGTACTATTGAATAATTCATCAAATATTTTGAATAAATCATCAAACGCACTAGAAATATTCTTCAGATCAGAGTCCCCTGTGTAAATCACTTTCCCGGTTCTATATATTAGAAAAGTGCCATAGTTTGGTCCAATTGAAAAACGAATAGCAGGCATATCTTCTGGGTTATAATCGGACTCTTCAAGCGCATCTGATAATGTCTCTAAGTCTAGTTTAGATGAATACTCATTCACAGCTACAATATTTCGGACTTCACAATCAGCCTGATAATCTAAATCGTTCTCGTCACTAATGCCCTCTATATATGTTTTTAGCTCCGTATGTGTTTGGTATAATTCTTCAACAGATTTAGCACCAGTAATATGGAAATTGCCAGAACTGAATAACATAACTGTTGGACCATCTTCATCAAACTTGAATTTAAACCCCGAATGTATTTCCGGTTCATAATCCATATCGATAAGAGAGGACTTAGATGCGATTTTATGAAGATCTAGATCTATTTTGAAACCGCCGCCTCCAACAACATTAACGATCTCGATCATTGGGTACCAGATTTGATCTCGGTATAAAACATATCCTGCTTAAACGACTGACTTTTACTCAGGATAGTTCTAAGGTCACCGGACAAATTTCTATTAAGTAGATACATTATAGATTGGTCGAAGTTTGTTCCAATATTTCTTTAAGTTCGATAATTCTTGGCTCGATACATTCTCTTTTCTTGAGCCCTTGTATAGAGAACTTTCCGTTTGAGAACAATAGAAATGTGGTTGCGGGGTTTTCTAGTTTGACAATTATTGCTGGGAATTGCTCCGGTTCATACTGAACATCTATCTCTTCTTTTCGTAGGTCTTGTACAGCTCGCTCTAATCGGAGAGGTTCTCCAAAATCCCCGTTAACAGATATATTCGAGATTTCTATATCTCCTATTAGTTTGGCATCATGACCTATCTCCCTGACTCTTTGGATCAAAGTTTCAACATACTCGATTGCCGTTTCAGAGGAGTTAGTACCATATACTAGAATTCGCTTTTCAGACCAATCATTCCCGAGCAGGGTTAGACGGACGTTTGTATCCTCCGGGACAAATTTATAACCGGACTGGTTCCGTTCAAAACCATCAAGCTTCTCTAATGTTGTTGGATCCATCTGGACAATACACTTATATATACATAAATGGGCTCGATAAACCACACCGTTTACTTGGCAAGTTTCATCAGCCCCCGGATCCATTAGTTGTATCCCATTTAGGACGGAGTGACCTGACTCTTTTGTATTGCGAAGATTTTGATTACCAGTCGTCAATAGAGGTACTTGGGAGATCATCGAACAGGTAGTTCCCCTGTCGAGAAGAAGCAACATCAATTACTCCTGGATTCGTAATAGACAATAAGTACGTGACTGATGTTGAGATAGCGAATATTGTCGGGATACTCGATTTCCATAGGGAACTAGACTTGGCCGCTGTCTGCGATTTGTTAGAATCGTCTAACAAGGTGCTTGAAGTAAATTACTCCCCCGAGGAAAACCATTGGCTCCAAACTAAATTTGAATTTAGTGGGGATTCAAAATACGTAGCTTTCTACCGATCTGGATCCTGTGCATTGGTTGGTTGTAGCTCATTTGAGCGATTAGACCAACTTGTAGAGCTTGTTAAAGATGCTATGAGGCCGGCAATCCGAGAACCCCCTACGCTCGAAATTAAGAATATAGTGTGTGTTGGTGAATTAGACCACCAGTTGGATTTAACACACTTAGCGATTGCTGCAGGTCTTGAACAGGTTGAATATGAACCTGAGCAATTTCCGGGATTAATTTATAGAGGTAAGGATTCTGAATCGGTCTCTCTTGTCTTCGCTAGTGGGAAAGTAGTTATTATGGGAGTTACCACAATTGAGGCAGCAAATAAGTCATTTCAGGATTTCATAGCGAAGTTAGCAGAATGGGGATTTAGAGACTAATTCAGCACAAGCATTTTGTCGCACTTGGCCATCTGACAATGTAATGGCCACTCGTCTCAATCCTTTCGACGCCCTCGATAACGTCCAATCCTCCTATCGCTCCTACGTCGAGACGTTCCAGAACGTCGACGACGAGACGATCAACGCTTGGATCGAGAACCGCATTGAGACGGGGAAGGTACTGTGGAAGGAGCCGTTCGTCCAACTGAATCAGCGCTTCCAGTACGGTGATACCCTCGAAGAGTTCGTTGCGGACGATAAGCTCCACGAGGGTATTCTGGACGTGTTCACCGGGGCTGGCGGCGATCCCATCGAACCGTACAAACACCAGACCGAAGCAATTCAGTCTATCCAAGCTGGGAACAACACCATCGTCTCCACGGGTACGGGATCAGGGAAGAGCTTCGCATTCGGGATTCCAATCGTCAGCCATTGTCTCGAAGCCAAAGAGCAGGGTGAGGACGGGATCAAGGCGGTCATCATCTATCCGATGAACGCTCTGGCGAACTCCCAGTACGAGGACTTCGCAGAGCGGCTCGACGAGACGGGCCTCCGGCTGGGACTCTACACGGGCGACACGCCACACAACCCTGACGAAGCACCTGAGTTCCTCCGGCAATTCGGCCGTGAGGAGGCCTTCGACTCCGAAGTCGTCTCTCGGGAGGAGATGCAGAACGATCCGCCGGACATCCTGATGACGAACTACGTCATGCTCGACCTCATCCTTACCAGGCATGACGACAAGAAGCTCTTCCCAGAGATGCACGAGGGAGTATTACAGTATCTGGTCCTCGACGAGATTCACACCTACACCGGTCATCAGGGAGCCGATGTCGCCGCACTCGTCCGCCGACTGAAGCAGAATACCGACGCCGGAGAAGAACTCGTCTGTGTAGGTACCTCTGCGACGGTCCAGAGCGACGAGGGAATCAATGCCAACGACGAGATCGCCGAGTTCACCGGGAAGATATTCGGCGAGGAGGTCGACGCTGACAACGTCGTTCGAGAGTCTCACTATCCGCTACCCCTCTCCGACGACGAACCGCTCCCGAACGACATCGAGGTCATCGAGGAGGACATCGTAACCTTCGACGGGAGTCTCGAAGCCGCACAGGACCTTACCGAGAAGCTCCTCGACCGGGATCTGATGCCAGCCGAGACGACCGATGCGTCGGCACTCGGGAATGCGCTGGAGGATCACCCCACGATCAAGTTCCTCGACGAAGAGCTTAGCTCTCAGAGCCAGCAGATCTTCGCCGGTGAGGATGACGAAAGCGAAGACGGGAAGGACCTCGTCAGTAGCTATCAGGAACAGTACCGGCCCGACGCATCTCGGTACGACATCGAGCAGGAACTACAGGCTGCTCTGCTCGTTGGAACGGTTGGAACGACCGAGATACAGGGTGAAGAACAGCCGATCTTCATCCCGAAGCTCCACACCTTCTTCAGTCAGGGGAGTGGTCTCGTCTCCTGTCTCACCGAGGAGTCCTTCGAGGACGACGATCCTCATCTGAGTGACGCCGGCGACATCGAGTGTCGTACGTGCGCCCAAGAACACGACCGTACCCGGACTGCCTACCCGCTCTCGTTCTGTCGGGGATGCGGTCAGGAGTACTACACCACGGTCGTCGATCAAGAGAACACTGTCACACAGGGTGCGCTGAGTACCTTCGTAGACACGGAGGAAGACGAAGAGGAGGCGTACCTGATGCGGGGCGATTGGGACCGAGAAACCGCTCCACTCCCCGATGAGTGGCTGAATGACAACGGGCAGCTTCGAGACACCTATGTCGAGGCTGAACCCCGACCAGCTACCTACTGCCCGGAGTGCGACCAGCTTACCCCCGGACGAGTGGAACAGGGGCAGCTCGAATGTGGATGCTTCGCTGCGCAAGGCGTCGAGGTGATGCGAGTCAACCAGCCGTTCCTGTTCTGCCCGAACTGCGGGGTTCATTACACTCGTCGGGTCAAGAACGAGTTCAACAAGCTGTTCACGTTCGGGACGGTCGGTCGTTCGACGGCGACGGACGTTCTCATCGGAAACACGATGCGGAATCTGCCCGATAACCAGCAGAAGACTATCGCCTTCTCTGACAATCGACAGGATACTGCGTTACAGGCGGCTCACTTGAATAACCTCTACCAGCGGGTTCGATTCAGACGCTCGCTGTATCATACCCTCGCAGAGGGCGACGACGTTAGCCTCACCACGCTCGGGAACGACGTCTTCGACCTCCTCGGTGACGAGGAAGCCCTTCCGCCAGCCATCGACACGGGAATGTTCGGGCCATCGGCAGAGGACCGTCAGAACTACAGCGACTACCTGCTTTTCAACGTCATTCTCGAACTCGGTCGTGAACAGCAACGCACCCAGCAGAGCCTCGAAGACGTCGGGCTGATCGATGTCGAATACGAGAACCTCGATAAGCTTGCGGACGTCGACGATGTCTGGGACTCGATCCCCGTGCTTTCGAATGCAGATCCGACGGTGCGGGAGGAGTACGTTCACGGCTTCTTGGACATCTTCCGCCGGAGTATTGCGATAGACCACGAGAGCACCACGAACTTCGCCGACTTCAAGCGGAATGTCATCAACCAACTCGACGAAGAGGTCCATTTCCACGGGCAGGAGTTCTTCAACTTCCCGGTTGGCTACAGCGACACGGCAAGTACTAGTGGGAGACACCGTGTCCGTCGACTCACACACCCCCGCTCTCGACACGTCCGTTGGACAGCCCGTGCGTTAGACGTCGACACCGATACTGCGAAAGCGATCATCAACAGCGTCATCGACCTCATCAGCGACGACGAGGTACTCAAGCTGTTGACGCAGGAGTCGCTGAAGTACACCGGGAAGGTGTATATGCTCAACCACAGTGCGATTCGGGTCACGCACGCCGATCCCGAGGACGTGCGAGTCTGCCCGAAGTGTGGAACACCGACGACTCGGGATGAACTCGACGTCTGTCTGAACTACAGCTGCGACTCGATCACGCCCGAGGAGACGGATCTCGAATCGTCCTACTTCTACGATCTCTATACCGAGTCGTTCGACGACGCCGTCGACATCATCGCCGGCGAACACAGCGGTCAGGTTGAGAACGAGAAACGGAAGCAACTGGAGTCGGACTTCCGAGAAGGCGAGAAGGTGAACACCATCGTCTCGACGCCGACGATGGAACTCGGGATCGACATCGGTGACCTCTCGAACGTCTATATGCGAAACGTCCCGCCGAACCCGAGTAACTACGCCCAACGTTCCGGGCGAGCCGGGCGACAAAACCAGCCGTCACTCGTCACGACGTTCTGTGGCCGTGGGTTCGGACGTGGCTCCCACGACCAGTATTTCTACCGAAATCCGGAACGGATTATCGCTGGGGAGATCAGCCCGCCGACGTTCCTGCTCAACAATCAGGATCTGGTTGAGGCGCATATCAACGCTCTCGTTCTCGAACAGATCGAACTGAAATTCCAAAGCAAGCCCCGCCAGATGCTGGTCATCGAGGAGGGAAGCGACTACGAGATTATGCCCGATTATCGGGCAGATCTGGAGAATGCCGTCAAGAACAACAGACAGAAGATCATTCAAGCGGTGAAGCAAGCGTTCGCCCGTGAGCGTGAGCAGGATACCGTCGGGGAGTGGTTCACCGACGCCTTCATCGAGCGCCAGGTGGACAACTTCGTCGAGAATCTCGATGAAGCGTTCGAACCGTGGCGACGTGAGTACACCCGCCTGAGCCGTGAATTGCGGCGCTTGAACCAACTCCTCGCCACAGAAGGAGGATCGTATCAGGACCGGATCGAGCGCAACGCTATCGAAGACCGGCTTGAGGATATGCGTTCGGGGAAGAAACGCTTCTACACTTATCAGTACCTCCGCTCACAGGGATTCCTGCCGAACTACGGATTCCCCAGACAAAGTACGACTCTGACGTTCACTTCCCGAGAGGACGATATTCAGCGGGATCAGACACGGGCTATCAGCGAATTCGCCCCCGGAAATCACGTTTACTACGCTGGAGAGCGGTTTGCTGTTCGGTATGCCCGTCCCCGGACGAAGGATTCGGAGCCAGTCACTCGACATCTCCGTGTCTGTCCGGAGTGCGAGACCATCCTGATGGGAGAGGATGCTCAGGAGGCCGCAGCGTGTCCCTCCTGTGAGACAGCCTTCGATGGGACCCATCCGAATCCGAATGCGATGGAACTCCCGAACCAACACGCTCGACCAGAAGAGTACATCACCAGCGACGAGGAGGAACGCCGTCGACAGGGCTACGACATCAATAGCTACTACGAACGGTCTGATCCCCAAGCATACGAGTTAGAAGGTAATGGGATTGAGGCCCGAGTCACCTACGAGGGAAGTGCGAATATTGTCTTGGTCAATAGCGGGCTTCGAGATGCTGACGAAGACGACCTCAACGGATTCGCCCTCTGTATGGAGTGTAACCGCTGGCTGACTAGCGAGGACCAAATCGAGAGTCACGTCGACGAAGACGATCCTGATTGCTATGCTAATGCGTCAGAGGAAGCGATCAAGCGTGAGATAGAGTTGTTCTCTGAGGGACAGCACGACACGGTGACACTGACAACGCCACTCCCCAGCGATCTTGAGCCTGAGCAGACTGAAGAATTCTATCGAACCCTAAAGGAGACCGTCTATCAGGGAATTCTGGTTGCGTTCGATCTGGACGAGGAAGAGATCGACACGTTCGTGAAACCAGCGACAGGGGAACACGGACAGGTCACCATCGTAATCTACGAAACCAGTGAGGGTGGCGCAGGTGTGCTTCATTCGCTAATGGACGAAGCACGCTTCAGAAAAGCAGTTCGGGAGGCACAGACCGTCCTACACGGGGATCCCGATGACGATGGTTGTGAGCGAGCGTGTTATGAATGTCTCCTATCCTTCTACAACCAGCCGGAGCACGAGTTCCTCGACAGAACGCTCGTTGATTCGTGGTTAGGAAATATGGAAACTGCGACCCTGACGGAAGTGGCTGGTCCGAGTGAAAATGGGGGTGGCGAGAACTTTGATGAGCTACTGGAAGCCTGCGAATCCAGCTTCGAGAGTGAGGTGCTTCACGCTATTCGAGATCAAGGCTTCGAGCTTCCCGATGAAGCTCAAAAGGTCATCTATGACGGCGACGAGCCGGTCACAAAGCCGGATTTCTTCTATGAACGGCCCGGCAGCTCTATAGCAGTATTCGTCGATGGGCCTGCTCACGAGAAGGATTACGTCAAAGAAGATGACGAACACAAGCGAACGAAGCTCAAGCGAATGGGGTATAGAGTCATAGCAATCACCGATCTGGATCAGGTCGAAGAGGTGTGGGGCAATATCTGATTCCAGAGTCTGTGTCGATGCCAATCTGATTGCTAACAGAGATTGGATTGACTGCCCAGATTATGACGAAAGGTGCTGTATCCAGTTTTCTGGATTTTCTCTCGCCTCTTTCAGTATCGCCTCGTGTATTTCTCTTCTTTCGGCTTCTTCAACGACGATGTTTTCTAACTCTAGCCGTTTGATTGTACGCTGAAATTCCTCTTTGCTACGGGTGTAGAGCGTAACTCGCTCAAAGTCGGTATTACATTTAGACATGTAGTTTATATGATGATGTACTACCCCAAAGGTGCTCCCCCGGTGCGAAAGTCACAGTCCTCACCCGCCGACTGTTTTGCACGAGTAAGTTTTCGAACGTAGGCTTCCAACAGATTGAGCCGAGTTCAGATAATAGAGAGTGGATGGTACTTAACTCAGTTGAGTCTCCACATCGTCGTAAATGGCTCCCGACACAGACAGATCTGAATCAAGTCCGGATGTTATGATCTCCTATGCTCACGCCGACTCTAAGAGCATCGCAGAGGAGCTATATCAAGAACTGACTGCATATGGTCTTGAGGTCTGGTATGACGATGTAGAACTCGACCTTGGGGATGATATTCGAGAATCTATCGACAAAGCATTGAGCGAGTCCGACCACGCCGTGCTTATCATCTCTCCCTCGTATTTCGAGGGAATGTCCCAGTTTGAATTAGGTGGGGTGGTTCAGATGCACAACAACTCCGATGATAATGTTCTCATTCCGGTTTTACACAAAATGAGCTTCGAGGAATTGAGAGAAGAGAGTCCTACTTTGGCAGGAACTATCGGCATTCAGATTACAGAAGACAATGTGGATGAAGTTACCGCTGAAATCTTTTCTTCGATTGATTCCGCCGGCACCAACACGGGAGGAACCTTATCCAATGAATCTGATAACGCCAAAAGAGTCGATGTTGGCGTTACCTTGGACGATCTAGCAGATATTTCTAAGGGGTCAAAGGTGACCGTCAAAGAATGGAGAACAGAAGGCACTCCACATGACAGAGGGATTAGAGCCGTGGAAATGACGGTCGAAGATAACGGGCTTACGTATTCTGGTGCGAATTTTGTCGGGACTACCAGAGTCGTCAAAGATGAGCCGCTGGAAGGTTATGTCTCGGGGATTTCTGAGAAATCAGCCGGCAATACGGAGTTCTCTCTGCGCATTCCACAGACACGATTAAATGAGCTTTCTGATGACCCAGATGATTACAAGTCTGGACTCGTTGGGTAGTTCTTCACTCTCCAGAATACTCGTAATCTTTCAATTCCTCGTGATTGCTAAGGCCCATCTCTTCTAATTTATCCAGAACATCCCGTGCAGTCTCAAAATCGGTTTCCATCAGAATCGAATCATCTCCTCGTTCGATGATTAGTTCTACAGAATCATCATCAGGGTCCGAATCGATTTCTTCGATAGGATCAATATCGGCCATTCCAGCTAACTCAATCGTCATCCTGAATGCCGGCATATGGTAGGCCTCCACACGAGCGATGATAAAACGGTCTTTCTAGACTGATACCTCTTTGTCTCACATAGAGACTGTCGCCGGCTCTTCTACCTCTTTAACTGGGAGTTCTTCCTCTAATCGTTCTCTAATCAATTCGAGGCGCTTGTTCAGAAACTCTGGATAATTCTCGTACTCGTGTAGACTCGGATCAGATGGGACCCGGTGCTGATTGAAGTAGTCCTCTCTGCTTGCAACGGAATCTACCTTATCTTCATCGAGTCGGTCTAGCCAGTCAGTCAAATCTCGATCACTCTTTGACTGATTCTCCCCGTTTTCGGCACTAAGGAGTTGGAGATTAGCGAGGTGATCTCTATTCTCCTTGTACCAATCAATCTGTTCCGGATCTACCCCTTGGTCAAGGAGGAACTCCTCGTCACCTAATTTGCCTCGTGGGAAGATATGGTCAACCTCGTATCTCTTGTACCCTGCTCGACGGTCATCGTAGAGGTGGGTGAGGAGTACGTTCCGGCGAGACCCTGACCGATAATCTACCTCGTCCAGTAGCTCGTCCAGTACCTCGTTATCCAATCGTATGACTGCGCCACTTCCTCGAAGGTCGTTCAATATCTCGGTCGCCGGGAAGCTATCAGTTCCCGATTCCCGTATGTGTCCTCGGGCAGTCTTCAGCACCCTCTCAGACCCGATGTTTCCAAATACGCTATTCAGGACAGTCGTAGTTAACCAGTAGTGGATCGACTGGCGATCCTGTGATGTAGCAGGCGTATCCTTTTCGTAGAGGTACTGGATGACTGGTGTCACAACGTTTTTACTGGAAAGCGCTCCGCTGTGGAATCCAATTTCCGATGAAAGCTGGAAGGTGTCAATGATCGCCTGCTCAAACTCCTCGTCTTGGAAGATGTTTTCAGCCTCTCTCAGTCGGTCACCGTCATATCGTCCATCCTTACGAAATGCCGGGCGTTCGTCGGCGAACAGTAGGAGAGTCCGGAGTACGAAGTTCTTCCCGAACGTGAACCCGTAGTCGGATAGTTCCTCATTTGCCGAGAGTTTCTCGGTGAACCTCTCAATCTGCTTTTTTGCATCCGTTGGTTTGCTCTCGTCATCTACTCGCTCCCAGTAGCCAGTAAGAAGAGCGAGAAGAATATCCACCCCGCTCAGAACTTTTCCCGCTTTGTTTCGACGTATGAATAGCTCACGGGCTGTTCTTTCGTCTGTGTGAGTCGTCTCGTAGAGAATTGCCTCACGCTGATTGACGCCCCACCAGAGACGTTCTAAGTTCTTTTCGACCTTCGGAACTGCATCTGCTTCGACTTTGCTCTGTATCTCGGGGAGCTTCTCTTCCAGTAGCGTCTCTTTCTCGACAAACGACTCAGAAGTCAGAGAATCCGAATCAGTCACAAGCTCATTGACTGGGAACCAGTAACTATCACCGGACTCGCTCAGCCCTCTCCCTTTTCGGAAATCAAAGTCATACACGAGATCTCGGTCGTGGTCTTCGGTCTTATCGCCCGACAACAGATCAAAGTGCAATTCCCGTTGATTCCACGCTCCTCGATTGCTCTTCCATCCGCCGTGTTTGCGAGTCGTGAAGCTCCCCATCAGACTCAGATAGAAGGATGTGAGCCGCTGTTGGCCGTCGAGCACCAGCGAATAAGAGTCGGGGAGTTCTTCGAAGTTGAATCGCTGGCTGTACCGTTGTGGACCATCGTCCCACGAATATGCTCGTTCATCGACATAGTGTTGAATAAATGAGTATGCGGGTTCTGTCCGCACTCCGTCACCCTCGTCTTCCCAGATGAGGAGAGAACCCAACGGCAGGCCTCGGAGCAAAGAGTCCCATAGCATCTTGATCTGTTTTTGTTTCCAGCAGTAATCCCGCTGGAGGCATGGGATGAAAAGCGAATTATTCAACCGTGGAAGTATATCACGAACACTCTCCGTCTCCGGAGTTGCCTCGACCGGCATAATGAGGAGGAGTTGTCATAGAATACTGAAATAGATTGGGCTGTGTCGTCGTGTGATGATACATAAAGAGGGTCTATGAGCCAACCTCAATAGAATCAGAACAACTCCAAGCCTCGCAGTAGCTCACTCTCCGTATCCACTTCAACCGGAACTGGAAAATCAAAGATGTCAGCCACGAACTTCTTAGAACCGATTGACCAAGCCGTGCCCCTATAGACTATCATCCACCGGTCTAGATGCAGTACCGCATCTCGCCCCCTGATTTGAAACCGATATACAGATTCTCCTTGCAATTCGGCCGAGAAGTCGGTGACGACGTCATCAATGTACTGTGCGACTCTGTACGCATCATCCCACGATTTAACGCTCACAGCCGCACGCAATTCCAGAAACTGAATGTGAACTCGTCCCGAGCCCTCCTGATACAATCGCAGGTCGTAGACTCCCTCTCTGCTAACGGAGTACCGCTCTGTTCTCACCCTGTTAGGAACAGCGTCCGCAAAAAGCGGACTAAGAGCCGATGTTCCAGCCATTTCGAGAAACCGGCGACGAATCATGTTAGGACCATCACCACCCCATACATAACGAGACTCAGGAGACCCAGACCAAGACCGAAAGCCAACGCAAACGCCACGATACGTCCCGGAATCATACGTCAACCCAAACCCCATCCGCTGGGCACATTATCTGACTTGCCCCTCCGATGAATCCCCCACCTTTAGAGCGGAACCCCTCTCCGGCCACGCAATCATTGCAGACGAACGTCTCACAACAGCGTAGCTCAACCCCTCTTGACCACTCCCCGCAGAAGACACATTCCTCGGCCATTATCTGAACCCCCCTTCCTGCGTGACGACCGAATCCATCGCCCGGCTCCACTCATCGACATCCCTCAATACGAAATCATAGATACGATAGAACTGTTCCTCACACGCCTCTCTATCGTGGTTCTCTACCGAAATCGAGAGGTTCCCGATACTCACGTCAATCTTCGTCCGTTCTGTCTCCTTGCCCCCGTCCTCGCCATCCTCAGCACCATCTTCATCGGTGGAAGGATGTCCAGACATCGTTACTCACCCAGCCCGAAAATCGACAGTTGCTCTTCCTCTATTGCCTCCATTTCGCCCCGTAGACTGTGACGCATTAGCGCCTCCATCTCGTCAGAGGCCATGTCTACCATATCCCCTAGCTCCTTTTCCTCAGACTTCAGGCGGACACTCAAGTCGTATGCCTTGATTTCGACCTCTTCGGGGTGCGTCCGACGATTTACACCCTCGTCAGTCTCTACATCAATACTCTCTTCTCGACCGTCGCTGGAGCTATGGCTGTCGCTCCCATCAGGTGCTTCACTCATTAGCTGAAAACCTCACTCAGATATTGGGCTGGTTACCACTTAATTGCTGCATATATTTGCGCTCGAAAACCCGCAGTGATAACTACTGTAGCTCTTCCCGCTGTTCTTCGAAGAGTTCCTCTAACCGTTCCCGCTCCTCATCATCTTCGACGTGCCGGACAGCATAAGAGAAGCCGTGTAGGAATTGTTCTTCGGCTATCTCGGTCTCAGCATCGCTTGGATCGTGGATACCCATCGCTTCCGACAGCTTCTCTTTGAGGTCGTCTCTGGATAGAACCATACTCCGCACTCTCGCCCGGAGCACTTACAGATTTGGCTCTCGAAAACTCCCATACACCGATACCCTGCGTGTTGCCACAACTTGGGATCACCAACCACCCAACTGACAGAAAACGCCAGAACCCCGAAGTAAGAGCCTATCCTTCGGGTTCAGTTTGGCGGTGCGGTGCGTTGCAGCAGGATGGGCGCTGCAGGATTTGAACCCGCGGCAACTTGGTCCGAAGCCAAGCACTCTATCCAGACTGAGCTAAGCGCCCGTACCCTTTGCTATCTCGCTGGACGTTTTAACTCCCGCGGTTCGGAAGCGTCCGGAAGTCGTCGCCGACGGCGGTCGAGTTCGCTCCCGCGAGCGATCAAAAAGAATATTATCGGGACTGGGTATGTTCCCCCTAGTAGATGTGTCTTGGTCGTACGGCCTCCCAGCCGAACGAGTGGCCCGGGTCTGTCCCGCCGTCGAGGTACCTCCATGTATGACCTGAGGCCGCACTTCGAGGAGGCTGTCGACCCCGGGACGAACCTCCTCTTCGCCGGTCCACCGCTGACCGGCAAGCGGTCCATGATGATGGACGTGTTGGCCGCCGGCACCGAGCGCGGCGACGGCGCGATCGTCGTCACCACGAAGGACGGCGCCGACCGCGTGCTGAAGGATTACGAGAAGCGGACGCCGTACGAGGGGAAGCCCGTCGCCGTCGTCGACTGTGTCACGCGCCAACAGGGCGTCAACGACGCCCGCGAGTCGGACCGGATCAAGTACGCCTCCTCGCCGGTGGACATGACCGGCATCGGTATCAAGCTCTCGGAGTTCCTGCAGGCGTTCGGCGACCGCGGCATCGACCAGAACCGCGTGATGGTCCACTCGCTGTCGACGCTGCTGATGTACTCGGACCTCCAGACGGTGTTCCGGTTCCTTCACGTGTTCACCGGGCGCATCCAGAGCGTGAACGGGCTGGGGCTGTTCAGCATCGACTCGACCTCCCACGACGACCAGGCGATGAACACCCTCAAACAGCTCTTCGACGGCGTTGTCACGCTCTCCGAGGACGGCGAGCCCGAGATCCGGCTGGCCTGAGTCGGTCGATCCGGCCTCTGCCGGTCCGGCTGACCTCGAGTTCGAGTGATGGACTTAATCGCCGCCGCCGCGAACGTTCAGCTATGCCCGTCACCGACGACGAGGAACTCGACCGGCTGCTCGACGCCGACACGATCGCCGTGATCGGCTGCTCGCGAACCCCCGGAAAGGCCGCGCACGACGTGCCAGCGTACCTCCAGCGGCACGGCTATCGGATCGTTCCGGTGAACCCCTTCGCCGACGAGGTCATCGGCGAACCCGCCTTCGACGCGCTCGCGGACGTCGACGCCGAAATCGACCTCGTGAACGTGTTCCGGCCGAGCGAGACGATACCGGAGGTCCTCGAGGAGGTGCGCGAGCGCCACGCGGCGCGCGGCGACGCGGGCGCGGCGTGGCTCCAACTCGGGATCAGCCACGACGAGGCGGCCGCCGCCGCGGAGGCCGACGGGATCGAGGTGGTACAGGACCGCTGTATGAAGGTCGAACACGGCCGCCTCCGCGGGTGAGGCGCGGGTCGGATCCGATCGGGGCCCTACCCCTCCCACTCCTCGAACGACCGATACACGCCCTTCGAGAGGTAGCGTTCGGAGGAGTCTGGGAACACGGTGACGACCGCGTCGTGTGGCGCGTCGACGTCGCCGTCGCGGATCCCGCGGGCGACCCGCTTGGCCGCGATCGCGTTCGCGGCCGCGGAGGAGGCGACGAGGTGGCCCTCCTCGCTCGCGAGCCGAGCCATCTCCTCGTGGACCTCGCGGTCGGGGATCGGTCGGATGTCGTCGACGAGCGCGGGGTCGAACAGCTCGTTGGTCTCGATGTCGTGGGTGCCGATCCCTTCCGTCTTGTACGCCTCGTGCTCGACCGCCTCGCCGAGGAATTCGCGGTACGCTGAGCCGGCGGGCTCGACCGCGACGACGTGCGTCTCGGGGTCGCGCTCGCGGAAGTAGCGGGCCATCCCCATCAGCGTCCCGCCCGTGCCGCAGCCGACGACCACGGCCCCGACCTCGCCGTCGAGCGCCTCGTCGATCTCGGGGGCGGTGGTCTCGTAGTGGGCCTCGGCGTTGAGCGGGTTCGAGAACTGCTGGGGGACGACGGCGTCGTCGAGCTCGTCGGCGATCTCGTGGGCGCGGTCGATGGCGAACCCCATCCCGTCCTCGCTCGGGGTGTTGACCACCTCCGCGCCGAGCGCGCGCATGAGCTGCTGTTTCTCCACCGAGAACCGCTCGGGGACGACGAACACGGCGTTCAGCCCGAGCTGTCTCGCCGCGACCGCCAACCCGATCCCGGTGTTGCCGGCGGTCGGCTCGACGACGGTGCCGCCCTCGCCGACGTCGCCGCGCTCGCGCATGCGTTCGAGCATGTACTTCCCGATCCGGTCTTTGACGCTCGCGCCGGGGTTGAACGACTCCAGCTTCGCGTACACCGGCACCGCGTCCGGCGAGTCGTGCACCCGGACGAGCGGCGTCTCCCCGATCGTCTCCAGCACCGACGACAGGGGCTCCCGATGGGTCGTCATGTCTCCGCAGTCGGTGCCGCCCCTTTTGCGTGTTTCCATGGCCGCTCGGGCCGCCCTCTGTCGTCGTCGGCGGCGGGCGTTGCCGACGACCGCGGTGCCCACCGCGTCGACGGCGGGCGTTGCCGGGGGCTCGGAGCGAACGACCGCCGCCTCGAAGCGCGCGAGCCCGTGCCGGGGATCGAACAAACTTATGCCCCTCGTCCGGTTCCGAAGAGATATGAGCGAGACCGATGCGCAGGCCGACGTGACGGTCGTCCTTCCGGACGGATCAGAGCTGGACGTTCCGGCGGGGGCGACAGTCGAGGACGTCGCCTTCGAGATCGGCCCCGGGCTCGGTCGCGACACCGTCGCGGGGAAGATCGACGGCGAGCTCGTCGAGAAGCACGCGACGGTCCACGACGGCGCGCGGATCGAGATCGTCACCGACCAGTCCGACGAGTACCTCACGGTGCTGCGCCACTCGGCCGCCCACGTCTTCGCGCAGGCCCTCCAGCGGCTCCACCCCGAGGCGACCCTGACTATCGGCCCCCCGACCGACGACGGGTTCTACTACGACGTGACCGACGTCGACCTCGACGAGGACGACCTCGCCGCCATCGAGGAGGAGATGGAGGCGATCATCGAGGCCGACTACGACATCGAGCGCGAGGTCCGGTCCCGCGAGGAGGCGAAAGAGATCTACGCCGACAACGAGTACAAGCTCCAGATCCTCGACGAGGAGGCCGACGACGAGGAGGTTACCTTCTACGCGCAAGACGACTGGCGGGACCTCTGTCAGGGTCCGCACGTCGAGTCGACGGGCGAGATCGGCGCGGCGGCCCTATTGGAGGTCTCCGCCGCCTACTGGCGCGGCGACGAGGAGAACGACACGCTCACGCGCGTCTACGGCACCGCCTTCGCCTCCGAGTCCGACCTCGAGGAGCACCTCGAACTGCGCGAGGAGGCGTTAGAGCGCGATCACCGGAAGATCGGCCAGGAGATGAACCTCTTCTCGATCCCGACGGTGTCCGGGCCGGGGCTCCCGCTGTACCACCCGCCGGGCAAGACCGTGCTCCGCGAGCTCTCGAATTTCGCGAACGAGCTCAACCGCGAGAACGGCTACGAGGAGGTCGAGACTCCTCACGTGTTCCGCACGGAGCTGTGGAAGAAGTCCGGCCACTACGAGAACTACAAGGACGACATGTTCCTCCTCGACGTCAACGACGAGGAGTACGGGCTCAAGCCGATGAACTGCCCGGGCCACGCGACCATCTTCGACCAGCAGTCGTGGTCGTACCGGGACCTCCCGCAGCGCTACTTCGAGAACGGGAAGGTGTACCGGAAGGAGCAGCGCGGTGAGCTCTCCGGGCTCTCGCGCGTCTGGTCGTTCACCATCGACGACGGCCACCTGTTCGTCCGCCCCGACCAGATCCGTCAGGAGATCGAGTCCGTCATCGAGATGATCTTCGAGGTCGTCGAGACGCTCGACCTGGACGTCGAGGTCGCGCTGGCGACCCGCCCGGAGAAGTCGGTCGGCGGCGACGAGATCTGGGAGTCCGCCGAGGAGCAGCTCCGCGACGTGCTGGAGTCCGGCGGCTACGACTACGACGTCGAGCCCGGCGACGGCGCCTTCTACGGCCCGAAGATCGACTTCGGCTTCGAGGACGCGCTCGGCCGCGTCTGGGACGGCCCCACCGTCCAGCTCGACTTCAACATGCCCGACCGGTTCGACCTGACGTACACCGGCGAGGACAACGAGGACCACCAGCCGGTGATGATCCACCGAGCGCTGTACGGGAGCTACGAGCGCTTCTTCATGGTGCTCATCGAGCACTTCGACGGCGACTTCCCGCTGTGGCTCGCGCCCGAACAGGTCCGGATCCTCCCCGTCTCCGACGGGACGCTCGGCTACGCGCACCGCGTCAAAAACGATCTCGAGGACGCCGGCTTCCGCGTCGAGGTCGAGGACCGCGACTGGACGGTCGGCCGCAAGATCCGCGCCGGGCACGACGACCGGCTCCCGTACATGGTCATCGTCGGCGACGACGAGCAGGAGGCCGGCACCGTCTCGGTGCGCGACCGCTTCGAGAACCAGCGCGGCGACGTCGATCTCGACGCCTTCGTCGACCACCTCGTCGAGGAGCGCGACGAGAAGCGGACGGAACCGGACTTCGTCGACGCGGCGTAGGCGGCGCGTAAGCGGCGAGAGCGACGCGAAGGCGACCCCCCGTCGCCGCCTCAGCTCTCGGACGCGTTCCGCCGCGTTTTTGACGCTCACCGCCGCGAACTCTTGTATGAGCGACACGCCGCTGGCACGCAGCGCAGTCGACGACGCCCCCGACGTGGGGGAGCTGACGCCGCCCGACCGCACGCTGATGGGCCCCGGGCCGAGCGACGTCGACCCGCGGGTGTTGAGGGCGATGAGCACGCCGCTCGTCGGCCACCTCGACCCCTCGTTCGTCGAGATCATGGACGAGGTCCAGGAGCTGCTCCGGTACACCTTCAGGACCGACAACCAGTGGACCATTCCGGTGTCCGGGACCGGCTCCGCGTCGATGGAGGCCGCGATCGGGAACCTCGTCGAACCGGGCGACACGATGCTGGTCCCGACGAACGGCTACTTCGGCGGGCGGATGAGGTCGATGGCCGAGCGCGCGGGCGGCGAGGTCGTCGAGGTGTCTGCGCCGTGGGGCGAGCCCCTCGACCCCGTCGACGTCGAGCGCGCGTTCGACGAGCACCAGCCGGACGTGTTCGGCTTCGTCCACGCCGAGACGAGCACCGGCGTCCGCCAGCCCGACGTGCCCGCGCTGACCGAGATCGCACACGCCCACGACGCGTACGTGATCGCCGACTGCGTCACGTCGCTCGGGGGCGTTGAGCTGCGCGTCGACGAGTGGGACGTCGACGTCGCCTACTCCGGGCCGCAGAAGTGCCTCTCCTGTCCGCCCGGCGCGAGCCCCCTGACGCTCAACGACCGCGCGATGGACAAGGTGCTCGACCGTGAGGAGGAACCGCGGTCGTGGTACCTCGACCTCTCCCTCTTGGAGGGGTACTGGGGCGACGACCGCGCGTACCACCACACCGCGCCGATCACGAACGTGTACGCGCTCCGCGAGGCGCTCCGGCTGATCGCCGAGGAGGGGATCGAGGAGCGGTGGGCCCGCCACCGCGCCGTCGCCGGCGAGCTGAAGGCGGGGCTGCAGGACCTCGGCCTCGAGATGAACGCCGCCGACGACTACTGGCTGCCGAGCCTGAACGCCGTGCGCGTCCCCGACGGGGTCGACGACGGCGCCGTCATCGAGCGCCTCCTCGACGAGTACGACCTCGAGATCGCCTCCGGCCTCGGTGACCTCGAGGGGGACATCTGGCGGATCGGCTGCATGGGCCGCTCCGCCCGCAAGAAGAACGTCGAGTACCTGCTCGCCGCGCTGGAGGACGCGCTCGCCGAGCAGGGGTACGAGGCCTGATCCGGGGCCGAGCCGTCGGTCGCCTCCTCGATCGACCGACGGCGGGCGATACCCCGACTTCGGAGCACGGTACCGCCCCTCACGCGACTTTTTCACCGTCGACGCCGGCGGTTTCGGTATGTCCGACGCCTTCGGCCGAGCGATCCGCGATCACTTCCGCGGCGAGCGGGGCGAGCCCCTCCTGCACCGAGACGGCGGCGAGACGGTCGAACACCCGATCGAGGCGTTCTACTTCGCCGACTTCGACCCCGACGAGGACCCGTCTCACGAGTGGCTGGCGTCCCGGCTGCAGGGGCCGCTCGTCGACCTCGGCGCCGGGACCGGGCGGCACGCGCTGTACTTCCAGGAGCGGTTCGAGACGGTCGCGGTCGAGCCGAGCCCCGCGCTCGTCGAGACGATGCGCGAGCGCGGCGTCGACGACGCCCGCGAGGGAGACATGTTCGCGCTGCGCGAGGCGTTCCCCCGCGACCGGTTCGGCTCCGCGCTCGCGAACGGGACCCAGATCGGACTCGCCGGGTCGATGCGGGGGCTCACCGAGTTCCTCGGCGACCTCGCACACGTGACGACGCCGGACGCGACCGCGGTCGTCGACTGCTACGACCCGACCCATCCGGCGACGGCCGACCTCGTCGGCTACCGGGACGACCCGACGCCGGGGCTCGCGCACCGCGTCATGTTCTTCGAGTACGAGAGCGAGACGAACCCGATCCTCCAGCTTCGGCTGTTCAGCCCGGCCAGGCTCCGGGAGGCCGCCGTGGGAACGGACTGGGAGATCGCGGAGGTGGTCCGCGGCGAGGAGGGCAACGAGTACCACTACCGCGCCGCGCTGCGGAAGCGCGGCGGCGAGTAGAGCGCTCGTCTCCCCTCCTGTCCACCGGTTTCAGTCGCGGGACTCGCCCTACCACGTCGTCAGCGCTGCCCGCCCGTGGTCGTGCACGAGAACGGCGAGGAAGGCGAGCACGCCGGTGACCGCGAACGCGCCGCCGACGTAGAAGACGGACGCCATGCTCACCTCGACCATCAGCCACCCCGCGATCAGCGGGCCGGCCACCGAACCGGGGCGCCAGACCAGTTCCCGGATCCCGAAGCTGGCGGCCACGCCGCCGTCGTCGGTCCCCTCGTCCGCGAACAGCGCCATGCTCGCCGGCTCACGGAAGGAGTCGGCGACGCCGAGCAGCCCGGAGAAGGCGACGAGGGGGAGGTACGCGGGCGGCAGCTCGCCGAGGAACGGGAGCGTCACCCCGGCGCCCAACGCGGTCCCGATCGCCGCGGAGAAGGGGATCCCCATCGCGATCAGTCCGTACGCGCCGCCGCCGGCGAAGACGAACAGCGACCGGCCGTACCCGTCCGAGAGCCGACCGGTGAACAGCTGGCCGACCATGTTGGTCGCCTTCTCGGCGGTGACCGTCACCGCGATGGCGACGCCGGCGACGCCGAGGCCGCCGCCGGCCATCGACGTGCCAGCGTAGATCGGGACCCAGGTTCGGACCATGGTCACGGCGAAGGCGTACTGGGCGCGGAACCCCGTGATCGTGAGGATCTTCCGGTTGACGGCCAGATCGGAGAAGGGGAACCCCTCGACGCGGGTGTCATCCTCGTCTAAGACGAGCCACGTGACGGCCCAGGCGGCGACCATCAGCCCGGAGATGATCGCGAAGATCGGGCCGAATCCGACCGCGTCGTAGATCGCGCCCGCCGACAGCGACCCGACGATCGAGGCGGCGAAGGCGGCGGCGTTCGCCTTCCCGATCCTGTCGGCCCGCGTTCCCACGTCGGCGATCTGGCCGACCAGCGACAGCGTCATCAGCCCCGCGCCGGTGACGACGAACCCCTGCAGGGCCCGCACGGCGACGAACGAGGCGGAGGAGTCCACCAGCGGGAACAGCGCGTAGACGCCGGCTCCGACCGCGAGGGTGCCGAGCAGGACGGTCCGCTTGTCGAACCGGTCGCCGGCCCACGCCAGCGGGACCACGGCGACGGTCTGGGCGAGGGTGAACCCCGTGGTGTACATCCCGATGACGAACCCCGCGGAGATGGAGACGCCCAGCACCGTCGTCGCCTGCGGGTCGAGCGCGTTGATGTACGGTCCGAGCAGCGTGATCAGGGTGATGAACCCGAACCCCTCGGCGAACCGCGTGAGGTAGAGCGCCCAGAACTGCGATCGGCTCGCCCCGTTCCTCGCGTCCACGTTGCTCACACCGGAACGGCGCGCACCGGTTCAAAGTGCGTTTCGATTCGAAGGGCTCGCCGCGATCCGGTCGGGGGGCATATACGCGAGCGACCCGTAACTCCGCCGATGCGACGCCGGGAACTGTTGACCGCGTTCGGCGTCGGCTCGATCGGTCTCCTCGCCGGCTGTGCGGGCGTCGGACCGAGCGCGACCGACGAGGCCGGTGACGACGGCGACGGAGGAAGCGATAGCGGCGGGACCGGTGACGACGGAAGCCATAGCGGCGGGGCCGGCGACGCGGACCCCGCGGACGACTGGCCGTCGGGTCCGTACGCCGACTACGACGCGACCGCCGTCGAGGCCCGCACTCCCGACGGCGACCGCCTCGGAACGGTGACCGCCGCGATCGCGGAGACCGGCGACCAGCGATTCCTCGGGCTCAGCGACGCCGAGCGGCTCCCCGAGGACGCCGGGATGCTGTTCGTCTTCCCGTCGTCCCGCGACGACCTGACGTTCGTCATGCGCGAGATGGCGTTCGGGATCGACATCGTCTACGCCGACGCCGAGGGGACGATCGTCGAGATCCACAACGCGCCGGCGCCCGGTCCCGGAGAGGACGGGAGCGAGCAGCGGTACCCGGGGTCCGGCCGCTACGTGCTTGAGGTGCCCTACGAGTGGACGGATCGGCACGCGGTCACCGTCGGCGACTCACTGGCGTTCGACCTGTAGGGGACCGACGCCGGGACGGGGGCGGTTCGATCCGGTCGCGGGGGGAGACCTCGCGGGTCGGTCGACCGGCCGAGTTACCCGGCCAACGCGATGTCCAGGTAGAGCATGATGACGACGCCGGCCATGAGCCCGAGCGTCGACACGCGCTCGTAGCCGCTCCTGTGCGTCTCGGGGATGATCTCGTCGGAGATCACGAACAGCATCGCGCCCGCGGCGAACCCCATCGTGTACGGCAGCAGCGGCCTGACCGTCCCCACGGCGACGGCGCCCAGCACCGCCAGCGGGATCTCGACGACGCCGGCCCGGATCCCGGCGATCGCGGCGTAGAGCCGCCGATCGAGCCCGGCGTTTATCGCCGCCACGGAGACGGCCAGCCCCTCGGGGACGTTCTGAAGCCCGATCGCGAGCATCAGCGACAGCGCGCTCCCCAACCGCGCCGGATCGCCCGCGGCCGCGCCGAACCCGACGCCGACGGCCAGCCCCTCGGGCATGTTGTGCAGCGTGATGGCCAGGACGAACAGGACCACCCCGGCCAGTCGCTCATCGCTGACGGGGAGCGTCTCGTTCGGTTTCGCCGCGTCCGTCCGTCGCGTCCCGGTCAGGAGGTAGTGGGCGTGCGGGACCAACGCGTCCGCCCGGTCCAAGAACAGCGCGCCGAGGCCCACTCCGACGAGCGTCGGGACCGGGTTGCCGCCGGAGTATTCCTCGATACCGGGGATGATGAGGCTGGTGAACGCCGCGGCGAGCATGACGCCGGCGGCGAAGCCGAGCATTCCGTTGAGCGCCCGCTCGGAGGGGTTCCGCCAGACGAGGACGAGCGACGCCCCGAAGAGGTTCATCAGGGCGATGACGACGCCCCCCGCGAGCGCCTGTATCACGGGGGAGGTCCCGGCGAGACGGACGAACGCGTCGGTGAGCTCGAACATCGACGTCTCTGCCTGCGCGGTGCAGCGTTGTATAATCCCGCATCCGAGTCCGACCGGGGGCGCGGCGGTTCATCGCACTCGCCCGCGGTGGTCCCCCGTCCCGATCCTGGCCGTTCCCCGGCGAGGGCGTCGGGTACTCGCCCCGTTTATGTCGCTCGCGCCCGTGGCGAACGTATGCGAAACGTGGACGCCGCGGGGCTCGGGATCGGCGACGACCACCCGCCCCGGATCATGGGCGTGCTCAACGTCTCCGCGGAGTCGCCGTACGACCCGAGCGTGTACGACGACCCCGGCGAGGCCGCCGAGTACGTCGACGAGGAGCTGATCGGCGAGGGCGCCGACGTCGTCGACGTCGGGCTCGAATCGGCCAACAAGGACCTCGACGTGCTCTCGGCCGAGCAGGAGCTGGACCGCCTCGACACCGCGGTCGAGGCGCTGGAGTCGACCTCGGGGGACGCCGTCTGGTCGATCGAGACCCGCTACCATGAGGTCGCCGACGAGGCGCTCTCGCGCGGCTTCGACATGGTCAACGACATCTGCGGGTTCGCGGACCCCGAGATGCCCCGCGTCTGCCGCGAACACGACGCCGCCGTCTCGAAGATGGCCTCGCCGCCCGATCTGGAGCGCCCGGGCGCCATCGAGGACGTAAACGACATCTACGAGGCGCTCTCGATGAACGGGTTCACCGACAAGACGATCCTCGACCCCGCCTTCGGCGGCTGGTCCGAGGCGAAGACCCACGCCGACGACCGGGAGACGCTCCGCCGCCTCCGGGAGTTCCGGGGGTACGGCCGGCCGCTGCTCGTCTCGATCAACCGCAAGAGCTTCCTCAAGACGATCGCCGGGCGGACCACCGAGGAGGCGCTGCCCGTCTCGCTGGCCGCCACGTCGATGGCGGTCGAGCGCGGTGCCCACGTGATCCGCACCCACGACGTCGCGGAGACCCGCGACGCTGCGCTCGTCGGCGCCGAGTTCGCCCGCGACCGAGTCCGATCGGGCCGCGACGCGGGCGACGTCGCCGTCGAGGAGCTCGACGTGACGACCGCGCGGGAGGCGGAACGTCACCTCGACCGGCTCGGCGCCGACCGCGACGTCTCCGGGAGCGCGGCCGTTCGCACCTACGAGCTCACCGGCCTCACGGAGCCGGCCGTCGGCGCGCTTCGGGCCGCGACCGCCGAGACAGCGGGCGTCGACGGCGCGGCGTTCGCCCTCGCGGGGGGGGCCGACGAGGCGACCGCGGCGGTCACCGACCCGCCCTCCGCGACCGACGGCGGCGTGTCCGGCGCCGACGGGACCGGCTCCGCGGGGATCCTGGTCTGTACGCCGTCCGGGCTCTCAGCGCTCACGGCCGCGGTTTCCGGCGCGTCCGCCGCGCTCGACGCCGCGCTCGAAACGACGGACGCCGGCCGGAAGTAAGAGAAAGTTTATGCCGTCGTGTAGACAACCCATCGACCGGACGCCGGAGGGGCACGCGGGTAGGGGTACTCTGTGCTACTCCGGCCCATACCATATTCCACACCGCGAGCGGCGGCGCCGCGCGGCGCCGCGGTGGGCAGACCGATCCGGCCGCCCGAGTCCGGGTGAGACGGTGTGAACTTCGAGGCGTTCGAACCGGCGTACGAGGCGATCCTCTCCGACTTCGGCTTCGAGCGGGCGGCCGACGAGCGCGCCCGGGACGTCGCCGCCGAGCTGGCGACCCCCTTCCCGCTCGACCGGTTCGGCGACTGGCGCGGCGCGACCGTCGCGGTCGCGGGCGCCGCGCCGCGACTCGCCGCCGACGTCGACCTCGCCCGCGACGCCGACGTCGTCATCGCCGCGTCGACCGCCGCCGACGTCCTCCGCGACCGGGGGGTCGAAGTGGACTGCATGGTGACCGACCTCGACAAGAACCCGGGGACGGCGGCCGCGCTGACGCGAGAGGGCGTCCCGGTCGCGGCCCACGCCCACGGCGACAACGTCCCCGCGGTCCGCGAGTGGCTCCCGCGGTTCGCCGGCGAGTGGACGCTGGCAACGACGCAGGCGGCGCCGGCGGGGCCCGTCGTCAACACCGGCGGGTTCACCGACGGCGACCGCGCGGCCTTCCTCGCCGACCACGTCGGCGCCGGGCGACTGGTGTTTCCGGGATGGGAGTTCGACGATCCCGACGTCGGCCCGACGAAGGCGAAGAAGCTCGACTGGGCCGCCCGCCTGCTGCGGTGGCTCGAGCGCCGTCGCGGCGAGCGGTTCGGGATCCTCGACGGACGGCGAGAGGGTGCGGACGCGGCGCTCGACCCGATTCTGTCGGGCGGCGATCAGTGAGGCGACGGTTCGGCGGCGATCAGTACGGCGACGACTCGACGCGCGCCTTCGGCAACAGCTCCTCTGAGTCGCGCGCCTCCAGCCACCCCACCAACTGCACGAGCTGGTCGGTCGCGGCCTCGAACAGCCGCTCCGCCTTCTCGGGGGTCACGTCGGTCGGATCGCCGAAGGCGCCGTTCGCGGAGTTGTCGACCGAGTCGTAGAACGTCCGGGCGCCGTGGACGACCGCGTCGGAGTCGTCGAGGTGGACCAGGCCGTCGTCGCGGGCGTTCTCGAACTGGTCCTCGCGGACGAGCTCCGGGGCGATGTGGGTGATCATCGCCGTCTCCTTCGGGCCCGCGTGGGGGCCGTTGTGCTCGAACAGCTCGTCGACGAGCCCCGGGATCGACTCGTCCCACATCCACTCCAACGCGTAGGTCGTGCCGTCCTGATGCAGCCGCCGGCCGACCTCGCGGAGGTGCTGGACGTTGCCGCCGTGGGCGTTCACGTAGACGACGCGGTCGATCCCGTGGTACGCGAGGTTGCGGGTGAACCCCTCCACGTAGTCTCGGAACTCGGGCGGGTCGACCCACATCGTCCCCGGGAACTGGCGGTGGTGGGGGCTGACCCCGACGTCGATCGTCGGCGTGCGGACGACGCCGGTCTCCTCGGCGGCCGCGCTCGCGAGCGCCTCGGCGATGAGGTGGTCGGTCGCCAGCGGGAGGTGCGGGCCGTGCTGTTCGGTGGAGCCGAGGGGGACGAGCGCGATCGACTCCTCCGACAGCCGCTCTGCGAGCTCCGGCCACGTGTGGTCGGCGAGGTACATACCGGCAGGTGGGGTTCGGGACGTATGAACCCAGCCGTCCCGGCGCCGTTCGCCGTCTCGTGCTCGCCCGTCGCGGCGCCTCCGTCCGCCGCTCGAGGAGGGCGTCGTCCCGTGTCGCCACCCTTTTTGTGTCGTCCGGCCGAACTCGCTGGTATGTTCGGAGGAGGCGGCATGAACCCGCGGAAGATGAAACAGATGATGAAACAGATGGGGATCGACGTCGAGGAGCTCGACGCCGAGCGGGTCGTCATCGAGACGGCCGACGGCGACCTCGTCTTCGACGGCGCCCAGGTCACCAAGATGGACGCGCAGGGCCAGGAGACCTACCAGATCGTCGGCTCCCCGGAAGAGGTCGCCGACGCGGGCGCCGGCGGCCCCTCGGCGGTCGAGGGCGACGACGGCTCGGTCGACGCGACGGAGCGCGACGCGGGCGTGACCGACGCGATCCCGGACGAGGACGTGGCGTTGGTCGCCGAGCGCGCCGGCGTCCCGCAGTCGACGGCCCGCGAGGCCCTGGAGAACGCCGACGGCGACCTCGCGGCCGCCATCGCGGCCCTGGAGTGACCGGTCCGGCGTGACCGACGCCGCGTACCTGCTCGTCCACGACGACCGGGAGTACCTGCTGGGGCCGGGCGAGGAGTTCGGCACCGACCTCGGCGTGCTCGAGGTCCCCGAGGACGTCGCGGGCGGCGACACGGTCGAGACGCACCTCGGGACCGCCTTCGCGGTCCGCGAGCTCCGCGGCCCGGACCTGTTCAACCACCTCGAACGCACCGGAGCCCCGATGATGCCCCGCGACGTGGGGCTCGTGATGGGCCACACAGGCGCGTCGGGCGGCGACCGCGTCCTCGACGCCGGCACCGGCACGGGGATCCTCGCCGCCTACCTCGGCCGGGCCGGCGCCGACGTGACGACCTACGAGGTCGACGCCGAGTTCGCCGACGTCGCCCGCGCCAACATGGAAACCGCCGGGGTTTCCGACCGCGTCGAGGTCCGCACCGGCGACCTCACCGAGGAGCTGGACGCGCTCGCCGAGGGCGATCCGTTCGACGCCCTCACGCTCGACACCGGCGACGCGCCGGCCGTCGTCGAGCGCGCCGACGAACTGCTCGTCTCGGGCGGCTGTCTCGCCGTCTACTCCCCGTTCGTCGAGGGCACCCGCGAGGCGGTCCTCGCCGCCCGCGAGGCCGGCCTCGACGGGATCGAGACGCTGGAGACGATCCAGCGCGAGATGGAGTTCTCGGAGCGCGGCTCCCGCCCCTCCACCGCGGGCGTCGGCCACACCGGGTACCTTGTCTTCGCGCGGGCGCCCTGAGGCGGCGCAACGTTCTTTCCGATCCCGCCGCCACGAAGCGTATGGTTCCCCCGACGGGCGGCGGTGACGGCGCCGACGAGCCTCCGATCGAGCCCTCGGAGGTCGCCGTCGCGATCGACGAGTACGGCGAGGGGCTCGCCGACGCGGTCGAGTCGGCGCTCGCGGGGCGGTCCGGCGTCGTCGCCGTCGGCGTCCCGCTCGGGCTGCTCCCGTCCGTCCTCGCGGCTCGCGAGCGGACCGACGACGACGCGCCGTGGCGGGTCGCCTGCCCGCCCAGCGCCGTCGACGCGCTCGAACGGGCGTTCGTCCTCGGAACCGCCGTCGCCGAGGCGGTCGCGGAGGGGTCGATCGAGCTCCGGGTGATCGCGGGCGAGAGAGACTCCGACGGCCTCCTGCCGACCGATGCCGCGGGGCGCTCGCTCGCGTTCGCGACGCCCGACCGCGTCGACGCTGTCGCCGGCCCGCGCGCGGACCGAACGCTCGTCTCGGAGACGGGGGGCGAGCGGACTGCTGCGGCACTCCGTGCAGTGACGACGCGGTTCGAGGCCGCGACGCCCGCGACCGTCGGGATGCCCTCGCGCACCCGCCTGCTCGCCGCGGCGCGCGAGGTCCTCGACGACCGGTTCGCGGACGACGTGGCCGCGGTCCTCGACGCCCTCGACTACGGTGCGGTCGGGCGGACGGGGACCGTCACCGACCGGACTCTGCTGATCGCGCTGGCCGCCCGGCACGACCACCTGTTCCGGGACCTCCGGCGGTGGGTCGACGGCGAGGGGAGCGAGGGTGGCGAGGAGAGCGAGAGGGGCGAGGGGAACCCCGCCGACCGCGTCGCGATCGCGCCCGGGCAGGAGCTCACGGCCGACCGACGCGCCCTCGTGGGCCGGGAGCTGATCGAGTCGATCAAGGTACCGATGGGACCGGGGCGACCCCAGTTCCGGCTCCGGGCGGTCGACGAGGCGCTGCTCCGGGCGGAGCCGACCGAGGTGTTCAGCGTGCTCCGCGGGCGGTTCGCGCTCCCGGTCGACGAGGACGGAACGCTCCGCCGAGGCCCCGGCGGCGAGGGGCGTCGGCCGGTGTGGGACCGGCGGCGGTGAGCGGGCGTCGGCGGCTGTCGGCGTCGGCGGCTGTCGGCGGTTACTCCTCCTCTACCGAGCGTGCCGACGTGACAAGAACTAACTCCCGGCGGCGCCCCCGAACGGGTATGCCGAACTTCTCCGACAGGGTCGAGCGGATCTCCATCAGCGGGATCCGCGAGGTGTTCGAGGCGGCCGGCGACGACGCGATCAACCTCGGGCTCGGACAGCCCGACTTCCCGACGCCGGAACACGCGCGCCGGGCCGCCGTCGACGCGATCGAAGACGGGAAGGCGGACGCCTACACCGAGAACAAGGGGATTCTGTCGCTCCGGGAGGCGATCGCGGAGAAGCACCGGGCGGACCAGGGGGTCGACCTCGACCCCGCGAACGTGATCGCCACCGCGGGCGGGAGCGAGGCGCTCCACGTCGCGCTGGAGGCGCACGTGAGCGCGGGCGACGAGGTCGTGATCCCGGACCCGGGGTTCGTCTCCTACGACGCCCTGACGAAGCTCGCGGGCGGCGAGCCCGTGCCCGCCCCGCTCCGCGACGACCTCACGATCGACCCGGCCGCGGTCGAGGACGCCATCACGGAGGACACCGCGGCGTTCGTGGTGAACTCCCCCGGCAACCCCACCGGGGCGGTCTCCTCCGAGGCGGACATCCGGGAGTTCGCGCGGATCGCCGACGAGCACGACGTGCTCTGCGTCTCCGACGAGGTGTACGAGTACACCGTCTTCGACGGCGAGCACTACTCGCCGATGGAGTTCGCGGAGACCGACAGCGTCGTCGTCGTCAACTCCGCCTCGAAGCTGTTCTCGATGACCGGGTGGCGGCTCGGCTGGGTGTACGGCTCCGACGAGCGCGTCGAGCGCATGCTGCGCGTCCACCAGTACGCGCAGGCCTGCGCGTCGGCCCCGGCCCAGTACGCGGCCGAGGGCGCCCTCCGGGGCGACCGCGGGATCGTCGACGAGATGACGGCCTCCTTCGAGCGCCGCCGCGACCTGCTCCTGGAGGGGTTCGACGAGATTGGCCTCGACTGCCCCACGCCCCAGGGCGCCTTCTACGCGATGCCCCGCGTGCCGGATGGGTTCGTCGACGAGTGTATCGACCGCGGTGTGATCGTCGTCCCGGGCGAGGCGTTCGGCGAGCACGGGCGGGGACACGCCCGGATCTCGTACGCGACCGACGAGAGCGAGCTCCGTGAGGCGCTGGACGTGATGGGCGAGGCGTACGCGGCGGTCCGCTGAGCGCGGACGGTCGCCCGTCCGGCCGCAACGTAGCGTCAATTTCTGCCGCCCGATAACCCCAGGACATTACCCGGCCGCGAGAGGTTTCCGCAAGTTATACTGCGACCGACGGAGTACCGAGAGGTAATGGACCGGAACATTCAGGTCAGCCGCCTCGACCGGCGAGCGGTCGAGGACCAGGAGGTCGAGATCGTCGAGCGGAAGGGTATCGGACACCCTGACTCGATCTGCGACGGAATCGCGGAGTCGGTGTCGCGGGCGCTCTCGCAGCTCTACTTGGACCGCGTCGGGAAGGTGCTCCACTACAACACGGACGAGACGCAGCTCGTCGCCGGCCGCGCCGCGCCCGCCTACGGGGGCGGCGAAGTCGTCGAACCCATCTACGTGCTCATCGTCGGTCGCGCCACGAAGGAGTACGACGGCGAGCAGCTCCCGGTCGACTCGACCGCGCTGGCGGCCGCCCGCGACTACCTCGCCGAGGCGATCCCGGAGCTGGAGTACGGCACCGACGTCGTCGTCGACGCCAAGCTCGGCGAGGGCTCCGGCGACCTGCAGGACGTCTTCGGCGAGGAGACCCAGCAGGTGCCGATGGCGAACGACACCTCCTTCGGCGTCGGCCACGCCCCCCTCACCGAGACGGAGACGATCGTTCACGAGGCCGAGAGCGCGCTCAACGGCCGGTACCACGACGACCACCCCGAGCTCGGCCCCGACGTGAAGATCATGGGGAAGCGGGAGGGAGACCGCATCGACATCACCGTCGCGGCCGCGATGGTCGACGCCTACGTCGACGGCCTCGACGAGTACGACGACGCGGTCGCGAACGTGCGCGAGTTCGTCACCGGGCTCGCTCAGGACCACACCGACCGGGAGGTCCACGTCGACGTCAACACCGCCGACGACTACGACGAGGGGTCGGTGTACCTCACCGTCACCGGCACCTCCGCCGAGCAGGGCGACGACGGCTCGGTCGGCCGCGGGAACCGCGCGAACGGCCTCATCACGCCGAACCGACCGATGTCGATGGAGGCGACCTCCGGGAAGAATCCGGTCAACCACATCGGGAAGATCTACAACCTCCTGTCGACCCGGATCGCCGAGTCGGTCACCGACGAGGTCGACGGGATCCGCGACCTGCAGGTCCGCCTGCTGTCGCAGATCGGCCGCCCGATCGACGAGCCCCACGTCGCCGACGCGCAGCTCGTCACCGAGGAGGGCGTCGCGATCGGCGACATCGAGCCGGAGGTCCTCGAGATCGTCGACCGCGAGCTGGCCGACGTCACCGACGTGACCCGCAGCGTCATCGACGGCGACGTCTCGACGTTCTGAGTCGCCGGCGGACGGGTCGCCGGGCGGATCGCCGGTCTCGTCGACGACCGAACGACCGCAACCGATTTGGGGAGCGGGCGAATCCGATAGCGTGTGACGCGGGTGTGTCTCCTCGGCGATCCGGACGTCAACCTCACCTACGAGCTGCTGTCCCGCGAGACCGCGCGGGACGCGCTCGCGACGTACGACATCGAGGAGCCGTACGCGAACAGCCTCGCCGTCGACACCGTGAGCCTCGGCGCCGCTGTGTCCCTCTTAAACGATCTCAACTGGTACCTCGTTCGCTTCGTCGACGAGGCGCTCGTGCGCGAGCCGTCGGTCTCGACCGACGAGTGGCTCTCGCGGGACCTCGCCCGCGAGGTGCGCGACGGCGCGGTCCCGCCCGAGGAAACCGACCAGCGTCTGAAGGTGTTCGGCCTCGTCGACGGGCGGCCCGTCGAGCCGCTGTACGTCCGGCGGAAACAGGGCGAGACCCCCGAGTACGACCTCCGCGACGTCGACGAGACGGTTATCGTCCGGGTGAGCGAGTCGGAGTTCTCGGGATAATCGACTGTCAGTTATTTATATTGCAGATCAGTGACTGCTGTCAGGGCCACTGGTGTCCACTTATAAACAGACAGCTGATCGATGCAGAACACCCTCAAAGCCCCAGCCGCGACGGCTCGCGCGCTTTGCTGCGCTCCTCGGTCGCTCACTTCGTTCGCTTCCTGTGGTGCTTGCTGCAGCGTGCTTCGCCCTCGCGGCTGCCCCTTTGAGTCCCACCCTGCACCGTGACCGCACCTCACACCTCCCCAGCCTCGCGGTTCGCGCTCTGCGAGCGCTCACCGCGTCCCTCGCGCGTGCTGCTCGCGCCCAAGGGGAGCTCGCAGGCACGCGCCACCGCATCGATCGCTTTCGTTCCGGATACGATCGTACAAGTCGGTCCGGCGGCGAAGGCGCGTATGGCACGCGTCACGGTCTGGAACGAGTACCGCCACGAGCGCGACAGCGACGTCGTCGCCGACGTCTACCCCGACGGGATCCACGCGGTCCTCGCGGAAGTCTTCGAGGAGGCGGGCCACGACGTCCGCACCGCCACGCTCGACGAGGGACCGGAGCACGGGCTCACCGAGGAGGTCCTCGACGACACCGACGTGCTCACCTGGTGGGGCCACGCCGCCCACGACGAGGTGCGCGACGCGGTCGTCGACCGCGTCCACGAGCGCGTGCTCGACGGGATGGGTCTCCTCGTGCTCCACTCCGCGCACTACTCGAAGATTTTCAAGAAGCTCATGGGCACGAGCTGCTCGCTGAAGTGGCGGGAGGCCGCCGAGACGGAGCGGCTCTGGGCGATCGAGCCGAGCCACCCCATCGCCGACGGGGTCGGCGAGTACATCGAGGTCGAGGAGGCGGAGATGTACGGCGAGCGGTTCGACGTTCCCGCACCGGACACGCTCGTCTTCAACTCCTGGTTCGCCGGCGGCGAGACGTTCCGCTCCGGCTGCTGTTACCGCCGCGGCAACGGGAAGGTGTTCTACTTCCGGCCGGGCCACGAGACGTACCCGGTCTACTACAACGAGGATATCCGACAGGTGCTCCGGAACGCGGTCGACTGGGCGACGCCGGGCGACGGGCCGACGCCCGACTTCGGCAACGCCGACCCGATCGAAGAGATCGACACGAGCGACGATCGGACGGTCCACTAGCGGCGGTTCCCCGACCGGTCACTCGCGGACTCACGGCACGTCGCGAAGTTCCATGAACGCGGTCATCACCGCCGACTCGGCCTTCCGAAGGTGCTCCGAGGCGGTGCTCGGGGAGGCGCCGATCCGCTCGGCGACCTCCTCGACGGTCGCCGCTCGCGGGGACTCGTAGTACCCGCTCTCGACGGCGGCCGCGAGCGCGTCGAACTGCCGGTCGGTCAGTGCCGGATCGAAGAGGTGCTGCCGCCAGTCGTACTCGCCGATCCGGAGGACGGTGGTATCGATCCGGTCCGGGAGCTCCGCGAGCGCGTCGCGCAGCGGGCCGTGATCCCCGACGATCGTCAGTCGAGCGATCCCGTTCGAGCGGAAGTCGACCGGGGGAACGACGACCACGCCGGTCCGCTGGAGCGGGCCGAACATCGCGTCGTCGACCGCGTCCCGTCGCTGCGTGAGAAAGACGTAGTGACCGGTCTCGTCGATCCGAGTCACGTCGAACTCTCGAATCCGGTCGACCGACCGGAGCGCGTCGGTGTACACGTCGATGTCTCCCTCCACGTAGAACAGGAAGGTGTCGTCCGGTTCGTCAAGGATCGTCCCCTGGACGAGCACGTCGCGCTCGATCGCGTCGGACTCGTCGATGAGCCGGTGTATCGGATGCATGAGGTCCGGCGGAAACCGGAGCTCGACTCGGAGGTACTTCACGCCGAGCAGTGTCCACGGGTCCGTTATAAATACCCGTCGTGATCCGGCAGAAGACACGGGAGGTCCGGGCGCGTCGGTTCGCGTATGTCGATCGACGCGACGACGGACGGGATCGACGCGGCGGGGAAACCGGACCCGTTCTCGTCGATTTCGGACCTGATCGTTGGACGCGAGACGCACCTGAACGCTCCCGCCGCTCGGATACGACCGGACGCGGTTCAGGAGGTACTCTCGACGCTGAAACGGGAGGCCGGCTACGATCATCTGGCCTGCGTCACCGCCCAGGAGTACGAGAACCGGTACGAGTCGGTCTACCACCTCCGCTCGTTCGACGACCCGACCCGGGAGGTCGGCGTCGTCGTCCCGGCCGACAAGGACGACCCGGTCTCGGAGTCCGCAGCGCCAGTGTTCCGCACCGCCGACTGGCACGAGCGGGAGGCGTACGACCTCGTCGGGATCCGGTACGACGACCACCCCGACCACCGGCGGATCCTCCTGCCCGAGACGTGGCAGGGCCATCCCCTCTCGATGGACTACGACCAGGACCGCCCGCAGATCGCGGCGCTGTCCGAGAACGAGCCCGTCGAACCGGGGTCGTCGACGGCGATCGGGAGCGATACCATGCTCCTCAACATCGGGCCGCACCACCCGGCGACCCACGGCGTGCTCCATCTCCAGGTCACGCTCGACGGCGAGGACGTCGTCGGCGTGGAGCCGGACATCGGCTACATCCACCGCTGCGAGGAGCAGATGGCCCAGTCTGGTACCTACCGACACCAGATCATGCCGTACCCCGACCGCTGGGACTGGGGCGGCGGCGGCCTGCTCAACGAGTGGGCGTACGCGCGTACCGCCGAGGACCTCGCCGACATCGAGGTTCCCGAATACGCGCAAGTCGTCCGGACGATGGCCGCGGAGTGCAGTCGGATCCTCTCGCACATGCTGGCGATGGGGGCGTACGCGCTCGACGTGATCGGCGATTTCACCGCGACGTTCATGTACGCGATCCAAGAGCGCGAACGCGTCCAAGACGTCTTAGAGGACCTGACGGGCCAGCGGCTGATGTTCAACTACTTCCGGCTCGGCGGCGTCGTCTGGGACCTCCCCGAACCCCGCGAGGAGTTCTTCTCGACGGTGCGGACGTTCCTCGACGGACTCCCGCGTCGGCTGGAGGAGTACCACGACCTCCTCACCCGCAACGAGATCCTCCAGTTGCGCACGGTCGACACCGGCGTTCTCCCCCCGAAGGTCGCGAAGGAGTACGGCTGCACGGGCCCCGTGCTCCGCGGGTCGGGCGTCGACTACGACCTCCGCCGCGACGACCCGTACGGCTACTACGACGAGCTCGACTGGGACGTCGTCACCGAGGACGGCTGCGACAACTTCAGCCGCCTGCTCGTCCGGATGCGCGAGGTCGAGGAGTCCGCGAAGATCATCGAGCAGTGCGTCGACCTCCTCGAGGACTGGCCCGAGGACGAGCGGACGATTCAGGCGAACGTGCCCCGCACGCTCCGCCCGGACGACGACACGGAGATATATCGCGCGGTCGAGGCCGCGAAGGGCGAACTCGGCATCTACATCCGCGCGGACGGCACCGACAAGCCCGCCCGCTTCAAGATCCGCGGCCCCTCCTTCTCGAACCTCCAGGCGCTCCCCGAGATGGCCGACGGCGAAGCGATCCCGGACCTGATCGCCTCGCTGGGGAGCTTAGACACGATCATGGGCGAGGTCGATCGGTGAGTCGCCCCGATCTCGGACGAGCCGGCGGCTCGCGAGTGTAGGGCGACCGCCGCTACGGCGCGGACGTTGAAAGGCGACCGCCTCGCGCGAACGCGAGACGACCGGTGTGTCGCACGCCGGCGGCCGGTCGAATGAACGTCAACGGCGTCCGTATATAAACCCTCGTTCACGAAGCCGCCGCGACAGGGCGCCCTCGAACCGCCTACCGTTAGTCCGGCCGGTGGACCTCGCCGTCGCGCCCGTCGGCGTCCTTCCGGCGGAGCGCCGCGGCCGCGTTGTTGGCGTCGTAGCCGAAGAACACGTCCTTCGCGTACGTCTCGGCGACCTCGGTCGCGTGGATCAGGTCGTCGACGGCGACGTCGACCGCGTACAGCTCCAGCGAGAACGGCGTCTCCGGCGGCGCGCCGTGGACGTCGTAGTCGCCGCCGAGCCGCGTCCGGAAGCCGCGGGCGATCGTCTCCAGCCAGTAGGTCGTCGCGTACTCGGTGTCGTACAGCGGGACCACGAACTCGTCGACGTGGTCGGCGAGGCGGTCGAGGTCGAGCCCGGCGCGCTCCCGGAGGTGACCGGGGTACGGGTCGGGGTACAGCGTGAGCAGCACGCGACCGGGGACCAGTTCGGCGGCGTCGGCGACGAACTCGGTGATGACGTCGGCGCGCCACTCCGCCCACCGGTCGCGATCGCTCTCGGCGAACAGCCGCTCGCAGCGGTCGCACCGGCAGAACCCCTCGCGCGGGAACCCCACGTCGTCGAGCCGCACGTCGTCGCTCTCGGCGGCGCAGTCCTCGATGATTTCCAGCAGGCCCTCGCGGTACTCCGGGTGGGTCGGGCAGATGTACGCCCAGTCGAAGTAGTCGCGGTCGCGGGTCGCCGGATCGCCGCGCTCGTCGACGGGGACGAGGTCCGGGTTCTCGGCGGCCGCGGCGTTGTCCCCGAAACACGACACCATGTTCACCGCGTTCGGGAGCGGCGCGGCCGCCCGCCCCGTGACGTCTTTCACCTCGTAGAAGCCGAGGTCGAACGGCTCCATCTCGACCTCGTCGGCGTTGCGCGTGACGACCCCGTACATACCCGTCGCTAGGCGACTGCGGGATAAAAACGGCGGGCATCCGCCGCGGGGATGACCGCGAGAGGCGAACGAACGGAGGTGGTCGTCGGTCGGTGCGAATCGCCCGGCGGGAGCTCGATCGCTACTCGACGGTCACCGGCTCCTTGTCGCCGGCGAACAGGAAGTACGCGAGCGCGACGAGGGACAGGACGACGACGAGCTTCGCTTTCTTGCTCATGCTCGACCTATCGAGCGGCGGGCGCTAAAACCTACCGGAGCGTCGGACGCACGGGACGCGAGCGAGACGAAAAACGCCGGACTCCGCGCGGCTCAGACGTCGATGTGTTCGGCGATGTCGGCGCGCAGAATCGTCGAGCAGTAGTCGCAGCGGACGCCGTCGGCGACGACGTCAAACCGGGTCTCGACCGGCTCGTCCGCGTTCGTGATACAGTTGCGGTTCGGACATGAGAGCACGCCGGTCACCGAGTCGGGACGCGTCACCCGGTTCTTCTCGACGACTTCGAAGTCCCGGACGATGTTGATCGTCGCCTCCGGGGCGATGAGCGAGAGCACGTCGACCTCGGACTGCGAGAGCTCCCGTTCCTCGACTTTTACGATGTCCTTGCGCCCGAGCCGGTCCGAGGGGACGTTCATCCCGACCGAGACGCCGAACCCCTCGGAGCCGTCGATGCCGAGGATCGCGAGCACGTTGAGCGCCTGCCCGCCCTCGACGTGGTCGATCACGGTGCCGTCGCGGATCTTCGAGACGCGGAGCTCGTGGTCGCTCATCGGTCCGCCTCCACCCCCTCGTCGGCCTCGGCGTTCTCCATGAGCGTGTCCAGCAGCGCCATCCGCACCGGGATCCCGTTGTGCGCCTGCTCGAAGTAGCGGGCGTGGTCCGTCTCGTCGACGTCGGGCGCGATCTCGTCGACGCGCGGGAGCGGGTGCATGACGGTGAGGTCGTCGGCGGCGTCCTCGAGCGTCTCGGCGTCGATCTGATACTCGCCGGCGACGCGGTGGTACTCGTTCTCGTCGGGGAATCGCTCCTTCTGGATCCGGGTGACGTACAGCACGTCGAGCTCGCCGAGCACGTCCTCCAAGTCGGTGTGCTCGCGCACCTGCGCGCCGGTCTCGTGGAGGTCGAACCGGACCGAGCGCGGGAGCCGCAGCGACTCCGGGCTGATGAAGTGTTGGTTGGCGTCGAACTCGGTGAGCGCCGCCGCCAGCGAGTGGACCGTGCGGCCGTACTTCAGGTCGCCCATGATCCCGACCGTGAGATCGTCGAGCCCGTGGTTCTCGCGGATCGTGTGGAGGTCGAGGAGGGTCTGCGAGGGATGTTGCCCGGCGCCGTCGCCCGCGTTGACGACGGGCACGGAGACGTGCTCGGCGGCCAGCGTCGCGGCGCCCTCGCTCGGGTGGCGGAGCACCAAGGCGTCCGCGTAGCCCTCGATGACGCGGACGGTGTCGGAGAGCGACTCGCCCTTCGACACCGACGAGGAGTCGACGTCGCCCATGTCGACGGTGTTCATACCGAGGCGTTTGGCCGCGCTGTCGAAGCTCATCCGGGTGCGGGTGCTCGGCTCGAAGAAGCAGAGCGCGAGCACGCGCCCGGCGTGCCGGTCCGCGAAGGCGGCGGGGTCGTCGGCGACCTCGCGGGCCCGGTCGAGCACCGCCTCGATGTCATCCCGCGAGAGCTGCGTCGCGGTGATGAGGTGGTCCTGACGCATCGTCGGAGAAGGGGTTTGGCACGGTCTTGAATCCCTCGGCTTGGGCTCCAACAGCGGTGTTCACGTCCGTGGTGATCGCCGCGAACGACTGTTTCGAGAATCGCAAAACGCGGTCCGCGTCACCGCGCCTCGTCCCTCGACGACTGCCGGCACCGCTTATAAACCGATCCGCGCCTAACCGAGGGACATGTCCGAGAACGACCCGGCAGACCTGCTCCCGAACGACCGCGTGAAGCAGGCGGCGCTCGACGGCGACGTGACGCAGCTCCACCGCGGGAATCGGTACGGCGAGGCGGGCGACACCTTCGAGATAGACGGCGTGACCTTCGAACTGACCGCGGTCACCGAGCGCACCCTCGGCGACATGACCGACGCGGACGCGAAGCGAGAGGGCTCGCCGTCGCTGGAGGCGTACAAAGAGCGCATGGTCCGCGCGCACGGCGGGAGCTTCGACTGGGACGACGACGCCGACGTGGTCCGGCACCGGTTCGAGCGCGTCGAGAAATAAGCGCCGCGAGCGAGACGACTCAGTTTCAGTCGTCGTCCGCGGCCGCGCCGTCGGCGCCGTCGCCGTCCCCGCCGGCCGCGGTCGCCGCGTCGTCCTCGATGCTCGGCGGGTACTTCCCGCGGTCCAGCTTCAGGTCGGACTGCGGTCGCGCCATGCAGGTGAGCGCGTACTCCTCGGCCTCCTCGTCGGTGAGTCCGCGGGCCGCGGGCTGGGTCACCTCGCCCTCGACGATCTCGGCGGAGCAGGCCAGGCACATCCCGACGCGGCAGGAGTACTCCTGGGCGATCCCCTCCTCGATGCAGGAGCTGAGGACCGTCTCCGTGTCGGCCACCTCGATCGTCTCGCCGGTACCGACGAACTCGACGGTGTACTCTGTCATGGCGCGGAGTACCCGCCCACCAATCAAAAAGGGTTCCCCTCGATCGCGTCGCCGGCGCGGGGACCGAATTAGGGACGAGCGGCGGTCGACGACAGAGTCGGCTCCCGCCCATCGCAACGACTAATCCCCCGCCGGACGCTTCCCGAGGTATGACCGAGAAGGCCACCGCGCGAGCCCACCCCATCCAGGGGCTCGTTAAGTACCACGGGATGCGCAACCCGGAGCTCCGGCTCCCGTACCACGACAGCATCAGCCTCTGTACCGCCCCGACCGCGACGACGACGACGGTCGAGTGGCAGCCCGACGCGAGCGAGGACGCGTACGTCATCGGCGGCGAGGCGGTCGACGGGCGCGCCGCGGAGCGAATCGACATGGTCGTCGACCACGTCCGCGAGCTGGCCGGCGTCGACGCCGCGGTCCGGCTGGAGAGCGAGAACTCCTTCCCGTCGAACATCGGCTTCGGCTCCTCCTCGTCCGGGTTCGCGGCCGCCGCGCTCGCGCTGGTCGAGGCCGCGGGGCTCGATCTCACCTTGCCCGAGGTCTCCACGGTAGCCCGCCGCGGCTCCTCCTCGGCGGCGCGCGCCGTCACCGGCGCGTACTCCCGGCTCGACGCCGGGCTCAACGACGAGGACTGTCGCTCCTACCGGCTCGACGTCGGCGTGAGCGAGGACGGGTTCGACCCGGAGGAGGACCTCCGGATCGTCGCCGCGCACGTCCCGGCGTACAAGGAGACGGAGGAGGCGCACCGCGAGGCCGCCGCGAGCCACATGATGCAGGCGCGGACCGCCCACGTGCAGGACCAGCTCGTCGAGATGACCGACGCGCTCCGCGCGGGCGACTTCGACCGGATCTTCGAGACGGCCGAGCACGACTCGCTCTCCCTGACGGCCACCACGATGACCGGGCCCGCGGGCTGGGTGTACTGGCAGCCCGAGACGATCGCCGTCTTCAACGCGGTCCGCGAGCTCCGCGAGGAGGGCGTCCCCGTCTACTTCTCGACGGACACCGGCGCCTCGGTGTACGTGAACACGCTCGCCGACCACGCCGAGGAGGTCGAGAGCCGGATCGCCGAGATCGGCATCGACACCGACGTCTGGGAGGTCGGCGGGCCGGCGCGCGTGCTCGACGAGAGCGAGGCGCTGTTTTAGCTGAAAGGAGGCGCAGGTCGGTCGGCTCCGTTGAAATCCGGTGTATCCGACACCGCTGTGTGCCCGATACGGGGCGCGAATGCGGTAGGGGTAATACGGAGCGACCCCGCGTTGAGACGGAGCGTCGTCTCTGATAGCGGTTATAACAGATTCACCGACGATTTTGTCTGACACGCCAGGGTCATAGCCGTCATATTGGGTGGTTCTACTAATGTTGTCTTACTGATGTCTCACAAGCGATTATGTGGATATCCAACATGGATTGTTGTATGTCAGACACAGCCGAAGCCGGGAGGGTCCTCTTGCGTCCAGAGATAGACCGGATGCTCGATATCATGTCCGAGCGTCGTCGTCGCTTGATCCTCCTGTTGTTGAAACGGGGAACCGTGGAAACGACGGACGACGTGATGCTTCGGGGGAACGGCGAGTCGGACACGTCCGAGATCCAACTCGTCCACAGCCACTTGCCGAAGTTGGAAGACGCGGGATATATCGAATGGGACCGCGACGCTGGCGATATCTCGAAGGGCCCACGCTTCGACGATATCGAGCCGCTTCTCGAACTGATCGAGAACCATGCCGACGAACTACCTCCGGGCTGGCCGTGAACCGTCCGTCCTCGCCGCACAGTGCCCTATTCGTCCGGGTCCTCGCCGCGCGCCCGCTTGTACATCGCTAACGCGGCTTCCCGGCGCTCCGAGTGGTCGACGATGGGCTCCGGATACTCGGGGGCCGCGTTCGCGCGCTGCGTCGGCGAGAGCTCGTGCCACTCGTGGATCAGGTCGGCGTCGAGCTCCCGGAGCTCGGGGACGTACTCCGCGATGTACTCCGCGTCGGGATCGTACCGCTCCCCCTGCGTCATGGGATTGAAGATGCGGAAGTAGGGCTGCGCGTCGGTCCCGGTGGAGGCCGCCCACTGCCACCCGCCGTTGTCGTTGGCGGTGTCGTGGTCGGCGAGCTTCTCTCGGAAGTGGTCGTAGCCGTGCCGCCAGTCGGCGAGCAGGTCCTTGGTGAGGAAGGAAGCGACGATCATCCGCACGCGGTTGTGCATGAACGCCTCCTCGCGGAGCTGGCACATCCCGGCGTCGACGATCGGGTACCCCGTCTCGCCGCGCTTCCACGCCGCGATCTCCTCGGGGTCGTCGCGCCACTCGATCCCCACCTCGTACTCCTTGTAGTTCTCGGTGACCACCTCCGGATTGTGGTACAACACCTGCGTGTAGAACTCGCGCCACGCGAGCTGCTGTTGGTACTCCTCGACCGCGACGACGGGGCCTTCGTCGTCTCCGCTGTCGCCGCCGCCGTCTTCCTCGGATCCCGCGTCGCTGCCGCCGGCCCGCTCCGCCGCCGCGGCCGTCGCGCGCTCGGTCGCCTCGTACACCTCTCGCACCCCGATCTCGCCGTACTTCAGGAACGCCGACAGGCGCGAGGTCGCCTCGCGGGCAGGGTAGTCGCGCTCGGCGTCGTACGAGAACACCGCCTCCGAGAGGAAGGCGTCGAGCCGCTCGCGGGCGGCCTCGGTGCCGGCGGGCCCGACGTCGACGTCTGGCTCCGCGAACCCTAGGTCCGCCGGCGACGGGAGGTCGCCAACGGCGACGCGGTCGGTCGCGACGCCCCCGTCGGCGAGCGCGCCGTCGTCGCTCCCCAGCGCCGCCGTCAACGCGTCCGCGTCGACGAGGTCGCTCGCCTCCGGCGTCGGCGCGGGCGGGTCGGTCTCGCGGTCGGTCCACTTCCGCCAGTAGTAGGTGTACACCGAGTACGGGTCCCCGGCGTTCGTCCGGATCGAGTCCGGGGTGTGCAGCACCGCGTCGTGGTGCGCCTCGCGCTCGATCCCGGCCTCGTTGAGCGCCGTCCGGACCGCGGCGTCGCGCTCGCGGGCGAGCCCCGAGTAGTCCCGGTTCCACACGACGCGGTCGGCGTCGAGGGCTTCAGCCAGTTCAGGGAGGACGGCCTCCGGGTCGCCGCGGGCGACGAGGAGGTCGCCGCTGCGGTCGCGGTAGTCCTCCCGCAGCGCCGCCAGGCCGTCGAGCAGGCGGCGGACCCGCACGTCGCTCGCGTGCGCGAGGACGTCGTCGTCGAAGACGAAGACGGGCGCGATCGCGTCGTCGGGGTCGCCCGCGACGCGCTCGGCGGCGGCCGCGAGCCCGACGTTGTCGGCGAGCCTGAGGTCCCGTCGGTGCCAGAACAGCTCCATGGGATCGGCACGGGTGCGAGGACCGTGAAACCACCGGCGGCGGTCGCGGAGCCGACCGTTACAGCGCCGCCCGAGGCCGACTCACAGCTCCGGACGCCCGGGGATGTCCACCCGATCGAGGAGGAAGTAGCCGACGGTGAGCGAGAGGACCAGCACCGCGATCGAGACCGCCGCGAGCACCGTCTCCTGCCCCGTGCCGTAATCCTCCAGCCGGAAGCTGATGGCGCGGCGGGCGACCGCGATGATCGACGCGCTGACGACGATCCGGAGGACGGGCTTGCCCTTGGCGTACGCGACCAGCGTCCGGTGGACCTCGACGATGATCAGCAGGAGGAGGACGCTGTCGAGGAGCCCCACCACCTCGTTCGGGTCGGTGAAGTTCCCGGCGACGAGGAGCCGGAACAGCGACAGGAACAGGTCGAACACGCCGATGAGGAATAACAGGAGGAGGAAGTACGCGGCGCCGAGCACCAGCCACTCCATCGCCACGGCGGCCGGCTCCGTCGCGTCGTCGAGGTCGAACGCCATGTCCCGGGATCTCGCGGAACCGACAAGTCGCTTATGCCTACCGTCGTCCGCTGCCGGCTACCCGTCGGCCGTCAGCGCCTCCAGTAGGCGGACCGCCGGCGCCTTCGCGAGCGGGTCGTTGGCGTTGCCGCAGTGGGGCGACTGGACGCAGGCCGGGCAGCCGCCCTCGCAGTCGCAGCCGTCGATGAGCCGCGCGGTGCGGGCCATCAGCTCCTCGATCCGCTCGTGGCCGCGGCGCGTGAGCCCGACCCCGCCGAGGTAGCCGTCGTAGACGAACACCGCGGGCGCGTCGGCGTGCGGGTGGTACGGCGTCGAGATGCCGCCCACGTCGGCTCGGTCGCAGAGCAGGTGGAACGGGAACAGCGAGATGATCCCGTGTTCGGCGGCGTGGATCCCGCCGTTGAAGGCGTACTCGCCGTCGGGCGGGGTGTCATCTCCTTCGCCCTCGCCGGTCCCCCCTCCGCCATCCGTCGCCGCTTCCGTACCGGCGCCGTTCCCCTCGGACCCTCCGATCGCCCGCATCTCCGACTCCAGGTCGGCCGGCACCGGGAAGTAGAGGGCCTTCGTCCGCAGCGTCGTCTCCGGGAGGTCCAGCGTCGACTCCCCGAGCGACTCGCCGGTCTTGGCGTCCTTCCGGACGAACCCCGTAATCTGCTCCGTGACGGTCACGTCCGCGAGCCGGACCGGGACGTCGGATCGCGCCGCGAGCTCCCGCTCCGCGAGGTCCTCGTTCACGACGATGTCCTTCTCGGTGAGCGGCTGCGTGTAGTAGTCGGCCCACGAGGACTGCAGCTCGGCCACGTCGCGGTCGAGGTCCAGGGCCGTCACCTCGTAGGTCCGGCCCTGCTGGTGGTAGATCGCGCCGGGATGCGCGTCGCGCAGCGCGTCGCCGAAGCCGAGCGATGCGACCGTCTCGCTCCGCGAGGAGTCGATCAGGTCGACCTCCCGGTCGCCGACGGTCCGGAGGCTCACGGACTGCTGCGGGCTCGACGACCCGGCGTGGGTCCACCGCACCCCGTCGGCGGTCTCCCGCCTATCGAGGACGCCCTCGTCGGTCAAGTCCGCGACGACGCCCGGGAACGGCTCGCCGAAGAAGCGCTCGTCGTCCGGGGAGAGCCAGCTCTCGTCGGCCGCGCAGGCGACGTGGCCGGGGAGCAGCTCGCCGTTCTCCGGGTCGCAGATCGCGTCCTCCGGCGGCGCCTCGAAGAAGTCGGCGGGGTTGGTCATCAGGTACTGGTCGAGCTGGTCCTCGCCGCCCACCATCACGACGAGCGCGGGGTCGTCGCCGCGGCCGGCCCGCCCGGCGCGCTGGTACGCCGACATTCGCGTGCCGGGATAGCCGTCGAGGATGACCGCGTCGAGCCCGCCGACGTCGACGCCGAGCTCCAGCGCGCTCGTCGACCAGACGCCGCGGAGCTCCCCCGAGTGGAGGTCGGCCTCGATCTCCCGGCGGCGCTCGTCGGTCAGGGCGGCCTGGTAGGCGCCGACCTTCCCCGCGAGCTCGCGCTCGCCGCGGTCGCGGAGGTCGCTCGCGCTGTCGGTCGCGTACTGCTCCGCGGTCTGGCGCGCCCGCGTGAACGCAAGCGTCTGGGCGCCCACGGTCACGAGGTCACAGAAGAGCCGCTTCGCGGAGGTGTGGCTCGACTTCCGGCGGCCGCTCCCGCGCTCGGCCCAGTCGTCGTCGTACTCCGGCGGGTTCCACAGCACCCAGTCGCGCGGTCCCCGCCCCGACGCGTCCTCGTCGATCAAGGCGATCCCGTCCGGGTCGCGGCCGGTCACCGCCGCGACGTGTTCGACGGGGTTGTTGATCGTCGCCGAGCAGCAGACGAACTGGGGGCTCGATCCGAACCGCTCGCAGGTCCGCGCGAGCCGGCGCAACGTCATGGCGACCTGCGAGCCGAACACCCCGCGGTAGCTGTGGACCTCGTCGATCACGACGTACTCCAGCGACGAGAAGAACCACTCCCACAGGCGCCCGGCGTACGGCAGCAGCGCGTAGTGGAGCATGTCCGGGTTCGAGAGGAGGACCGCCGGCTCGCGGTCGCGCACCTCTCGCTTCTTCGACCGCGAGAGCCGGCCCGTGTACGACGCGACGGAGACGCCGCTCCCGAAGCCGAGCCCGTGGGCGAGCTCCGACAGCGACTCCTCCTGGTCCGCGATCAGCGCGTTCTGCGGGCCGATGTAGAGGGTCCGACCCCCGTGATCCATCGCGGCCTCGAAGGCGGGGACGGTGTACGCGAGCGACTTCCCGCTCGCGGTCTCGGTGGCGAGCACCACGTCGTCGCCGCCGCGGACCGCCTCGATCGCGTCGGCCTGATGGCGGTAGAGGCGGTCGATCCCCCGCTTCGCGAGCGCGTCGGCCGTCCGGGGCGCGAGGTCGACGTCGCCGAAGGCGGGCTCGCGGGCGGGGAGGCGGCGGTGCTCCGCGATCTGTCCCTCGTAGAACGGTCGGTTCCGCAGCCACTCGATGGCGTCCTCCACGGCTACCGGTTCGTGGGGACGGGCGGGCCTAACGGTTGTGATCGCCGAAATAGATCCGGGAGTGCGGACCGGTCAGTCGTCGGCCGGCGCGGGAGCGCGACCGGCGGCGGGCGGCTCCTCCGCGGCCGGTGCCGCCGGCCCGTAGCGGGCGAGCGGCGGCCAGCGCACCTCGATCGCGATCAGGTCGTCGAGGTCGAGCTCCATCCGGAGGTCGCCGCGGCGCTCGGCGAGCTCGAAGCCGACCCTCCGGTAGACGCGACGCGCGACGCGGTTCCCGCTCTCGACGTGGAGTTCGATCCCCTCGCGGTCCGCGGCCGCGGCGTTCGCGATCACGTGTCGGCAGAGCTCGGTTCCGACGCCTCGCCCCTGCGTCTCGGGGTGGACGAAGACGGCGAGTTCGGGGCGCGCCGCGTCCGTGGGCGTGTACATCGCGTGGCCGAACAGTTCGCCGTCGCGCTCGGCGACGACGTTGCTCCCCTCGCGCAGCATCGACTCGATCCACTCCGCCCGGCGGTCCCGTGTCACCGGGGGGAGCCCCTGCGCGCGGTCCGCGGTGTCGAACCCCTCGTACATCTCGGCGAGCGCGGCCGCGTCCTCCCGGACGGCGGGCCGGACCGTCCACCGGGCGCCTTCCTTATCGACGAACCGCGGACACCGCGGCGGGCAGTGGACCGTGCCCTCGCACTCGCTCCCGTCCCACCCCTCGCAGGCGACGGCGTCGTGGTGGTTCATGGTCGTGTCTTGGTCCCCCGGCCGGTTATATCGTGGCAGGTGGTCCCACAGCGTGGGAACGGCGGAGCGTCGGCTACTCGTCGTCGGACGGCGGTTCGACGGCCTTCGGGAGGGAGATGGAGACGACGTTCCCGCGCGGCGCGTTCTTCTCGAAGGAGAGCTCGCCGCCGAGGGACTCAACGCACCACTGCATCACCCACAGCCCGACGCCGGAGCCGTGGAACGTGCTGCTGGTCTCCACGTCGGTTTCCAACACCTTGATTTCCGTCTCCGGGATCGGTGGCCCGTCGTCGGCGACCCGGACCGTCCCTCGGCCGTTCGCTGGATCGTCGACGACGGCGACGCTGACCGCCGGCGACTCCCGGTCGTTGTGCTCGACGGCGTTCCGGAGCGCGTGATCGATCGCGTATCGGATCCCGGAGTCGGCGACGACCCACACCGCTTCCGGCGCGTCGACCGTGATGTCGGCCGCGGGATACTCGGCGTTTCCGTCCTCGACTAGGGATCGAACGACCCGCCGGAGGTCGGTCGGGGAGCGCTGCGTCGCCGAGGGTTCGGCGATCTCCTCGATCTGTTTGACCGAGTCGCTCAACCCCCCGACCTCGGTCGTGATGCTCAGGATCGTCTCGATCTCGCGTTCGAGCGTCTCGTCTTCGACGGCCTGTCTGACCCGATCGGCGTACCCCATGAGCACGTTCGTCTTGTTCCGGAGGTTGTGGCGGATCACCCGGCTGAGTAGCCGTAACCGCCGCTCTCGGGCCCGGGATTCGGTGACGTCTCGCACTTCGGCGACGACGCACGACCGCTCCTCGATGTCGGTCGGGCTGAGGTGGATGCGCATCCACCGTAGCTCGTCGTTCGCCCGTTGGACCTGCCAGTCGAACGCCTGTCGGTCGCCTTGCGCCGCGAGCCGGATCCTGCGGGTCGCCTCTTCCTGCGAGAACTGCGTCGAGGGCGGGGTGTAATCCCCGACCTCCATGGTTCGAAGCTCGTCGACCGAGTAGCCGTACAGCGACTCCAGGCTGGGGTTCGCGTCGAGGATCTCGCACGTCTCCGGGTCGTGGAGGTTGATTCCGACCTCCAAGTCGTCGAGAACGGACGGAAGTCTGACCGAGGCGGGCTCTCCCATGTACCGTATTTATCGATATTTTAAATATACTCGCGGATTCAGGTAACCGCCGGATCGTATACAAAGATGTATGTCACCGGACCGCGTCCCGCGCTCTCCACGCTCGTCACTCCCGGATCAGGACGATCCCGTCGCGGAACACCGAGTGGTTGGGGATCACGTGATCCTCCCCGTCGGCCTCGATGTGGGTGACGAACAGGTCGACCTCTTGGACGATGCCGCGCTCGCCGGCGACTTTCACCTCGTCGCCGACGCCGTACGGCTGCCGGAGGAGGAGGAACACGCCGGCGGCCGCGCTGGCGACGAGGTCCTTCGTCGCCAGCGCGGCGAAGAGGACGACCGCGAACGCGTACGCCGCGAGCAGCACGACCAGCGCGAGCGTCTGCACGCCCACCTGCCCGAGCGCGACGAGCGCGGCCACGTACACGACGCTGTACTTGACGAGCGGCGGCAACACGCCGAGTTCGGGGAGCTTGATCCCGCGGAGCCGCTCCGCGACGACCAGCTCCGCCTTGTCGCCGACGACGACCCCGACGATCATGACGAGCACGGCGACGAACAGGCGCGGGAGGAAGGAGGCGACCGAGGACCAGAACCGGTCGAGGTAGTTGACTTCGGCGACGGTGAGCGCGACGATGACCGCGACGGCGACGATGAAGTAGCTGGACAGCTGCGCCACGATCCGCACCGTCGACGTGTTGAACTCGCGGACGGTCCGCTCGAACGCGGTCCCCTCGATCGCCTCCGGCACGCCGGCGCGGGTCAGCAGCCGGCGGTTGATCACCCCGACGACGTACGCCAAGACCAGCCCGACGACGATCACGAACAGGGCGAGCCACAGCCTGTCGGGGACCCTCGCCGCGAACTCCCTGAACGCGTTCTGTGCCGCGATCATGGGTGGTCAGTACTCCTCCGGATCGATCTCCAAGACGAGTTCTCCCGCCTTGAACGCCCGGACGAGCCCGTCCGACTCCGAGAGCACGATCGCGGTCGCGTTCGTGTCCCGGGTGATCGCCCCGCCGGCCATGTGGCGCGCGCCGAGCCCCTTCGGGATGTCGACGCCCTCCGCGCCCGGCTCGAGGTAGCGGTAGGCGGAGACGATCTTCCCGGAGTCGGAGACGACGAACGCTCCGTCGAGCCGGGAGAACTCCTTGAGCATCACGTTGACGATGGGGTCGCCGACGTGGACGTGCGACTTCTCGAAGGGGTTGTACGACAGCGGGCGTGACTTGTTCATCACCTTCCCCGCGTCGCCGACGACGAACAGCGCGCCCACCGGCTTCCCCTTCTGCCCCTTCTGACCGAGCTCGATCGCGACCTCGAACACGTCGCGGATGACGCTCGGCTCGGCCCGGGAGTTGACGAACAGGTCGTAGATCCCGGTGTGGACCGTCTCGTCGACGGTGACCCGGATCACCGCGTCCGACCCCCCGTCGAAGACGCTCGCGATGCAGACGACCTCGTCGCCCTCCGAGACGAGGTCGGCGTCCATCGAGCCCTCGATCCCGAACCGGATCCGGTCTTTCACGTTGTCGAACGGGAGGGGAAGCTCGACGAACGTGTCGGCGTCGACGTCGTTGTCGGGGGCGACGACGACGATCTCCGTGTCGCCGTCCTCGAACCGGTCGTGAAACGAGCTCGTCGGCGAGAACAGGAGCACCGCGTCGGCGTCCTCGACCAGGTCGGACAGGTGGTCGGTGAGCGAGGCCATTGTCCGAGATGACTCCCGGACGACGTATAGTCGTTGTGTCGTCGTCGTTCGAGCGTCCGACACGTTGCAGCCGCGAGAAACGACCGCGGCCCCTTCACCGCCGGCCGGACGCCGCGCGACTTTTCCCCTCGCGCCGCCACCCGTCGGACGAACATGGCGACCAGCGACGCGCTCTGGGCGTACCGCGACCGGTTCGGCGACGCCTTCGGGCGGACGTACTTCCGGCGGTTCGGTCCGGGCGTGGCCTCCAGCGTCGGGATCGGCACCTACCTCGGCGAGCCGACCGCCGCGGTCGACGACGCCTCCCGCGAGGCGATCGGGCTCGCGCTCCGCTCCGGGGTGAACCACGTCGACACCGCGGTCAACTACCGCTGCGGGCGGGCCGAGCGCGTCGTCGGCGAGGCGGTCCGCGACTCGCCGGTCGACCGCGAGGCGGTCGTGGTCGCGACGAAGGGAGGGTTCCTCCCGTTCAACGGCGAGCGACCTGACGACCCCGCGGCGTTCGTCCGCGACCGCTACCTCGCGGCCGGGATCGTCGACGCCGACGAGCTCGCGAACGGCGCCCACGCGATCGATCCCGGCTACCTGGAGTGGTCGCTCGACCGCTCGCTGGACCGGCTCGGGCTCGACGCGGTCGACTGCTACTACGTCCACAACCCGGAGACGCAGCTCGCGACCCGCTCCCGCGAGGCGGTGTACGACCGGTTGGAGGCCGCCTTCGAGGCTCTCGAACGCCGTCGCGTCGCCGGCGATATCGGGGCGTACGGCGTCGCGACGTGGGACGCCTTCCGGGTCCCCGAGGGCGACGAGCGGTACCTCTCGCTGGCCGAGGTCCTCGCCAGGGCCGAGGCCGCCGGCGACGCGGTCGGCCCGGACGACGACCACGGGTTCGAGGCGATACAGCTCCCCTTCAACGTCGCGATGGCGGACGCGTTCACGCGGCGGAACCAGCGACCGCCCGGCGGTGACGGCCACGCCGGCTCAGATATCGACCCGATCTCGACCTTGGAGTTCGCTCACGAGGCCGGGCTCTCCGTGGTGACGAGCGCGAGCATCGGGCAGGGAGAACTCGCGAACGAGGGCGCGATCCCGGCCGACGTCGACGCGACGCTCGCCGGCGAGACGCCCGCGCAGCGCGCGCTCAACTTCGCACGGAGCGCGCCGGGCGTCACCGCCTCCCTCGTCGGCGCGAGCGACGCGGATCACGTGCGCGAGAACGTCGCCGCCGGAACCTTCGACCCGCTCGGCGCCTCGGCGTTCGACGCCGTCTTCGAGTGACCGCGCCGCTCTCCGATCGCGAGTCGAGGCGGCGAGATCGGCGGCGGGCTCGCTGGCGAGAGGACGACGACTCCGCCGGAGACGGAGGAAAACGCGCGGGGACGGGAGGTATCTGTCCGTCAGGTGCCAGCGACGGCGGCGCGTCGGCCTAACGGAGCTCCTTGTACGTCGCCTCGCACTCGGGGCAGACGCGGACCGAGAACACCTCGTCGGGGTCGTTCTTCTTCTTTAACACCTTCTCGCAGTCGGCGCAGTTCAGTCGCTCGTAGGTGTCCTTGAACAGGTCGCCGTCGCGAAGTCCCTTACGCGTCGATTTCATATGTCCGGGTTTGTCGCGTGCGGGTATAAAAACCCCGTACGACGCGAGTCGGACGTCGACGCCTCCCCGTCGGCGCGGTGCGACACGCCACGACCTCCCGCGGCGCCCCGCTTCCGCAACGCTTGTCTCCGGGCGCCGTGAAGCGCGGTCGTGTCTCGGACTCGGCTGTTCGGATCGCTGTGTGCCCTCGTCTTCCTCGTCAACTTCGCGCGCGTGGTGTTCGCGCCCCTCGTGGGAGCGTTCATCGGCGAGTTCGCGATCGGCGAGGGGACCGCCGGGCTCATCGTCACGCTCGCGTGGCTCGGATCGGCGGCCCCGCGGCTCCCGGCCGGGTGGGCGCTCACCCGGTTCTCACGTCGCCTCGTAATCTTGGTCTCGGGAGCGATGCTGACGCTCGGCGCGCTCGGCGTCGCGCTGGCGCCGGGCGTGCCGACGCTGATGGCGGCCGCGTTCGCGATCGGCCTGGCCTCCGGCGTCTACTTCGTCGCCGCCAACCCGTTCGTCTCCGAGCTGTTCCCGGAGCGCGTCGGCCGCGCGATGGGGGTCCACGGCACCGCGAGCCAGCTCGCCGCGGTCGCCGCCGCGCCGGTCGTCACGGTCGCGCTGTGGTACGACTGGCGGTTCGCGTTCTACGGGCTCGCGACCGCGGCGGCGACGACGACGGTCGTCTTCGCGGTCCTGGCCGGGCGGACGGACCTCCCCGACGCCGGCGCGGGCGACACCGATTTCCTCGGCGGCGCGCTCTCCGAGTGGAAGCTCGTCCTGACGGCCGTCGTGCTGATGGGCCTCACGGGCTTCGTCTGGCAGGGCCTGTTCAACTTCTACGAGCTGTACATGATCGACAAGGGGCTCCCGCCGGCGACCGCCCGGAACCTCCTGACGGTGATCTTCGCCGCCGGCGTCCCCGCCTTCCTCGTCTCCGGAGACCTCGCCGACCGGCTCCCGCACGTGCCGTACCTGCTCGGGATCGTGACGGCGTTCCTCGTCAGCGTCGTCCTCGTCGTCGCGGCCTCCGGCCTCGTCACCGTCGTCGCCGCGAGCGTCGCCGTCGGCTTCGCGATCCACATGCTGTTCCCCGCGATGGACACCTTCCTGCTGGCGTCGCTGCCGGACGGGTCCCGGGCGTCGGCGTACGCCGTCTACTCCGCCGGCATGATGACGACCCAGGCGGCCGGCTCGTGGGCCGTCGGTGAGGCGATCGAGGCCGGCGTCGCCTACGACACGGTCTTCCTCGCGCTCGCCGGGGGGCTCGGCGCCGTCGTCGTCGCCTACGCCGCCTTAGAGCGCATGGGCCGCGTCCCGGGCGGCGCGGCGGGCGCGGACCCGGCGGCCTGAGCGCGGCGGGAAGCGCGGTCGCCTCGACCCCTGTGCGTGTGTCGGCACGCGCCACGGGTATCGCACCTATTTAGGGCGTCCCGCCCCTGTACGGTGATAATGGAGTACGTCCAAGAGCGCGTGACGACGCTGCACGCGTTGACCGACCACCGGCCGGACGCCCCCACCGGCCGGGCGGCGGTCGTGGTGCCGATGACGGAGCGCGAGTACGGCACGCTCGCGGCCGAGCGCGTCCTCTCGGCGCTGGAGACGGTCGACCCCGCTCGGGTGATCGTCCCCCTCCGAGCCCCGCCCGAGCGCGTCGGGCCCTTCGCCAGGTGGCTCGCCGGCTTCGACCTCGACGTGGAGACGCTGTGGTGCGGCGGCCCCCGCCTCTCCGAACTGCTCGCCGACCGCGGGCTCGACGGCGAGCGCGGCAAGGGCCGAGACGTGTGGCTCGGTCTCGGCCGGGCATTGGAGGAGGAGTACGTCGTCGTCCACGACGCCGACACGAAGACGTACTCGCCGGCGTTCGTCAACCGCCTGCTGTTCCCGGTCGCGAACGGGCACTCGTTCTCGAAGGGGTACTACGCCCGCGTCGAGGACGGGGCGCTGTACGGCCGGCTGTTCCGGCTGTTCTTCCGGCCGCTCGTCCGCGCGCTCGCCGACGCCACCGAGCGCCGCGAGGCGGGCGTGCTCGAGTACCTCGAGTCGTTCCGGTACGCGCTCGCCGGGGAGTTCGCGGCGACGACCGACCTCGTCTCGAAGCTCCGCGTCCAGCGCGGCTGGGGTCTGGAGGCCGGGACGCTCGGCGAGGCGTACGCGCACGCCGGCTTCGCGGGGAGCGCGCAGGTCGACCTCGGCCGCTACGAGCACGACCACCGCTCCGTCGACGGTCCGACGGGCCTCGCCGACATGAGCCGCGCGGTCGGGGAGGCGACCCTCCGAGCGGTCGAGGAGGGCGGGGTCGCCGTCGACTACGGCGGGCTCGCCGACCGCTACCGCGAGGCGGCCGAACGGGTGATCGCCGGCTACGAGACCGACGCCGCGTTCAACGGCCTCGACTACGACCGCGGCGGCGAGCGCTCGCAGGCGGCGACGTACGCCGACGCGCTGGGCGAGCCGGGACCGGACACCCGGCTCCCGGCGTGGCGCGACGCGACGGTCACGCCGGCCGAGGTCGCCGAGGCGGCGCGCGCCGACCTCGCGGCGGCGGCCGACGGACTGGGGGACGACGCGACTCGAACCGCCCGGGCGCTCGCCGACGCCGACGTCCGCTCGAACGGCCATCGGCCGCCGGCGGACTCGCTCCCCGACCCGGCGCCGGGGGAGGACTGACGGATGGGAGGAACGGGCGATCCCGTCGACTCAGGAGCCGCGCCCAGCGCGGCAGCCCGCGACGACCTCGCCGGCGTCGTCGACCTGTTCGACTGGCTCACCCGCGCGGAGCTCTCGCGGGCGCTCTCGGAGCTCGCGTTCAAACAGCGGACGGAGGTCGACGACGACGCCATCGCCGCCGCCATCGACGTCGCCGTCGCGGAGTACGCCCTGGTGCCGGCGCCGCCCGGGGCGCTCGACGAGGCCGGCGACGAGGCGCCGGCGGTCGCCGCCCCCGACGAGGGCCTCGACGCGGACGACGTCGCCCTCGCGGTCGGGCCCGCCGCGTTCCCGTCGCTGCCCGAGGACGCAGGCGACCTCCCGCACATCCTCGACGTGCCCGAGCGCGACGTGGACCGCGAGGCGCTCTCTAAGGCGGTGTTGGAGCGGCTCTCCGAGGACGCGGTGGCGGCGATCGGCGAGGGCGACGCCGACCGGCTGGAGGTCCTCGCCGACGTGACCTACGACATCGAGGCGTGGGCGGCGGTGGACGCCGAGCCGATCCGCGAGCGGATCGTCGCCGAACTCGACGCCTGAGCTCGGTTGAAAGGGGACCGGCCTCGACTCAGGCGCTCGCCTCGGTCTCGGCGAGCTCGCGCGCGAGGAACTCAGCGATCGACACGTCCGCCTCCTCGACGAAGCGGGCGAGCTCCTCGCCGTCGGCGCTCTCGACCACGACGGTCGGGATCAGCTCGATCCCGTACGCCTCGACCGCTTCCCCCTCCTTCCCGTTCGGCCCCTTCGTGACCGGGAAGTCCTCGATCCGATCGTCTGGGACGCCGGCGGCGTCGAGCGCGGCCGCGAACGCGGGGAGCTGCCGCTGGCAGTCGCCGCACCAGTCGCCGCCCCACACCTTGAACCGATAGTCGCCGGCCCCGAGCGCCGCTAGGACCTCGTCGTCGAGCGCGTCGCCGTCGGTCGCGCCGGCCTCGTCGGGCGCGAGCGTTTCGAGCGTCATACCTCCTCGATACGCCGGCGAGCCTTGTAAACCGCGCGTCGGTGGCAACCGCGCTCCCGGTGGCCGATCGGAACCGGGTCGGAAGCGAACGCGTCTTGCCGCGGTCCGTCGGGCATTTGAGTGACGACCCCGTTCGTTCGGTCAATGGACGACGACGTGTTGAAGGGGCTCGGCTCGCCGCTGGTGCGAGTCGACTCGCCGCCGGAGACGACGGTGGCCGCGAAGGTCGAGTCGCGAAACCCGGGCGGCTCCGCGAAGGACCGCCCGGCGCGGTACATGGTCGAGGCGGCCGAGGAGGCCGGTAAGCTGGAGCCCGGCGACGGCATCGTCGAGCCGACCTCCGGCAACACCGGCATCGGGCTGGCGATGGTCGGCGCCGTGAAGGGGTACGACGTGACGCTCGTGATGCCCGACGGGAAGTCGATGGAGCGCCGCCGGCTCATGCGCGCCTACGGCGCCGACGTCGAGCTCGTCGACGGCGACATCTCCGCGGCCAAGGAGCGCGCCGACGAGCTGGAGGCCGAGGAGGGAATGATCCAGCTCCGCCAGTTCGAGAACCCCGCGAACCCCCGCGCCCACTACGAGACGACCGGTCCGGAGGTCCTCGAACAGGTCGGCGACCGGACCGTCGACGCGCTCGTCGCCGGCGTCGGAACGGGCGGCACCCTCTCCGGGATCGGTCGTCGGCTCCGCGAGGCCTTCCCCGACGTTCGGATCGACGCGGTCGAGCCCACCGACAACGCGGTCCTCTCCGGCGGCGAGCCCGGCGTCGACCGATTCCAGGGGATGGGGCCGGGGTTCGTCTCCCCGAACCTCGACGTCGACCTGATCGACGAGGTCCACGCGGTCGACATCGACGACGCGGAGGCCGAGTGCCGCCGACTCGCACGCGAGGAGGGAATCCTCGTCGGGCAGTCCTCGGGCGCCTCGAACCTCGCCGCGAAGGACGTCGCGGCCGACCTCCGTGAGTCCGGCGCGCACGAGGGCGACGAGCCGCTCGTCGTCACCGTGTTCTGGGACAGCGGCGAGCGCTACCTCTCGGCCGGCACCTTCGACGAGTAGCTCGCCTCGCGGCGGCGAGGAGCGCAGCGACCGCGCCGACCGCAGCGACCGCACCGACCCCGCCGCCTGCGACCCGCCCGCGAACCGCCTCCGACCCGAACGTTGAGTACCGTCCGGCACCCACCTCGACCGTGAGCACGCACGCTGCAGCCCCCGCCGACGACCCGGACGGGTCGGCCGCAGAATCGCCCGACAGGCGGTTCGACGGCCCGTGGCTCCCCGTCCTCGCCGCCGCCGCCGGCGGGTGGACCGTCCTCTACGCGCTCGACTGGGCGCTGCTCTCGGCCGGCACCCCGCTCGGGGCCGCCGTCGCGTTCGCCCACGGCTACCTCCTCGCGCCGCTCGCGACCGCCGCGGTCCTCCTCGACGCGCTGTCGCTGGACGAGCGCGGCGTCGCCGATTTCGGGTTTTTCAAATGGCTGTACGCGCTCGCCGCGCTGGTCGCGCCCCCGGTCTGCGTCGTCTACTACGCGCACCGCGAGTGGCTGAAGCCCGGCGACCCGTCGCTGCTCGGAGGGCCCGGATGACGGCCGAGAACGCGGCTGGCGGCGTTGTTAGGAGCCTCGTCACGGCGTCCGAGGGCGGCGCACCGCCCGAGCTCCGGGAGGCCGCCACGGTCCGGCCGGGCGGCGTCGGGGGCGACCGGTACCGCCGCGGCGACGGGCACTTCCAACTCGACGGCTGCGCCGTCACCCTCGTCGCCGCCGAGGCCCTCGACGCGGTCCGCGCCGAGACCGGGATCGACCTCTCCGACGGCCGCCACCGCCGGAACGTCGTCGTCGAGGGGTTCGGCGCGGGGATGGACGACCTGTTGGAGGCGACCGTCTCCGTCGGCGAGGCGCGCCTGCGGCCGACCCGGCGCCGGCCGCCCTGCGCGCGCGTCGAGTCGCTGGCCGGCGCGGAGGGGCTCGCGCCGGCGTTGCGGAACCGCGGCGGGCTCTGCTGTGAGGTCGTCGAGCCCGGACGCGTCGCGGTCGGCGACGCGGTCGCCGTCGCGGAGGCGCCCCCGCGGGCCGCCGGCGCCGCCATCGCGGACCGGTTGCGGGAGGGCTCGGGCGACGCTCCCCGTCAGTCGCACGACGCCGGCGAGTGAGGGAGACGACGCCGCTCCGAAACCGAAAGCGTTGACCCCCGACCGGACCCACCTCCGGTCAGTGACAGGCGGATGAGCTGGCAGTACCGTCACACGGTGCTGTCGCTGTGCATGCTCGCGTTCCTGGTGACGTACTTCGCCAGGCTGGCGATCAGTCCGGTCGTCCCGCTGATCGTCGACGACTTCGGGGTGTCGAACACCGCCATCGGGATCGCGCTCTCCGGGATGTGGCTGGCGTACGGCGCCGCCCAGTTCCCGAGCGGCGTGCTCGCGGACCGCCACGGCGAGCGGAAGGTCATCCTCGTCGCCGTCGGCGGGACCACCGCGATGAGCGCGGTGCTCGCTTTCGCGCCCGTCTTTCCCCTGTTCGTGTTGGCGGCGGTGCTCCTCGGGCTCGTCGCCGGGCTCCACTACGCGGTGGCGACGACGCTGCTCTCGCGGACCTTCGACGACATCGGAACGGCGTTCGGGCTCCACTCCGCGGGCGGTCCCCTCGCGGGACTCGTGGCGCCGGTCGCCGCGGCCTGGGTCGGCGTCCGGTACGGCTGGCGCCCCGCGGTCGCGCTGGCCGCGCTGGTCGGCGCACCGGTGTTCCTGCTGTTCGCGTGGCGCGTCCGCCCGACCGAGCCGCGCCGTCCCGACCAGCCGATGCGGGACCGGTTCGCGGTCGCGCCGCTCGTCGAGCTCCTCTCGCGGCCGAGCATCCTCCTCCCCCTCTTCATCGCGATGGTCGGCACGTACGTGGTCCAGGGCGTGATGTCGTTCCTCCCCACGTTCCTCGTCGAGTTCCGGGGGTACTCGCCGTCGTTCGCCGCCGGCGTCTTCTCCGCGTTCTTCGTCGTCCGGGCGGTCGCGCAGGTCGCGCTGGGGCGGCTCTCGGACCGCGTCGGTCGCGACACCGCCATCGGCGGGGCGATGCTGGCGGGCGCTGTCGGCACCGCCGCCTTCGTCTTCGGCCCCGGACCCGCTGGGGTAGCCGTCGCGGTGCTGCTGGCCGGCTCCGGCGCGAGCTTCTTCTCGGCGATCGACCCGCGGTTCATGGACGCGCTCGGCGACGCGGAGCGCGGCGCCGGATTCGGGCTCGTTCGGACCGTCTACACCGTCGTCGGCTCCGCGGGCTCCTTCGGCGTCGGGCTCGCGGCGGACCTGTTCGGCTGGGGCGCCTCCTTCGCGATCCTGGCGGTCCTGTTCGGCGTCACGTTCGCCGTGCTCGTCGCGAACTCGGCGCTGGAGACGGGGTACTGAGACGGGCCGGCGACGCTCGGAGACCCGAAGCTACGAGTCGCCGCGCGACCTACGGCGACGCGTGCACGATTACCACGCCCACACGAACTACTCGGACGGGGCGTTCCTGCGGTGGATGGTGGACGCCGCCGCGGACGCGGGGCTCGACGGGATCGGGTTCGCGGACCACTGCAACGTCTCGCCCGAGGCCGGCGCGAAGCGGTACAGGCGCGCGCTCGGATTCAACCTCGACCTGACGTACGAGCGACGCCGGACGGCGATCGAGGCGGTCCGCGAGGACGCCTCGATCGACGTGTTCGACGCCGCGGAGATGGATTACGACCCCGCACACGAGGCGGCGATCGCCGACTTCCTCGCCGAGGCCGACTTCGACTACGCGGTCGGCAGCGTCCACGAGCTCGACGGCGCGAACATCCACGCGCGTTCGCACTTCGCCGACAAGCCCGCGTCGGAGCGACAGGCGCTCGTGGAGCGGTACTTCGAGAAGCTGGTCGCGCTGGTCGACTCGGAGCTGTTCGCGATCGCCGCGCATCCGGACCTGATCGAGCGGAACCCTCACCTCCGCGGGTTCGCGACCGAGGATCACTACGCCGCGGTCGCCGACGCGCTCCGGGAGTCGCGGACCGTTCCCGAGATCAACGCCGGTCGGCTGCTCGACGACTACGGGGAGTTTCACCCCGCCCCGGCGTTCCTCGACCGGCTCGTCGACGCCGGCGTCCGGGTGACCGTCGGGACCGACAGCCACGAGCCGGACGAGATCGCGCCCCGGCTCCGCGAGACCGAGGCGGAACTGGACCGGCGGGGACTCGACCCGGTCCGACTCGACGAGGTCGTCGCGGACGCCTGACCTCGCTTACGCCTCGTCGAACACCGCCTGACTTCGTCAGGCGAGCACGACTTCGCTACGCTTCGTCGAACAGAGTCTCGCCCTCGACCATGTGCTCTTCCACGGCGTCCATGTCGAGCGTGACGCCGAGCCCCGGCTCCTCGGGCACCTCGATGTAGCCGTCCTCGATGACGTCCTCCTCGACGAGGTCCTCCCACCAGCCGAGCTCGTAGGAGTGGTACTCGATCGCCAGCGAGTTCGGGATCGCGGCGCCGACGTGGGTCGCCGCCATCGTCGCGACCGGCGAGGCGACGTTGTGCATCGCCACCGGAACGTAGTACTGGTTCGCCACGTCCGCGATTTTGCGGGTCTCGCGCATCCCGCCGACCTTCGGCAGGTCGGGGGCGACGATGTCGACCGCCTGGTTCTCGATGAGCCGGCGCAGTTCGGTGACGCGGTAGCGGTTCTCGCCGACCGCGATCGGCGTGGTCGTGCTCTTGGTGACCTCCTCTTGGACCTCCAGATTCTCCGGCGGCACGGGGTCCTCGAGCCACCACACGTCGTGATCGTTGATGGCCTCCGCGAGGCGCTTCGCGGAGCCGCCCGAGAACGTCCAGTGGCAGTCGAAGGCGACGTCGGCCTTGTCCTTCACGCGCTCGGTGACCTTCTCGACGATCTCCGCCTTGTGGCGGATCTCGCCGGGGCGGAGGTGGCGGTTCGCGCGGTCCTTCTCTAACCCCGAGGGGACGTCGAGGTCGAACTTCAGCGCGTCGTAGCCGAGCTCGTCGACGACGCGCTCGGCCTCGTCGGCGCACGCGTCGGGGTCGGCCTCCTCCTCGGTGTGGCAGTCGCAGTAGACGCGCATCCGATCGCGGTACTTCCCGCCGAGCAGCTGGTAGGCGGGCACGTCGAGGATCTTCCCGGCGAGGTCGTGGAGCGCGACCTCGATCCCGGAGATCGCGGTGACGGTGACGCCCTCGACCGAGCCCTCGCCCGACATCTTCTGGATGAGGTGCTCGTACAGTCGGTCGATGTCGAGCGGGTTCTCGCCGACGACGAACGGCTTCATGCGCTCGATCAGCTCCGGGACGCCGGCGCCCCAGTACGCCTCGCCGGTGCCGACGACGCCCGCGTCGGTGTAGACGCGGACGAGCGTCCACGGGAAGTTCCCGTCGACCATCGTCGTCTGGACGTCCGTGATCTCGACGTCGCGGTCGCCGCCGCGCGACCCCGTGACCTCCATCGTCTCGGCGGAGAGCTCCCGCATCGTGTACTCCGCGTTCGGGTCGTGGAGCGACTCGTAGTTTCGGCTCATGGTCGGCGATTCATTCGGAACAGGGTAAACGTTTATGTTCGGCTGGTGATCCGAGCGGGGGCTCTCTCGGCTCGCGACCGCGCTCCGACCGCATCCGAACCGCGCTCAGATCGCATCCGCGCCGCGGGTGACAAATAGGGAGCTTTTCATTACCGTGTTCGCAACGTCACGCATGGTCGAGATCACCGATTCGCTCGCGTGCCTGTTCACCGGAGAGGTCGAAGAGCGCGACGGCGACCACGTCGTCGCGGTCCCCTCGTCGGAGATCGAACACGGGACGGTCGCCCCAGACGAGACGTACCGGGTAGCGCTGATAAAACGAGACGAAGGAGAAGAGACCGCCGCGCCGACAGAGGCCGCGGCGAACGCGTCGTCGGACCGGGACGTCGCGGGCAACGGGGCCGGCGCCCCCGCGGCGCGCTCCCCCGCGGACGCCGCCGCCGGCCCGCCGGTCTCCGAGGGCGACGTCCGCGAGGTCACGATCGAGACGCTCGGCGACAAGGGCGACGGGATCGCGAAGATCGAACGCGGCTACGTCGTCATCGTCCCCGACTCCGAGCCGGGCGACGAGCCGACGGTCGAGATCACGAGCGTACGCGAGAACGTCTCGTTCGCAGAGGTCGTCGGGGAGTAGCGTCGCCGTCGGAGCCGCCTCTCGGACCCCGGTCACTCCGGCGGGTCGCTCCGCGAGAACAGCCGCCGGAGGTGCGTCGCCGAGAAAAAGGAGCTCGGGCGGTCCATGTGGACGCCGATCTCGCCCGACAGCGCCCGGAGGCCGAGCCGCTGGACCGGCTCCGGCAGCGAGTAGCACCGGCGGATCCCTTTCCCGAGCAGGATCTCCCGGCCGATCGCGTCGCGCCAGCCGGTCTCGTAGTCGGCGAGCGTCGCCGGGTCCGCCGGGTCGACGACGTCCGCGGCCACGTCGGCCGCGGTCATTCCGTACAGTATCCCCCCGCCGGTGAACGGCTTCGTCTGCGCGGCCGCGTCCCCGATCAGGAACGCGCGGTCCGACGTGACCCGGTCCGGCGGGCCCACCGGGATTGCGCCCGAGCAGAATCGGTCGGTCGTCGCGCCGTACGCGTCGGTGAGCCGGTCGAACATCGCCGTGACGTCGTCGCTCGGGGGCGCCGCGAGCCCGTACTCGACGCCGGCGTCGCCCCGCGGTATCCGCCACGCGAAGAACGTCGGCGCGGTGAGGTGGACGTCGGCGAGGTCGCCGGCGTCGGACGCGTCGTCGAACGCGAGCACGCCGTGGAGCAGCTCGTCCGGCTCGGGGAGGTCGAGCGACCGGCGTACGCGTGACGTGGGGCCGTCGCAGCCGGCGACCATCCGCGCCTCGACGGTCTCGACGTCGCCGGCGGGAGTCCGGACCTCGACAGCGACGCGGTCCGGCCGCTCCTCCACGTCGAGGACGGTGTGGCCCTCGCGCACGTCGGCGCCCGCCTCGCGCGCGCAGTCGGCGAGCGTCCGGTCGAGCCCGACGCGGTCGATCACGTTCGAGACGGGGCGGTCCTTGTAAAACGGGTACGCCGTCGAGCCGGGGCCGCCGACGTGGAACCGCGCGCCGTACACGCGGTTCTGGAGGAGTCGGTCGCGAGCCTCGTCTGGGACGTACCCCCAGACGTCGTCGGAGACGTGCCCCGAGCAGGCCAGCGGCTCGCCGACGGTCCCCTTCTCGAAGGCGACCACGTCGCGGCCGGCCTCGGCCGCGCGCCTGGCGAACCGCGAGCCCGGCGGGCCGGCGCCGACGACGATGAAATCGTGCATGGACGGGCGGTCGTGACGGACGTATATAATTACGCCGCGACTTACTCGAGGCGAGCGAGCAGGTTGAGGACGTAGGCGGTCCGGAGCGTCCGCGCCGAGGCCCCGCGGTCGAACACCAGCTCGTCGCGGGCCAGCACGTGCGAGAGCACGTCCGCGGAGGCGTGCTCGGGCGCGGCGGCGATGCCCGAGCCACGTTCGGCGGCCCACTCCATCACCCGCAGGTCCGACTTGCTGTCGCCCATCACGAGCAGGAACGGGTCCCGCACGTCGAGCACGTCGAGCGCGGCCTCGACGCCCGCGACCTTGTCAAGCTCCAGCGAGGTGATCTCCGCCGCGTCGCCGCGGTAGTAGCCGACGTCGATCCGGTCGAACAGCGCGGCGACCGGCTCCGGAACGTCGGCGAGCGCGGTCGGATCGACGGCCGTCCCTCCCTCGGCCGCACTCGCCTCGAGCACCTCGCGGATCTCGGGGTCGGCCGACGCGTAGTGCGCCCGCGCCCACGTGGCGCCGCGCTCGGCGGGGGCGTCACTCTTCGGCGGGTCGTCGCCCTCACCCCCGCCGACCTCGACGTCGGCCCGCTCGACGACGACCGCGCCCAACAGGTCGATCAGGTGGACGAGCCCGTCGTCGATCACGGCCTCCGCGTCAGCGCTCCCGGTCTCGAAGTTAGGTTTCAGCGTGACGTTGAACTCGTTGCCTTGGAGGTGACAGCCGCGGCGAACGTCCTCGGGGGACTCGGGGAGGACGCGGGACCGGACGTCGTCGAAGACGCCCCGAACCGACTCGTCGAGCTCCTCGTAGAGCAGCCGCTTCGTCCGGGAGCCGTGTCCGGGCGTGAACACGCCGTTCCCCGACTCGTAGACGATCGAGAAGGCGCCGGAGTGGACCAGCTCGTTTCCGAGCCCTTGGATCATGAACCCCTTCACGTTCTCTAAGGTCTGGCCGGTGCAGATGACGATCGGCACCCCGGCGTCGTGGAGCGTCGTCAACACGTGCAGCGTCTCCCGGGGGATCTCGTTGTCGGTGCCGCCGGCCGACCGGAGCGTCTCGTCGACGTCCAACACCAGCGCGTTGACGGCGCGGCCGTACTTGGCGTGGAGGTCGAGGGCGGTGAACGCCGTCTCGCGGTCGGCGTGAGCGGCGATCTCCGCGAAGGTGGCACCGCCCGGAAGCGCGTCGCGGATCTCGGATTTCAACAGGTCGAGCTCGTCGCTCGCGTCCTCCCAGTGTTCTAGCGCCACGCGCGAGTCCACCGGCGGAAAGAGGTCGACGAACGACTGGTGCTCGCGGAGGGTCTCGACGTCGAACTCGTCGTACAGGCGATAGAGGAGGTCGTACCGCTCCATGCACTCTCCTCCGATCCGGGGTCCGTAAAGCGTGCCGACTCGGCGTCGCCGAGTGCGGGCGGCGATCCGACCGGAGCTACGGCTCGCCCCGCCGCTCCGCCAGCCACGTCAGCGCCGCGTCGAGGTCGGTCTCCGGCGGCGAGCAGGTCCGGCCCTCGCAGACGTAGGCGGTCGGCTCGCCGTCGACGGCGTCGCGGCCGGCCCAGATCGGCGGCGCCTCGTCCATGCCGAGCCGGTCCAGCCACTCGTCTAACCCCGCCTCCGTCGGCGGTCGCGGCGCGACGAGCGCGCCCGGGAGGTACCGCTCACCGAGGGTCTCGCGCCACGCGTCCGGCACCGCGTCGGCGGCGATCGTCGCCTCGATCCCGCCGGTCTCGACGCGCTCGGCCGCCCGCACGAGCGAGACGTGTTCCAGCGGGCTCGCGCGGATCCGGTCCGCGTGGGTCGTCACGACGGCCTCCGCGACCGCGGCGAAGTCGCGGTCGGTCCGGAACCCGTCGAGGAGCATCAGCGTCTCGGCCGCCACGCCGAGGCTCGAGGGCGTCGAGCGGTCGGTGAACTCCTGTGGGCGGGCGAACAGGGCGTCGTCGCCCGCGGGGGTCTCCCCGTCGTCCTCCGCCTCCGGATCGCGGGTGAAGTAGATCGTCCCGTCGTCGGGGTCGTGGAACTCATCAACGATCGTCTCGGCCAGCTCCAGCGCGAACCCGAGCGGTTCCGGGTCGCCGGTGGCGGCGTAGACGTCCAGCGCGCCGCGCGCGAGGAACGCGTGGTCGTCGAGGTAGCCCGGCCCGCGGACGTCGCCGCCGAGCCACCGCCGGGCGAGTTCGCCGGAGTCGGCGTCGTACAGGCGGTCGCGACAGAAGTCGAGCGCCTCGCGGGCGATCTCGGCGTACTCCTCGCCGAGGGCGCCCGCCGCGCTCGCGAACGCGGAGACCGCCCGGCCGTTCCACGCCGCGAGCACCTTCTCGTCGCGGGCGGGCCGCGGGCGCGACTCCCGCGCCTCGAACAGCGCGACGCGGGCCTCGGTCAGGCGCTCGCGGACCTCGTCGACCGCGAGGTCGTGCTCGTCGGCGAGCTCGGCGACCGACGCCGCGACCGTCGGCACGGTCGTGCCGCGCTCGAAGTTGCCGCCCGACTCGATCCCGTACCGCTCCTTCGCCAGCGACGCTGCCGGCTCGTCGAGGACCGCGTCGACTTCCGCTGGCGTCCAGACGTAGAAGGCCCCCTCGACGTCCTCGGCCACGTGGCCGTCGTCGCCCGCGTCCCCCCGCCGGCTCTCCGGGGGCGCGCTCCGCGCGTCGAGCGTGCTGAAGAAGCCCCCCGCCTCGTGGCGGAGTTCGCGGTCGAGGAAGCCGAGCGTCTCGCTCGCGACGCGGGCGTACGCCGGGTCGCCGGTCACGCGGTAGCCGTCGAGGTACACGAGCGGGAGCTCCGCGTTGTCGTACAGCATCTTCTCGAAGTGCGGGACGGTCCACCGCCGGTCGGTCGCGTACCGGTGGAACCCGCCGCCGATCTGGTCGTACATCCCGCCGCGGGCCATCCCGTCGAGCGTGCCGGTCGCGGCCGCGAGCGCGGCGTCCCGGCCGCTTCGGCCGTAGGCGCGCAGGAGCAGGTCGATCCGCCCCGGCATCGGGAACTTCGCGCCGCCGCTGCCGAACCCGCCGTACTCGTCGTCGTACCCGCGTATCGCGGCGGCGGCCGCCTCGTCGAGGAGGTCGGCGCCGGGCGCCTCGGCGTCGCTCGCGTCGTGGTCGTCCCGCTCGGGGACCGACTCCAGCTCGTCGCGGGCGCTCGTCGTCCACTGCTCGGCGCGCCGCTTCATCTCCTCGCGCTGCTCGGGGTCCGCCCACGAGTCGGCGATTCGTTCACAGAGGTCGCGGAACCCCGGCTGATTCCGGCGCGGCTCCGGCGGGAAGTAGGTCCCGACGTAGAACGGCTTCCCCTCGGGCGTGCACCACGCGGAGAGCGGCCAGCCGCCGCCGCCCGTGACGAGCTGGGAGACGGTCATGAACGTGCTGTCCACGTCCGGGCGCTCCTCGCGGTCGACCTTGACCGGCACGAACTCCTCGTTGAGCACCTCCGCGACCCCCTCGTCCTCGAAGCTCTCCTCGGCCATCACGTGACACCAGTGGCAGGAGGAGTAGCCGATGGAGACGAACACCGGGACGTCGTGCTCGCGGGCGCGCTCGAACGCCTCGTCGCCCCACGGCTGCCAGTGGACCGGGTTGTCGGCGTGCTGCTGGAGGTACGGGCTCGCCTCCCCGTCGAGGCGGTTCCGCTCCGTCGGCTGTGTCATACGCCCGGTTCGCCCCGGCGAGGCAAAAACCCGTCACACGAGCGTTGGATCCGGTCGCGATCCCCCGTTCGATCCACGTACATGGCTATCTCGGCGTGAGCGGAGAGTAACGTTTACACTACCGTGCAGTTATCCGTCGGGCATGACCGAGACCGTACTTCTCGTCGGCGGCGGCGGACGCGAGCACGCGATCGCCCGCGCGGTCGCCGGCGACTGCGCGCTGTACGCCTGCGCGAGCAACCGGAACCCCGGCATCCGCCGGCTGGCCGACGGCTTCGAGTCGATCGACGAGACCGACGCCGAGGCCGTCGCCGACTACGCGACCGACGTCGGCGCCGACCTCGCGGTGATCGGCCCCGAGTCGTCGCTCGCGGCGGGCGTCGCCGACGCGCTCGACGACGCCGGCGTGTACGCGTTCGGCCCGCGGGCCGAGGAGGCGCGGCTGGAGACGGACAAGGCGTACCAGCGCGAGTTCATGGAGGAGGCCGACGTCCCCGGCTGTCCCGACTACGCGGTGTTCGACGACATCGAGGCCGCCTGCGACTACATCGACGCGTACGACGGCGACCTCGCGGTGAAGCCGGCCGGACTCACCGGCGGAAAGGGCGTGAAGGTGATCGGCGACCAGGTGGACGCCGAGGGCGCGAAGGCGTACCTCCGCGACTCCGACTACGACCGCGTGGTGTTAGAGGAGCGGCTCGTCGGCGAGGAGTTCACCGTGCAGGCGTTCGTCGCGAACGGCGACCTCCGGACGACGCCCGCGGTCCAGGATCACAAGCGCGCCTACGAGGGCGACGAGGGGCCGAACACCGGCGGGATGGGCTCGTACTCCGACACGGGGCTTTCGCTCCCGTTCATGGCCGATGGCGACTACGAGGCCGCCGTCGACGTGCTGGAGGCGGTCGTCGACGCGCTCCCCGACTACAAGGGCGTCCTCTACGGGCAGTTCATGCTCACCGACGAGGGACCGAAGGTCGTCGAGTTCAACGCGCGCTTCGGCGATCCGGAGGCTATGAACACGCTCCCCGTCCTGGAGACGCCCTTCGTCGACGTGCTGACGGCCGCGCGCGACGACCGTACGCTCCCCGACCTGGCCTTCTCGGGCGAGGCGACCGTCTGCAAGTACGCGGTGCCGGACGGCTACCCGGTCGACCCCGACGCTGGCGCGAAGATCGCGGTCGACGAGGAGAGCGTCGGCGACGCGCTGCTCTACTACGCCAGCGTCGACGAGCGCGACGACGGGCTGTACACGACGACCTCGCGGTCGTTCGCGGTGGTCGGCCGCGGCGACTCGATCGCCGCCGCGGAGCGGCAGGCCGAGGCGGGGCTCTCGGCCGCCGGTGACGGGCTCCGGATCCGCCACGACGTGGGGAAGGCCGACCTCGTCGAGCGACGGATCGATCACATGGACGAGCTGCGGCAGTAGCGCGGACCCCCGGCGGACGCCGCACGGACGCGGCGCTGAGCGGCGTGGCGAACAGGCGGTCAGTCGTCGCGTCCGCACGGCGGTCGACCGCGCACCCGTCTCGGCCGGCCGTGGGCCCTCGTCAGGTCGTGGGGGCGCTGGCCGCGGTATCCGATTTGAACCCTCGCGTCGATTTCGGCACCGACACGACCCCGCTCTCGGACCGCCGAGCGCGTCGGCGACCCTTTTACCCGTGCCGTCCGAAGGTCCCCTCGTGATTCACGAGGACGGCGACGCGGCGGCGGGTTCGGCGGAGCGCGCAGCGGCGGGCGCGGGCGGTGACGGGAGTCCGGACGACTCGCGGACCGATCGACTGGACCGCCATCCGACGGGCGGCCCCCGCAACTCGCTGTGGTCGTGGCCCGACGCGAAGTCGCCGCTCGTCGTCGTCCGCAACTACGTCGCGATCGTGCTCGCTCGGGTCTGCCCGAGCCTGCGGCTGAAGAACTGGCTGATGCGGCGGATCGGCGTCACGGTCGGCGCCGGCGTCGCGTGGGGGCTGGAGTCGACGCCGGACGTGTTCTGGCCGGAGCGGATCGCCGTCGGCGACGACGCGATAATCGGCTACGACGCGACGCTGCTGTGCCACGAGTTCCTCCGCGACGAGTACCGCCTCGGCGACGTCGTCGTCGAGGAGGGCGCGATGATCGGGGCCGGCGCGGTCGTCCTCCCGGGCGTCACGGTCGGCGAGGGCGCGCGCGTCGCCGCCAACTCCCTCGTCGCCGCGGACGTCCCGCCGGAGACGACGGTCGCGGGCGTGCCGGCCGAGGTGGTCTCGCGGGCGGACGACGGAGAGGAGTCCGTCGACGAGACGGCGGAAGCCGCGGAATAGGCGCTACGCCGCGCCGTCGTTCGCGTCGTCGCCGTCGGCCGACTCGCCGCCGTCGCTCTCGGCGGGGGCGGCGTCGCCGGTCGCGTCCCCGGCCGCGTCCTCCACGGCCGCGCGCTCGGCCTCGGTGATGTGCGCCTCGGTGCTGACGCTCTCCAAGTCGACGCCGACCTCGCGCGCGACAGCGTCGAGGACGGCCCGCTGTTCGGCCATCTCGTTTTCCAGCTGCTGGACGCGCTCGGAGGTGTCGAGAACGGTCGTCTGGGTCTCCTCGACCTCGGTGCGGAGCTCGTTGATCTTCTGGTACGTGCGCTCGGCCTTGTCGGCGAGCGTCTGGATCTTCTTGGCCGTGTCCCCGAATCCCATGTCGGACGGTGGGGGCCCGGGATACGTGGGCTTTTCCGTTCGCCGTGGGCGGGGAAGACCGCCCCGGCTCGAACCCACCCCCAGCGACGGTGGGCTTTTGTCCGAACCGCCCGACGTAGCGGTATGAGCGTCGAGCGGATCCTGTTGACGAACGACGACGGCGTCGACGCCGTCGGCCTCCGCGCCCTGTACGACGCGCTCTCGGTCGACTACGACGTGGTGACGGTCGCGCCCGCGGGGGACCGCTCCTCCGTCGGCCGCGCCATCTCCGCAGACGTCGAGGTCCGCGAGCACGAGCTCGGGTACGCCGTCGACGGGACGCCCGTCGACTGCGTCGTCGCCGGCCTCGACGAGCTCGTCCCAGACGCCGACCTCGTGGTCGCCGGCTGCAACGAGGGCGCCAACCTCGGCGCGTACACGCTCGGGCGGTCGGGGACCGTCTCCGCGGTCGTCGAGGGGGCGTTCTTCGGGATCCCCGGGATCGCGGCGTCGATGTACGTGCCGGGCGGCGACGACTGGTGGAAGCGGGACCTGCCGCCGGCGTCGTTCGCGCACGCCGCGCGCGCCACGCGGTTCCTCGTCGACGAGGCCGGCGGGACGGGCGTCTTCGAGCGGGTCGACTACCTCAACGTCAACGCGCCGATGGCGGAGCCCGCCGAGGGCGACGGGGGACGGGAGGCGGCCGTGGGCGACGGCTCGTCGTCCGACCCCGCGGCCGAACCCGCGGTCGACCCCGCGCCGATGCGCGTCACTAAGCCCTCAGAGTGGTACGGGATGGAGGCGACGTCCGACGGGAACGGCGGCGTCTCCATCTCCGACCCGATCTGGGGGCGGATGACGCCCGCGGACGTGCCGGACCCGGTCGGCACCGACCGGCGCGCGGTCGTCGACGGCGAGGTGTCGGTCTCGCCGCTGTCGGTGCCCCACGCCGCCGAGCCGGACGCGGGGCTCGACGAGCTCGCGAGCCGGTACGGGACCGATCGGTGAGAACGGGAGGAACGGCCGGAACGCGGCCTACGACTCGTCGGCGCTGACGGTGACCTTCGCCTCGCTGACGACGCGGTCGCCCATCTCGTAGCCGGGCTCGTACACCTCGTGGACGGTGCCCTCGGGCTGGTCGCTCTCGACGCGGAGCATCACCTGGTGGCGCGCGGGGTCGACCTCCTCGCCCGGGTCGGGGGCGATGGGCTCGACGCCCTCCTCGGCGAGCACCTCGTCGAACTTCTCCAGCGTCGACTCGACGCCGGGGCGGAGGTCGCTCCCCTCCTCTTGGTCGAGCGCGCGGAGGAGGTCGTTGCGGACGGGAGTGATCCGCTCGACGAGCTTCTCGGAGGCACGTTCGCGGATCTCATCCTGCTTGCGCTTGGCGCGCTCCTTGTAGTTGCTGAAGTCAGCCTTCACGCGGGCGAGCTTGCTCGTCAGCTCCTCGGCTTCCTCCTCGGCCGCCAGCAGCTCCTCGCGCGTCTCCGCCAGCTCCGCCTCCAGCTCGGCGACCTCCCGGGCGAGCGCCTCGTCGTGCTCGGCGACGGCGGCGGCCAGCGCCTCGCTATCGCCGGCCGCGTCGTGCTCGCCGGCCGCATCGGTCGCCGACTCGCCGCTCGCTCCCTCGGCGGTCGCCTCCGCCGTGCCGTTCGCGCTCGCCGCGTCGGCCGCGGCGTCGTCGGGGGACTCGACCTCGACGTCGACGGCGTCGTCGTCGCTCATACCCGATCGAAGTCGGTCGGCGTGCATAAGCGTTGCAGAACGCGACCGCGAGCGGCGGCGCGGGGCGCGGCGTCGACGGTGCCGGCGCCGACGAAGGGAGGACCGCCCCGACGACCCGACCGAATTTATCAGGGCGGCCGCCGATCCCTCGATCCGCATGCCACCCCGTCCCTCGACGTTCTCGATCGCCGCCCGCGACCCGGAGACCGACGCCGTCGGCGTCGCCGTTCAGTCGAAGTTCGTCAGCGTCGGCGCTGTCGTCCCGTTCGTCAGCGCGGACGCCGGCGCGATCGCGACGCAGAGCTTCGCGAACGTCGCCTACGGCCCCGACGGGCTCGATCTGCTCCGCGAGGGGCACGACGCCGAGGAGGTCGTCGATCGGCTCACCGCCCCCGACGACGAGGCGCCCTCCAGACAGGTCGGCGCGGTGGGCCTCGAGGGCGAGCCGGCCGCATTCACCGGCGCCGACTGTCACGACTACGCGGGCGACCTGCAGGGCGACGACTACACGGTCCAGGGTAACATCCTGGAGAACGCCGAGACGCTGACCGCGATGGCGGAGGCGTTCGAGGAGACGGCGGGCGGCCTCCCCGAGCGGCTGATCGCCTCGCTCCACGCCGGCAACGAGGCGGGCGGCGACAGGCGCGGCGAGCAGTCGGCCGCGCTGTACGTCGCCAAGCCGGAGGGCGGCTACGACGGCCGCAACGACCGCTGGATCGACGTGCGCGTCGACGATCACGACAGCCCGATCGACGAGCTCGAACGAGTGTTCAAGCTGTACGACGTCACCCTGCTGGAGCGCGAGGCGCCGGACGAGACCCGGGATCTGACCGGCGAGGCGGCCGCGGCGGTCGCGGAAGTCCTCGCCGACCTCGGCTTCCTCGACGAGAGCGACGCGGGCGACGTCGACGCGACCGGGAGCGGGGCGGCCGAGGCCGACGCATTCGGCGAGCCCCACCGCGAGGCGCTGGAGACGTTCCGCGGGATGAACAACTTCGAGAACCACCCCGTTCCGGTGCTGGAGGACGCTATCGCCCGCGGCTGGGACGACGCCGACGGCGAGGGAGAGGACCGCCTCGTCGACGCGGTGTGGCACGGGCTCTCGCGGCTCGACCGGGTATAAGAACGCCGCGGAGCCCGACGGCGCCGCCGACCCGCGGGAGTATTTAAATATCGACCCCCAAGCGGTGGCAATGACCGCGCCGAACCGGAACACGCTGTGGGCGGGGGCGCTCGTTGACGAGCTCGTCGCCGCCGGCGTCGACAGCGTCGTCGTCTCGCCGGGCAGCCGCTCCACGCCGTTGACGATGGCCGCCGCCCGTCACGACGACCTCCGCGTCTTCTCCCAGTTAGACGAGCGCTCCGCCGCCTACTTCGCGCTGGGCCGCGCCCGGCGGACGGGGAGCGTCGCTCCGCTGATCTGCACCTCCGGCACCGCCGCCGCCAACTACCACCCGGCCGTGATGGAGGCGGACCAGGCCCGCGTCCCCCTGCTCGCGCTCACGGCCGACCGCCCGCCGGAGCTGCGCGACTCGGGCGCCAACCAGACCGCCGACCAGGAGAAGCTGTACGGCGACACCGTCCGATTCTACAAGGACCTCCCCGAGCCGGCGCCGAACGACCGCGCGCTCCGGTCGCTGCGGACCACCGTGGGCCGGGCGGTCGCGGCCGCCGAGGGAGCCGATCCCGGTCCGGTTCACCTCAACGTTCCCTTTAAGAAGCCGCTGGAGCCGACGCGGGTGCCCGGCGACGTGCCCGCCGACCTCGACCCGGTCGCCGCGGCCGGCCGCGACGGACCCTACGTCGACGTGACGCCGGGGTCGCCCGAGCCGGGCGACGACGGGCTCCGCGCGCTCGCGAACGAGCTGTCCAGCGCCGACCGCGGGCTGATCGTCGCCGGCCCCGCGGACCCGCCCGGAATCGACGCCGAGTCGGTGACGGCGCTGTCGCACGCGACCGGATTTCCGGTGCTCGCCGATCCGCTCTCGAACGTCCGGTACGGCGGCCACACCCGCGTCGCGCCCGTGATCGGCGCGTACGACGCCTACCTCTCGGCTGGTGTCGCCAGGGACGGTGACATCGGGGAGTCCGATTCGGAAACCGAGTGGACCGACCCCGAGGTCGTCCTCCGGCTCGGCGCGTCGCCCACCTCCAAGAACCTCCGGAAGTACCTCGCCGGGACCGGCGCCGACCAGTACCAGGTCGACCCCGCGGGCCGGTGGCGCGAGGCGGAGTTCGCCGCGACCGACCTCGTCGTCGCCGAGCCGAGCCGCCTCTGCGCGCGCCTCTCGCGGCTCGTCGCCGGCGGCGGTGGAGACCCGGACTGGCGCGCGCAGTGGGAGGAGGCCGACCGCGTCGCCCGGGAGATACACGAGCGAGAGCGGGGCGGAACCGGAGGGGAGGGCGGGGACGCGCTCTCGGCGGACGGCGATCCGGCGGGCTTCCACGAGGGTGACGCGCTCCGCGCCGTGGCCGACTCGCTCCCGGATCCGGCGACGCTGTTCGTCTCCAACTCGATGCCAGTCCGCGACCTCGACCGGTTCGTCGGGCCGACGACGGCGAGCGTCACCGCGCTCGGCAACCGCGGGGTCAGCGGGATCGACGGGATCGTCTCCAGCGCGCTCGGCGCCGGCTCGGCGACGACGGACGACCTCACCCTCGTCGTCGGCGATCTCGCGCTGTACCACGACGCGAACGGCCTGCTCGCGCTCGACCGGTGCGACGTCGACGCGACGGTGGTCCTGATCAACAACGACGGCGGCGGGATCTTCCACGCGCTCCCGATCGAGTCGTTCGAGCCCGAGTTCACGGAGTCGTTCAAGACCCCGCACGGCATCGAGTTCGAGCCGATGGCCGACCTCCACGGGCTGGCGTACGCGCGGGTCGACGCGCGGCCCGAGGCGGTCGGGGACCCGGTCGACGTCGCCGAGGAACTCGAAGCGGCGTGCGCGAAAGCGCGCGACGCCGACGGCTCCCACCTGATCGAGGTGCGGACCGACGCCGAGTCGAGCCACCGGACGCGCGAGCGGCTCGCGGCGGCGGTCGACGAGGCGGTCCACGGCGGCGGCCCGGACTGAGCCCGCGGTGGCGGCTCGAACCGAATCCGCGGGGGCTCACCCGATCGCGACCGTGGCGGTCGCCTCCGCGTCGTGCTCCTCGGCGGTCAGCGTCCCGACGATCAGGTAGACGCCCGGCGGCGGGGTCGGCCACGTCCCCTCGTACGTCGCCGACTCGCCCGGCGCCAGCGTCTCGGTGCCGAGCGCCTGCGTGAACATGCGCCCCTCGCCGTGTCGCCAGACGGGCCCGGCGGTGCTTCGACGGGGGTCGCCCGCCGCGTCGGCGGCGGCGGATTCGAAGGCCGCGAAGTCGGCGCGCTGGCCGGTCCGGAACCGGAGCGTGAGCGGGTCGTCGTCCTCGTTCGTCACGGTGAGGGCGAGGTCGACCCCCTCGTCGCCCTCGTCGGTCGCGAGCGCGGCGTCGAGCATGGGAATGAATCGCACGCGATATTATTTAAAAAATCCGCCCGATCTCTGCGGTCCGTGTGGTTCTACCGAAATCCTCTCTCTCTCGGCAAGCCCCGCCGTCGGGAATCTGAGTCGTGTAAACGCGTGCGCTCCGGGTTCGGGGTCACGGACGCGTCGCGGTACGCCCGACGGCGCTTCGTTCGAACGGACGGAACGCCGCGGGGAATCAGCGGTTCTCGCGGACCCGTCGTGAGAGTTCGTCGGCGGTTAAAAGCGCGTCGCGGACCATCGGTGGAGAGACCGCGAACGGCTGGTTGTGGATCGTCTCCTCGTCGACGCAGGCCGCCTCGGCGACGACGGTGAGGTCGCCGTCCGACGGGTCGTCGAGACCGATATCCGAGAGCGTGACCGGAAGTCCGAGGTCCAGCGAGAACTCGACGTACTCCTCGATGAAGGCGTCGTCACGGCCTTCCAACACGAGCTGTGATATCGTCCCGATGTTGACTTTCTCTCCGTGGGTCGCGCCGTGCGTCGCCTCCAGCTGCGTCAGCCCGTTGTGTATCGAGTGGGCCGCCGCGAGGCCACCGCTCTCGAAACCCAGTCCGCTGAGAAGGGTGTTCGCCTCGGTGACGGCTTCGACGCTCTCGGTGACAGCGCCCCGCTCGACCGCATCGACCGCGGCGAGCCCGTGGTCGCGCAGCGTGTCGTAACAGAGGCGCGCCAGCTGGTGCCCGGCCCGCGTGGGTTTCCCGCCGACGACGTTGTCGCCGTCCGACTGGGAGGCCGCGTCGGCTTCGAACCACGTCGCGAGGCCGTCGGCGATCCCCGACCGGAAGAAGCGGGTCGGCGCGCCGGCGATAACGGCCGTATCCACTAGCACGAGATCTGGGTGGTCCTCGTAGAACCAGTACTCTTGGAACTCGCCGTGTTCGCTGTAGATGACCGAGAGCGCGCTCGTTGGAGCGTCCGTCGAGGCGACCGTCGGCATCGAAACCATCGATTCGTTCAGGTTCGTTCGGACGGCTTTTGCGGTGTCGAGCGCCTTGCCCCCGCCCGCACCGACGACGAGGTCGACCCCCCGATCTTCCGCCAGGTCGGTGATACGTTCGATCTCCGTCTCGGACGCCTCGCCGTTGAACTCCACCGACGTCGCGCCCAGTCCCGCGTCTTCGAGACTCGCCAGTACGCGGTCTTCGAGAATGTCGAGGACTATCTCGTCGGCGATTAGCATCGCCTCCTCGCCCAACTCTGCAGCGTGTGTTCCGATCTCCCCGGCGACACCCCGACCCTGTACGTACGCCGCCGGAGATTTGAATATCTGCGTCATTGTGTGACACTGTCATGATCTTTCAACACGGTAATAACAGTTGCGCCGGGTGATTCCGTTGAGATACCGTTTATTAATAGGGCCGTCCGCGGGCGATTCCGACGCCCGGTCGTTCGGTGCCGGTTCGGTCGGACGACGAGCCGGTACCCGATCGCTTTCCCGACGACGACGCGCATAAGTCGCGGCCCCCCGTACGGGGGCGCGTGCAGGTCGTGGGTTACGAGTCGGGCGAGGGGCTCTACGTCGCCAGCGGCGGCGCGGTCGAGTTCGTCGAGGCGGACGCCGGCACGGAGCTCGCCTACGGGCTCGGCGAGCGGCGCTGCGCGGGAACCGTCCACGACGGCGAGCACGTCGTCTGCGACGCCCCCGAGGCCCCTTACTGCGACGCCCACGGGAGCGTCTGGGTGTGCGCGCGGTGCACGGGGACGTGCCTGAAAGACGAGATGGACTGCCACGAGGAGCACGCGCTGTACCTCGCCGCGTTCGCCCCCGACGTGCTGAAGGTCGGGGTGACGCGCCTGTGGCGGCTGGAGACCCGGCTCCGCGAGCAGGGCGCGGACCGAGCCGCCCACGTTCGGACCTTCCCGGACGGTCGCGTCGCTCGGCGGATCGAGGCCGAACTGGCCGACGCCGACGACCTCGTCGACCGGGTCCGCGTGCCGACGAAGCTCGACGGATTCGGCCGCGAGGTCGACGAATCGGCGTGGGAAGCGCTCCTCGACCGGTTCGACCCGATCGAGCGCTTCGATTTCGACTACGGGCTCGACCTCGCGGAGCGCCCCGTGGCGGAGACGATGGCGGCCGGCACGGTGCGCGGCTGGAAGGGCCGAGTGCTGGTGCTCGACCGCGGCGGTTCGACGTACGCGGTCGACGCCCGCGAGCTGGCCGGCTACGAGCTCACGGACGAGGTTCCCGATCGCGAACTGCAGTCGAGCTTGGGGGCGTTCGGGGAGTGACGGGCGGGCTCGCGGCGACCCTGTTCGGCGACCCGTTCGCCGTCATGAACACGGTCGGACTGGTCGCGTTCGCCCTCGTGGGCTCGACGAAGGCGATCCGCGAGGAGTTCGACCTGTTCGGCGTCGCGGTCGTCGGGCTGGCGATGGCCTTCGCCGGCGGCGTGACCCGCGACCTCCTCGTGAATCGGGTCCCGCTCGCCCTCCAGTCCCCGGTGGAGATCGCGCTCGGACTGGTCGGCGTCGGGCTGGCCGTCGGTCTGAGCGTCGTGCTCGCCGACCCCGACACGCACCCGGTCACGCTCGTCGCGGACGCGATCGGCCTCGCCGCCTTCGCGACGACCGGCGCGATCGTCGCGACCGACGCGGGCGTCTCCGCGTTCGGCGTCGTCGCGGTCGCGACGATCAACGCGGTCGGCGGCGGCGCGGTCGCGGACGTCCTCCTCGACCGCGCGCCGTTCATCCTCTTCGACGACTTCTACGCGAGCTGCGCGGTGTTGGGCGGGACCGCGTACTGGGCCGTCGGCGCGCTCGGTGGGCCGGGCGCGGCGGGCGGGCTCAGCGGAATCGCCGCCGGCTCCTGCGCGGCGGTGACCGCCGGCTCTCGCTTGGTCGCGGTCGCGTACGGCTGGCGGCTTCCGACCGCCGGGTGGGTCGAGCGCCTCGTCGAGCGCGTCACCGGTGAGCGGTGAGGCCGGTTTTTGAAGATTTCAGCCTTCGAACCCGCTCTCGGCGACGATCCGCCGCACGCCGACGTACGCGACCGCCGCGATGCCGGCGTAGGCGACGACGAGGGCGGTCGTCGCCGCGTCCGCGCTGTCGATCGCGAGCCGCGCGACCGCGTTCGCCGGGCCGCCGGCCATCGCCGTGGCGCCGCCGAACAGGACGAGGACGCCGACCGAGTAGAGGAATTGGGCGGCCCGGCGGTCAGGCGCGAGCGCCGAGATCCCGACGGCGAGCGCGACGACGAGCGTCGTCAGCGCGGTCATCAGCGCGAGGATCGACGGGACGTTGGCGACGGGCGTCCCGTTCGCGCGGAGCAGGAGCAGCCATAACAGCGCCTGCCCGGGGGCGATCGCGACCGCCGCCAGCGCCTTGCCGTCGACGATCTCCCCCAACGTGACCGGGGCGACCCGGAGCAGTTCCAGCGTTCCCTCGTCGATCTCCTCGGTGATCGAGTCGACGGCGAGCGACCCGGAGATGAAGACGGGGAGGAAGACGAGCACCGGGATCAACACCGTGTACGTGAACGTGAAGTACGGGCTGGAGCCGGTCCGCTCGGGCAGGGGGAGGGGCGGCTCGCTCAGGTACGCCGCCCGGTCCGCGCGCTCGTTCAGCTCGTACGTCCGGAGCAGCTCCCGGAGCTGGACGACGATCACGGTCGTCTCAACGGTCGCGTCCGGCGCCGTGACGCGCGCGACGATCCGCCCGTCGTCGTTCCGGTCCGCGATCACCACCGCGTCTGCGGCGTTGCGCTCGAAGGCGAGCCGCGCGGCGCCCGCGTCCTCGTAGCGCGTGACGGCGGCCCCGTCGACCTCGCTCGCGGCGCGCTCGAGGTCGCTCACGGCGTCGCCCGCGCCGGCCACCTCGACCTCCGCGCCGCCGAGCGCGCCGGGGTCGTACATCGAGACGAGCCCGACCACGAGGAACGACGAGAACGCGGCGATGAACAGCTGGATCGCGACCGCCAGCAGGATCGTCTTCTCGGCGCGCAGGCCCGCCAGCTCCCGGCCCGCGATCGTCAGCCGCCCGCTCTTTCCGGCGGTCGCTCCCCCGCTCTCCGCGTCACCCATGGACGCTCACCACCCCGAAGTTGTACGCGGCGTGGAGCAGCGTCGCCAGCGCCAGCGTGAGCGCGTAGTACGTCCGGTCCCGGCTCGCGCCGACCGCGGCGACGGTCGTGGCGAAGCCGTGGAGCAGGAGCGGGGCGAACAGCAGCGCCGCGAGGGCGAGTGGGGAGAGCCCCTCGACCCCGGCGACGCTCCCGAACGCGGCCCGGCCGACGTACAGCTCGGTGAGCCCGACCGCCTGCACGACCGCCGTGGCCTTCTCAGCGAGGAAGAAGCCGACCGCGGAGGCGAGACCGACCGCGACGGCGACCCGGTCGGTCCGGGCGAAGACGCCGCGCTCGAAGCCGGCGTAGAGATGGACGCTCTTGGCGACCTCCTCGATGAACGCGATCGTCACGAGGAGGACGGGGATCGACACCGTCACCGGGAGCGCGAACAGCGTCGCGACCGCTAAAAGCTCCGCGACGAAGACGAACGGGATCGCGCAGGCGGTGAGGAACGCGACCGAGCCGAGCGCGCGGAGCCGCCGGCGGTCGACGAGGTCCCCGAACCCGACGTCATCGACCGCCGAGAGCCGGACCGCGAGCGCGTCGAGGAGCTTCCGCGTCACCGGCTTCTGGGTGAACATGTCCTCCTCGCGGTACACCCCGAGCCCGAGCCCGAACAGGAGCGCGGCGCCGAGCGCCATCGGCGCGGTCGAGAACAGCGCCTCGCCGGCCGAGACGGCCTCGCCCTGCAGGTCGAAGACGACGAGCGTCAGCGGCGACACCAGCGCGACCGGCGTCACGTTGGTGAAGACGGCGGGGACGAACGCGTACGTCGTGAGGAGCACGCTGACGCCGACCGTGACGAAGGTGAGCTCCTTGAACGACCGCGCGAACATCGCGCCGACGAACGTGGCCGCGAGGAACGTCAGGGCGACGGGGAGCACGGCGACCACCGAGAGGGCGCCGCCGCCCACGGCGACCGCGATGAGCGTCGTGACGAGGAGCGCGGCCGCGACGTACGGGAGCGTCTTCCCGGCGACGATGTCGGCCGGCGAGAGCGGCGTGACGAGCAGCGGCTCCCCCCGTCGGTTCGTGCGCTCGTCGAGGACCGACGAGCCGTACGCCTGGATGAGGAAGTTCATCGGGACGAGGAAGGCGAAGGCCAAGAGCAGGGAGACGAAGGGGAACGGCGGCGAGATCGACCCCGGCGAGCCGACGGTGTCGGCGCCGAACGTCCCGCCGCCGACCGAGGGGACCGCGAAGCCGTCGCCCGCGGTTCCGCCGTCGGGAGCGGCGTCACCGGTACCACCGTCGCCGGTCCCCCCGCCCACGTCGGCGCGGTCGCCGTCACCGTCGCCCCCGCCCGCACCGCCGCTCCCGTCGCTCGACCCGTCTTCGCCGTCCGAGTCGCCCCCGCCGTCGGACCCCTCCTCCCCGAGCGTAGAGCCGTCGTCGAGCGCGCTCGTCCGCCCGACGTACCGGAGGGTGACGGTGACCGGGAAGGCGGCGGTCGCGTTCTCCTCGGCGGCCATCAGCCGCTCGTTGTGCGCCTCGACGGCCTCGCGGAACTCGGCGGCCGCGGCCTCGCCCTTCCGCGTGTCGCTGGCGCGGACGGCGACGGTCTCGACCGCGCCGGACTCGCTCTTCACGTCGAACACGACGAGGTCGGCCGTGTCGCCGAGTTCGGCCCCCTCGACGGGCACGGGCGTCAGCGCCGGCGCCCCCTCGACCGCGTCCGCGTACGGGGAGTCGCCGTCGACGGCGACGCGGTAGACGTCGCGGTCGACGTCGAGCCCGACCGCGCCGACCGCGAGCCCCCCGCCGAGGACGGCGCCGGCGACGAGCAGGAGCGCGAGCGCCACGGCGAGGGTGCGGCGGTCGACGCCGCCGCCGGCGCGGGCGACCTCCCAGCGCGCGACCCGGAGGACCCTCCGGAGCCGGTCGATCACTCGGCCCCCTCCTCGACGTCTTCGACCCCTCTGCTCCCGCCGCCGTATCGACCGGGCATCGGCCGCCCGACGATGTCGAGGAACACGTCCTCCAGGCTCGGCTCGCGGGTGCGGATGTCGACGACCTCGCCGCCGGCGTCGGCGGCGGCCGCCCGGACCGCCTCGACCGCGTCCATGTCCGGCACCGCGGTGCGGAACCGGTCGCCGACCTCCTCGGTCGCCGCGTCGGGGTCGGCACCGTCGAGGGCCGGCGACAGGCGCTCCGGCGCGGGCGCGACGTCGGTGAACACGTGGTACGTCGTCTCGCCGTGTCGCTCGCGGATCCCGTCGACGCTCCCGCGGGCGACGATGCGGCCCTCGTTCATCACCACGACGCGGTCGCAGACGGACTCGACGTGGTAGAGGTTGTGCGCCGAGAAGACGACGGTCTTCCCGGCCGCGCGCAGTTCCCGAGTGAACTCCAGCACGGAGTTCGTCGTCACCGGGTCGAGCCCGGACGCCGGCTCGTCGTACACGAGCACGTCCGGGTCGTTGACGAGCGACCGCGCGATGGCGACCTTGCGTTTCATCCCCTTCGACATGTCGCCGAGCCGGCGCTCGCGGTGGTCGAGTTCGAGCCGGTCGAGCGCGGCCGCGATGCGCTCGTCGGCGACGTCGCGCGGCACGTCGTACAGGTCGGCGAAGAAGCGGAGGTACGACAGCGGCGTCATCTCCTCGTATAAGGGCGACTCCTCGGGGAGGAAGCCGAGCCGCCGCCGCATCTCGGGGTCGTCCGAGGGGAAGCCGGCGACCTCGACGTCGCCCTCCGTGGGGTCGACGAGCCCGGCGAGCACCTTCAGCGTCGTCGTCTTGCCGGCGCCGTTCGGGCCGACGATCCCGAACACCTCCCCCTCCTCGACGGAGAAGTCGCTGTCGACGACGGCCGCGAAGTCGCCGTACGTCTTCCGCAACCCCGCCACCTCGATCATGGGTTGCGGTCGACCGCGGGCCGGGTTAAACCCACCTCCGCGGCTATCAGCCGCGAGAACGCTGGCGGCAGCCGGTTACCGTGGCGCCACTTCAGTCGTCGGCCCACGCGTCGCCGTGGGCCCGGTAGCCGTCGAAGTCGCCGGCCCGGATCTCGCGTTCGATCTCCGCGCGCGTCTCGCCGTCGAGCCGGACGACGTGACAGAGCGGGTGCCCCGGCGCGGCGACCGGGTTCTCCAGCGAGCCGAGGATCAGCCCGTCGAAGGGGGCCTCGACCGCGTGCTCCTCCGTCTTGAAGTGGTTCGTGATCGTGCAGATCGTCTCGCCCTCGTAGACGAGCGGGTACGGCCCCCACTCCATCTCCACGAGGCCGCCGGTGTCGGCGCGCAGCCAGCGTTTCGTGCTGTCGACCGAGGTGGACTGGAACCAGCCCGGCCAGTGGACCGGCTCGTTCGGGAGGAGCTCGTACTCGGCCATGACGCTCTCGACGCCCTCCAGCGCCTTCTCGACGAGCACGGGCTGGAAGCGGTGGGCGCGCCCCATCTCGACGGTCACCGTCGGGATCCCGTCGGCGGTCGCCGTCGAGCGCAGCGACCCCTGATCGCCGCTGCCGTACAGCACCACGTTCGTCGCGAACGCCCGCGCGAGACGCCTGACGTCGGGATTTTCGAGGTCGGCCCGGGCGTGGTAGATGGTCGTGCGGTTGCGGGTGGAGGTGTGGAAGTCGAGCCCGAGGTCGCACTGGGAGACGAACCGCCGGTAGATCCGGTTCGCCATGCGCTCGGTGGTGTTCGAGCGCTCGTTCCCCGGGAACGAGCGATTCATGTCCTGGTCGTAGATCGGGGTGTCGCGCCGCTGCGCCTCGTAGGCGGGGACGTTGCACACGTGGAGGCAGACGAGCGTGCCGTGGAGGTCGGCGGGCTCGTAGCGGTCGGCGACCTCCTGGACCACCTTGACGCCGTTGAGCTCGTCGCCGTGGATCCCCGCGCTCAGGAAGAGGGCCGGCCCGCCGCCCTCGCCGTTGATTATCGTCACCGGCATCTCGATCGGGTCGCCGAGGTACGTCTCGCCCACCTCGTACCGGACGCGGCGCTTCTCGCCCGGATCGACGACGGCGTCGTACCGGAACGGCTCCGGCTCCGGACTCGGTTCGGATTGCGGCTCGGTCATACCTCGGAGTCCCGGCATCGGACCATAATCCCCCCGGCCGTCGGTAGCCTTACGGCGCCGCTTCGAGAATCACGTCGCATGACCGACCGAGGGGACGCGACCGATCCCCAGAGCAGTCCCGCCGACGTCGACGCCCCCGACGCGGCGGCCCGCGAGCCCGCCGTCGATCCGGCGATCGCGGCGGCGACCCGGGAGGAGCTGCGGACGACGTTCGACTACCAAGTCGAACGCCTCCGCGAGATCGACAACAAGGCGATCGAGATCCTGAAGGCGAACCTGCTGCTCATCGGGATTGTCGTCACCGGCGGCTCCATCGTCGTCCAGACGACGGTCGACCTGGCCGTCTTCCTGAACCCGTTCACAGTGGTCGGCGGCCTCCTCCTGCTCGCGTCGACCGGGCTGGCGGCGGTCACCTACACCGCTTCGGACCTCCGCGGCGGACTGGACCTCAAGGCGGTCGACGCCGTGATAGCGAGCGAGAAGGGCGAGTCGTCGTCGCCGGACGACGTCGAGTTCGACGAGCGACTGCTCCGGAGCTACGCCGAGTGGATCGACTACAACGCCCGCGTCACCGCCGTCAACGACCTGCTGGCGACGGTGACGGTGCTCCTGATCTTCGTCGCCTTCGTCTACGTGATCGCCGGCGTCGTCGTCGGGGCGGCCGCCCTTTCGCCCGCCGAGTCGTGGACCTCCTTCGCAGTGCTCACTCTCCTCTCGGCCGCGTTCACCTGGGTCTCCGCCCACATGGACCACCTCGGTGCCGAGACGACCCACCCGGCGGCGTCGTTCGCCGGGATCCCGCTCTCGAAGGGCGGAGACAGGCGACAGGCGTGGTCGTCGCTCCGCGCCATGCTCGGGCGAGCGCCCACGGAGGAGGAAGAGCTCGGGGTCGAGCCGACCGAGATCGACCTCGAAGAGGCGGAAGCGGAGGTGGACGGGACGGAGAGTTCGGAGCGATAAGAGCGCGAGCCCGTCGGACCGATCGGTACGCGAGCGGGAAAACGGAGAGAAAGCCGCGGTTCGACCGGCGTTACTCCTCTTCTTCCTCTTCCTCGACGGGTCCTCGGCCCCGTTTCCAGACTCCCTTCGCCGAGGTGTCGTGCGGTGCTGTATGCGAGACGTCCTTCATGGTGTCGCGGTCGTCGGCCATGTTGGAATCGAGTTGCGCGGATCTCCGTATTAACCCTTCGTGGAAAGAGATAATGAGACCTGATACCATTTAAGGTATTAATATGCGTCGGCTTAACTGCGACGAGACCGTTGGACGGATCGTGAATTACCGGTCTCGTTCGGGCGACGAATCGAACGTTCGTTGCGATTTCGACGGGTGCGGCGACGCGTCCGCGTCGACGGTCGTCCGGGAGGGGGCGACGCTCGCCGTCGGTCGCGACGTCGCGGTCGCCCCGTCGATCGCCGCCGAGGCCCTCCGCGACACCCGCGCCTGGCCGGACTGGGGGCCGGCGATCGACGCCGTGGAGAGCGACGACCGCTACGTGACTCGCGGGACGACGGGACGGGTCCTGGTGGGCGGCGCGTGGCTCCCGTTCCGCGTGACCGCGTGCAACGGGCGACGCTGGGAGTGGCGTGTCGCCGGGATCCCGGCGACCGGCCACCGCGTCGACAGCTACGCCGGGGAGTCCGACCGAAGCCGGGTCGTCGTCGAGGTACCGATCGTCGCGGCCTGGTACGTCCCCGTCTGCCGGCGGGCGCTCGACCGGTTCGCGGTGCTGGTGGAGAGCGACGGCGAGAGCTAGCGGGAAGCGGCGGGAGTCAGTGGAAGGCGACGCGAGCTACGGCGGGCGCTCCAGCTCGAACCGGTCGTCGGTGCTCGCGTACCAGCCGCCGGCGAGCCGGCCGACCGTGTCGAGTCGGTCCATGTCTATCTCCCCGTCCAGCAGCGCGTCTTCGGCGACGTGGGCGTACACGACCTCGCCGAGCACCAGCGTCGAGGTGCCGATCTCGACCGCGTCGTACAGCTCGCACTCGAGGCTCACGGCCGCCGCGGCCACCCGCGGCGCGTCGACCCGCGCCGACGGCGCGCGGTCGATCCCGACGTGGTCGAACTCGCTCTCGCCCGCGTCGAGCGTCGCGCTCGACGCGTTCATCGCCTCGACGACGTCCTCGGTGACGACGTTGACGACGAACGCCTCCGTCTCGAGAGCGTTCGCGAGCGTGTCCTTCGGGTCCGCCGCGGTCGCCACCGGCGAGAAGGCGACGACCGGCGGGTCGATCGCGACGGTGTTGAAGAAGCTGTACGGCGCGAGGTTCTCGCCGGCCGAGCCCCGCGAAGAGACCCACGCGATGGGGCGCGGTGTCACCGCGGTCGAGAGCAGGCGGTACGGCGACCCGAAGGCGTCCGGTTCGCCGTGTCGGTGAGCCGTCTCGGCTTCGGGTAGGTCGTCGCCGGCGGCGCGCTCGTCCGCCATTCAGTTCTCGTACCCCTCCGCGAACGGGTCGATCTCCTCGCTGCCGGGCTCGTCCTCGTCGCGGGTGAACCCCGGCCCCTCCGTTGCCAGCTCGAAGACGAGCCCGTCGGGGTCGCTGAAGTAGATGCTCTTGAAGTAGGTGCGGTCCTTCACCTCAGAGACCCGGACCCCCTGCTCGCGGAGGTGCGCCTGCCACTCGCGGAGCGTCTCCTCGTCTTCGACGCCGAACGCGAAGTGGTGGCTCGCGCCCGGCCCGGGCGCGCCCTGCGAGTTCGGGTACTCGAAGTAGGTGACGTTAGTCCCCGGCTCCCCCTCCGGCGTGGACGAGAAGTAGTAGTGCGGCGTCCCCGGGTCGTCGTAGTTCTGGGTCCGCTTGACCGTGTACCAGCCGAGCGCGTCCTCGTAGAACGCGACCGTCTCGTCCATGTCGGTGCAGATGTTCGTCACGTGGTGCAGTCCGGTGGTGGGTGGGGCGTCGGTCATAGTCGTGTGTCGGGTGGTCGCGGAGTCAGTTAGTGGTACTGGCGGCTCGGAAAAAGCGGTCTGAAAGCGATGCGATCGGTTCGGAGCGTCGCGTTCAGTTCGGAACGCTCGCGTCCGGCTCAGAACAGGCCGAGGCCCAGCGCGTAGGGCCACGCGGTGCCGCCGACGGCGAGCAGCGCGACCGCGGCACCGGCGCCGTAGACGTTCTTGAGGAAGCTCGTCATCTCGCTCTGCTGCTCCTCGGGATCGTCGACCGACCAGAAGTCGTGCATCGTCACGGCGGAGACGAGCAGGAAGACGGCGAGGCCGCCGGCCGCTATCACGGGGAACGCGCCGACGACGACGCCGAGCCCGCCCAGCACGAGCAGGAGGCCGGAGGCGACCACGGAGAAGCGCGGCGCCGGGAGCCCCTTGAACTCGGCGTAGCCGGCCATGGTGTCGACGTCCATGAAGTGGTTCAGGCCCATGAACGCGAGCGTGGCGCCGAACAGGATCCGGCCGAGCAGGAACAGTTCGCCCGCGAAGGGGGAGTCGAGCTGCAGCGGTAGCGTCGTGAATTCAGCTAACATCGTGTAACTACGTATACGGACGTAACCTATTTATCGCTTCCCGGACAATAGGGTAAGCAGGTAACACCGATGTCATCGCAGGAACTCGCCGGCTCCGACCCGGCGGAAACGACCGATGCGGAGCCCGAAACGGATACGTCCTCGAACCCGGCCTCCGCGTGCCCCGTCGTCGACTCGCTGGAACAGATCGGCTCGCGCTGGCGGCTCGTCGTCCTCCACGAGCTGTTGAACGGCGAGTCGCGGTTTAACGAGCTTAAGCGCGAGACGGACGCGAACGCCCGCACCCTCTCGCGCGTGCTCGACGACCTGCAGGAGACGGGCTTCGTCGACCGGCGGTTAGAGGAGGAGTCGCCGGTGGCGACGTACTACAGCCTCACTGATAAGGGCGAGTCGCTCGCGCCCGTCTTCGAGGAGATCGACGAGTGGGCCCACGAGTGGCTCGCCGAGTGCAGCGGGTAGGAACGCGTCGGCGGGATCGTTGATTTCTCATAACCAAAAGCGGTTCACGGTCATTTAGTTGTAAATCGTTGACGCATCGAACGGTTTCAAAGCCCTAAGTCGCCGCCGGCGCACCCGCCGGCCGCCAGAGGCGCTTCGCGCCTCGCTGCCGCCCGGCTGTACGTTATTGACTCTGTTGAACTCCTCGAAGGATGATAGGTTTCTACAGTTGTGCTGAACACGGCGGGCGTATCTGGCACAGGGTTGAGTTCGAATTGGAGGTGCCGGCTCACTCAATCGGGGAGATACGAATTTTTCAAAAATGGATCGCTGATGAGTTACTTCGGTCGGACCTGTCGCTTCCGGCGGTTTGTCCTGGCCTCACGGTGAAGGGACTCTCGGTGGTCGTCCCAAGTTGCGTACTTCGATTTAGGCGTCGCTCCCACGGGAACTTTGCGTCTGGTAGACATGACATTTACCCACATGCTATAGTACCTGCAAGATGATGAATGTTATTCACAGTACCAATCATATATTTAATCAATAGCGACAGATTAGCGCTGACATTGAACGACTGATACTGAGTGAAAGAAACGATAACGTCGTGTTGGCTTCTCGCTCTGTATTCGGCAGTCAGTTTCTGACACAGGTCAAACGGGGTCACATCAACCGCACCTCACGCCTCTCCAGCCTCGTCGCACGCGCTCTCGCCGGCGGCTTTGCCGCCGGCTGTCAGAGGGACCTCCGGTCCCTCACTACTCGCGGGCCGAAGGCCCGCTCGGCGGCGCGCGCCACCGCCCACGTTTATTCATAAACAATTGTCGCTCCCGCTCGCGCCGATTTATATACTGCGGCGCCAGCGGTCGGCTCCCGCCGCCGAAACGCACACCACCCCTCAGCCCGTACAGACTCGCGTGTACGCCGGACTGAAGAACACCTCCTGTTGCCTCTGCGGTCGCGACGAGACCCACACCCGGATCGCGGTGCCGCCGCGGGCGCTCGGGCTGATGGAGAACGGCGACCCGATTTCGTGGCGCGACGTGGTCGGGGCGGTGACGCTCCGCTTCTGCGCCGACGACTGGGAACTCGTGAGCGACCTCGCCATCGAGATGGACGCCCACCCGCTCTCGCGGTGCAACGCGGCGCACGTCTCGCTCGACCTCCGCGAGGACCACGAGGCGCTGTTGTCGGCGGTGAAGGGCGAAACCGACCAGACGGAGCTTGAATCCCGCCTCGCCGCGGAGGCCGAAGCGACGCTCGACGCGGTCGACGACCCCTATACCGAGGAGCGCGACGTGGTCGAGGCGGTCGTGGTGCTGCGCGCGCTGGAGGCGCTCGGCGTCCGCGACCGGCCGAGCGACCCGGTGGCGCCGTAGCCCGGCGCGCGCCTATCCGTCGGCGGTCACCACCTGACCTCGAACCCGTCTATCCCCTTCGCCTCCTCGTACGTCGCGTCGACGTCGTCGACGTCGGCGGCGCGGCTCCCCGTCTCGCACCACGCGACCATCTCGCGGAGCGCCTCCTCCGGCCCCTCGAAGACGGCCTCGACGCGCCCGTCGTCGAGGTTGCGGACCCAGCCGTCGACCCCCTTCTCGCGGGCGGCGTCGCGGGTCGACGCCCGGTAGTAGACGCCCTGCACTCGCCCCGAGACGTACACGTGCGCTCGCGTGCGGTCGGTCATGGGCGGTGCGTGCGCCCGCCGCGGGCTTAAACGCGACGCCGGGCGGTTGATTGATTAAAAACACCGGCCGGCGACCGCCGACCGGCAACCGACGACTTCTAACGAACGGCCGCCGACACGCCGGGTATGGACTTGTTCGGAACCGCGGGGATCCGCGGGAGCGCGACGGAGCGGGTCACCCCCGAGCTCGCGCTCGCGGTGGGACGCGCCGTCGCGGCGGAGATACGGGAGGACGCCGAGGGCGACGGAGACGGGTCGAGCGCGGGCGACGAGCGCCCCGCCGAGATCGTGCTCGCCCGCGACGGGCGCGTCACCGGGCCCGCGCTCGCGTCGGCGATGGAGTCCGGGCTCGCGTCGGGCGGCGTCCGGGTGCTGCGCGCGGGTCGGCTCCCGACGCCGGCGCTCGCGCACGCCTCTCGGGGTCGGTACGGTGTCATGCTCACGGCCTCGCACAACCCCCCGACCGACAACGGGATCAAGCTGTTCCGCGACGGCAGCGAGTTCGACCGCGACGCCGAGCGCGCCGTCGAGGAGCGCGTGGCGGGCGAGGAGCCGCCGGCGGCGTGGGACGCGTGGACCGAGACGGAACGCGTCGACCCGCTCGCCGGCTACCTCGCCGACGTCCGCGCGTACGCGGAGCGGTTCGGTGCGCCGCTCGACGGGCTTCGGGTCGCGGTCGACTGCGGGAACGGGATGGCCGGCCCCGCGACGCCGACCGTGCTCCGCGAGCTCGGCGCCGCCGTCGTCACGCTCAACGGGAACGTCGACGGCCACTTCCCGGGCCGCGGGAGCAAGCCGACCCCGGAGACGCTCCGCGACCTCCGGGCGTTCGTGGCCGACGCGAACGAGGGCGTCGCGGAGCCGGGCCGACCGAGCGCAAACGGCGAGGGCGACGGGACCGACGGCGACGCCGAGGGGTTCGCCTTCGGGATCGGACACGACGGCGACGCCGACCGGATCGTGATCGTCGACGCCGACGGCGAGGTGGTCCACGAGGACACCGTCCTCGCGATGCTCGCGGAGCGGTACACGCGCGAGAGCGACGCCGCCGACCCCGTGGTCGTCACGACCCCGAACGCCTCCGGACGGATCGACGAGCGCGTCCGCGAGGCGGGCGGGCGCGTCGAGCGCGTGCGGCTCGGCGCGCTCCACGAGGGCATCGCCGCGGTCCGGGAGGACGCCACCGAGGCCGGCGCCCTCGGCGAGGCGGGCGCGGTCGGGGAGGCGGGCACCGCCGGAGAGGTGGGTACCGACACCCGCGTCGTCTTCGCCGCGGAGCCGTGGAAGCACATCCACGTCGCCCACGGCGAGTGGATCGACGGCGTCGCCTCGGCGGCCGTGATCGCCCGGCTCGTCGCCGACGAGGGGCTCGACGGCCTCCGCGAGCCGATCACGGAGCGCCCGTACCGCAAGGTAAGCGTCGGCTGCCCGGACGACGTCAAGGCCGACGCGATGGAGCGGCTGGAGACCGCGCTGCCGGCGGCGTTCCCCGACGCGACGGTGAACACCGACCACGGCGTGCGCCTGGAGTTCCCGGACGCGTCGTGGACCCTCGTCCGCCCCTCCGGCACGGAGCCGTACGTCAGGGTGTACGCCGAGAGCGACGGCGTCGACGACCTGATCGCCGACGTCGAGGACGTCGTCGCCGAGGCGGTGAGCGCGGCCGACGACGCGTAACCCCGACGATCGTTCCTTACATACCGCGGATCTGCACAAAAACGGCTCAGACCGGCCCGAGTGGGCGACGTTTCCTCCGCAGCGTTCCGAAAACGTACACTCTCTGGCGCCGAGAGCGACGAATTTATGCCGCGCTCCCACTCCCTTGTACCTGACATGGTATCCGACCTCGATCGGCGGCGGTTCGTCAAGGCGGCAAGCGCAGCGGGCCTCATCGGCCTCGCGGGCTGTAGCGGCGGCCCGAGCGGCGACGGTTCGGACGGGTCCGACGACGGCTCGGACGGCTCCGACGGCGACGACGGGATGGACGGATCCGACGACGGCTCGGACGGCTCCGACGGCGACGACGGCGGAAACGGTCCGGCGGCGAACGTCGGGATGGTGTACGCGACCGGCGGCCTCGGCGACGGGTCGTTCAACGACCAGGCGCAGGAGGGGGCGATACAGGCGGAAGAGGAACTGAACATCTCCTTCCAGGAGGCCCAGCCCGACGAGGTGTCGCAGTTCAGCACGTTCCAGCAGCAGTTCGCGGAGTCGACCGACCCGAACTACGACCTAGTGTGCTGTATCGGCTTCCTCCAGGCCGACTCCCTCGCGGAGACGTCCGAGTCGTACCCCGACCAGGACTTCATGATCGTCGACTCGCTCGTCGAGGGAGACAACGTCGCGAGCTACACGTTCCGGGAGCACGAGGGGTCGTACCTCGCGGGCCTGATGTCGAGCCTGCTCACCACCCGCGACTTCTCGGCGGGCGCGGGCTCGACCGCGGGCGACTCCACGAACGTCGGGTTCGTCGGCGGCGTCGAGTCCGACCTGATCCAGAAGTTCCAGGCCGGCTTCGAGGCGGGCGTCGCCGCCGGCAGCGACGACGTCGACGTCAGCGTCAACTACACCGGGAGCTTCAATGACCCCGCGGCGGGTCGCGAGGCGGCGACCGCGATGTACAACAGCGGCGCCGACATCGTCTACCACGCGGCTGGCAACACCGGCACCGGCGTCTTCCAGGCCGCGCAGGAGCAGGAGAAGTTCGCGATCGGCGTCGACCGCGACCAGTCGATCACGCGCCCCGACTACGCCGACGTCATCCTCGGGAGCATGGTCAAGCGGGTCGACACCGCGGTCTACAACGCGATCGAGGCGACCGTCGACGAGGAGTTCCCCGGCGGCTCGAACGTCGCGCTCGGCCTCGACAACGAGGGCGTCGCGCTCGTCTACGGCGACCAGCTCGGCTCGGAGATCCCCAGCGACGTCCAAGACGAGGTTGCCACCGCGCGCGAGGACATCATCGCCGGCGACATCGACGTCCCGTCGGAAGTCTGAGGTAGCGGTCCGGCGGACCGACTGAACGGAAAGCTGCACGGACCGACGTCGACGACCGGTTCGCGCGCCGACGATTCGCTCACCGACGCTTCGCCCTCCGGTCGAAGTATCGGCCGTTCGGCGTCCCGCTCGGGCCGAATCATATCCAAACATATTCAGCCGCCCTCAAACCAGTGAGTACCAGACCAATGGCCACAGCCGTCCACCTCGACGGGATCACGAAGCGGTTTCCCGGGGTCGTGGCGAACGACGACGTCGACCTCGAAGTCGAGCGCGGCACCGTCCACGCCCTCCTCGGCGAGAACGGGGCCGGCAAGACGACGCTGATGAACGTGCTCTACGGCCTCTACGAACCGACGTCGGGGGAGGTTCGGCTCGACGGGGAGCCGCACGCGTTCGACTCGCCGCGAGACGCGATCGACGCCGGGATCGGGATGATCCACCAGCACTTCATGCTCGTGGACCCGATGACCGTCACCGAGAACATCACCCTCGGCAACGAGCCGCGGAAGTGGGGCGGGCTCGCCGTCGACCGGGCGGGGTCGCGGGAGGCCGTCGTCGACCTCGCGGACCGCTACGGGTTCGACGTCGACCCGGACGCGCGTATCGAGGACGTCTCCGTCGGCGAGCAACAGCGCGTCGAGATCCTGAAGGCGCTGTACCGCGGCGCCGACACGCTGATCTTAGACGAGCCGACCGCCGTGCTGACGCCCCAGGAGGTCGACGAGCTGTTCGACGTGCTCGACGAGCTCACCGCCCAGGGGAAGACGATCATCTTCATCACCCACAAGCTCGGCGAGGCGATGCGCGCGGCCGACGAGATCTCCGTCCTCCGGGACGGGAAGAAGGTGGGGACCGTCGACGCGGAGACGACCAGCCAGGAGGAGCTCGCGGAGCTGATGGTGGGCCGCGAGGTCCTCTTAGACGTCGACCACGGGACCGCGGAGACGGGCGATGTCGTCGCCTCGGCCTCGGACGTCGTCGTCGAGGACGACCGCGGAGTCCGGGCGGTCGACGGCGTCTCCTTCGAGGTCCGGGCCGGCGAGGTGTTCGGGATCGCGGGCGTGGACGGCAACGGCCAGTCCGAGCTCGTTGAGGCGGTGACCGGTCTCCGGACCCCCGACGCGGGCGAGATCCGGTTCCGCGGCGAGGACGTCACGACCGCCTCGCGGCGCCGGCGGATCGAGGCCGGGATGGCGTACATTCCCGAGGACCGCCAGGACCGCGGCCTGGTGATGGAGTTCGACCTCGTCGAGAACGGCCTCCTCGGCAGCCAACACGGCGACGACCTCGCCGCCAACGGCCGGATCGACTGGTCGAAGACGCGGGGACACGCCGAGGCGATCATCGACGAGTACGACGTCAGACCCCCGGACGCCGACGCCGACGCGGAGTCGCTCTCCGGCGGCAACCAGCAGAAGTTCATCGTCGGCCGCGAGTTCGAGCGCGACCCCGAGCTGGTCGTCGCCTCGCACCCGACCCGGGGCGTCGACGTCGGCTCGATCGAGTTCATCCACGAGCGACTCTTAGAGCTCCGTCGCCAAGGCGTGGCGATCCTCCTCGTCTCCTCGAAGCTGGAGGAGGTACAGGGGCTCTCGGACCGCCTCGCTGTCGCCTACGAGGGCGAGTTCGTCGACGTGGTCGACCCGGACGAGACGACCGAGGAGGAGCTCGGCCTGCTGATGGCCGGCGAGCGCCCGGGAGACGACGACGGGGGCGGAGGGGGACCGGCGGCGTCGGAGAGCGGAGACGCAGACGAGACGGGACGGGACGAACCGGCGGATCCCACGGGCCCCACGGACGCCGCGGACGGTGAGCGCGCGTGAGCGCCGCCGACCGCGCGCGGGACGCGCTCTCCCGGCTCGTCGACGCCTCCGCGACCGAGCGGATCCTGATCAGCACGGCGGCGCTCGTCCTCTCCGTGCTCATCGGTGCGGTTCTGGTGCTCGTGGCCGGGCGGATGACGACGTGTACCGCCGGCGAGGCGGTGTACTACTTCGGCACCGGCTTCTGTTACGACCCAGTCGTCGTCTTCGACCGGCTCTTCCTCGGGGCGCTCGGCGACCCGTTCAGCGGCAGTTGGTCGCCGAACGGCCAGTTCGCGGTCACGCTCCGGGAGTCGACGCTGCTGCTGTTCACCGGGCTCTCGGTCGCGCTGGCGTTCCGCGCCGGGATCTTCAACATCGGGACGCAGGGGCAGATGGTCGTCGGCGCGCTGGCGACCGCGCTCGGCGTCCTCTGGGCGTCGTCGCTCGTGTCGGGCGTCGTCGGGACCGTCGTGCTGATCCCGTTCGGGCTCCTCGTCGGCGCGGTAGGCGGCGGGCTGTACGGCGCGGTGCCGGGCCTGCTGAAGGCGTACGCAGACGCCAACGAGGTGATCACGACGATCATGCTCAACTTCATCGCCACCGGCGTCGCGCTGTACCTGGTCAGCGGGATCTTCAAGGACCCCGACAGCGCCGCCAACCAGACCGTGCCGCTCCCCGACTTCGCGCAGTTCCCGGCGCTGTTCTTCGGCGGCCGGCAGGACTTCTCGATCGTCGCGCTCCTGTTCGGGCTCCTCGCGGTCGGCGCGCTGTACTACGTCCTCGAGCACACCGCCTTCGGGTACGACGTCCGGACGAGCGGCGTCCAGCCCGAGGCGGCCGAGTACGGCGGCGTCGACGCCAAGCGCACCGTCGTCGCGAGCCTGACGCTCTCGGGCGCGCTCGGCGGTATCGCCGGCGCGATGTACGTGATGATGGTGCTCGGGACGTTCCAGACGGGGATCCCCGCCTACGGCTTCGACGGGATCACCGTCTCGATCCTCGCCGGCAACAACCCGCTCGGCGTCGGAATCGCCGCCCTCCTGTTCGGCGTTCTGAAGAGCGGGACCACGGTCGTCCAGTTCGCGACCGACGTCCCGCCCCAGCTCGTCGGCGTCCTCCGCGGGCTCATCATCCTGTTCGTGGCGATGCCGGAGTTCTTCCGCCTGATGGCCCGCGGGCTGCCGGGCGCCGGAACGGAACGGAAGGAGGTCGCGACCGACGGCGGGACCGCTGCCGATCGCGGAGGTGAGACCGATGAGTGACGCGGCCGCGGACGGCACCGGCGGCGCCGACGCCTCGGCCGAGCGCGCCGAGGGAGAGGGATTCCTCGAGCGCTACACGACCCGCGCGCTCGTCGCCGGCGCGACGGTCGCCGCCGTCGTCGCGCTGCTCCTCGCCGGGCTGCTGTTCCCGGACTCGCTCGCCGGGACGCTCGCGGACGCGCTCACGAGCCGGAACACGCTCGCGGCGACGCTGCGCCTCTCCGTCCCGATCGCGTTCGCCGCCCTCGGCGGGATCTTCGCCGAGAAGTCGGGCGTGATAAACATCGGCCTGGAGGGGCTCCTGATCATCTCCGCGTTCAGCGCCATCTACGTCGCCGACCTCACCGGCGGGGTGTGGGTCGGCTTCGCCGGCGGCGTCGTCGCGAGCACGCTGCTCGCGGCGCTGTTCGCCGTCGTGACGATCGGGTTCCGCGCGGACCAGATCATCGCCGGGCTCGCGGTGTGGCTCATCGCGCTCGGGCTCGCGCCGTTCGCCTCACAGGTGATCTACGGCAGCCCGAACACGCCGACCGTCGCGACGTCGCCGTCGATCAACGTACCGGTGCTCGCCGACCTCCCGTTCTTCGGCGCGCTCTTCTCCGCGTCGCCGTCGGTGTACCTGCTGTTCGCCGCCGTCTTCGGCTCGTGGTACGTCTTCGAGCGGACGGCGTTCGGCCGGTGGATCCGCGCCAGCGGCGAGAACCCAAAGGCGCTCGACACCGCCGGCGTGAGCGTCACTCGGGTCCGGTACGCGGCGGTGCTGATCTCGGGCGTGCTCGCGGGGATGGGCGGCGCGGCGCTGTCGCTCGACCTCGGCCAGTTCACCGGCAACGGCCCGACGATGGTCAACGGGAAGGGGTTCATCGCCATCGTGGCGTACCTGTTCGGCAACTACAACCCGGTCGGGGCGTTCCTCTCGACGATGCTGTTCGCGGGGCTGGACGCGGTCCAGACCGTGCTCCAGCTCCAGGGGATCGGGATCCCCCGTCAGCTCATCCGGATCACGCCGTTCGTGGTGGTCATCCTCGTCCTCGCGCTGGTGGGCCGGACGCGGCTTCCGGAGGCGGCCGGGGAGCACTACGAGACCGAGGAGTGACCTCGGAGCCGGCGACGGGGGGCAGCGGTCAGCGGCTCACTCGCCATCCGCGTGGTCGCGGACCACGCTCGCCGCCTCGCTGACGGGCCGCTCCGCGAGCTCGGCGAACGAGACGTCGACCGCGTCGAGGTCGACTCCTTCGAGGCGGGCGATCTCGGCGACGTAGTCGGGGGAGTCGAGCGCCGCAATCGTCTCCTCGACCGATTCGGTCGACCGACCGTACCACGAGGCGAGTTCGCCCGCGCCGATCCCCTTGTCGTACGCGACGGCGAGCATCAGCGCGGCGGTCGTCTCCGCCCCGCGGACCTCCGAGAGCCACTCCCGGAGCCGGTCCGTGTCGACGTGGTCGAGTCCGGCCATGGCCGCACGCACGGCCGCGACTCCGTTAAAAACGGCGCCCGGACGGTGGGGGGTGACCGTTGCCAGCGGTCGTCGATCCGTCGCCGCCCGCTGTCGTCGACACATCGGCGGCGGGCGACGATGACCCGTCGCAGTCGGGCGATCCCCTCTCCTCGTGTCGGTCTACAGGGGACCGAATCGGGAACAAAGAGTTTTGCCACCGGGGGAACGACCCACGTGTCATGAGCATCGACGAGTACGACGTCGTCGTGGCCGGCGCCGGGACCGCCGGCTGTTACGCCGCCGCGACGATCGCGAACGAGGGGCTCGACGTCGTCATCGTCGAGCGGAAAGACGAGACGGAGGCGGGCCACATCGCCTGCGGCGACGCGCTGAAGGGCGCCGACGCATTCCCGGAAGCCATCCCGAAGGAGCGGCTCGAGCCGGCGTTCACGAACACCGGCGTCGACCACGGCCGGTTCGAGATCCCGCAGGAGGACACGGTCCTCGAGATCCCCGTCCCGGGGGAGCTCGCGGTCATCGACCGCTGGGAGTACGGCCGCCGGATCATCGCGGGCGCCGAGGACGCCGGCGTCGACTTCCACTACGACACCGTCATCAACGACGTGATCCAGACCGACGGCGGGCGGGTCACGGGCCTGCGCGCGAAGCGGAAGGGCGACCAGGTCACCTACGAGTCCGACCTCGTCATCGACGGCGCCGGGGCGCTCTCGCTGCTGCAGGACAAGGCGGACTTCGAGGGGACGACGTTCGACACCAACGTGCGCTACTCTCAGTTCTGCTCGGCGTACCGCGAGATCGTCGAGGTCCCGGAGCCGGTCGAGTGGGACGACGCCCTGGTGTTCAAGGCGACCGACCGCGCCGCCGGCTACCTCTGGTACTTCCCGCGGACGAGCACCGAGATCAACGCGGGGCTCGGCTTCCAGATGAACGAGGAGCCGATGCAGCTCGTCGAGGCGCTGAAACGCGATCTGCGGAACCGCCCCGAGTTCGAGGGCGCCGAGGTCCGCGACAAGCTCGGCGCCGCGCTCCCCACCCGCCGGCCGTACGACTCGGCGGTCGCGCCGGGGTACATGGCGGTCGGCGACGCGGCGGGCCACGTCAACCCGACGACCGGCGGCGGCATCGCCGGGGCCGCGTACGCCGGCAAGTACGCGGGCGAGCAGGCGGTGAAGGCGGTCTCCGACGGCGACGTGAGCGAGGAGAACCTCTGGCGGTACAACACCCGCGTGATGGACCACTTCGGCGGGCGCTACGCCGGCCTCGACGTGTACAACGTGCTCTCGACCGCGGTCGACGTGGACGACCTGATGGGGCTGCTCGCCGCGCTTCCCGGCGAGAAGCTCGCGGAGGCCCTGTACGAGGGGTCGACGTCGATGTCGTTCGGGCTGAAGCTGAAGGCGGCGGTCAAGAGCTTCGGCTACTGGGGGACGATCCGCAACTTCTACCAGACGAAGTCGCTCGCCGACGAGCTGCTCACGCACTACGAGTCGTACCCGACCAGCCCGGCCGCGATGGCGAACTGGACCGGCGAGCGCGACGCGATCATGGACCGGATCTACGAGACGACGGGCGCCGACGCGAAGTACTGAGGGGCGGTTTCGACTGTTCGGACGGTGTCAGTCCCACGTCACCCACAGCAGGAACCCGAGCGCGACCGTCTGGAACGCGTGGACGACGACGTTCGCCCGCCACGCCAACGGGGTCATGTCGGTCGCGAACCAGCCGGCCAGCACGGGGTGGTACAGGTAGAAGTACAGCGAGAGCGTGTTCTGCGCTAAGAGTACGGCGCCGAACGCCGCCAGCCCCATCGAGTGTTTCGACCGAAAAGCCAGGTAGTTCCGGGCCCAGACCCACGTGAGCGCGGACAGTATCGCGACGTTCGCGGCGACGCTGACGCGGGCGACGTCTATCCACTCCATCGCTCACACCCCGCGGGCGTCGCCGCAGTCGTACCGAGGGATCGTCGCGGTCACAGCGCCAGCCCCTCGGCGATCTCCTCGACGAGGTCCCAGTGGCGCCGCGTCCCGTCCGTCGGGTAGTACACCGTGCCGTAGCCGTCTCCGGTGCGCTCGACGACGCCGTGGTCGCGGAGCACGTCGAGGTGGTGGCGCACCGTCGTGTAGTCCAGGTCGAGGTGCTCGGCCAGCCGGTTCGCGTTCCGCGGGCGGTCGTCGAGCGCCCTGAGGATCCGGACCCTGTTCGGGCCGCCGCGGGTGCCGGTGAGAACGTACCTGAGGGCGGCCTTCATACCCGAACGGAGGGGTTCGCGGCGCCTAAACCTACCGCCGGGAGAAGCGTTCACACCGTCCGTAGGCGCCTCACCACGAGGGTTCCGGGCGGCTGGATCCCGGCCGACCTGATCGCGGTCGGCGAAAGGCCCTCACGGCCGGCTCTCGGCCGCCCGCAGGATCGCGCCAGAGAGCACGTCGATGCCGACCGCGATGTCGCCCTCGACCACGTCGAAGGTGCTCGTGTGGTGGCCGCCCGGGTGGTCGGTGCCGACGCCTACGTAGCAGGCGAGCCCGCCGTTCTCCTGGACCCGCCGCATCAGGAACGTGGCGTCCTCGGAGCCGCCGAGGTCGGCGCTGTCGACGACGTTCGTGACGCCCGCGACGTCGCCCGCGACCGCGCCGACGATCCCGGCGAGCGCATCGTCGCTGGTGGCGCTCGGGGCCTCGCCCTTCGTCGCCACGTCGACCTCGCAGTCGTGCATCGCGGCGGCCGACTCTAAGATTCGGTCGGCGTGCTCGGACATGTACGCGGCCAGCTCCGTCGTCGCGCCCCGGAGCTCGCCCTCGATGAACGACTCCTCGGGGACGATGTTCGTCGCCGTGCCGCCGCCGACGAGCCCGGCGTTCACCCGCGTCGGGCCGTCGGCGTGGCGCGGGATCGCGTAGAGGTTCTGGACCGCCGCCGCCATCGCCTGCACCGCGTTGCGCCCCTGCTCGGGCCGCGCGCCGGCGTGGGAGGGCTCGCCCGTGAACTCCGCCAGGATGTGCCGGACCGCGAGGAACCCGTCGACCCCGCAGACGACCTCGCCGGAGGGGTGGTCGAGGCCGACGTGGACCGCGTAGAGGTAGTCGACGTCGTCGAGGTGGCCGGACTCGGCCATCGGCTTCCCGCCGGCCACCTGCTCCTCGCCCGGCTGGAAGAACACTTTCAGCGTGCCCGCGAAGTCGGAGTCGAGCACGGCGTCGAGGGTCCCGAGCCCCATCGTCGCGTGGGCGTCGTGGCCGCAGGCGTGCATGAACCCCTCGTGTTCCGAACGGAACCCCTCGGTGACGGGGGCGTGGTCGCCGTCCTCGGATTCGCGGATCGGTAAGGCGTCGATGTCGACGCGGAGTCCGATCACGGGACCGTCGCCGCGCTCAACGACGGCGACGCAGCCGGTGTAGCCGCCGGAGAGCTCGTCGACGACCTCGGGGTCGGCGCCCGCGTCGCGGGCCCGCTGCTCCCACTCGGCGAGCTCTGCGTCGTCGGGGACGTTCATCCGGTCGTCGGTCGCGAGGGCGTCGCGGCCGACGTGGAGCGCGGTGAGATCGCGTTTCCGGAGCTCCTCGACGATCCGGGCGGTGGTGTAGAACTCGCGCCACGCGGGCTCGGGGTGGCGGTGGAGGTCGCGGCGGAACTCGCGGTACGCGTCGGATTCGAGCGCGCTCATAGGCGTGGGTGGCCTCGGGCGGGCTTAAAAGGTCGCGTGGCGGAAGCGGTCGCCTTCGGCCGTCGCGGCCGCGGTCGAGTCCCGCCCTCCGGGGCGTCAGTCAGCCGTCGCCCTCGCCCTCGATCCGGTCGGCCTCACGGACCAGTTCGCTTGCGACCGCGCGGGCCTGTTCCGGCGTGAGGTCCACGCGGTTGGCGTGGAGCGGGAGCCGGTCGAGGTCGACGCCGTCCAGCTCGAACTGCAGCTCGACGCGGTCGGGGTCGTCCGCGTCGCTCTCCCGTCCGCGTCCGGTCCCCGGTCCGTCCTCGTCGCTCGATTCCGGTCCCCGTCCGTCGAGCAGCTCGACGGGTGCGATCGGGGCGTAGCGTCGGATCCGCTCGACGGCGTCGCGGACTCCACGCCGCGTCGCGTACCCCTGGCCGGAATCGAGCAGGATGTTGCCGTTGCGGTGTCGAAGCCGGAACCGGTGTTTCCCGGCTCGGTCCGCGTACAGCTCGAACGCCGCGCGGCCGATGTCGAGGAGGTCGGCGCCCGGGGCGTACTCCCGAGCGCGGTCGAGCGAGTCGCGGGCCGCTCGCTCCCCGCCGAACGACCGAGCGCTCCGCGCGACGGGGCGACCGTTTCCCGCGCGGAGCCGCCACCGGTACGATTCCTCGCCGTCCCACGTCACCTCCGGTTCCGTTTCGTCGTCTGCGAGGCCGTCTCGCGCGCGCTCGGCCCCCTTCGTCGCCCCCGAACGGCCGGAGTACCCCGTCGGCGACTCGGCGAGCGCACGGCCGTTCGGTCCCACTAGCCGCCACCGCCAGGCCTCTCCCTCGTCGCGGTACACCTCGAAACCGGCCGGGTCACACCGGAGGTACACCGCGGGGCCGACCAGCTCCCGGAGCGCGGTTATCGCCCGCCGGACGCCCCGGCGGGAGGCGTATCCCTCCCCGCCGTCGGCGAGGACGTTGCCGTTCTCGTGTCGGAGCCGGAAGCGAGCCTCGCCCGCCCGGTCGGTGTACACCTCGAACCGAGCCCGGGTCCACGGCTCCTCGTCGGACTCGCCCTCACGCAGGGTGGTCGCGCCCGCCGGCGATCGGGGGCCACGCACCGCCGGTCGCCGTATCGCCGCGCTGTCGCCTCGCTTCGGCGTCACGTGCCAGACTCCCGGGGCACCGGCGAGTTGGAGGTACAGCGCGTGTATCTGGATCACCCAGCCGACCGGGATCCAGAGGTACGCGTGACCGAGCATCCGCACCCGCCGGCCGATCCCCCCGGGGAGTTCGACGTCGGGGTCCCGCGTCGTCGCGTAGCCGATGGCGATCCCCCGTGCGGGTAACAGCAGCAACGCCAGCCCGATCGCCACCGCGCCCGGTATCGGCCCCGCGAAGCCGACGAGCGACAGGAGCAACAGCGCCGGGAACACCGTGTAGAAGGGCGCGCTGACCGAGGCGAACAGCAGCCAGCAGATGCCGACCGTGCGCTTGATCCCGAGCGAGCGCCACGACCGCACCACGCTGCCACCGTGGTTCGCCGTCACCTGCGCCCACCCCCGCGCCCAGCGAACGCGCTGGCGGATCAGCGCGGAGACGGTGGCCGGGTTGAACTCGCGTGCGATCATCTCCGGATCGTAGGCCACCCGCCAGTCGGTCTCGACGAGCAGCCGGAGCGTCAGGTCGATGTCCTCCGTGAGTCGGTACGGCGACCAGCCGCCGACCGCCGGCGGCACCTCGCGCCTGAAGATCGCGGCCGATCCGGCGAAGTGGGCGGCGCCGAACACCTCGTCCATGAAGGCGTGTTCGATCCACGTGCTGTGTTGCCGGTCCGCGCTGACGAATCGCGACAGCGCGCTCTGTTCCGGGTATTTCGCGGCCTTCCGGCCCTGAACCACGCCGACCTCCGGGTTCGCCTCCAGCCGCGCCAGCCCCCGGGAGACGAAGTCGGCGTCGACGGTCTCGTCTGCGTCGAGCAGCAGGGCGAACGGCGTCTCGACGAGCTCCCACGCGGCGTTGAGGTCGCCCGCCTTCGAGCCCGTGACGCCCTCCATCACTCGGACCCGATCGGGGTACATCTCTCGGAACTCGAGGGCGACCGCCACGGTGTCGTCTGACGACTTCGCCGCCGGCAACAGCAGAAACCGGAGCCCTGGGAGGGCATCCAGATTATGCGAGAGGCTCTCGGGCAACACCGACCCCTCGTTGGCCGCGGACACCACGACGGTTACGGGGGCGTCCGGGCCGAGCGGATCCAGGTCGATCCGGTCGCGACGGAGCCGCTGTCGGGCCTTGAGGACCATCACGTACTCGAAGGCGACGCCGACGGTCAGCAGCGCGAGGTACCCGCCGAGAAGCGGCAGAAACGTTCGGAGGTCGGCCAGAAGCAGCGCGAGGACCAACGTGTTAAACGCCACGACCGTTGCGAACGCGTGTTGGATCGCGGTCGCGCTCACGCCGATCAGCGCCGCCGGCAGTTCGGGGAGGCGGGGCGCGGGCGCCTGCGCCGCGAGCCCGACCACGAGCCCGATGCCGGCGACGACCGCCGCCGGACGCGCCGCCCACGGCGCGGACACTATCGGGTCGGGTTCCGCGGTAAACGCGACGACCACCGCCGCGAGCGCGCCGCCGCCGATCGCCGTTAGTAGCGCGGTCTCCCAGTATCGCGGATGGCTGTGTGGCCGCGGCGGGGCCACGCCGAGCGCCCGTTGGCGCATCCAGAACACGTGTATCGCCAGCGCACCGAAACCGCTGGCGTACGCCAGCAGCGCCGCCCGCGGAGCGAAAAGTCCGGACTCCAACACCAGCGCCGACCCGAGCAACACCGCGAGGTGGCCGCTGAACGGGACGGCGACCCGTTCGCTACGGGAGGCCCCCGATATACGAACGTCGATCGCGACGAAGAACGCCTGTACGCCGGCCGTCAGCGAGACGACGCGAACCGACGTCGGGAGGTCGACGACGACCTCGCCGGCCAACAGAAGCGCGACGACGAGCGCGGCGGTTCCGAACAGGATCGCCGCTGCGCCGCCGACGGGGCGGGCGGCGCGGGAGCGCGTCAACCGCCACGCGTCCGCGAGCGCGGCGACGGTCAGCACGGTCACGCCGCCCGAGAGGAGCGCCCAGCCGATCGGATGTCGCCAGAGCCCCACAGCGACGACCCCGACGAGCGCGGCTACCACCGAAACGAACCAGAGATATTCATATTTCCGAGAAAGTATCATTGACAGTAATATGCCAGATACGTATATATAGATATCTACAGTTATGTCGAGAGGCGTCGCGTCGCGAACGGCCCTCCCGTTTCAGATCGGTCGACGCCGCGAAAAGTCAGTCCCGGCGGTGGCCGAGCGGCTTCTTCTGGTCGACCTCGACCTCGACGTGGATCGAGTCGGGGAAGTCGCGGCCGACGACCTCGCGAGCGATGTCGTCGGCGCCGTGGATCTCCATCGAGCGCTTGTAGACGGAGTAGCTCCACGGCGAGAACTCGTCGCCCGCGCGGAGCTGTTTATAAAGGGGTACGCGGACGGTCTCGGCGGGCGCGGCGTGCGGGCCCTTACACTCCGCGCCCTTTCGTTCGAGCGTCGACTTGAGCTCCTGGACCGTCTCGGCGAGGACGTCGCGGTCGCCGGAGGCGAAGGAGAGTTTCGTGACGAAGGTCATGGCTGGGGGTCGTCCGCCCATCGTCGGCCGAGGGGTAAAAACGCATCTACCCGCGAGGCCCGCCCGATCGGCGGTCCCACCGCCCGCTACACCGTTCCGAAGTCCGACACGCTCTTTAAGGGTGCTCGCTTACCTAACGACAATGACGGTCGAAGCGACCAGTGCCGGAGCCATCCTCTTCCGCGACACCCGCGGCGAACGGGAGTACCTGCTCCTGAAGAGCCGACCGGGGGACTGGGAGTTCCCCAAAGGCGGGGTCGAGGGGGACGAGGAGCTCCAGCAAACGGCGATCAGGGAGGTGTCGGAGGAGGCCGGAATCGAGGATTTCCGGCTGATCGACGGCTTCCGCAAGGAGTACGACTACGTGTTCGAGGCGAACGGCGACACCATCCACAAGACGGTGCACCTGTTCATCGCGCGCTCGTTCGAGGCGAGCGCCGAGATCTCGAACGAGCACCGCGACCTGCAGTGGCGCGACTACGACCAGGCGCTCAACACGATCACCCAGAACGGGCCCCGCGATATCCTCGAGGACGCCCACGACTACCTCGACGAGCGGAAGGACGAGGAGAGCGGCGACTACGTTTAAAACGTCGCCCGGCGGTTCGTTTTTAACCGGTCCCGCGCTATCGCAGCCGTGACTCCGGACACCGAATTCGGCTACGAGCTCCTCGTCTGTCGGTACGCCGAGCTGGCGTGGCATCCGAGCGACGGCCCGCGCCCCGCGCTCGTCGCCCGCCAGCTCGGCACGCAGGAGCGCCGCTGGGACACGGTCGTGATCGAGGTCGACCCCGCGGCGTTCGCGGCTCGGCGCGCCTTCGGCGAACGGGCCATCGACTCCGACCTCCTCCACGTCGTTCGGCACGCGCCCGCGGAGTGGTCGTGGTACCGCGACGCGCTCCCCCATCCCGGCTACCCGTGGCGCTACGTCCGGCAGGCCGTCCACCGCGCCGCGGGTCGGGACCTGATCGAGAAGCGCCGACGGAACAACCGGATCCAGCTCCGCCGAGTGCGACCGTACCCGGACTGGGTCGAGCGGGTCGTCGCGGTCGAGAACAAGCCGGACCTGGACCGCTCCGCGGCCGACCGGCTCGCCGAGCAGCTGTCCCACGACGTCGAGACCGGCCTCGCCGACGAGGCGTGGCTCGCGACCGAGACGACGGGCGAGCGCGTCGAGCCCGCGCTCCTCCGCGAGATGCCGGTCGAGGCCGGGATCCTCGCGACCGACTTCTCCGAGGGCGTCCGCGCCGACGCGGCGAGCGTGGCGTGGCACCCGAGCGACCTCTCGCCCGGCGGGTCTCCCGGCGGCGACGACCCGGCCGGGCGCGCCGAGTCGCGCGACCCCGAAACGGAGACGCTCCGCTTGGAGATCGCCGAGCGCGCCTACGGGAAGGGGTGGCGCTCCTTCCGCGACACGATGCGACCCGACTGTCGCCACTTCGAACTGCGTCGCGAGGGGTGCGCGCTCGTCCCGTACTGCGTGGCCAAGGAAAAGGTCCCCACCGCGCGGGAGTGTTCCGGCTCCTGCCCATCTTTTTCGCCCGAACCGCCGCAGTGGCGCACGAAGGGCTGGCCGATCGAGGGCGGTCCCGGAAAGGGGGTCGGGCGGGTGTTAGAGCGGCGGCGGGACCGCGAGCGCGATCGGGTCGAGTCGGGTCGCGACGACTGACGGTCCCCCCCGCGCGACCGACCGCTTACGCCAGCGCGGCAGCGAGCTTCTCCACCGGGTGCGGCGGCTCCGACGCGTCGCCGTCGCGGTCCTTCAGCTGCGTCCGGCAGGAGGCGCCCGGGGCGACGACCGCGTCGCCGTCGCTCTCCTCGACCTGATCGAAGAGGATCCGGCCGATCGCCTTGCTCATCGAGTAGTGCTCGGCCTCGTAGCCGAACGAGCCCGCCATCCCGCAACAGGAGGAGTCGAGCGGGTCGACGCCGTAGCCGGCGCGGCGGAGCACCCCGACCGCGTGGTGGTCCTTCTTCGTCGCCTTCTGGTGGCAGTGACCGTGGTAGGTGAGCGACTCCGTGGGGGCGTCGAGGGCGAGCGTCTCGTCGAGCCGGTGGGCGTCGACGTACTCCATGATCCCGTAGGTGTTCCCGGAGACCGCCGCGACGTCGTCGTCGGGCACGTCGCTGGCGTCGCCGTCGAGCAGGTCGTGGTAGTCGCTCTGGAGCATCACGGCGTCGGTCGGCTCGACGACGACCACGTCGCGGCCGTCTCGGACGTCGGGCGCGAGCGTTTCCACGGCGTCTCTCGCCGCCGCGCGCGACTCGTCGAGCATCCCCTTCGAGTGGGGCGGGCGGCCGCTCCCGTCGACGTCGGGGATCTCGACGTGGCAGTTCGCGGCCTCTAACACCCGGACCGCGGCCTTCCCGGCGCCGGGGTTCGTGTAGGTGGTGTACACGTCGGGGAACAGGAGGACCTCGCGGTCGGCCTCGGCGCGGGGGACGCCGGCGCCGCCGCGGGCCTCGAACCAGTCGGTCAGGCTCTCCGAGCGGAAGGTCGGGAGGTCGCGCTCGCTCGCGATTCCGAGCGCCTTCTCCATGACGAGACCGGCGCCGGGGAGCTTCCCCGGGAGGTTCGAGAGCGGCGCGAGCTTCGAGCCGAGCGGCGCGAGCGACTCGAAGTTCCCGAGCAGACGGGTCCGGAGGTCGACCCCGTGCTCCTCGTGATGGGCGTGTTCGACCTCGGCCTTCAGCTTCGCCATGTCGACGCCGCTCGGGCAGTCCACCTTACAGCCCTTACAGCCGACACAGAGGTCCATCACCTCCGTGACGAACTCGTCGTCGGTTGGGTCGTCGGGAAGCTCCCCCGAGATGGCGCCGCGGAGCATGTTCGCCCGGCCGCGGGTCGCCTGGATCTCCTCCTCGGAGGCGCGGTAGGTCGGACACATCACGCTGCCGGTGGTCTCCTGCGGCCCCCGGCAGCCGCCGCAGCCGTGACAGAGCTCGACCATCCCCTGCATCCCGTTGTCGATCGCCCACTCCATCGCGGGGTCGAAGCCGGCGTCGTACTCGTACTCCGAGTCGAACCGGAGGTGCTCGCTCATGTCGTGGTCGCCGCAGACGTTGCCGGGGTTGAGCAGCCAGTCGGGGTCGAACGCGGTCTTCAGGTCCCGGAAGGAGTCCCAGAGCTCGTCGCCGTACAGCTTCCGGTTCCACTGGGTCCGGGCGTGGCCGTCCCCGTGCTCGCCCGACACCGACCCGCCGAGCCGGACCACGGCGTCGGTGACGCGGTCGGCGATGTCGACCATCGCCTCGACGTCGTCGACCTCTTTCGTGTTGATCAGCGGCCGGATGTGGAGCACGCCGGGACCGGCGTGCGCGTAGAACGTCGCGAACGTGCCGTTGTCTTCGAGGATCTGCTGGAACTCGCGGGTGTACTCGGGGAGGTGCTCCGGCGGGATCGCGCAGTCCTCGATGAAGGAGATGTGCTTCTCGTCGGTGGTCCGCGAAAGCAGGATCGGGAGCCCGGCCTTGCGCATCTTCCAGAACCGGTCGCGCTTCTCGGGGTCGTGCGCCTCCATCGCGTGGACGGCGCGGCGCGGCTGGCTCGTCACGTCGGCGGCGCCCTCGCTCGGGTCCGCCTCCGTCTCGGGGCGAGACCGGTCGTCTGTCGCGCCCACCCGGTCGGCGACGAGGTCGGCGACCTTCTGTCGCCCGTCCGCGTCGCCCTCGGCGTAGAACTCGACGAGGAGGACGGAGTTCGTCCCCTCGGGCAGCATGCCGACGACGTCCGCGAACTCCGGCGTGTCGGCGGCGAGCCCGAGGAGGACGTCGTCCATCACCTCGACGGCGGCGGGGTCGTGCTCTAAGATCGGCGCCACGTCCTCCATCGCGTCGAGGAGGTCGTCGTACGTCAGCAGCGCGACCGCCTTCGTGTGCGGGATCTCGACGAGCGAGACGGTCGCCTCGGTGACCGTCGCGAGCGTCCCCTCGCTGCCGGCCATGAGCCGGGCGAGGTTCACCACCCCTTCCTCGCCGTACTCGCCGCGGTGCTCGGCGAGCAGCCGGTCGAGGTTGTAGCCGGAGACGTTCCGCTTCATCTCCGGGTAGCGCTCGTCGATCTCGTCGGCCTCCTCGTCGAGGATCCGGACGACCTCGGCGTGGATCCGCGGGAGCAACTCGTCGGCGTCGGGGTCGGCCGACTCGCGGAGCTCGTCGACGGCGACCTCGCCGAACGTCGTCACCGTCCCGTCCGCGAGCACGACCTCCGCCTCCTCGACGTAGTGGTCCGTCTTCCCGTACTTCAGCGAGTGCGAGCCGGTGGAGTTGTTGCCGATGGCGCCGCCGACCGCGGACTTGTCGCGCCACGCCGGGTCGGGGGCGAACTTCAGTCCGTGGGGCTCGACCGCCGCGTTGAGGTCGCCGACGTAGGCGCCGGCCTCGACCCGAGCAGTCGCCGCGTCCGGGTCGGTCGAGACGATCCCGTCCATCGAGTCGGTCAGATCGAGGACGACCGCCTCGTTCACCGTCTGCCCGGCGAGAGACGTACCGCCGCCCCGCGGCAGCACGGGGATCCCCTCCTCGAAGCAGTACTCTTGGACCGCGGCCACGTCCGCGGTCGACTCCGGCATCACGACGCCGATGGGCGTCACCTCGTACGCCGAGGCGTCGGTCGCGTAGAGTCGCTTCGAGTAGTCGTCGAACCGCACGTCGCCGTCGACGCGGCGCTCGAGCGCGGCCACGAGCTCCGGCCGCTCGGTGTCGCCCCCGGTGTAGTCGAAGTCCCCCCCGTCCCGCGGGTCCGGGTCCGGCGTGTTAGTTGCCATGGCATTCCCTCACGGTCGAACTATGAAAAATCCCCTGACCCCGCCGAGCACTCGGGAATCCGAACCGGTCGAGAGCGCGAACGCCGACCGCGGAGGGCGACGGGGCGAGGGGCGGCGTCGCCGACGCGCGGGAGCCGGCACAACACCCATATATGTCCCCTTGAATGGTGACGTATGTCAGTCGCCGACCGCTCGACGTTCAAGCGTCGCCTCGACTCCCTCGGCGTGACCGTGACCGAGGGGCCCGAGAGCGAGTGCGCGGAACTGATCGACGAGGCCGCCGGCGACCCGGCGGTCGGCGTCGCGCTCGACGCCGGCTCCCTTCCGGACCGCATCGAGACGGACCCGACCACGGCCGAGCTCCGCGCGGCCCACACCGGCGTCACGGACGCGGAGCTCGGCGTCGCCGAGTACGGGAGCGTCGCGATCGAGGCTGACGGCGCCGGCACGGAGCCGGTGAGCCTCTTCGTCGACCGCCACGTCGTCGTCCTCCGCGAGGCCGACCTCGTCCCGGACATGCCCGACGCGTTCGAGTGGCTGGGCCCGAGGGCGCGCGACGAGTCGACCGACGTGGTGTTCGCGACCGGGCCGAGCGCGACCGCCGACATGGGCGGGCTCGTCCACGGTGCGCACGGCCCGAAGGAGGTGCACGTGGTGCTGTTGCGGGAGCCAGGTGAGGACGGGAGCGGCGAAAGCGACGCCACAGACCCGGAGGTGAGCGCCGATGAGTAGCGACGCGACGAAGGGAGACCGGATCCGCGAGCTGATGGCGACCGAGGGCGACGCGGTCGCCGAGAACACGCGTGGGTTCAATCAGGGGCGGTACGAGTCGACGGGGCGGCTCGACGACTACGAGGAGCTGAAGGCGGAGGCCCGCGGGATCAAGGAGGACGCGATCGCTCGGCTCCCGGAGCTGATCGAGGAGGTGAGGAGGACGGTCGAGGCGAACGGCGGCACCGTCTACGTCGCGGACGACGCGGCCGACGCGAACCGGTACATCACCGAGCTGACCGCCGAGGAACGCGACGCCGACCGCCTCGTAAAATCGAAGTCGATGACGAGCGAGGAGATCGAGGTGAACGAGGCGCTGGAGGCCGAGGGCGTGGAGGTGGTCGAGACGGACCTCGGCGAGTGGGTGCTCCAGGTCGCCGACGAGGCGCCCTCGCACATCGTCGCGCCGGCGATCCACAAGTCCCGCGAGGGGATCGCGGAGCTGTTCGCGGAGCGGTTCGACCCCGACGACCCGCCGGAGACCGCCGAGGAGCTCACGATGTTCGCCCGCGAGCGGCTCGGGGAGCTGATCGAGGACGCCGACGTGGGGATGACGGGGGCGAACTTCGTCGCGGCCGACTCCGGCACCATGCTGCTCGTCACCAGCGAGGGCAACGCCCGGAAGACGGTGACCGCGACGGACACCCACGTCGCGGTCGCGGGCGTCGAGAAGCTCGTCCCGACCGTCGAGGACTTTTCCCCCTTCGTCGAGCTGATCGGGCGCTCCGGGACGGGACAGGACGTGACCTCGTACATCTCAACGCTGACCCCGCCCGTCGGCTCGCCGGTACCCGACTTCGAGCACGACGACGGGCCCCTCGCCGACGGCTCGGGCGACGACCGCGACTTCCACCTCGTGCTCATCGACAACGGCCGGATGGAGATGCGCGAGGACGAGCAGCTGAAGGAGACGCTGTACTGCATCCGGTGTTCCGCCTGCTCGAACGCCTGCGGCAACTTCCAGAGCGTCGGCGGCCACGCGTTCGGCGGCGAGACGTACTCCGGCGGCATCGCGACCGGCTGGGAGGCGGGCATCGAGGGGCTCGACGTCGCCGCCGAGTTCAACGACCTCTGTACCGGCTGCTCGCGGTGCGTCCCGGCGTGTCCGGTCGGGATCGACATCCCGTGGATCAACACGGTGGTCCGCGACCGGATCAACCGCGGCGAGGCCGACCCCGGCCAGACGGACTGGATGTTCGAGGAGCTCGTCCCGGACGAGGAGCCCGGCGGGCTCGATCTGTCCACCCGCATCGTCGGCAACTACGAGACGCTGGCGAAGTGGGGGAGCCGGACCGCGCCGATAGCGAACCGGCTCTCGGACGCGGGCCCGGTCCGCGCGCTCGCCGAGCGGGTCGCCGGGATCGACCGCCGTCGCGACCTGCCCGAGTTCGCTGGCGAGCCGCTCGTGGACTGGTTCGAGGCCCGCGGCGGCTCCCGGGTGTCCGCCGACGAGGCCGAGCGCGAGGCCGTGCTCTACGCCGACACGGCGACGAACTACGTCGACGTCGATCGCGGGAAGGCCGCCGTCCGCGCGCTGGAGGCGCTCGACGTTCACGTGCGGGTGCCGGACCTGCCGGGGAGCGGCCGCCCGCCACTCTCGCAGGGGATGATCGCGACGGCGGAGTCGGCCGCCGAGGACGTGTACGCCGGGCTCGCGACCCACGTCGACGCCGGCCGCGACGTGGTCGTGATCGAACCGAGCGACCTCGCGATGTTCCGGAGCGAGTACGAGAAGTTCCTCCCGGAGGCCTCCCACGAGCGCCTCGCCGCGGCCAGCTACGACGTGATGGAGTACGTCTTCGGCCTGCTGGAGAACGGCGCCGACCCGAGCGATCTGCGCGCGCCGGCCGAGGGCACCGGCCCGGTGGCCGCCGGGAAGCGCGTCGCTTACCACCCGCACTGCCAGGCGCGGACGATCGGCGTCGGCGAGCACGCGACCGCCGTGATGGAGGCGCTCGGCTACGACGTGCGCGTCTCCGACACCGAGTGCTGCGGGATGGCCGGCTCGTTCGGCTACAAGCACGACTACTACGAGCTGAGCATGGACGTGGGCGAGCCGATACGGGAGCAGTTCGGCGACACCGACCGCACCGTCGTCGCCGCCGGCACCTCCTGCACCGAGCAGATCGACGCGCTCCTCGGCGACACGCCGATGCATCCCGTCGAGCTGGTCGCGCCGCGGGAGTGAGGCGTGACGGGGAGGGTGGCCTCGGCGATGGGGAGGGTGACCTCGCGAACGCCCGACCCGCGTCTGACGGGCGTCGTTCGACAACGAACGCTTAATAGGCGCGCTCGTGACCGTATCTCATATGAACGCGGCTCCACAGGAGATCACGTCGCTCGTCGGTCGTGAGGTGTACTCGAACAACGGCGTCTTCGTCGGGGAGATCGAGGACGTGCGCCTCGATCTGGACGCGCGGTCGGTGACCGGGCTCGCGCTCGCGGAGCTCAATCACGAGCTGTTCGCCGGGCGCGTCGACGGGAACACGGGCGTCATCGTCCCCTACCGATGGGTCCGCGCCGTCGGCGACGTCGTGCTGATCAACGACGTCATCGAACGGCTCGACACCGGGAGCGAGGAGGACGAGGAAGTCGAGATCGGCCAGTCCGCGTAGCTATTCAAAAGGGGAGCGCGTCGCGGAGGCTGGTGAGGAAGCCGCCGCCCTCCCGGCGCTTGCGGTCGAACACCGGGTAGAGGGCGTCGAGGAATTCGGTCTCGTTCTTGAACTCGGTCTGGGGTACCTGTTCCAGCGCCTCGGAGAGGCGGATCGTCCGTCCCTTGGCGTCGTACGGGATCGCGCCGTCGTCGAGCGCGTCGACGATCTCCTCGCCGGTCGCGGGAAACGAGACGCCGGCCTCCTCGACCCGCTCGTCGAGCACGGCGATGCCGAACTCGATCGCGTCGGGCTCGGAGGAACCGCCGCCGCCGGGTGGGCGTGCTGCCATCGGCGGTGAGTACTCGCTCGGTCCTTTTTAAACCCATGCTCGCGCCGCGTCCGCTCGTCGACCCGCTCCGGAAGCCGCTCCCGGGCGGCTCACTCCGGGATCGACTCCTCGGGCGGCGCCGCGTCGACCACGGCGAGCCCCATCCCGTCGCCCGAGCGGTCGAACGCGGCGACGCTCTCGTCGTCGTACGGGGGGACGGCGACGAGCACGACGGCGGCGAGGTCGTCCGTCTTCGACACGCCGAGGAACCCGTCCGGGTGCGAGAGGAACCGCGCTCCGCCGTGACCCGCCGGGGTGCCGAGGTCGACGCCGAACACCGCGTTCACCGACCCGCCGACGTCCGGCGTGAAATGCGTCAACACGGGCGTCTCCGGGTCGAGACCGGTGTCGGTCTCGAAGTCGCCGGCGCGCGTGGCCGACAGCCTGAGGTTCGTCTCGCCCGGGTCGCGCTCGGCGGCGCGTTCGAGGAGCACCGTCAACAGGTCGCGCGTGACGTGGATCACGCTCAGATCCCGATCGCCGACCGGAGCGTCTTCGCGTAGAGCCCCGGCGCCTTCCCCCGCGAGTTCGAGAGCGCGTCCTCGACCGCGATCGCCGCGCCGTCGAGCACGCCGACGCCGTGCCCGACCAGCACGCGGTCCGGGTCACGGCCCGAGAGCGCAGCCGTCGGCGGCGTCAGCCGGAGCATCGGGTGGACGCCGATCCGCTCGCGGTCGCCGCGGAAGTACGACGAGGTGCCGAGCGACTCCGGGACGATCAGGGTCTCGCCGTCGAAGAACCCGGCCTCCTGCCACGGCGGCAGCGAGGAGTCGCGGACCCGGAACGCCTCGAAGCCGGTGTCGGCCAGCCGATCGCCGAACCGCTCGACCGGCGCGTCGAGGTCGCTCGCGACGCCCGTCATCCACTCGGGGACCCACACCGAGACGCCGTGGCGGGTCGCGATCGCGGCGCTGTCCCGCTTGTGGCGGTCGAGCCCGACGACGACGCCGGCCACATCGCCGAGCTCCGCGAGCAGGTCGTCGAGCTCGGGGGCGTCGACCGGGTCGAACACCCAGACGTCGTCGGCGTCGCTCTCCTCGTTCGGCACCGCGACCGCGTGGCTCGCGCGCTCCATCGCCTCCTCGGGATACGCGATCCAGCCGACGCCGCCGTCGAACCGGTCGATCTCGTGAAGCTCCGCCTCGCCGTCGCCTTTCATTCCCATACGAATCCATTCGGCCCGGATCCCTTTCAACCCCTCTCCGGCGGCGATGCCCTCGGACGCGCTCCCGGCGCGGTCGACGGCGAGCGCTCGGCTTCGGGCGTATAGCGCCGCGCGACCGGCTCCGGGCGGTGCCGACCGAGTCACCGTCGCCCGAACGCCGTCGCGAGCGCGTGCGCCGCGCCGATCGCGGCCAGCCAACAGGCCGCGAACGCGACCGCGGCGGCGACGAGGGGTGCCCAGTTCGGCAGCGCGACCGCGCCGGGCGGGAGCGGATCCGTCCCGGCGGCCGGCGCGACCGGCGCGACCAGCCCGGCAACCGCGGCGAGGACCGCCATCGCCTCGCCGAACGCGGAGACGACCCCGACGATCCCGCCCGCGGCGGGTCGCGGGCCGGACGCGCTCGGTCCGGCGCGTCGTCCCGAGCGCGCCGGCGTTCCGCCACCGCCGCGTTTCGGGCGGTCTTCCGATCCCTCCGGATCGCGGTCGCGGCGGCGCGCCCTCGGCGGTTCCCGCGGTCGTCGCTCGCGAAGTCGCACGGGTGCGCTGGCCGCGTAACCTCGCTTAAACCTCCGGACCGACCGCGGACTGCCGACGACTCAGGGCTTTTGCCCCGAGCCCGCGTAGGAGGGGTATGTCCACCCGCGAGCCGAGCTACCGAACGCTCCGCCTGTTGTGCGCGAACGGCGCCGGCATGGTCGGGTTCCTGCTGGCGTACGCGGTGGGTCGGGAGTTCGCGCTCGCGCTCGTCGCGGGGCTCGTCGTCGCCGCCATCGGCTACGTCGCGTCGAGCGCGGTCGCCGAGTACGCGGGGGCGTGACGGGCCGAAGACGGAACGGTTAACATGTCGGATCAGGTGTACACTTACGAATGACAGGTGGGGACCCGGACGGATCGACGTCGGTCGCGGCCGCGGGAAGCTCTCCGGACCGGATCCGAGTCCTCCTCGTCGACGACGAGCCGGGGTTCGCGGACACCGCGGCGTCGCTCGTCGAGGCGCGCGACGACCGGTTCGACGTGACGCCCGAGACCGATCCGACCGAGGCGCTGACCGCGGTCGAGTCGGGGACGTTCGACTGCGTCGTCAGCGACTACGAGATGTCCGGGGGCGACGGGATCGAACTCCTCAGAACCGTTCGCGAGCGCTGCGGAGACCTCCCGTTCGTGCTGTTCACCGGTCGCGGGTCCGAGCGGGTGGCGAGCGAGGCGGTCGCCGCGGGCGCCGACGCGTACCTCCCGAAGAACGGCGTCGACGAACCCTACGCGACGCTCGCGTCGCGGATCGCGGGCGCCGTGTCGGAGGCGCGAACCGACCGACGGCTCGCGGAGCACCTCGACCGGATGACGGACGCGTTCTGCGGGATCGACGGCGAGTGGCGTCTCACGTACCTCAACGAGCGGGCCAAGGAGATGCTCGAGCGCGACGCCGCCGACCTCCTCGGCGACCCGATCTGGGAGCGGTTCCCCGGCGTCCGCGGGACGGTCCTCGAGGAGGAGCTCCGGACGGCGATGGCGGAGGGTGAGCCCCGCGAGTTCGAGTACCGCTTCGACGCGCTCGGCGCCGACCTCGCTATCAGCGTCTACCCCTCGGCGACGGGACTCTCCGTCTACTTCCGCGACGTGACCGAGGAGAAGGAGCGCGAGCGCGAGCTCCGCGAGCTCTCCGAGCGGCTCCGGCTCGCGGTCGAGGGAGCCGACGTCGGCGTCTGGGACTGGGACCTCCGCACCGACGAGGTCCGGTTCGACGAGCGGTGGGCCGCGATGCTGGGCTACGACCGCTCCGAGATCTCCTTCGAGCTCTCGGAGTGGGAGGACCGCGTCCACCCGGACGACATCGACGGGGCGTGGTCGGCGCTGGAGGCGCACTTCGCCGGCGAGACCGAGCACTACCAGTGCGACCACCGGATGCGATCGAAGTCCGGCGAGTGGCGGTGGATCCGGGACCGGGGCCGCGTCGTCGAGCGCGACGAGGACGGGGAGCCGGTGCGCGCCGTGGGGATCCACATCGACGTGACGGCGGAGAAGGAGCGCGAGCGCGACCTCGAACGCTACCGGCGGCTGGTCGACGACCTCCCCGACTCGGTGGCCGTCTACGACGCCGACGGGCGCTTCGAGCTCGTCAACGACCGCATCGCCGACGTGTACGAGACGTCCCGCGAGGAGTTGGTCGGTCGGCGGAGCCGGCTGATCGACCGGATCCGCGAGACCCGCGACGGCGACCCGTTCGCGGCGCTCGTCGACGGCGACCTCGCGACGCTCACGGGGACGACCGACCTCGACTTCCCCGGTCGACCGGAGACGATCGTCGACTTCGGACTGCGCCGCCTCGTCATCGACGGCGAGTTCGACGGCGTCCTGGGGATCTCGCGGGACGTGACCGAGCAGCGGCGTCGCCAGCGCCGCCTCGAACGCACCTCGGCGCGGCTGGAGGCGCTCTACGACGGCTCCCCCGACATGATCGACATCCACGACGAAACGGGGGAGATACTCGACGTGAACCGAGCGATGACGACGGAGCTCGGCTACGACCGCGAGGCGCTGTCCGGGATGAAGGTGTGGGACGTCGACCGGGAGATGGACCCCGACGAGGCCGTCGAGATGTGGAAGGAGATCGAGATGGACGAGACCATCCGCCTGGAGACGACGTTCGCGCGGGCCGACGGAACGACGTTCCCCGCCGAGGTCCACGTGCGCCGGATAGACGTCCACGGCGAGGATCGGTTCCTCGCCACGAGCCGTGATATCTCGGAACGGAAGGCGTACGAGCGCAGGATCGAGCGCGAGAACGAGCGGCTCGACGAGTTCGCCTCCATCGTCTCGCACGACCTCCGGAACCCCCTCAACGTGCTCTCCGGCTACCTCCGGCTCGCCAGGGAGACGGGCGAGGAGTCCTACTTCGATCGCTGTGATCGGGCGCTCGACGAGATGGAGCGGCTGATCGAGGACGTCCTCACGCTCGCCAGACAGGGCGACGCCGTGGGGCCGGTCGAGCCGGTCGCCGTCGACGAGCTGGCGGACCGGTACGACGCGGGCGAGTTCGAGCCGCTCGGGGGCGCCGCGTCCGGCGGGGACGGGGGCCACGCGAACGCTCTCGACGTCTCCTTCGAGGTTACCGGAGCGGTGCTCGCGGACCGCGACCGCCTGAAGCGACTCCTGGAGAACCTCTTTCGGAACAGCGCGGAACACGGCGGGGGGCGGGTCGTCGTCGGAGACCTCGACGACGGCTTCTACGTCGCCGACGACGGGCCGGGGATCCCCGAGGAGCGCCGCGAGGAGGTGTTCGAGAACGGGCGCACGACCTCCGAGACCGGTACCGGGTTCGGGCTCGCGATCGTGGAGCGCATCGCCGGGGCCCACGGCTGGACGGTCACGCTGACCGAGAGCGAGTCGGGCGGGGCGCGCTTCGAGTTCCGCGGGGTCGATCTCGTCGACGGCGCCGACGAGGTCGGCTCGCCGTAGGCGTTCCTACGAGTGCGGCGAGAAGCGAAAACGGGTCGCGGTCGGCGGTTCCTCAGAACGCGCCGGGGTAGACGCTGATGTCGGCGTGGAGCCCCTCGCGCAGCGCGCTGTGGACGTGACAGATCCCCTCGGCGCGCTCGGCGATCTCGGACGCGGTCTCGTCGTCGAGGTCGGCCTCGACGTGGACGTCGAAGGCGATGGCCTCCAGGTCGTCGTCGTCGTCGAGATCGGCGCTCGCGTCGATCTGGATCTTCCCGAGGTCCTCCTCGCCGCGCTGGCTCCCGCCCACGCGGAATGCGGGGAGGTAACAGGAGGCGTACGTCGCGACGAGCGCGGCGTTCGGGTTCGGTCCCGTCTCGTCGGTCGCGTCGATCTGCAGGTCGAAGTCGCCGACCTGACTCGTGCAGGCGTACCCTTCCTCGGAGACGGTCGACGTCTGGATGTCAGACATACGCGTCGACAGAGGGCTCGCCGCGGCCTAAAGGTTGCCATCAATCACGTTCGCACCGGCGGAATCCTCGAAAAAACGGAACGCGGCCGATCGACCGGCTACGACTCCAGCACGTACGTCTCGTCGCCCTCGAGGACGACGGGCTCGGCGGCGGCGCCCGCGGCCTTCACCTCGTTGACGAACTCCCGCGTCTCGATCTCGATCGGTCCGAACGTGTCGTAATGCATCGGGAACACCACGTCGGCGCCCACCCAGTCGGCGGCGATGCCGGCGCCCGCTGGCCCCATCGTGAAGTGGTCGCCGGCGGGGAGCGCGGCGGCGTCCGGCTCCAGGTACGGGGCGATCACGTCGACCATCTCGGACATCAGCGCGGTGTCGCCCGCGTGGTAGAACGTCGTGCAGTCGGGGTCGGACTCCTGGGTCGGCTTCTTGTCCCCGATGACGAAGCCGGTCGGCATCCCGCCGGAGGTGCCGTACCCGGTGTCGATCCCGTTCGAGTGGTCCGCGCGGACCATCGTCACCCACGCGTCGCCGCACTCGACGGTGCCGCCGATGTTCATCCCGCCGGCGGGGAGCGTGTGCTCGTGGCCGAACGTGTCCTGGACGTAGCCGGTGAGCTCCGGGGTGGCGACGACGGTCGCGCCCTCGAAGCGGTCGGCGTCGGCGATGTGGTCCGTGTGTCCGTGGGTCAAGAGGAGGTAGTCGGGGTCGAGCTCCTCCGGGTCGACGTCGGTCTTCGGGTTGTCGAAGTACGGATCGATCAGGAGCTCCGTGTCGTCGACGACGACGTGCCACGTCGAGTGACCGTGCCAGGTGAGTTCCATGGTTCGTCTGGATCCTCTCGGCGAACAGTAATAAAAGCCGACGCCGCGGAAGACGGGCCTGCGGTCGTGGCGACGCGACGGCGGGCCACCGGCGACGAGACGCGATCGCGGCCCGGGCGAGCGAGACGGCGGCGAAAGCGATTAACCGTCCCGGGCGTCTACGGGATGGAGATGCCCTCCACGACCAGCGGCCCCGCCGACCCGCCGTCGGTCTGTCCGTCGTGCGACGCGTCGCTCCCGTCCGACGCGAGCTTCTGTCCGGACTGCGGCGCCGACGTCGGCGGCCGATCCGCGCACTGCCCGGACTGCGGCGACCGGTTCGAACCGGACGACCGGTTCTGCTCGAACTGCGGCGCGTCCCGCCCCGACGCCGACGGCGAGAGCGAGCGGGCGTTCCGTCGCCGCGTCCGGGACCACCTCGACGCCGGGTGGGAGATCGAGCGCGACGACGGCGACCGCGTCACCGTCGTCGACAGGGAGATCGGCTCGGTGGGCGTCCACGTCCTCCTTTTGCTGTTCACGGGCGGCGTCGGGAACCTGCTGTACGGCTGGTGGCACTACTCGAAGCTGGCCGAGCGGCGCCGGCTGGTTCGGGGCGACTCGACGCGGGTCCGCGCCCCCTCGCGCTCCGAGCGCAGTCGGCGGCTCGGAACGGTCTCCGCGTACCTCCTGAGCGGGCTGCTGCTGGCCGTCGGCGGCTGGATCGGCTTTTTCGCCTTCGAGGTCGCCTCCCTGCCCGTCGCGCTCGTCGGACTGGCGTTCGCCCTCCTCGGCGCGGGCGCGGCGCCGCCGGCCCAAGAGCGCCTACAGCGTCGCCACCGGGTCACCGCGTTCGGCCGACTGAAGACGGTCGACCACCGAGTGGTCCGCCCGCCGGAGTCCGTCGACGACCCGTGCGTCGTCTGCGGCGAGCCCTTCGAGCGCGGAGTCGTCAGTCGACGGCGCGACGAGACGGTCGTGGCGGGCGTGCCGGTCCGTACACACGCGGTCCGTCACAACCACTACTGCGCGGACTGCGCCCGCGAGGAGCTGTTCGGCGGATCCGCCGGGGAGGGGCCCGACCTCGATGCGGTCGGACCGGGCCTCGATGCACCCGACACCGGCTCCGGCGACCGGGAGCACCCCACCGAGCTCTCGGAGTCGGCGGACCGCGAAGGGGAGTGACGCGGCCGGCGCCGTCCGGCAACCCTTTTTAAGACCCCGCCCGATCGCTCGCACATGCACCACGCACGGTTCCGCGATCCGGCCGGCTCGATCCGCGAAGGCACGTACGACCCCGCGACCGACACCGTCGCCTTCGGCGGCGACGAGTACGCGCTCGACGACTCCGCGATCGACGTGCTCCCGCCGACGGACCCCACGAAGATCGTCTGTATCGGACGCAACTACGCCGACCACGCGGCCGAGCTCGGCAACGACGTGCCGGACCGCCCGCTCCTCTTCCTGAAGCCGCCGAACGCGCTGGCGAGCCACGGCGACACGGTCACCGTCCCCGAGGGGAAAGACCGGATCGACTGGGAGGCGGAGCTGGCGGTCGTGATCGGCGAGCAGTGCAAGGCCGTCGACGCCGACGACGCGATGGACGTCGTCGCCGGCTTCACCTGCATGAACGACGTCTCGAACCGCGACGACCAGAACCGCGAGCAGAACTGGGTGCGCGGGAAGGCGTTCGACAACGCCGCGCCGCTCGGGCCCGTGATGGCGACCCCGGACGAGGTCCCCGCGGACGCGAGCGTCGAGCTCCGGGTGAACGGCGAGACGAAGCAGTCGAGCGACCGCGAACACCTCATCTTCGACGTGCCGACCCTGATCGAGGAGATCACGACGTACCTCACGCTGGAGGCCGGCGACGTGATCGCGACCGGGACGCCGGAGGGCGTGGGCGCGCTCTCCGACGGCGACACGGTCGAGGTCGAGATCGAAGGCGTCGGGACCCTCGAACACGACGTGCGCGTCCCCTGACCGGCGGACGGAACTCGCACCGTCCGGCGCTCCCTGCGGCCCGGTCGCACACCGGGTTTCCGGTGAACGCGCGGGCGACGCATCCGGTGAACGCGCGGGCTACGTGCTCGCGGAATCGGTGGCGCGGGGCCGCCGTCGACGCCGTCCCGTTCAACCACCCTTAAGAGCGCCCGTCCCGGACGAACGGGCATGCAACCACGCGATCTCTCGGACCACTCGCCGTACGTCCCGGGCCGGGGCGTCGAGGAGGTCGCCCGCGAGCGCGGGATCGACCCCGACGACCTGATCAAGCTCTCCTCGAACGAGAACCCGCACGGCCCGAGCCCGGCGGCGGTCGAGGCGATCCGCGAGCACGCCGACCGCGTCCACCAGTACCCGAAGTCCTCGCACACCGACCTCACCGCGAAGATCGCCGAGAAGTGGGGCGTGACGACCGAGCAGGTGTGGGTCTCGCCCGGCGCCGACGGCTCGATCGACTACCTCGCGCGGGCCGCGCTGGAACCGGGCGACGAGGTCCTCGTCCCGGCGCCCGGCTTCGCCTACTACGGGATGTCGGCCCGGTACCACCACGGCGAGGTGACGGAGTACGACCTCTCCCCGGCCGACGGCTTCGCGCAGGACGCCGAGACGGTCCTGAGCGCGTACGGCGGCGAACGGATCGTCTACGTCACCTCCCCGCACAACCCCTCGGGGTCGACGATGCCGCTGGACGAGGTCGAGGCGATCGCGGACGCGACCGCCGAGGAGACGCTCGTCGTCGTGGACGAGGCGTACGGCGAGTTCGCCGACGTCGACAGCGCGATCCCCCTCGTCGACGAGCGCGACGACGTAGCGGTGCTCCGGACGTTCTCGAAGGCGTACGGGCTCGCGGGGCTCCGGATCGGGTACAGCGTCGTCCCCGAGGCGTGGGGCGAGGCGTACGCCCGGGTGAACACCCCGTTCGCCGCGAACGAGCTCGCCTGCCGGGCCGCGCTCGCCGCCCTCGACGACGAGGGACACGTCGAGGAGTCGATCGAGACGGCCCGCTGGGCCCGCGAGTACATCGTGGACGAGCTCGACGCACCGACCGTCGAGTCGGCCGGCAACTTCGTGCTCGCCGAGGTCGGCGACGCGGAGCGGGTCGCCGACGCGGCCCAGGAGCGCGGCGTGATCATCCGCGACTGCACCTCGTTCGGGCTGCCGAACCACGTCCGGATCTCGACCGGGACCCGCGAGGAGACCCGAGAGGCGATCGACCGGCTCAACGAGACGCTCGCCGACCTCGGGCTCGGTGTTCGGGCGTGAGCGGGGAGTCGTCGACGGAGGGCGGAGACGCCGCCGCCCACCGGGACGCCGATTCGGACCCCGACCCGACCCGCGTCGCCGTCACCGGCACCCCCGGAACCGGTAAGTCGACCGCGACCGCCTTGCTCGAAGACGAATACGACGTGATCCACCTCAACGACCTGATAAAGGACGACGACGCGCTCTGGACCGAGCGCGACGCCGACCGCGACACCCTCGTCGCCGACCTCGACGCGGTGCGGGAACACCTCGGCGACTGGACCGGCGTCCTCGACTCCCACCTCGCGCACCGGTTCGACGTCGACCGCGTCGTCGTCTTGCGCTGTCACCCGGAGACGGTCGAGACGCGGCTCCGCGAGCGCGGGGAGCCGGACGCGACGGCAGAGGAAAACGCGGAGAGCGAGGCGCTCGACGTGATCCTCTCGGAGGCCGTCGCGGAACACGGGACGGAGAACGTGTACGAGATCGACACGACGGACCGCGACCCTCAAGCCGTGGCCGACGAGATCCGCGCCGCGATCGAGGGCGAGCGCGGCCCGAGCGCCGGCACCGTCGACTTCATCGAATATATATGACCCGCGACGGTCGGGACGGTAGATGACCCTCGACCAGTACCGCTCGGTGGCGGACCGGCTGCTCGGCCCGTGGGTGCGCGCCGCGGCCCGGCTCGGGCTCTCGCCAGACCAGGTGAGCGTCCTCGCGTTCGGCGTGGCGGTCGCGGCCGCGGGCGCGTTCGCGGTCGGCGAGCCGCTGTTTTACGCCGTCGGCGCGGTCTGCGTCCTGCTCAACGGCTGGCTCGACCTCGTCGACGGCGCGCTCGCCCGTCACCTGGCGGTCTCCTCGGACGGCGGCGACCTCCTCGACCACGTGCTCGACCGGTACGCCGACATCGCGATCATCGCGGGGTTCACGGTCGGGATCGAGGCGTACGCCCTCGGCTTCCTCGCCGTCACCGGCGTCCTGATGACTTCGTACATGGGCACCCAGATCCAGGCGGTCGGCATCGGCCGCGAGTACGGGGGACTCCTGGGCCGGGCGGATCGGCTCGCGCTGATGGGAGCCGTCGGCCTCGTCGCCGCCGTCTACGCGGCGCCGGTCGTCGCCGGGCTCAACGTCGTCGGCCTCCTGCTCGCGCTGTTCGCCGCGGTCGGCCACCTCACCGCGGTCCAGCGGTTCCTCGGCGCGTGGTCCGATTTATAAGTCGGATCACGGTGTTGCTGTCAGTGATTTATAAGTCGCCGGCGACGCTGCGGTGAACACGTCCAAAGCCCCAGTCGCGCTCGGCTCCCACAGCTCGCTGCGGTCCTCAGTCGGTCGCTCACGCTCCCTCCTTGCGGTCCTTGCGTCGCTGGGGTTCGCCGAGCGCGACTGCCCCTTTGAGTCCCGCCCCGCACAGCACCGCAACCGAACCCCACGCCTCCCCAGCCTCGTCGCTGGCGGCGACAGCCGCCAGCGACTCCCTCGCACCGTCGGCTCGCGGCCCTCTGGGCCGCTCACCGGGGCGCGCCACCGCAGTGTCATTTATATACGACCACCGCCGTGCCCGTGCCGATCGAGACCAGAAGAGAACGTCTCACCTACGGACACGTACGACAGAAACGAGAAGGGCGATTACGGCCGCGTCGCCTTCGCGAACCACGTCTCCGGGTTCTGTCGCTTGACGCGGAAGCTCGGGAGCGCGTCGGCGTCGACCAGGTCGAGCAGGAATTCCCGGACGGGCGCCGGGTCGCGGTCGCTCACGACGAGACACTCCTCGCCGGCGTCGAGTTCGCGGAACCGCTCTGCGACGCGCTCCTTTCGGGTCCCCGGATCGAGGCCCCGGAGATCGACGGCGTCCTCGGGCGGGTCGACGGTCCAGACCTCTTCGTACCGCTCGTCAACCGCGCCCGCGAGCGCGTCGGCGCCCTCGGGGAGCGCGTCGGTCGACGGAGCCGGCGTCGACTGCATCTCCGGATCGAACGGGAGCTCGGCGAGCACCGGCAGACCGAGCGCCTCGATCGGGTCGTCGCCGCCGAACAGGTCGTGGGGAGTGCCGCACTCGTCGCAGACGAACTCCCCCATGTTCGAGACGACGCCGAGGACGGGCACCTCGTTCTCCTCGAACAGCTCCAGCGCGCGGGCGGTGTCGGAGACCGCCGCGTGGAACGGCGTCGTGACGAGGACGACGCCGTCGACGGGCACCTCCTGGAGGGTGGTCAGCGCCACGTCGCCGGTCCCCGGCGGCATGTCGACGACGACGGTGTCGGGGTCGCTCCAGGCGACCGTCTCGAACAGGTCCGAGAGCGCGTCGTGGGCCATCGCGCCCCGCCACGCGAGCGGGCCGTCGCCGGAGAGCAGCCCCACGCTCATCACTTCCAGCCCGCCGACGTCGATCGGAACGGGGTTCCCGTCGTCGTCGCTGTAGACGGGGCCGCCCGCGTCGACCACTTCGGGGACGTTGGGGCCGTAGATGTCGGCGTCGAACAGCCCGACGGCGGGGTCGACACCTCCCCCGGCGTCGCCGTCTCCGGCCGCCAACGCGCACGCCAGCGTCGTCGCCACCGTCGTCTTGCCGACGCCGCCCTTCGTGCTCGCGACCGCGATCACCCTGTCTGCGGCCCCGATCCCCGACTCCCGGCCGTCGAGGTCCGGGCTCGGATCGACCTGCTCGACCCGAACGTCGGAGACGCCGGAGACGTCGGCGGCGGCCCGCACCATGGCCGCCGACACCCGCTCGGCCGCGTCGGGGGGAAACTCGCGCAGGTCGGCCTCGATCGCGACCGTGCCGTCGTCGATCGAGAGGTCCTCGACGACGCCGGCCTCGAACGCGCTCACCTCCGCGTCGGGGTCGCGGACCTTTCGGAGCGCGGCCTCGACGTCGTCGGTCGAGAGGCCCGAACCGTCGGCGTCCGTACTCTCTCCGTCTTCCGGTCGGTTCTCGGGGGTCGATTCGTCCGCGGTCGGTCGGTCGGTGGTGGAATCGGTCATCTGAGATTTCCTCGGGTATCGGCGCGGGGATGGGGGGTGATCACAGGTCTGGCCGCCGGTTGAGCGTGCTCTCGCCCGGGAGGGCGGCGCTGTCGTTCTCGGTGCCGCCGCTGAACTGGCGCCTGAACTTCCCCGGGTCGGCGTCGAGCGCCCGCGCGGCGGTGCTGCGAACGACCCGTGGCTCCGACTCGTCGGCGGCGACCGTCTCGAGCCGCTCGGTCGCGCGCTCGTCGTCGACGCCGGCGAGCAGGTGGACGGCCCACTCTCGGAGCCGCTCGCTCTCCGCTCGCGAGCGGTCGAGCAACACAGGGAGCAGGGCCTCGCCGCGGAGCTTGAACAGCGACACCATCGCGTTCCTGACGACCGCGTGGTGGCCGTCGTCGAGCGCGGCCTCGATCGCGTCGGCGTTGGCGGCCCGGTCGATCCGGTCGAGCGCGACGACGGCCTCGGCGCGGACCCACGGATCGTCGTCCGCGAGCGTCTCGGTCGCGGCCGCGCTCGCCCGGTCTCCGCCGAGCTGACCGAGCGCCTCGACCGCGAACTGGCGCACGTCGGCGTCCTCGTCCGCGAGACCCCGCTCGACGAGCGCGTCGACGACGGCGTCGCTCCGACGCCCCTCACCGAGCGCCAGCGCCGCCCGGCGCCGCTCGACCGGGTCGCCGTCCGCGAGCGTCGCGATCTTCTCCGCGGCCTCGGTCCCGCGGAGCGGCGCGGTGTCCGTCGCCTGAAGCTCGCGCTGTGAGGCCTCGCCGACGGTGACGTCGCGGTCCACCTCGATGTCCTCGAGCCCGTCCGGGTTGTCGCCGAACCCCGGGCTCTCCTCGGGATGCACGCGGGGGTCGGTGGGGCCGTCGGTCGCCTCGTCCGGGTCTCTCATCGGGAGCTCACCTCCGCGGTCGCGAGCAGGTCAGCCGGGTCGACCGCGACGAGCACGGCGCCGAGAGACGCCGCGAGCGCGGCGGTCGGCGCGGCCGGGACGCCGGCGACGAGCAGCACTCCCGCCCCCAGCGCGAGCGACCGGTCGCCGTCCCGGAGGCCGGCGACCAGGGCCGCGACGCCGCCGAACGCCGCCGTCGCGGCGAGCAGGTGGGGGCTCCCCACGACGCCGAACCCGGCGAGCAGCGCGCTCCCGGTCACGTACGGCGCGGCGGCGCTCGCGGCGGCGACGCAGAGGAAGCCGCCCGCTCCCGCGAGCAGCGCGAGGCGGTCCGTCTCCGCGAGGGCGGCGAGAAGCGTCGCCGCGAGGAGGAACGCGACGGAGCCGGCCTCGCGGACGCCGGCTCCGAGCCCCCACGCCGTTCCGACGAGCGAGAGCCCGATCGCGGCCGGAAACGCCGCGGCGACGACGCGTCGCCGGAGCTCCACGTAGGTCGTCGGCCGCCACAGGGCGTGCGCGAGGGCGACGGCGGCGCCGGCGGGAACCGCGACCGCCGCCGCGACGGCCGCGGCGTCGGAGGCAGTCGCGAGCGCCCCGAACACCGCCGCGAAGAGGAGCCCGACGCGGACGCCGGAGCGGCGCGACGCGAGCGCGAGCGTCCCGAGCGCCGCCCCGACGCCGAGCAGGGCGACCGCGTTCGCGGCCGGTATCGCGCGGGTCGGGACCTCGACCGGAGCGAACGGCGCGTTGTACGCGATCCGGATCGCGGTCGACGCGGCGACGGCGGCCGCCGCCGTCACGAGGACGACGAGGAGTCGCCCGTCGAGCGGGGCGTCCCGCGCTCGGCGCTCGGCCGTCGCGTCCTCGGTCGCGTTCGAGGACGGACCGCTCACGGCCTCGGCGTCGTCGCGGTCGGACTCGACGGCCACGGTCGACGCAGTCACGCGCCCTCACCCCCGTCGCCGTCGGACTCCGCGCCGCTTCCCGCGCCGACGTCGAGCCGGGCCGCAAGGTCCGAGACGTCGGCCGCGACGAACTCCGCGAGGAACGCGGCGAGCCGACCGTACACGCCGGTCCCCGGCTCGGAATCGAGCGCGTCGTCGAGCCCGCCGGCGAGCACCGAGAGGTGGCGGTCGTGGAAGTCGAGCCGCGCGCGGTCGTAGCCGTCCCCGTCGCCTTCGGTCGCCGCGGCGAGCCGGCAGAGGTACCCCGCGAACTCCAGCTCCAGCCGGAGGTTGTCGTGGTGGCGGCGCTCGTCGCCGCCGATCTCGCAGCCGAAGTGCTCGTACGCCCGCGCCAGGTCGAGGTTCACGTCGTTCCACGAGGCGTCGGACCGGTAGGTCGACTCGTACAGCGACGCCGGCGGGCCCTGGTTCTCGACCGTCCCGTCCGTCCCGTCGATCACCTCGGAGTAGCCGACGACGAACAGGTCGTTGTACCGGGCCGCGAGGGTCTCGCGGTCGTCGTCGACCGTCAGGTCCGGGGGGTCGACGTCGAGCCCCGACCGCTCGACGAGCGTCGCCATCGCGCGGTCGACGGAGCCGTCGGCGAACTCCTCGTGCGGCTCCGGCGTCGGCTCGTCGAAGGCGCTCGCGAGGAGCCCGTAGACCGCCCCGCGGGCGCCCGTCTCGGCGTCGACGGCCTCGTCCGGGGCGCGACGGTCGGGGTTCTCCGACCCCTCGAACTCGCCGTCGCGTTCGGCGGTCGATTCGGACACGGTCACTCACCCCTCGTCCGGCGGATCCCCTCGACGGTCACGAGCGTGGTGAACACGACGGCGACCCCCGCGACGGTCCAGAGGAGTATCTCGTAGGGGGCACCGGTGTCGTCGGTGAACGAGAGGTAGAACCACTCGCTCGCGGCCTTCCGCCCGGACCGCTCGCCGTTCGAGCCCTCCCAGACCGCGAACGCCACGTTCGTGTCCGCCTCGGTGGTGAGGTCGGTGACGTTCGCGCGGTCGCTCGGGAGCGGCCGGGAGAACACCACCGTCCACCGACCGTCCTCGTGGGTCGCCGCCGTCCGGACCGCCGACCCGTTCATCTCTGTCGTGCTCCCCGGGCCGCCGGCGAGCAGGGACTCCGACGCGCCGGCGCCGTTCCAGTACCAGACGTTCACCGGGTTCTCCGTCGACCCCATCGCGAGCGGCGGTCGATCCGTCGGCGCAGCCGGGAACTGGACCGCGGCGGCGTCGGCGAACTCACGGATCCCGTCGGTCGAGGCGTTGGCGGTCGGGTCCGACCACGACACCCGGAGGAACAGCCGTTCGTCGGTCCGAACGGCCTTCACGCGAGCGGCCTCGACCGCCGTCTCCGAGCCCTGCGGGACCGCCGCGCCCGCGCTGGTCATCGGCATCTCCACGGTCTCCGCCGATCCCCACGCGGATCCGGTCGGTTCGGCCAGATCGGCCGGGTCTCCCCGCCGGTCGACCGGTATCTCGTAGGCACCCTGCGCGTCGGCGAGCGCCGGGAACGCCGCGGTCGCGGCCACGAGGGCGACCGCGATCGCTGCCGCGAGCGCGAGGTCTCGGGACGTGACGCCTCGGAACACGAGGCGTCGATCACCGGTCCCGTCGGCGTCGTCCTCACGCCGCATCGTCGAACACCTCCAGCCGGTACTGGTCGTCGTTGTTCACGGTCGAGAGGATCTCCATGAGCTCGCTCTCCACGCCGCGCTCCGCCCGCTCCCGCTCGCGGGTGATCGTGTTGAGCGCCTCCTCCACCTGCGGGCCGAACAGCTCCTCGAGGTAGTTCAGCGGGATGCGATCGGCGTCGACCGTCTCGCCGTCATCGCCGGTCTGCGGCGGCGCGTACGGCGGGATGTAGTAAACGTTCGGCTCGGTCCGGTACTCGGGGTGGAGCCGGAGCGCGACCTCGTACTCGTTCACGAGCTTGTGGATCGGCCCGCCCTCGTCGTCGAGGAACCCGACGTGCCGGAGCTGCGGCGGGCAGTCCTCGGCGCAGGACGGGGGACGGACCTCGCCTTCCGGCCCCTCTCCCTCGATCCGGGGGTAACAGAAGATGCACTTCTCGCTCGTCTTCGTCTGCGCGTTGTAGAACACCTTCTTGTAGGGACACCCCTCGACGCAGTAGCGGTAGCCGCGACAGCGGTCCTGGTCGATCAAGACGATCCCGTCCTCCTCGCGCTTGTATATCGCGGAGCGCGGACAGGCCTCGACGCAGGAGGGGTGCGTGCAGTGGTTGCAGATTCGGGGGAGGTAGAAGTAGTAGGAGTTCGGGTACTCGCCGGCCCCCTCGTCCTCGTCCCAGTTCGGCCCCCAGTCGGCGTTCTCCATGGGGCGGAGGGGCTCGTCGCTGCCCTCGTACATGATCGCCTCGTGGTTGAACTCCCACGGGCGGCCGTACGCCTCTTCGTCGGGGAGCTCGCCCGGCGTCCGCTCCTGCCCCTCGTCGTCCCAGCCGCCGCCGAGCTCCTCCCAGTCGCGCGGGTAGCCCGCGCCGGGCTTCGTCTCGACGTTGTTCCAGTACATGTACTCGCGGCCGCCCGACTCGGTCCAGTTGGTCTTGCAGGCGATCGTGCACGTCTGACAGCCGATACACTTGTTCAGGTCCATCACCATCGCGACCTGGTGGTCGACGCCCTCGGCGATCGGGACGTTCCCGTCGTCGGTCTGGGCCGCTCGTCCCTCGTCGCCGACTCGCCCCGTCCCGTCGTCGTCGGTCTTGCTCATCGGTCACCACCCCCGAGCAGGTCGGTCACGCGATCGAGCGGTCCGCGAGCGGTCTCGTCCGCGTCGCCGTCGGAACGCTCGCCGCCGTCGACCGCGCCGCCCGCGACCGATTCGGCTCCTCCCTCGACGGGCTCCACCTCGACGCGCACGTCGCTGTTCACGCCGGTCGGGCCCCAGTAATTCGGGAAGAAGTGGAGGTGCTCGCCCGAGTCCTCCGGGTACTGGACGAGCTGCGTCGGCTTCATGTACATCGGCACGAGCGAGTTGAAGTTGTTCCGGTCGGGGTACTGGAACCGCTCCCAGCTGAAGAAGTGCCTGGCGGTGCCGGGCTCCCCGCTCGGGTAGATCTTCGCCTGCACCTCGACCGAGTCCAGGTCGTTGTACACCCGCACGGTGTCGCCGTCCTCGATGCCGCGCTCCTCGGCGTCGTCGGGGTTGAGGTAGACGGTCGGCTCGCCGCGCTGGAGCCGGAGCATCTTCGTGTCGTCGCGCCACGTCGAGTGGATCGACCACCGGCTGTGCGGCGTGTTGTAGCTGAGCGGGTACTCCGACTTCTCCTGGAGGACCGGCGACTCCTTGTGCGTCGGGAGCTCCTCGCCCAGCTCTAAGAACCAGTCGTGGTCGATGTAGTACTGCTGGCGACCCGTGAACGTCGGCCACGGCTGCTTGTCCTGGACGTAGTCCTTCCACGGCGTGTACGCCTCCCCGTCCTCGATGTCGGAGGTCCAGTGGTCGCCGGCCGCGAGGAGTCGTCGCGGCTGTTCGTCGATGTCGTCGAACTCGATCCGCTCGGTCGTGTCGGACGGATTCGTCTCCTCGGAGTTCTCCAAGATGAACTCCGCGGCCGCCCGGTCCTCGGCGAGCGCGTCCGCCTCGCCGGTCTCCCAGTCGCGGACGTAGTCGTCGTGGACCGACTGGAGGTCGATCCGCCGGTCGAACTTCCGATCGTCGACCGGGCCGGCGTCGCGCGCTTCGGCGACCTCTTGGATCTTCTCGGCGAGCGCCCGGAATATCTCCCAGTCCGTCTTGGCCTCGCCGAGGGGTTCGACGGCCGGCGTGAACGGGTGCACGTACGTGTGCATGTCCGTCTCCGAGAGGTCGTGCTTCTCGTAGTGGCTCGCCGTCGGCAGGACGATGTCGCTGTTGAGCGCGGTCGAGTCCATCCGGAAGTTGACGTCGACGACCAGATCGAGCTTGGGCCACAGCTCCTCTTCGACCGCGACGTTGCCCTTGGCCTGGTTGAAGTAGTTCCCGCGCCAGACGAACATCACCCGCGGGTCCGGTCGCGAGCCGTCGTCGCGCTCGCTGGGGTACAGCGGCATCCACCCCTTCTCGACCGACTCGCGGATCCGCGCGGCGGTGTCCGGGTCCGTGTTCTCCATGATGCCGGCGTGGTAGTACGTCCACAGCGTCGTCGGCACCCCGCGCACGCTTCCGGTCGGGAACGAGAGGGTCTGCCAGCCGTTGTACGTCCAGATCTTCTCCTGGCCGACGTAGTGGTCGAGCCCGGTCCCCTGGCGGCCGAGGTTCCCGGTGAGCGTGACGAGGAGCTGGATCGCGCGGTTCCCGAGGTCGTTGTGGTACCAGTCGTTGACCCCCTTCCCGTGGATGATCTTCGCGCGGTCCGCGTCGGCGAACTCGCGGGCGATCTTCCGGTGAGTGAACTCTCCGACGCCGGTCAGCTCGTGCACCCGTTCGGGAGTGTACGCCGACAGCTCGTCGCGGAGGTTCAGCCAGACCGACCGCGTCTCGACGCTCCCGTCGTCGGTGTCGACCGTTCGTTCGGCAGCCAGCTCCGGATCGAAGTCGAGCGCGATGCTCGCGGACGCGTCGTGCTGGCCGTCGCGCCCGCCGAGCGAGCCGGGCGCCGCCCTGAGCCCGCCGTCGGCGTCCTGCATGACGAACACCTTCTCGGGGCGGTCGGCGTCGACGGAGAGCCCGGCGACCTCGCTCGCGCGGAGGAACTTCCCGGTGTCCTCGCGGACGAGCAGCGGCATGTCGGTCTGCTCTTTCAAGTGTCCCTCGTCGTACAGCCCCTCGTCGACGATGGTCCGAGCCATCCCGAGCGCGAGGGCCGTATCGGAGCCGGGGTCGGGGCCGATCCACTCGTCGCAGTGGATCGCCGTCTGGCTGTAGTCGGTGAAGATCCCGACCCGCTTCGCGCCGTCGTAGCCCGCCTCGAGGAAGTACTTCGCGTCGGGGATCCGCGTGACGTTGATGTTCGAGCCCCACGCGATGATGTAGTCGGCGTTGTACCAGTCCGCGCTCTCAGCGTTCTCAGTCTGGGTCCCCCACGTGATCGGCTGGCCCGGCGGGAGGTCGGAGTACCAGTCGTAAAACGAGTGGCTGACGCCGCCGAGCAGGTTGATAAGGCGGCTCCCGGAGGCGAACGAGACGGGGCTCATCGCGGGGATCGGCGTGAAGCCGCTTATCGCGTCGTACTCTTCGTCTTCGACCGCGTCGACGACCTCTTCGGCGATCTCGGTGAGCGCCTCGTCCCACGAGACCCGCTCCCACTTCCCCTCGCCCCGTTCCCCGGTCCGCCGGAGGGGATGGGTGACGCGGTGGTCAGCGTTCACGTAGTCGGTGAAGCAGGCCCCCTTCTGACACCCGCGGGGGTTCGGGTCGGGCAGCGACTCGTCGAACCGGGGGTAGTCGCCGGCCTGCTCCTCGCGCCACACCTGCCCGTTGCGGGTGTACACCTGCCAGGAGCAGCTCCCCGTGCAGTTCACGCTGTGGGTGGAGCGGGCCGTGTCGTCCCAGTCCCACTCCTCGCGGTAGAGGTCCTCCCAGTCTCGGTACGGGTAGTCGCCGATCGGGTCGTCGACGACCTCCAGCGCGTTCATCTCCGTGAGGTCCTGTGCGCTCCCCAGTCCGGTCGCGCCGACGGCGGCGGCCGCCCCGACTCCCTTCAGGAAGTCGCGACGGGCCGCGGCGACGTCGTCTCGCGTCTGTTCGTCCGTGGCGTCTGTCGTGTCAGTCATTGTTTGTCGATGAGTACGGTCGCGAGCCCGAACGCGGCGCCGAGGGCCGCGAGTGCCAGGCCCGTCGAGGTGCCGCCGCCCGCGTCGAGACCGGCGGCGATCAGCCCGACGCCGGCCAGTTTCGTCAGTCGGTCCGCCCACCGGTACCGGCGAGACGACAGCGAGAGCCTCGCGATGGGGGTCGAGTCAGTCATCGGCGACCCCCTCCGTGTCGCCGGGCGCGTCGCCGGATCCCGTCCCGCCGGAGCCGTCGTCGAACCCGCCGAGGGTCCAGTACGTGACGGTCCCGGCGGCGGCGGGGACGAGGACGAGGGCCGCGGTCAGGTAAGGCCGCAGCACGGCGGTCGACGTCCCGAGGATCTCCGCGAGGATGACGTCCATCCCCGCGACGGAGGCGACCATCACGAGCGTGACGCCGACGATTCCGACCGCGGTCGGGAACGGTCGGTCGAGGTAGTTCCGCGTGAAGTGCTCCGGCTCCTCGGCGCGGTCGACGAACGGCCAGACCACGACGGCGAGGAACACCAGGCTCGGCAGCAGCACGCCGCCCACGAACTCGGAGCTGACGTGGACGCCGAGGACGTCGAAGCTCAGCCACGAGGGGGTGAGCTTCAGGAATCCGTACCCCCACATCAGGAACCAGTCCGGCATGATGAGCGAGGGGGTCGACGCCGGGTCGTTCGGGCCGTACGCGGCGATGTTGTGGACGGGGAGGAACCCCGCGAGCAGCGAGAGCACGGCCATGGTGAGGAAGAAGACCATCGCGCTCACCGCTGTCTGGTTCGGGAACGCGGGGAGCCCGATCACGACGCTGTCGTCGTCGCGGTCGAGCACCGGTCGCCCCCCGTCAGCCGTGCCGGTCGCGTCGCTCGCCGATCCGGCGCCCGCCGGTCCGTCGCCTGCCGGACCGGCGTCCTGCGCCGGACGGGCGCTCTCGGCGGTTTCCCGACTCGCCGGCGCGACGTCGCCGTCGCGCTGGCCCTCGGTGTGTTTCTGCCGGAGCAGGATCGCCATGTGGACGGCGATGAGCCCGGCGATCGCGGCCGGGATGAGGAACACGTGGAGGAAGAACAGCCGGGGGATCGTCGCGCTCGTCGGAAACTGGCCGCCGAACACGATGCTCGCGACCGGGTCGCCCACGACGGGGATCGAGCTGGCGACGTTGTAGCCGATCCCGACCGCCGTGCTCGCGAACTCGTCGTACGGGAGCGAGTACCCCGTGTACGCGGCGAACATCGCCAGTCCGGCGAGCCCCGTCCCGACGACCCAGTTCGGCTCGCGGGGGTTGCGGTACGCGCCGGTGAAGAACACGCGGAGCATGTGGAGCGCGATGGCGGCGACGAACAGGTGCGCCGCCCAGTGGTGCATACGTCGCAGGAACATCCCGAACGGGACGTCGTAGGTGATGTTGAGCACGCTCTTGAACGCGGCCGGGACCTCCTCGCCCTGATAGCGGACGACGCTGCCGGCGTACTCGACGGGCGCCGTGCTCGGCTCGTAGAAGAACGCGAGGAAGGTGCCCGTCGACACGAGGATGACGAAACAGAACAGCGCCACCTCGCCGAGGAGGAACGAGTCCTCCGCCGGGAACGCTTTCCCGAGGAAGTCGCTCGCGTCGTCTACGTCGAGCCGGGAGTCGACCCAGTCGTAGACGTCTCGGGCCCGGTCGGACGCGGCGTCGGTCCGAGACATCACTCACCCCCCGCGCCGACGGGCCCCTGGAAGTCGCCGGTCGCGACGAGGTACCCGTCGCTCGACACCGTGATCGGGAGCTGCGGGAGCGACCGCGGCGGCGGTCCGCCGACGACCCGCGCCCCGGTCGTCGGATCGAAGCGGCCGGAGTGACACGGACAGACGAGCACGGTGCCGTCGCGGCCGTCGACCATGCAGCCGGCGTGGGTGCAGACCTTCGAGAAGGCGGCGTAGCCGCTGACGACGTACTCGTCGCGCACCTCGCTCGCGTACGCTGACTCCTCGAACCGGACCAGGAGGGTCGGCGCGTCCTCGATCCCCGGCCGCGGCTCCGGGAACACGGTGAGCAGTTCGCCCGGGGAGAGGCGGTCCTCTCCGACCCGCTCGCCCGCAGCGTCGACGAGCGGGACCCCGTCGGTGTACACCGGGCCCTGGTACTTGCGGTCGAAGACGCGCGTCAGCCCGGCGACCGGCGCGGCGAGACTGCCGACCGCGGTGATCCCGCCCACGGTCGCGAGCAGCTTCGCGTAGTCGCGCCGCTCGAGCTCGGCCCGCGCGTCCCGCCAGAACGACTCGTAGATGGTGGGGTCGACCGCGATCCCGTCGTCTCCCTCGGGACAGGCGTCACAGCGGTCGCCGCTCTCGGGGAGGGCGCGTCCGTCGGAACCGTCGGAGTCGCCGCCCTCGTGCCCCTCTCGCCCGTCGCGGTCGGGGGCGGTCGCGTCACCGGTCATCCGTGATCCCTCCGCTCGGCGACCTCGACGTGGGGCATGAACCAGGCGTAGTAGGAGACGGTCGAACCGAGGAGGGACATGAACAGCCCGAACGCGTAGAGGCCGAAGTACTGGGTGCGCGCCAGCGTCAGGTACTCGGCGGTGAACAGCGCGGCGAAGACGATGGCGAGGACGGTGAGCCCGCCCATCGCCACGAGCCCCTCGATTGCGTCGCTGGCGTCCTTGTACTCCACGACCCACCGGTCGTCCGTCTCCAGCCACGGGAAGGTGAGCCCGTCCGACCGCTCGGAGGGCCGGGCGCGGGCCGCGCCCCCGTCGGTGGCGGCCGAGTCGGGGGCGCCGCCTCCCTGCTCGTCGGGACGCGCCGCGCGGTTCATGAAGCGGTGGAAGAAGGCCACGGCGCCGAGCAGCGCCAGCAGCGCGACCCAGACGATGACGCCGACTTGGCTCGGCGAGAGCTTCGTCGGCGCGTCGACGATGCCCTCGAGTGGTTGCATCTCGCTGACGCTCTGATCGATCCTGATATCCTCCGACGACGGCTCCCCGTGCATCCCGACGTACCAGGTCGGGAGCAGCACGGCGAGCACGACGAGGAGAACGACGGCCGTTCGTCGGTCCATGGTGTGAAGTGTGGGTGAATCAGTCTCTTGGCGGTCCGGGGAGATCCCGGCGACCGCGACGCCGGTTCTCCCGTGACGGTACCTCGCGGCCGGTCGGGGTCGAGACTCGCGCCCGCCGTTCCGCGCCCGGGGGAGTCCGGGCGGTGTCGCTTCGGCGCGGTTCGAGCGAGGCGACCCCGCCCGTGAAAGAGTCCCGCCCTGGTCGGGGTGTGCGTGTCGGTAATATGTACATATCTCTACGCCGGAAACGGGGAAACGGCTACTCCCGAACTGTTCGGCGGTTTAAATACGGTCGTCGGAGAACACCGCCGGAGCACCGTCTCGGTCGCGACCCGCATCGGCGGCTCGCACGACGAGGTGGCAAAAAGCGTGGACACGGTCGCCGGACCGAACGGTCGGCCCGGCCGAGGGATCAACTTAAAAGCGTCCGGCCGGAACGAGGGGGTATGCCGACCTTCGAACTGAACCTCTCGGACGACGTCTACGCGGAGTTCCAGCAGCTCGCCGACCAGGAGTTCGTCTCCGAGGAACAGGCCGCCGAGGACCTGATCGCCTCCGGCATCGAGGCGTACAACGTGAGCGTCGTCGACGACGAACCGCGCGACGAGATGCTCGACGGCGCGGAGAACAACATGTTCGACACCGCCGAGGACCCCGGTAGCCTCGAAGACGACCGACTGTAGGCGGGCCCGCTTTTCCGCCGCTCACCGCTCCCGTCAGTAGCCTAGTCTCAGCGCCCGGTTCGCGAGCAGCGTGACCAGCCCGAGCGCCATCACGCCCGCGAGCAGGCCGAAGGCTGCCTCCCAGCCCGCGACGTCGGAGACGGTCCCGACGACGACGCTGCCGGACGCCCCGAGCACCATGTACGCGGTCCGGACGAGCCCGAAGCCGGCGCCGCGCTCGGCGTCGGAGAGCAGGTCCATGAACCGCGACTGGACGGGCGCGCCCCACGACATCGCGACGCCGACGAAACAGACGGCGGCGACCGTCGGGGCGAGCCCGAGGCCGAACCGCGCCGTCGCGACGAGGAGCCCGTAGCCGACGATCCCCGCGCTCATCGTTCCCATGGCCGTCACGTCGCGGCCGAACCGATCGGAGAGCGAGCCCGTGACCGGTTGGGTCCCGCCGTGGACGAGGAAGTACAGCGAGAACAGCAGCGCCGACAGCGCCGTCGAGAGGCCGCTCCCGACGTCGAGGAACGTCGGGAGGAACGACGCGGTCGCCTGCCACGTGAACGCTCCCATCGTCGCCAGCGCGGTCGTGTAGAGGATCGGCGGCCGCGAGAGCAGTTCGACGAGAGCCGCGAGCTCGAACCGCTCGCGGATCGCCTGGTCGGGCCGGACCGGCTCCGTGGGCCGCACCCGCCACGCGAACAGGGCGAACACGGGCACCGCGACCGCGGCGCCGAGGAGGATCCCGGCCCGCCAGCCGTACCGGGACCCGACGAGCGCGGCGAGCGGCGGCGCGGCGAGCCCGGCGATCGGCCCGCCGGCGACGTGGACGCCGATGGCGCGACCGATGTCGTCGAACTGCTTGGCGAGGAACGTCGTCGCCACCGAGTAGTGGAGCCCGGCGCCCGCGCCGAGGATCACCGTGAACAGCATGAAGACGGCGATCGACGGGGAGACGGCGATCAGCAGGGAGGCGACCGCGGTGGCCCCGACCGCGGTCAGGATGACGGCGCGCTCCCCGTACCGGTCGCCGAGCACGCCGGAGGGGAACTGTGCGAGCGCGTACGCCAGCCACATCCCCGAGAGCGCGAGGCCGACCGTCGCGTTCGTGACGCCGAACCGCGTCGTGATCTGCGGGACCAGCGGGCTGATGACCAGCCGCGCGACCATCGTCGCGGTGAACGCGAGCGTGCAGAGGGCGAGCGCCGTGTGCCGGTACCGCCAGTTCACGGGCGCCGTTCTCGACCCGGGTCAAAGCGGGTTCCGGTCGCGGCCAGTCGGGCCGAGTGTGGTGTGGCACCGGTCGGCGGGGGCGCCGGCGACCGCGTCGCTCGCGCCCTCGCCGACCGCGACGGCCGAGCCCCGTCAGACCTCGAACGCGATCGGGTACTCGGTGAGGTTCTCGTACCCGTCCTCGGTGACCACCACGAGGTCCTCGATCCGGACGCCGCCGACGTCGGGGTCGTACAGCCCCGGCTCGACGGTGACCACGTGGCCGGGCTCCAGCTCGCCGCCGCCGCTCGCGAGGCGCGGGGACTCGTGGACGTCGAGCCCGATCCCGTGGCCGGTCGAGTGGATGAACCCCGTCTCCGTCTCGGGGTCGGTGCGGAACGTCGGCTCGCCGGCCTCCTCGTACACCTCGCAGGCCGCGGCGTGGACGTCCTCGCCGGTCGCGCCCGGCTCGACCGCGTCGAGCGCGGCCGCCAGCGCGCGTTCGGTGAGGTCGTACCACTCGCGGAGGGCGGCCGGCGGCTCGCCGACGCAGAACGTCCGGGTCATGTCGGCGTTGTACTTCGTCGCCTTCGACCGGGGGAAAATATCGATAATGATCGCCTCGTTCGCCCGGAGCGGGCCGGAGCCGCGGTCGTGGGGGTCGGCCGCCTGCGCGCCGCCGGCCACGATCGTCTCGTCGAGCGCGCAGCCGTGGCGGAGCAGGGTCACCTCGATCTCCTCGGCGACGCGCTCGCTGGTGAGCGGCTCGCCGTCCGCGAGCAGGAGCGTCCCGGGCTCGGCGTCGCCGTCGGCGCCGTCCCCCTCTCCCGCCACGTCCGCGCTCGCGAGCAGCTCCTCGGCGGCGCGCATCGCGGCCTCGTTCGCCCGCTGCGCGTCGCGGATCGCCTCGACCTCCTCGTCGGTCTTCACCGCGCGGACCTCGCGGAGGAGGTCGTCGCCGTCGACCGCGACGTCGACCCCGCGCTCGCGCATCGCGTCGGCGGTGCCCACCGGGCCGCGGGGCGGCATCGACACCGACTCGACGCCCTTGTCGCGGACGAAGTCGGCGTACATGTCGTACCGCTCCTCGCGGCCGCCGTACTCGTAGTCGTAGTCGGCGTGCCGCTCGACGGTGTCGGCGGCGGCCTCCGCCTTCGCTCGCCCGTACTCCAGCCCGGAGACGAGCACGTGGACCTCGCCGTCGGCGTACAGCGTCAGGAACGGGTCCGGGCCGGTGAACCCGGAGAGGTACAGCTGGTTCGCGTCCTCCTGTGACGCGTCGAGCAGGTATCCGTCCGTGTCGACCGCGGAGAGCGTCTCTTCGAGGCGTGTCCGGTTCATACGCGAGGTGCTCGGGCGAGGCCCAAATCGGTTGCCCTCGCGGAACCGTCGCCGGCCCGGCGAGCCGCAGTCTGTCACGAAATATCTATATAGTAGCGATCGCCGACTCGGCGAGCCGAGATCGGCGTCGACGAACGGAGCAGAGATACCGGCTGTTAGCGGCGTAACGACGTTCGTGATCGCCTCTCCCGTTGATTTTCAGAACCGAAACCAACGCGAACATTTAAATTCGTTCGGTCCTTATCCGTTAGTGAGGAAAGCAACCGAGACGCGTCTCTCGGTCCCCTCGTTCCCTCCATTTGAACCAACCAATGAGCGAAAACGTTCGAACGTACACGGCGGAGCACGTCGACGACGAGGAGGAGACCGAGTCGTCCGACGAGGAACTGCGATGTCCCGAATGCGGCGGCCAGCTCGCGACCGACACGGAGCACGGCGAGACGGTCTGTGTCGACTGCGGGCTCGTCGTCGAGGAGGACGAGATCGACCGCGGGCCGGAGTGGCGCGCGTTCGACTCCAAGGAGAAGGACAGCAAGTCCCGGGTGGGCGCCCCGACGACGAACATGATGCACGACAAGGGGCTCTCGACGAACATCGGCTGGCAGGACAAAGACGCCTACGGGAAGTCCCTCTCCAGCCGCCAGCGCGAGAAGATGCAGCGGCTCCGCACCTGGAACGAGCGGTTCCGCACCCGCGACTCCAAGGAGCGCAATCTCAAGCAGGCGCTCGGCGAGATCGACCGGATGGCCTCGGCGCTCGGCCTCCCGGACAACGTCCGCGAGACCGCCTCCGTCATCTACCGCCGCGCGCTCGACGAGGACCTCCTCCCCGGCCGCTCCATCGAGGGCGTCTCGACCGCCTCGCTGTACGCGGCCGCCCGGCAGGCGGGCACGCCGCGCTCGCTCGACGAGATCGCGGCCGTCTCCCGCGTCGAGAAGGACGAGATCGCCCGGACGTATCGCTACGTCGTCCGCGAGCTCAAGCTGGAGATCCAGCCCGCGGACCCCGAGAGCTACGTCCCGCGGTTCGCCTCCGATCTCGGCCTCTCCGACGAGGCCGAGCGCCGCGCCCGGTCGCTGCTCGACACCGCGAAGTCGCAGGGGATCCACTCCGGCAAGTCGCCGGTCGGCCTCGCCGCCGCGGCGGTGTACGCCGCCTCCCTGCTGGTCAACGAGAAGGTGACGCAGAGCGAGGTCAGCGACGTGGCGAACATCAGCGAGGTCACCATCCGGAACCGCTACCACGAGCTGTTGGAGGCCGAGGACGGCGTCGCGCTGAACTGAACCGACCCGTCGACTCCCGCCGTTTTTTCCGAACGCACAAACCCCCGCGGGCCGAGCGGCGCGTATGGAGACCACCCGTCACTTCACCGCGACGACGTACGTCGTCAACGACGGCGCGACCGCGCTCCACGCCCACGATCGGCTCGGGATCCGGCTCCCGCCGGGCGGCCACGTCGACCGCGACGAGCTGCCCCACGAGGCGGCGCTCCGCGAGGTCCGCGAGGAGACCGGCCTGACCGCCGAGCTGGTCGCGACCGAGTCGTCGATCGAGGGGCCGAACACGCGCGGCCTGCCGGAGCCGGCTCACCTCATGCTCCACGACATCAACGTCCACGAGGACGGGTCGGTGGGCCACCAGCACGTCGATCACCTCTACTTCGCCCGCGTCGACTCCCGCGAGATCGCGCCGGGCGGCGACGACGAGGCCGACCCGGACGCGTGGCGCTGGTACACACCGACCGAGCTGGCCGCGAGCGACCTGCAGCCGGACGTGATCGAGCTCGGTCGCGAAGCGATCGCGGCCGTCGACGACGCGTAGTCGGGCGACGGCTCGACGAGCCGCGAGGCCCGACGGGCCCGAGAGACCGCCGGTCCGCGCGGGGGTCGACCGCCGCGGATCCCCGTTCGATCGGCGTCAGACGGTCGTCTCACGGTCCGGAAGGTATTTGGGTCGTTGCAGGCGACATGGACCAAGATGGACGCAGAGCGACGATCGGAGATCACCGGGTGGGACGCCCGCGAGTTCTCGGGCGGGTTCGCCGAGCTCGGGCGCCTCGTCGACCGCGGGTTCTCCGGCGCGGTGACGGACGGCACGGCGTGGCTGTTCGTGTTCGAGGGGCGCGTCGTCGGGGTGGCCGACGGCGACCTGGACGACTTCGCGGAGGCCTCGGGCACCCTGTACGAGGCCCCCGAGGGGGTCCTTCCGGTCCTGTTCGCCATGCAGGAGCGTGGCGGCGAGCCGCGGGCGCAGTACTACACGAACGACACCCCGCTCTCGGAAGCGGACCGCAAGCTCTCGCAGGGCGGGTTCACCGGCTACGTCGAGCTGTCGGAGAACGTGCTCTCGGGCGACTACTACGTCACGTACACGGCGGGCGAGTCGATGGCCGCCGCCTACGTCGGCAACTCCCGGCGGCTGGAGACGGGCGAGAAGGCGTTCTCGCTGGCCGACGACGAGGTCGGCATCTACACCGTCTACGAGGTCGACCTGGACGTCCGCGAGATCCCCACCGACGGCGACGCGGGAGACGCCGCGTCCGAGGGCGCTCCCGCGGGCGGCGCGGCGCCCGGAGCCGTTCCCGCGGACGACGCGGCGCCCGACGCGACGACGACCGAGGACCCGTCGGAGCCGAACGCCGCGGCCCTGGAAGACGAACCGGATCGAGACGGCGTCGCCGCGTCCGAGGAGCCCGCTGACGCCGAAGCGGACGGCCCCGACGGCGGTCCTTCGCCGCCCGATGTCGCCGGAAGCGGGGCGGCGGACGAGAGCCGCGAGAGCCGCGAGAGCCACGACGGCGACCGGCGGGGCCCGAGCGGCGACGCTCGCGCAGAGGAGACGTCGACAGAGAGCGCGGACGAGGCGTCGATCGACGGCGACGACCGCGGGGGCGAGGCGGCGAGCGACTCCGAGGGTACCGGCCCGACGGACGCGTCCGACGACCGCGAGTCCCCCTCCGCGGCCGTCGTCTCGGCCGACTCCGATCGGTCCGAGGACGATCCGCGCCCGAGCGACGACGTGTTCTCCGAGGAGGAGCAGTGGCGCGAACAGAAGTCGATCCCCGCCTTGGACCCGTCGGAGGCCAGCGACCCGCCGGAGGGTCGCAACGGGACCGGAGCAGAGTCCGCTCGCGGCTCCCAGCAGCCCCGCGGATCGAACGGCGCCGCACGCCGGGAGGAACCCGAGCGGGCCGGCCGAACCGCGGACGAGGACTCCCCGGAGCCGCGGTCGACCGGCGAGGCCGGCTCGAACCGGTCCGCCGTGTCGCAGCGCTCGGGGAATTCCGGTGCATCGCGCGGCGACGGACAGCGTCGAGAGCGGCTCCGACAGCTCGAGAGCGCGCTGGAGGAGTCCGAGCGGGAGCGCGAATCGCTGGCGGCGGAGTTGGAGGAGGCCGCCGCGGAGCGGGACGAGTTGGAGGGCGAGCGCGACGAGCTGTCCGCCGAGGTCGACCGCCTGAAGTCGGAGCTCTCGACGCTCCGCGAGGAGCGCGACCGGCTGGCCGACGAGCTCGCCGCGGCGCGCGACCGACTCCCCGAGAGCGACCGGTCGCTCTCGCCCGCGGAGGCGCGGAGCGGGACGAACCTCTTCGTGCGGTACGACTCGAAGGGCGGCGCGACGCTGGAGGACGCCCACGACGGGGCGGTCGACCGCGAGGCGCTCCGCGAGAACCTGCGGATCGAGCACCACACGAGCTTCGAGACGGACGGGCTCGCGGTCGACGGGCGGCCGTACGAGGAGTTCCTGCGAGACACGATCGAGTACGGGTTCACCCGGTGGCTCGTCGAGGACCTCCCGTTCGAGGTGAGCGGGACCGGCAACCAGAGCGTCCTCCGGGACCTGTACGACGCGATCCCCGAGATCGATCGCGCGGAGATCGGCGGGTCGGTGTCGATAGCGATCCGGGAGAACGGCGAGGAGACGCGCGAGCAGCGCACGTTCGACCTCGTGTTGCGCGACCGGATGGGGAACCCCCTGTTCGTCGCCGACCTCAACGACAGTCGCGACCCGACCGCCGAGGGGACGCTGGAGTCGCTCGTGGGCAACGGCCGCGACATCGCCGAGTCGAACGACTCGTTCGCGGCGGCGTTCGCGGTGACGGAGAGCTTCTTCGAGCCGGGCGCGTTAGAGACCGCGAGCGACGCGGTCGGCGGCGGACTGTTCAGCCGGTCGAAGCGCGCCAGCTTCGTGAAGCTCTCGCGCAAGCAGGGGTACCACCTCTGTCTGGTCGAGGCCCGCGACGGCGGCTTCCACATGACCGTCCCCGACCTGTAGCGGAGCGCTGTTCGCGGTCGGAAAACGGTGTCCGGTGGGGCTAGTCAGGTATCGAGAGGAACGGAGAGCGAGAAAGGCGATCGCGGGTGACCGATGGCGGGCGATCGTACTCGCGGCGCGCTACGGTAGTAGCTGCGGTGACCCGAGATCAAAACGCAGACTCGCGGCCGGCGGTGCGTACGAACGGAGGCGCTCAGTTCTCGAGTTCGGCGGCGTCGTCGATCCGCATGGAGCCGAGCTTCTCGACCGTCTCGTCGAGCTTCTCGTCGAGTTCGTCGACGAACTCGTGGGTCCGTTCGGTGGTGATGGCGCCTTGGCTGGACGGCTCGATGAGGTTCTCCTCCTCGAGCACGCGCAGCGAGTAGCGGACCTTGTGGTGGGGGTAGCCGGTCTCGTTCGACATCTTCACGATACCGATCGGCTCGTTCTCGATGACCATCCGCAGGACCTGGAGGTGTCGTTCCAGCATGTCTACCTCCTTCTCTAGTCGATCTATCATGGCACATGTTAACTCGTCATGCCCCGGTTTAAAAGTTGCTGTCGGCGGCCGCCCCCGGGTCGCTCGATCCCACGCTTTGACGTGGGAGTAGTTAACGTGTTCGATCGCTTCGACCCCCGACGACGTCCGCGAATCGGCCGCACACCGCCGTCGGGGCGTCGGTCGCGATCGAGTGACTCGGGTCGCGATCGGGTGAGTTCGGAGATCGACCGCACGAACGGGCATATCTCGCTCGACCGCGATGTCAAGTGATCCACGCCCGTGGGGTGATCGCGTCCACGGACCGTAATCGGTTTTACCCCCCGGCCGGAACCCTCGGGCCGTATGACACTCACCATCGTCGGCTCCCAGCTGGGAGACGAGGGCAAGGGCGCGCTCGTCGACCGGTGGGGAGGGGACGCGGACGTCGTAGTCCGTTATCAGGGCGGCGACAACGCCGGCCACACCGTCGTCGAAGGGGGCGCGGAGTACAAGCTCTCGCTGGTACCGAGCGGGGCCGTCCGGGGCACGGTCGGGATCCTCGGCAACGGCTGCGTCGTCAACCCGCGCACGCTGTTCACCGAGATCGACGACCTGCGCGAGCGAGGGCTCGACCCCGACGTGCGGGTCGCCCGCCGGGCGCACGTGATCATGCCGTATCACCGCGTCCTGGACGGTATCGAGGAGGAAGTCAAGGCCGACGACGACGCCGGCGACGAGGTCGGCACGACCGGTCGCGGCATCGGCCCGACGTACGAGGACAAGGCGGGACGGCGGGGGATCCGGGTCGCCGACCTGCTCGACCCCGACGCGCTCCGCGAGAAGCTCGAGTACGCCGTCCCACAGAAGCGGGCGCTCGTCGAGGACGTGTACGGTCTCGAGATCGACGACGACCGCGCCGAGGCGTTCGACGTCGACGCCCTCCACGAGGAGTTCGCCGCGATCGGCGAGCGCCTCGCCGACGAGGGGATGACCGTCAACTGCTCCGATTACCTCCACCGCCGCCACGAGGCCGGCGACGAGATCCTCTTCGAGGGCGCGCAGGGCACGCACATCGACGTCGACCACGGCAACTACCCGTTCGTCACCTCCTCGAATCCGACCGCAGGCGCCGCCGCGGTGGGGTCGGGGCTCGGCGTCACGAAAGTCGGCTCCGGCGAGGTCGTCGGTATCGTGAAGGCGTACCTCTCGCGCGTCGGCGAGGGGCCGATGCCGACCGAGCTCGACGGCGACGCCGACGAGGAGGCCCTCGCCGACGACATCCGCGAGAAGGGCGGCGAGTTCGGCACGGTGACGGGTCGCCCGCGCCGGATCGGCTGGCTCGACCTCCCGATGCTGCGCCACGCCGCGCGCGTCTCCGGCTTCACGGGGCTCGCGGTCAACCACGTCGACGTGCTCGCCGGGCTCGACGAGCTGAAGGTGTGTACCGGCTACGAACTGGACAGCGAGGCGCAAGGCGCCTCTGGCAGCCGGACGCAGTCCGGCGACGGCGAGGAGATCGACACCGTTCCCACGACGGCCGACCGCTGGGAGCGCTGCGAGCCGGTGTACGAGACGCTCGACACCTGGGACGAGTTCGATTCGTCCGCCGTCGCCGCGGAAGGGTACGACGCGCTGCCCGAGGCCGCGCGCGAGTACCTGGAGCTCGTCGCCGACGAGACCGACACGCCCGTCTACGCGGTCGGCGTCGGTCCCGACCGCGAGGAGACGGTCGAGCTGACGAACCCGTTCGAGGAGTAGGTCTTCGAACGCCCCCGGAGCGTTACTCCTGCAGGTCGATCCCGTTCAGCGCGGCCATGTCCTCGTCGGTGAGCGACAGCTCCGCGGCAGCGACGTTCGACTCCAGGTGCTCGACGCTCGACGTGCCCGGGATCGGGAGCGTCACGTCGGAGTGTTCCAGCAGCCACGCGAGCGCGACCTGTCGGCGGGTGGCGTCGCGCCGGTCGGCCACCTCGCCGAGCACCTCCGCGACGCCCGCCTCGTCGACCGTGTACATCGGCCCCCACGGGATGAACCCGACGCCGTGGTCCTCGCAGGCGCGGAGCACGTCCTCGTCGTCGCGGTGGCCGACGTTGTACCGGTTCTGGACGGTGGCGACGTCGACGATCTCCGTCGAGGTCTCCAGCTGCTCGACGGTGACGTTCGAGAGGCCGACGTGCGATATCTGGCCGGCGTCCTTCATCTCCGCGAACGCGTGGACGGACGCCTCGAAGTCGGTGTTAGGGTCGGGACGATGGTACTGGTAGAGGTCGATCGTGTCGGTCCCGAGCCGGTCGAGGCTACACAGCACCTGGTTCTTCAGGAAGTCGGGGTCGCCGTGGGGGAGCCAGTCGCCCTCGCGGTTGCGGAGCAGCCCCGCCTTCGAGGCGACGACGACATCGTCGGGGTCGCCGAGCGCCTCGCCGATGAGCCGCTCCGAGACGCCCGGCCCGTAGGAGTCGGCGGTGTCGACGAAGTCGACGCCGAGGTCGACAGCGTGCCGGAGCACGTCCTTCGCCGCGTCCTCGTCGTCGGGGCGGCCGATGATGTCCTCGCCCGTGATCCGCATCGCGCCGAAGCCGAGGCGGTTGACGGTCAGTTCGCCGCCGATGTCGAACGTGTCGCTCCCGCTGGTGGTGTTCGAAGCCATGGGCGAACTATCTCGGGCCACCCGGAAAGCCGTGGGGATGCCGGAAGGGGACGTGGAGGCGCGGGAGGAAAAACGCTCAGGGCGGGAGGTGTCGATCGTACACGTTCCTGCGGTGACCGACGGCCTCGACACGAACGATGTCGGCGGCCCGATTCCAGGTGACGATGGCCCGGTAGTCGCCGGCTCGCAGTTTGTGGTACGGGTAGCCGGAGAGCGGTTCCAATCTGTGTTCGGTCCACTCCGTCGCTTCGTCGACCTTGTTCATGACCCGATCGGCGACCTGCGGATCGAGGGATTCGAGATGAGAAAGCGCCTGCTCGGTGTACTCGACCTCAGTCATCCAGACCCAGTCGCTCGCGGGCCTCCTCGGCCGACACCGTCTCGTCGCGTTTCGCCTGCTCCCGGCTTTCCGACAGGTCTGACAGCGTCTCCTCGGACAGCGTCACCGACGGGTCAACCCAGTCACGTAGGGCGTCGCGGATCGCCTCGGACTTGCTCGCGTACCCTCGCCGCTCCCACTCCTCGTCGATCCGGTCTAGGAGGGACTTCGGAACGCGCACGTTGATCTTCTCCATCCGATCGTCGCCGGCGTTCGCGTCGGCGCTCATATAGTGTGATACAGCGGTATCACTGAAAAGGGTTCGGGGCACTCGGCCCTCGCCACGTCGGGTCGTCGTTCGACCGCTCGCCCGTCTTGCGCGCGTCGCTACTCATAAACCGCCCCCGCGTAATCTTACCCTATGGACGCCGAGCGCGAGGTACTCGACGTGTTGGCGCGGAACGCCCGCGAGGACATCGACGACATCGCGGCCCAGACGGGCCTCGACGCGGAAGCGGTAGCGGAGGCCATCGCGGCGCTGGAGGCGGACAACGTGGTTCACGGCTACCAGGCGGTGATCGACTGGGACCGCGTCGACGAGGGGAAGATCCGCGCGGTCGTCGAGATCAACGTCGAACTCGACCGTGAGACGGGCTACGAGGAGGTCGCCGACCGGATCGCGAAGTTCCCGGCCGTCGACGCCCTCCACCTCGTCTCCGGCGACTACGACTTCGCCGTCGAGGTGCTCGGCGAGACGATGCAGGACGTCTCGCGGTTCATCTCCGAGCAGGTCGCGCCCATGCCGGAGGTCACCCAGACGGTGACCCACTACATCATGGAGACGTACAAGGACGGTGGCGTGCGGTTCGAGGACGGCGACGACGACGACCGCCTCTCCGTCTCGCCATGAGGCTCTCGGACCGCGCCAGCGACCTCCCGGAGTCGGGGATCCGGAAGTTCTTCGAGCTCGCGGAGGCGCGCGACGACGTGATCTCCCTCGGGGTCGGCGAGCCGGACTTCTCGGCGCCGTGGGCGGCCCGAACCGCCGCGATCGACTCGCTCGAACGCGGGAAGACCTCCTACACGTCGAACCGCGGGATGGCCGCGCTCCGCGAGCGGATCGCGGCCCACCACGAGCGCTACAACCAGTCGTACGACCCGGCCGAGGAGGTGCTCGTGACCACCGGCGCGAGCGAGGCGGTCGATCTGGCCTTCCGCGCGCTCGTCGACCCCGGCGACACGGTCGCCGTCCACGAGCCGACGTACATCTCGTACGGCCCCGGGATCGAGCTGGCGGGCGGCGAGCGGCTCACGGTCCCCACGCGGGCCGAGGACGACTTCGCGCTCACGCGGAGCGCGCTGGAGGCGTCGGGCGCGGCCGCCGCCGACCTCCTCGTCCTCTGTTACCCGAACAACCCGACGGGCGCGACGATGACCGACGAGGAGTACGCCGAGGTCGCCGCCTTCTGCCGCGAGAACGACCTCCGGGTGATCGCCGACGAGATTTACGCCGCGCTCACCTTCGGGACCAACCACGCCTCGATCGCCACGCGGCCGGGGATGCGCGAGCGGACCGTCGTCGTCAACGGCTTCTCGAAGGCGTACGCCATGACCGGGCTCCGGCTCGGGTACGCCCTGGGACCGAGCGATGCGATCGACGCGATGAACCGGATCCACCAGTACACGATGCTGTCGGCGCCGACGACGCCGCAGTACGCGGCGATCGAAGCGCTCGACCGCTGCGACGACGAGGTCACGGAGATGGTGAACGAGTACAACCGCCGTCGGCGGCTCGTCGTCTCCCGGTTCAACGAGATGGGCCTCGACACGTTCGAGCCCGGCGGCGCGTTCTACGCGTTCCCCGACTGCGGCGGCGACGACGAGGCGTTCGCGGAGGAGCTGCTGGAGGCGCAGGGCGTCGCGGTCGTCCCCGGCTCCGTCTTCGGGGCGGGCGGCGAGGGCCACCTCCGGGTGTCGTACGCGACCTCGATGCACGAGCTGAAGGAGGCGACCGACCGGATCGCGACGTTCGTCGAGAACCGCTGAGGCCGACGTCGACGGGGCGCGCCCGGCGGCCGCCGTCGACGACGGACCGGTAAACGAACAACTCCTCTCGAATTTCTCAACGTTCGCTAACGGTTATCACGGTTTGTTCGGATCTTCCGATATGGATTTCCAGCTAACGGACGAGCAGAAACAGCTGCGCGAGGAGGTACGGAAGTTCGCGGACGAGGAGATTCGACCGGTCGCGACCGAGTACGACGTCGACGAGGCGTACCCGCACGAGGTGATGGAGAAGGCCGCCGAGATGGGGCTGCTCGCGCCGCACGTCCCCGTCGAGTACGGCGGCGTCGGCTACTCCTCGCTGGAGAACGCGATCCTCACCGAGGAGCTGTTCGCGGCCGACCCCGGGATCGGCCTCTGCGTCTCCAGCGCCGGGTTCGGCGCCGAGGCGCTGATGGAGTTCGGCACGGACGAACAGAAGGAGCGCGTGCTCCCCGAGGTGACCGCCGGCGACGCGGTGATGGGGTCGGCGATCTCGGAGCCGCAGGCGGGCTCGGACGTGACGTCGGTCGCGACTAGCGCGGAGAAGGACGGCGACGAGTGGGTGATCAACGGCTCGAAGATGTGGATCACGAACGGCACCGTCGCCGACTACTTCGTCGTCGTCTGCGAGACGGACCCCGAGATCGACGACCGCTACTCGGGCTACTCGCAGATCCTCGTCGAGGGCGACCGCGACGGGCTCACCCGCGACAAGATCACCGGGAAGCTCGGCATCCGCGCGAGCGACACCGCCGAGCTCCGCTTCGACGACGTGCGGGTACCCGAGGAGAACCTCATCGGCCAGCGCGGGATGGGCTTTTTACAGCTCATGCAGTTCTTCGACGAGACCCGGACCGCGGTCGCCGCGCAGGGCGTCGGGATCGCCCGCGGCGCGGCCGAGCGCGCGCTGGAGTACGCGCAGGAGCGCGAGCAGTTCGACCGCCCGATCAGCGACTTCCAGGCGATCAAACACAAGCTCGCGGAGATGCACACGAACACGGAGGCCGCCCGCTGGCTCACCTACCGCTCCGCGTGGGCGGTCGACAACGAGGCCGGAGACCTGACCGCTCTCGCGTCGATGGCCAAGGAGTTCGCGTCGCGGGTCGCCGTCGACGTCGCCGACGAGGCGGTCCAGGTCCACGGCGGCGCCGGCTTCGTCAACGACCACGACGTCGAGCGGCTCTACCGCGACGCGAAGATCACCCAGATCTACGAGGGAACCACCGAGATCCAGAAGAACATCGTCGCCCGCGAGCTGCTCGACGAGGGGTTCTGAGCGCCGGCTCGCCGTCGGCCTACTCCCCGCCGTACTCCATCGCGACCGAGTTGATACAGAACCGCTTGCCAGTCGGCTCGGGGCCGTCGTCGAACACGTGGCCGAGGTGGGAGTCGCAGTTCGCACACCGGACCTCGGTGCGGCGCATCCCGTGGCTCGTGTCGACCGTCGTCGTCACCGACTCCTCCTCCGCGGCGTAGAAGGCGGGCCAGCCGCAGCCGGACTCGTACTTCGTCTCGGCGTCGAAGAGGACGGTCCCGCAGGCCCGACAGCGGTACTCCCCGTCGTCGGGGTGGTGGTCGACGTACTCGCCCGAGAACTTCGCCTCCGTGCCGCTCTCGCGGAGCACGCGGTACTCCTCCTCGGAGAGCCGCTCGCGCCACTCCTCGTCGGTCAGCTCCCGCGGGTCGGGGTCGTCGGTCTCGCTCATACTCCCGGTAGGCGCCCCACGGGCAAGGGGGTTGCGGCGGATCCCGCGTCCGGACGGAGTCAATCGAGCGGAGGCGGGCGGCCACAAGCCGTATCCCGCCGCCATTCCATCCCCGCATATGACGCGCGAAGTGACCCACGAGGAGCGGGGGCCGGCGATACTCGACGAGTCCGACATGGGCGACGACGACCTGATCTACGTCTGTCGGTGCGGCCTCTCCGACTCGAAACCGCTGTGCGACGGCTCTCACAGGGCGACCGAGGACGAGACGGAGGGAGTCGTCTACAAGTACGCGAACGACGACGCCGACGGCGAGCGCCGCGAGATCGACGAGATCGTCTACGCGGAGCGCGCGGAGGAGTGACCGGCGGGGCTCAGATAACGCCCATCGCTCCGAGCCGCTCGGGGAGGTAGGTGTCGGTGACGAAGTCGAGCCCGCGGCTCGCGAGCGACTGCTGTTCGGACTTCTTCCCGATGTCGAGCTGGAGCTCGATCTGTTCTTCCCAGTAGTCCGTCTGGAAGCGCGGGTCTTCCAGCTCGGATTCGAGGGCGTTCACGTCCGAGTCGGAGAGCGGGTCGGCCGGGAGGTCGTACTCGACGATGTCCTCGGGCTGGATCCCGACGAACTGCGCCTCCGGGGTCGCGAGGTACTTCGAGAGGTGCGCGGACTTGATCGAGCCGTACGCCACGGAGCCGTAGATCCGGTAGGACCACGGGTCGCCGTCGGCGAAGACGGCGATGGGGACGTCCAGTTCGTCGTGGACGCGCTTCGTGATCCGGCGGGTCGCCCGCGCTGGCTGGCCCTTCAGGTGGATGACGAGGCAGTCGTACTCCTCGTCGAACCCGTTCTCGACGAGGCGGTCGCGCATCCCGCCGGTCTCCACCGCGAGCGCGAAGTCGATGTCGTCGTCGAGGAACTCGATCATATCCGGGTTGTTCGGGATCTGGTAGCCGCCCTCGCCGACGTCCTCCTGACAGTGGATCTCGCGCTCGCCGCGCCGGGTCTGCTCGCGGATCTCCAGCGGCCCCATCAGGGTGGCACCCGACTCCTCCGGGCGCATGTGGAAGTCTTCGCGGGTGACGCCCGTGACGATCTCTAAGTCCTCCACGAGGTCGTTGGACTCGTCCTGCGACTTGAACTGGGCCTCGTCGTTGTCCCACGACTCGGAGAGGTAGTACAGCTCCCGCAGCGTCGAGGAGCGACCCTCGTCGAGCTGGTTCGCGAGGAACTCGATCGTGTACGCCGCCTTCAGCAGCTTGCGGGCGCCGCGCACTGAGTTGGCGCTCCGGGTCGACGTGCGGTCGCCGTACGTCCACACGCCGCTCTCCGTGTCGTACTCGATGTTGCTCTTCGTCCGCGTCGGCAGCTGAAGCTCCGGGATCTTGCCGCCCGCGAACTGGTCGTAGAAGTCGGCGGCCAGGTCGATCAGCTCGTCTCGTGCGTCTGTGTCTGTCGTCATTTACGCGTTCACCGTGAGTTTCTCCGTCTCGACGCCGCCGACGCTGACCTCGAACTCGGCGTCCTCGTCGACCGCGTACGTCAGTTCCCGCTCGTCGCCCGAGGGGACCTCGGGCTTCCACTGCACGAACCACTCGCCGTCCATGTCGACGACCGTCCCGTCCGAGGGGTCGGTCGGCTCGGTCGAGACGATGTCGGTGATCTCCAGCCGCTCGTTCACGTCGGAGTGGTTCTCGACGACCAGCGTCACGGTGCCGTCGGACACCTCGCGCTCGACGCTAACGTTGTTCATGATCCGCGCCAGCGCGCCGTCGATGTCGGGGCGCGGCCGGCCCGTCACCTCAGAGACCTTGTCGGCCATCTCCGGGAGGATCTTCCCGAGCACGTCCTGCTTCTCGCGGCGCTGCTGCATCGAGCGCCGCTTGTTGAGGAACGACTTCAGCTCCCGGGCGGCCTCGCGCACGGCGAGCTCGATCTCGTCTTCGATCGCGGGGACGTTCGCGAGCGCGTCCTTCGACTCGCTCGTGAACGGGACGTTCGTGGAGGCGACGTGAATGCTGATGACGGCCGGCCCGTTCGGCATCCCCGACCCGCCGGGCTGGTCGAGCCCGTAGTTGCGCCAGCCGATCGACTTGATCACGTCCGTCGTCGCGCAGGCGCCGCGCTGGTAGACGAGCGGGACGCGGTTCGCGAACCGGAGGAGCTCCACCGACCCCTCCGCCGGGATCTCCCCGCCGTAGGCGATGCCGGCCTCGACGATGAACGGGTCGCCGCCGTGGACCTCGGCGTCGCGGGTCGCCGCCGCGTAGAAGTCGGCGTCGTACTCCTTGCGGAGCCCCGCCTCGACCAGCTCGGCCGTGATCGGCGCGAGGCAGTCCGTCGGCGGCGCGAGGATGTCCGTCGTCCGCATCGCCTCGAGCAGGTCGGCCGCGGCGTCGCGGTCGGCGGCGATCGACTTCACCTTCGGCGGGTCGTCGGGCACGGTTCGCGCTCGGGACCAGAACGCCTCGACGACGTTCTCCCGGGCGGTCTCGCCGAACGTGGCGTCGTGCTGCTCGGCGACGAAGTTCGCCGCGTCGGCGACGAGCCGCTCCAAGTCGTCGCGGGCGATCCGGAAGGCGTCGGCGTCGAGGTTCAGGAACCGGCGCGTCAGCGCGTCGGCCATCGCCCGCACCGCGGCGTCGTCCTTCCGCGTCGAGGTCGCCTCGTCGACGAGCGCGTACGCGTCGGCGACGAGGGGGGAGTCGGCCTCTCCCCCGTCGTCCTCGTCGTCGCCGGCCGCGTCTCCCGCGGCGGCCCCGACCGGCTCGCCGTCGGAGTCGACGCCGGTGATCGCCCGCCACGCCGCGTCGACGGCGTTCTCGCGGACGGTCCCGCCGAACGTCTTTCCGGTGTCGTCCTCGACACTGTCGGCGATGTTCCCGACGATCGTCGCGAGCTCGGAGCGCGAGAGGCGGTCGTTGCCCGATACCGTCTCGGCGACGCCCTCGGCGAAGGCGGTCGTCGCCGCCTTCCCCTTGTTGGCGACCGCCTCGCTGACCGCGGTCGCGACGTCGCGGTCAGAGTGCGCGCGCGGCGGCGTCCACGAGAGCTCGCGCCCGAAGTAGACGTCACGGAAGTTGTCGATGACGCTGTCCGCGGTCTTCTTGCCGACCCGCGTGAACTCCTCCTGGAGGAACCCGGAGACGGAGTACGACTCGGTCGCCTCCAGCATCTTGATCAGCGCGCCGAGCTCGACCCCGTGCGGGTGCGGGCGGATCTCCTTCGTCTCCGCCGGCAGCTCGTCGGTCGCGCGCTCGAACTTCATCGGCTCGTCGAGCCCCGGCTCTCGCAGCTCGATCCGGGCGTGGGGGTTGACGACCGCGGTGTGTTTCACGTAGTCGTGGAGCTGGTTGCGCGCGCGCATGTTCGCTTCCATCTCCAACTCGATGCGAGTACCGTGGGGGCGGTCCCACGTCGTCTCCTCGTCCGCCTTGATCTCCGGCTCGTTCGTGTCCGTGTCGATGATGAGCTCGAAGTACTGCGCCCGCGACTGCCCCTTCGGACGCGAGGTGATCTTCGCGGGCTGGCCCGATGTCAGCTGCGAGTACAGCACCGCCGCGGAGATCCCGATCCCCTGCTGTCCCCGATTCTGCTCGCGCTTGTGAAACCGCGACCCGTACAGCAGCTTCCCGAACACCTTCGGGAGCTGCTCTTTCGTGATGCCCGGCCCGTTGTCCTCGATGACGAGCCGGTAGTAGTCGCCCACCTCCTCGATCTCGATGTAGATGTCGGGGAGGACGCCGGCCTCCTCGGTCGCGTCGAGGGCGTTGTCGACCGCCTCCTTGACGGCGGTGACGAGCCCGCGGGCGCCCGAGTCGAACCCGAGCATGTGCTTGTTCTTCTCGAAGAACTCGGCGATGGAGATCTCGCGCTGGCCCTCGGCCAGCTCCTCCGCGATCCCCTCCTCGTCGCCGATCGTCGACTGGAAGGACGTCATTCGGTACCCCTCCCTTCCACCGAGGCACCTAAAAACGCACCGCCGGCGCGGTGAAAGTGGATCCCGGCGTCAGACGCCGTCTCGATGCGGGTTCGGGAGCGTGCGGACCGGCGTGGTGACGGGTCTCCCCGTCAACAGGTTTCTCCCCGTGAGGCCCCTTCCACCGAGCATGTCAGGCTGGACGACCGACGAGATGCCGCGACTGGACGGAAAGAGGGTCGTCGTCACCGGGGCGAACAGCGGGCTCGGCTACGAGGGGACCCGCGCGTTCGCGGAGCGGGGCGCGACCGTCGTGATGGCGTGCCGGAGCGTGGATCGGGGCGAGCGCGCGGCCGCCGAGATCCGCCGCGAGAGCGCCCTCGACCGCGAGGAACTCGACCTCGACGTCCGCGAGTGCGACCTCGCGTCGCTCGACTCGGTGGCGGCCTTCGCCGACGGGCTCGCCGCCGACTACGACGCGGTCGACGCCCTCTGTAACAACGCCGGGGTGATGGCGATCCCCCGCAGCGAGACGGAGGACGGCTTCGAGACGCAGTTCGGCGTCAACCACCTCGGCCACTTCGCGCTCACGGGACGCCTGTTCCCGCTCCTGGAGGCCGCCGAGGGGATCGACGGGGCGGCCCGCGTCGTCACGCAATCGTCGGGCGCCCACGAGCAGGGCGAGATGGACTTCTCGGACCTCAACTGGGAGCGCTCGTACGGGAAGTGGAAGGCGTACGGTCGGAGCAAGCTCGCGAACCTGCTGTTCGCCTACGAGCTCCAGCGGCGCCTCGCCGCGGCCGACGTCTCCGGCGTCCGGAGCGTCGCCTGCCATCCGGGCTACGCGGCGACGAACCTCCAGCACCGCACCGCGGAGGAGAGCGGGAACCCCCTGATGAAGGTCGGGATGAAGGCCGCGAACGCGGTCCTCGGGCAGGACGCCGCGACGGGCGCGCTGCCGATGCTGTACGCCGCGACCGCCGACGTCGACGGCGGCGCCTACGTCGAGCCGGGCGGCCTCATGAACATGCGGGGGACGCCGACCGTGGGACGGTCGAACGACGCCTCCTACGACCGCGCGGACGCGCGCCGCCTCTGGGAGTACTCCGAGGAGGCGACGAGCGTGCAGTTCCCGCTGTAGCCTCGGCCGAAAACCCCCGCCGCTCCGGGCGAATTGAAACCCCGGAGACGCCGCTCGCGGTGTGATATACGCGGAACGCGTTTCGAGAGCTGTCCGCCGTCGCCGGTCGCGGGTACGGCCGAGCGAGCTACAGCCGAGTGAGGTTCGTCGCGCGCGGACCCTTGTCCGCCTCCTCGATCTCGAACTCTACCTCCTGGCCTTCCTCGAGGTCCGGGCCGCCGACGTCTTCCATGTGGAAGAACACGTCTTCGTCAGCGTCGTCAGTCTCGATGAATCCGTAGCCGCCGGTGTCGTTGAAGAAGTCGACCTTGCCTGTCGCCATCGCACCCGAGACCACTCCCGACTCCGTGATAAGTGTTGTGTGCGCGCCGATCCACTCCCATTCGCCGGTCTCCGGGCCGGAAAGCCGCTGATTCCGCTTTTCCGGGTCGGATCTCCGTCGTCTCGCCCGAGAGATGCCGGACCGCTCGAATCGACCTCGGTCACGCGCGGTAATCGACTGTCGCACCGGACCGCGAGCCGCACCGCGGACCGGTTCCCGAAACGTTAGGGCGCGAGCGACCGTTCGATCGGACAGTTCGTGGGAAACGACGACGCTCGGGTCGACATGACGGCGGGAGCGATCTCGCCGAAGCTGTTCGACCTCGCGTGGCCGCTGGTGCTCGGGAACCTCCTCCAGACCCTGTACAACCTCGCGGACATGTTCTGGGTCGGACGGGTGAGCACCGAGGCCGTCGCCGCCGTCTCGCTCATGTTCCCGCTCTCGTGGCTGTTCGTCTCGACCGCGATGGGGCTCACGGCCGCGACGATCGCCTTGGTCTCCCAGCACGTCGGCGCCGGCAACGACCGGCGCGCCGACGAGGTCGTGGGACAGACGGTCCTGCTCGCGGTCGCGGTCTCCGTCGCCCTCGCGGTCGTCGGCTTCGCGGCCCGTCACCGGCTGCTCTACTGGATCGGCGCGCGAGACGCGGTGTTCGTCGAGTCGCTCGCGTACATCGAAGTGATCCTCCTCACGCTCCCGCTCACGTTCCTCTTCTTCGCGTTCCGCGCCTCGCTGCAGGGCGCGGGCGACACGACGACCGCGATGTGGCTGGTCGGGATCTCGGCCGGGATCAACATCGTCATCGACCCCGTCTTCATCCTCGGGTGGGGGCCGGTCCCGGCGCTCGGGACGCGCGGGGCCGCGATCGCGACGCTGATCGCGCGCCTGTTCGCGACCGCGGCGGGCGTCTGGATCCTGCTGCGCGGCGACTGGGGGGTGAAGCTGTACGTCCGCGACCTCGTCCCGAACCCGGAGATCCTCCGGAAGCTGATCGACGTGGGGTATCCGGCGACGCTCGACGGGTGGGCGCGGTCGTTCGCCTCCGTCTTCATGGCGGCGCTCGTCGCGCGGTTCGGCCCGGCCGCGACCGCGGCGTACGGGATCGGCGTCAGGCTCATGTCCGTCTCCTGGTCGGTCGCGGGCGCGGTCGGGCAGGCGACCGCGACCGGCGTCGGACAGAACCTCGGCGCCGACACGCCCGACCGCGCCGTCGCCGTCACCCGCGTCGCCACCCTGGGGACCATGGCCCTCCTCGGCGCCGCCGGCGGCGCCGTCTGGCTGTTCCCGGCGGTCGCGATGCGCGTCTTCATCGACGACCCGGCGACGGTCGCGGAGGGGGTCGTCTTCCTCCGGGTCATCGCGCTGTCGTGGGCCTTCTTCGGCGGGCTCATGGTGATACAGGGGGCGTTCCGCGGGGCGGGACACACCAAGGCCGCGCTGGCGCTCTCTCTCCTCTCCCGGTGGGCCGTCCGGATCCCGCTGGCCGCCCTGCTCGCGTTCGGGGCGGTCGGCGTCACGCTCGGCGGGGTCGCGGTCGGTCCCGTCGACGTCCCCGCGGTCGAGGTCGGCTACGTCGGACTCGACTGGGGCGTCGTCGGGCTGTGGTGGGCGTACGCGACGGCCGCCGTGGCCTCCTTCGCGGTCGGCGCGGCGTGGTTCCTGCGCGGGACGTGGACGGAGGGGGTCGTCGACGACAGCCCGGAGGCGTCCGTCGAGACCGTCGACGATTGAGAAAGCGAGAGACGCGTCTACCGCTGCTCTCTCGCCATCTGCAGTGAGATGAAAAAGCCGAAGTACGCCGGGATGCCGGCGAGCATGAACAGGTACAACACCCACTGCGGGGCGCTCGCGAACGCGAAGTCGTAGAGGAGGGACACGAGCGTCACCCACGCGACCGCGAACACGAGGTCCTGTAGCATACCGGTCCGGTTCTCGCTGACCTGCGACCGGACGCGCTCCGCGAGGCTCTTCTCATTCGGGTCGTCGGTCGCGTCCGTCTCTGGCATAGGTGAGGGTGTCGGTCGGGGTACGTCGGTGTTCCGGAAGCGAGGCGGTTCGGCGGCGAAGCGAGTCGACGCCCCGGGCGGCAGGACCGAGCCCGGAGTCGGGACCGCGACTCAGTCCTCTTCGAGGAAGTCGACGACGAGGACGGGCACGTGCGTCGAGCGCAGCGTGCGCTCGGTGACGCTTCCGAGGAGCGCGCGCCGGACCCCGGCGCGACCGTGGCTCCCCATCACGATCAGGTCCACGTCGTGGTCCTCGGCGTAGTCGGCGATCACCTTGTGCGGGCGGCCGCCGGAGACGTGTTCGACGACGTCGATGTCGCGCTCCGCACCGCGTTCGGCGACGGTGCCGGTCGCCTCGTCGGCCTTCGATTTCAGCTCCTCCATCTCGCCGAACCGGCCCTGCTTGAGCCGGTCGACCTGTTCGGTTCCGAGGCCGAGGTTGACCGAGTCGATGTCGACCACGTATAGCGCGTGGACGTCGGCGTCGTACTTCTCGGCGAGGTCGAGCGCGTGCTCGACTGCGGACTCCGCCACGTCGCTTCCGTCGGTCGGGATCAGGATTCGTTCGTACATGGATCACTCCTCCGTGGCCGCGTCGTCAACTGCGCGCCCACCGTCGGTCGTCGCGTCGTCAACTGCGCGCCCACCGTCGGTCGCCACGTCCTCGCCGCCGTCGGCGACGACGTCCTCGGCGGTCTCCTGCTGCCCCATCGGTTCGGGGCTGTGACACTGCCGGACGATCCGCTTCGTTTCGAGCGACGGCTCGTCGGTGGCCATCGAGACGACGATGGTGACGACGAACACGACCGGGAGCGTGATGAGCGCCGAGCCGATGGCGGGCATCCACTGCGCCAGTCCCGCCGACAGCGGCGCGTCGAGCGAGCCGATGTACGTCGGGACGATCTGGTTGAACATCGGAATGGACCAGAGGGTCAGTCCGGTCGTCATGCCGGCGAGCGCCCCCGGCCGGTTGGCGTTCTCCCACCACATGCCGAGGAAGAACATCGGGAACAGGACGGAGCCGGCGAGCGAGAACGCGTAGCCCACGAGCGCGGCGATCGACGACGCGGGGTTGAGCGCGGCCAGCGTGGTCAGCGCGCCGAGCGCGACGATCGAGAGGCGGCCGACGAGGATCTGCTGGCGCTGCGTCGCGTCCTCGTTGATGATGTTCGTGTAGATGTCGTGGCTGATCGCCGACGAGCCGGCGATGAACAGCCCGGCGACCGTCGCGATGGCCGCGGCGATACCGCCCGCCGCGACGATCCCGACGAACCAGTCCGGGAGCCCGGACAGCTGCGCCGCCAGCACGACGATGACCTCGCTGGCCGCGCCCGTCATCCCGGGGTCACCGTACGTCGCGCCGACGTTCTGCGAGTAGAGATCGGTGCCGAACGCGGCGAACGCCGGGGCGCTCCAGTAGAGGATACAGATGAAGAACAGCCCCCAGACCGTCGACCAGCGGGCCGTCCGCTCGCTCTCGACCGTGTAGAACCGGACGAGCACGTGCGGGAGCCCGCAGGTGCCGACGATCAGCGAGAACGTCGTGGCGACCCAGAGGTAGTAGCTCGACGAGGCGAACGGCTCGGAGAACTCGCTGCCGAGCTCGCTGATCAGCATCCCGTACTCGAGCTGCGGCAACACCGTGGAGTAGCCGTTGGTGTAGCCGACGACGAACAGCCCGACGACGAACGCGAGGATGAGGATGACGTACTGGACCGCCTGGTTCTTCGTGGCGCCCAGCATGCCGGACAGCGTCAGGTAGCCGACGGTGACGACCATCATGGCGACGACCATCACCTGGTACCCGTCGAGGCCGGGGATGAGTCCCCCGTAGTTACCGAAGATGTACAGGCCGACCAGCGCCATCCCCTTCGCCTGTCCGATGGCGTAGACGAAGCCGATGAGGAACGTGGTCACCGCCGCGATGGCGCGCGCGGTGTCGGAGTTGAACCGGTCGCCGACGAAGTCCGGCGCCGTGTACTTCCCGAACCGGCGCAGCTGCGCGGCGAGGAAGATGAGCAGGATGAAGTATCCCGTCGTCCAGCCGACGACGAACACGAGCCCGTAGAAGCCGGCCAGCGCGATGGACGCCGCATCCCGAGATAGGACGCCGCCGACATCCAGTTCGCCCCGATCGCCATCCCGTTCTCGACGTTCCCGATGGACCGGCCGGCGACCCACATGTCGTCGGTGTCGGCCACGCGGAAGACGAAGCCGATCGTGAGGAACAGCCCCAGCATCCCGATCACGAGGATCGCCGGCGCCAGCTTGAACGAGATGTCGAGGGCCTCCGGAAGGAGGTCGCTCTGCAGCAGGACCGATCCCGCCGTCATTCCTCGGCCCCCCCGTCGGCCGCCGCGACATCAGCGCCGCTTCCGGTCTCCGTGACGGTGGCGTGATCGATACCGTACTTGTCGTCGAGCGCGTCACGCTTACGAGAGTACCAGAACGCGAGGATCAGCGCGCTGGTCGGCGCCCCGAAGGCGACGAGGAAGTAGTGGAGAGGGAAGCCTAAGATCGGCATCTGACTCGTCATCGGGCCGGGCGCGAGCCGCGTCAGCGTCACCGGCCCCCATACCGCCAGGACCCAGACGGTGAACCCGGTCCAGACGATGCGGAGGTGGTCCCGCATGTACGGCGTGCTCGGGTTCAGGATGTTCACCTCCGCTCCGAGATAGTCGGTGTCGTTGTGCGTCTGTGCCGCGCCCGTGGCGACGCCGCCGTCGGTGGCCGCGTCGTCAGTTGCGCGTCCACCATCCGTGGCCGCGTCGTTCGGTGCGCGGCCCCCGTCAGTGACCGCGTCGTCAACCGCGGACCCACTATCGGCGGACGCGTCGCCTGAGTCGTGTGTGCTATTATCTGTCATGTATCGCTGTGTGTCGTTGTGGTGTGTCGTCGTGCGTCGTTTATTCGATTCGATCGTGATATTCGTTCGCGCGTCGGCGTCGTCGGATCGTGTGGTCGCGTCGAAAACGGAGCCGCCGTTCGGCTACTCGCGTTTCGCCTTCTGCTGGATCTCCTCGACGATCTCCGGGTTCCGGAGCGTGCTCGTGTTACCGAGCTCCTTGCCGTCGGCGATGTTCTCCAACAGGCGCCGCATGATCTTCCCCGAGCGCGTCTTCGGCAGGTCGGGGGTGAACACGACCTGCTCCGGCCGGGCGATCGGACCGATGGCGTCCTCGACGCCGGCGACGATCGCGTCGCGGAGCTCGTCGGTGCCCTCGTACCCGTCCTCGGTCGTCACGTACGCGTAGACGGCCTCGCCCTTGATCTCGTGGTCGCCGCCGACGACGGCGGCCTCCGCGACCCCCTCGACGCCGACGATCGCGGACTCGATCTCCATCGTCCCCAGCCGGTGGCCGGAGACGTTGAGCACGTCGTCGACGCGACCGAGAACGGTGATGTAGCCGTCCTCGTCGATCTTCGCGCCGTCCTCCGGGAAGTAGACCCAGTCCTCGGGGTCGTCGCTGTCGGTGTCCGAGTACTCGGCCCAGTACTCCTCGATGTAGCGCTCGTCGTTTTTGTACAGGGTCCGAAGCATGCCGGGCCACGGCTTCTGGACCGTGAGGTAGCCGGCCTTTCCGGGCTCGACCTCGTCGCCGAGCGTGTCGAGGATCTGGATGTCGAGCCCCGGGAGCGGCGGCCCCGCGGCGCCCGGCTTCATGTCCTTGGTCCCGGGCAGCGTCGTGATCATCATCCCGCCGGTCTCGGTCTGCCACCACGTGTCGACGATGGGGCACTCCTCGTCGCCGATGTGCTGGTAGTACCACTTCCACGCCCGCGGGTTGATCGGCTCGCCGACCGTGCCGAGCAGCCGCAGGCTGGAGAGGTCGTGGCGGTCGGGGTACTCCGCGCCCCACTTCATGAACGCGCGGATCGCCGTGGGCGCCGTGTACAGCTGGGTCGCCTCGTACTCCTCGACGATCTCCCACAGGCGGTCCTGTTCGGGGTGATCCGGCGTCCCCTCGTACATCATCGTCGTCGTCCCGAGCGCGAGCGGCCCGTAGACGATGTAGGAGTGACCCGTGATCCACCCGATGTCGGCCGAACAGAAGTACGTGTCATCCGGCTTGATGTCGAGGACGGACTGCGAGGTCCACGACACCCACGAGAGGTAGCCGCCGGTCGTGTGTTTCACCCCCTTCGGCTTCCCCGTCGTCCCCGAGGTGTACATTAAGAACAGCATGTCCTCGGCGTCGCGGGTGACCGGCTCGACCTCCGCGCCCTCGTGCTCCGCGACGAGGTCGCCGTAGTCGAGCTGGTCGTCGCCGAGCTCGTGGCCGAAGTCGTCGCCGTTCGGTCCGAGTCGGTCGACGACGACCGTGGTCGTGTCGTGGTCGACCCCGGAGAGCCCCTCGTTCGCCTTGTCGAGGTGGTCGAGGGGGTCGCCGCGCCGGTAGTAGCCGTCGCAGGTGACGAGGTACTCCGACTCCGCGGAGTTCATCCGCGTCGCGAGCGCGTCCGCCGAGAACCCGGCGAAGACGACGCTGTGGGGCGCGCCGATCCGGGCGCACGCCAGCATCGCGATCGGCAGCTCCGGGATCATCGGCATGTACATCGTCACGACGTCGTCCTCCTCGACGCCCTGGGCGCGGAGCGCGGCCGCGAACTCGTTCACCTCGCGGTGGAGCTCGGCGTACGTGTACGTGCGGTCGTCCTCGTCGACCGGCTCGCCGACCCACTCGATCGCGGCCTCGTCGCCGCGCTCGTCGAGGTGTCGGTCGAGGCAGTTCGCCGACGCGTTCAGTTCGCCGCCGGTGAACCACTCGTAGAAGGGCGGGTCGCTGTCGTCCAGCACCTGGTCGTAGTCGGACTCCCAGTCGAGGAGGTCGGCCGCGGCCTGCCAGCACTGCGGCCAGTTCTCCTCGAACTTCTCGTAGATCTCGGGGTCGGAGACGTTCGCCTGCGCCGCGAACGACTCGGGCGGCTCGAACACCTCCTGCTCTTCCAGTCTCGCTTCCAGTTGACCGTCACCCTCTGTCATGGTACGATCGTATCCAACCGATCTCGGCATATAAACGCTGACGCTAAATACGAAAAATCATGAGGAATTCGCGGGTCTCTGCCCGGTCCCTCCCACCCGAGTCGCGCTCCCGGTGCCCGCGAGCGCTCCGCGAGCTCCGTCTCAACGGCGCTCTCGGTGCTCCTCCTCGAAGAGGCCGTCGAGAAGCGCGCGCTGGGCCTTCCGCAGGTGGTTGTGGAACGTCGGCGAGGAGACGTCCATCGCGTCGGCGACCTCCTCGGCGGTGCTCTCCCGCGGCCAGTCGAAGTAGCCGCCGTGGTACGCGGCCGACAGCGCGGCCCACTGCCGATCGGTGAATCGGTCGGCGACGTCCTCGCGGAACGCCGACTCCGAGCGCGACGCGCGGACCGCGGACTCCTTGCTCGCGAGCCGGGCGTCGTCGAATTCGGTGCGGAGCCCGTCGGCCACCGGCCTGACGTCTGCGCCCCCGGGGAGGTCGGCGACGACGCGCACGCGCCCGTCCTCCGCGGTCGCCTCGCGGACCGTCGCGCCGTGCTCGGTGAGCGTCCGAACGGCCGACCCCCCCTCGACGCGCACCGAGGCCGAGCAGCCGTCCTCCCGCGTCTCGGTCACCCGGAGGTCCGTGACGCCGTCTGCGCCGTCGACGACGTCGGCGACGTCTTGGGGCCTCGCGCCCGCGACGGAGAGGTACAGCCGAGAGGCGTCGTCGGTGACGCCGACGGTGGAGTCGAGATCGATCGCACAGCCGAGGGCGGCGCTCGCGCGGGCGAGGAACGCCCCGCCGTCGGCGACGTGGAACTCCACCTCCGTGACCGCGTCCGAGTGGAGGAGGTCGCGCCACCGACCGGCCGTCACCGCCCACCCGAGACAGCGCCCGAGCGCCACCAGCTCCCGCCGTTCGGTCTCCGAGACCGGCGTCCCGTCCCCGGCGACGACGCAGAGCGCTCCGTGCGTCACGCCCCGGTAGCTCGCGGGGACGGCAATCCCGGGGCGCCCGTCGGCGGTCGGTTCGCCGCCGGTCGGCACGGGCTCGCCGTCCTCGACCGCGTCAAGCCACGGCCCCTCCCGCGTGACGCCGCGGTCGACGAGGACCTCCCGGTCGACGCCCGCGGCGCCCACGACCTCCGTCCGGCCGCCGTCGACCGACCCGCGGACCACCCACGCCTCGGTCCACCGTCCGGAGTCGACCAGCCGCTCCGGAACGGTCGCGAGGGGAGACTTCTCCCCCTCACCGTCGGCGAGGGCCTCGAAGCCGCCGAGCGCGGACGGTTCTCGTCCGCCGGCGTCGCCCTCGGTGTCGGCGCCCTCGGCGTCCGCGGCGGCTCCGGCGACCGCGAACGCCTCGGCCACCTCGCGCCCGTCGAGCGGGCCGAGGAACTCGTCGAGCGTCCCCAGCGTCTCCCAGCCGCCGGCCTCCCGCACGGCGTGGGGGTCGACGCCCCGGTCGACGAGGTGCCGGCGCGCGAACGCGTCCCGGAGGTCGCGAGGCGTGACGTCGGCGGGCACCGCGCCGTCGGTCCGCGCCGCCGCCCGCTCGGCGGTCTCGCTCACGATCATCTGGACGCGACGGGGGGAGACGCCGACGAACGGCTCCGCGTCGCCGAGCCCCTCACTCTCGGCGTACCGCCGGAGCTCGGACGCCAGCGAGGCTGGGACGACGGTCTCGCGGTCGATCGGTTCCACCGCGGCGTCGCCGCTCGACGGTTCCTCCTCGCCCTTACCCCGCGCTTCCGCGCCGTCGTCGGGGACGGCGAGGAGGGACGCGCCGGAACCGACGCCCGGATCCCGGAGGTGCCGCGGCGCGACGCGCGTGATCTCGCCGGTCCGGAGCCCGGCCTCACCGGCGAGCCGAACCACGACCGCGGCGCGGTACGTCTCCGCGGCGGTCAGGAGCGCGTCGTACGCCTCGCCGTCGAGCCCGTCGACCATCTGTTTCGTGAATACACAGAAACCCGAATCAAAAATCTTCCCCCGATGGCCGTCTGTCGCGGTTCGCGAGCCGAGTCGCGTCCGACGCGTTCGGCAGACGGGTCCAGTTGCGAAATATCGATGGTCAAAGTTTCGGATGTCAGATCAAACCCGAAACAACGGTCGGTCGCCGGATCGAAGACGGGCCGCTCCGACCGAGCGGTCGGTTCAGGCGGCCTCGGCCCAGACACCGTCAACTCAGGCCCCGTCGGCGACGCCCCACGCGATGTGGTCCCACAGGCGCTCGTAGGCGTAGTAGGTCGCGGTCTTGACGACGTTGGTCACCAGCCCGATGTTCACGGCGTCGCTGACGTCGCCGACGATCGCCCACGCCACGATCACGGTGATCGTGACCATGACCGCGCGGTAACAGAGCGTCTTGGCGACAGCGCGCTTCCGGGCGTGGAGCGCGGACCGAGAGACGAACGTGCCCATACCGGTACGTCGGAGTCCACCTATATGAAACTTTGAGAGATTTCTATCCTCGCTAAAAGTAACTATATATAGTTACTCCTTTCGGACGGAAGACTCGATCTCGCCGACGACCTCCGGGTTCCGGAGCGCGCTGACGTCGCCGAACTCCTCGCCGCGCGCGATGTCTTCCAGCAGGCGGCGCATGATCTTCCCCGAGCGCGTCTTCGGGAGCTCCGGGGTGAACACGATCCGGTCCGCCCGGGCGAGATCGCCAACCTCGCGGGCCAGCTCCTCGCCGATCGCCGTCGTGAGCGACTCGTCGGGCTCGACGTCGCTCCGGGTGGTCACGTAGGCGACGACGTCGCCGTCGCCGTCGCCGACGACCGCGGCCTCGGTGACCCCCTCGACGCCGACGATCGCCGACTCCAGCTCCGCGGTGTTGAACCGCTGCGCCCGCACGTTGATCACGTCGTCGACTCGACCGAGAATGGTTACGTAGCCGTCCTCGTCGACCGTCGCGCCGTCGCCGGTGCGGTACCGCCAGCCGTCCTCGGTCTCGACCCAGTACTCCCGGCGGTAGCGCTCGTCGCCCTCGCGGAGCCCGCGGAGCATGCCGGGCCACGGCGAGGCGACCGTGAGGTACCCCGGCTCGCCCGGGTCCACCGGCTCGCCGTCCTCGTCGACGACGCGCGCGTCGATCCCGGGCAGGGGCGGCCCGACTTTCCCGGGCTTCATGGGCGTGATCCCGGGCAGCGTCGCGAGCGCGATGGCGCCCGTCTCCGTCTGCCACCAGGTGTCGACGACCGGCGCCTCGCCGCCGCCGACGTGCTCGCGGTACCAGTGCCACGCCTTCGGCGTGATCGACTCGCCGACGGTGCCCAGCAGGCGGATCGACGAGAGGTCGTGCCCCTCGGGGTACTCCGCGCCCCACTTCATGAACGACCGGATCGCGGTGGGCGAGGTGTAGAAGACGCTGACCGCGTTGCGCTCGATCAGGTCCCAGACGCGGTCGCGGTCCGGGTAGTCGGGCGACCCCTCGTAGAGGACGGTCGTGGTCCCGACCGAGAGGGGGCCGTACACGCCGTACGAGTGGCCCGTGATCCAGCCGATGTCGGCCGCGCACCAGTAGGTGTCCGACGGGCGGACGTCGAGCACGTTCCGGGTGGTCCAGGCGACGTGCGCGAGGTACCCGCCGGTCGCGTGTTCGACGCCCTTCGGGCGACCGGTCGTCCCGGAGGTGTACATCACGAACAGCAGGTCGGTGGCGTCGCGCGCGACCGGTTCGACCATCTCACCGTCGTGCGCGTCCACGAGCGACTCGTACGCGTGCTCGTCTGCGCCGAGCGACACGTCAAGCGCGTCGCCGAGCCGGTCGACGACGACCGTCGCCGCGAGGTCGCCGTCGGCCCGGAGCCGGGCGTTGTCCGCCTTCGACTTCTGGTTGAACGCGTCCTCCCGCCGGTAGTAGCCGTCGCAGGTGATCAGGTACGAGGAGTCGGCCGCGTCGAGGCGGGTGGCCAGCGCCTCCGCCGAGAGCCCCGCGAAGACGACGTTGTGGGGCGCGCCGATCCGGGCGCACGCCAACATCGCGATCGGCAGCTCCGGGACCATCGGGAGGTAGAGGGTGACGACGTCGTCCTCCTCGACGCCGAGCTCCCGCAGGCCGGCCGCGAGCGCGTTCACCTCGCGGTGGAGGTCGAGGTAGGTGTACGACCGCCGCTCGCCTCGCTTGCCGAACCACCGGATCGCGAGCTGGTTGCGCCGCTCGTCGAGGTGGCGGTCGACGCAGTTGGCGGCGGCGTTGAGCCGCCCGTCCGGGAACCACTCGTAAAACGGCGGATCGCCGTCGTCGAGCACCGTCTCGTACGGCCGATCCCAGTCGAGGAGGTCCGCGGCCCGCCGCCAGGCGTCGGGCCCCTCGGCCGCGAACGCGTCGTACACCCCCGCGTCGCTCGCGACGGCCCGATCGCGGAACCCGGTCGGCGGCTCGATGTCGTCGTCGGCGGCAACGGACCGGTCCCGTTGTCGGCCGTCGACTCCGGCGTCGTCCATGATACCCGTTCGCAAGTGGAGGAATGTATACTTTGTCCGCGGTCCCGGCGGGTGGCGGTGTCCCCCGACGGGGTCGTCGTCGGCGTCGCCTACGTCGACTCCGCCGGCGCGAGCGCGGCCGCCTTCGACCGCGCGCGCGCTACGACCGAGGGCTTGGCCTCGAAGTCGACGGTCACCTGGTCGCTCGCGTACGACTCCTCGTCGACGTGGCCGTGGTCGTGGATCCACGAGACGAGGCTCATCGCCGCGTCGGAGACGGGGAGGACGAGCCGCTCGCGCTCCCAGTCGGGGAGCTCGTCTTCGACGCGGTCGCGGAGCTCCGCGACGCCCGCGCCCGTCTTCGCCGAGACGGCGACCGGGTCGGGCGCGACGCCGGAGAGCGCGCCGCGCTTGTCGGCCAGCTCGCCGGGGGCGAGCCGATCGACCTTGTTGAACACGGTGACCACGGGCGCCTCGTTGCGCTCGTAGAGGGTGTCGTGGCTCGTGACGAGCTTCTCGCGCATCTCCTCGACCGGCTCGCTCGCGTCGACGACGAGCAGGACGAGGTCGGCGCGGTAGACGGAGTCGAGCGTCGACTCGAACGACTCCACGAGCCAGTGCGGGAGGTCCGCGATGAACCCGACCGTGTCCGTGAGGAGCACGTCGCGCTTCTCCATCTCGGCCCGGCGGGTCGTCGTGCCGAGCGTGGTGAACAGCATGTCCTGTGACTCCGCGGTGGTGTCGAGGTCGGGGTGGCGGTCGGCGTTCTCGTCGACGTCGATCTCGGCCGCGAGCCGGCGCATCAGCGTCGACTTGCCGGCGTTCGTGTACCCCGCGAGCGCCACGAGATCGAAGCCGGAGTCGCGGCGCTGCTCGCGCCGGGCCTCCTCCTTCTCCGCGATCGACTCCAGCTCGTCTTGAATCTCGGAGATCTGGCGTTTGATGTCGCGCTCGACGCTCTCGTCGTACTCGCCGAGCCCCATGAAGCCGGGGCGCTCGTCGCGCTTCGCGAGGCTCGCCTTCGCCTCGGCGCGGGGGAGCTCGTACCGGAGCTCCGCGAGCTCGACCTGGAGCTGCGCCTTCCGGGTGTTCGCCCGCTGGCCGAAGATCTCGAGGATGAGCGTGAACCGGTCGATCACCTCGACGCCCTCGGGGAGCTCCCCGCCGATGTTGAACGTCTGGTACGGACCGACGTCGTTGTCGACGATGACCGCCCCGGCGTCGGTCCGGCGGACCAGGTCGCGCAGCTCCGCGACCTTCCCCTCGCCGAACATGAAGGCGGCGTCCTCGGTGCGGGTCTGCGTGAGCTCCCCGACGACCTCGTACCCCGCGGCCGCGGCGAGCTGGCGGATCTCGGTCAGGTCGGCGTCGCCTGAGTCGACCCGCTTGGCGACGACCGCCCGCCGCTCACGGGGGACCGACTCGGCGTCTCTCCCGGCGCTGCCGTCGGCGTCCGCGCCCTCGACGCTCCCGGTCATAAGAGGAGGTCTCGGGCCGCGTACGCGGCGTGGTGTGCTGCCTGCACTGTTTCGCGCTCCCCTACGCTCTCGACGTATTTAAACTCGGGTCGGAAGCTCAGCCCGACCCGCTCCGCGGGCTCCTCGTAGAACTCGCCGTGCTCCGCGACGATCGGTCCGTCCGGCGGCGCTGGCAGATTCCCGACCGCGGTCGCCACGAGCCCGAGCGTCGCGTCGAGCGTGGGGCCCTCGCGCGCGTCGGCGAAGCCCACTCCCTCCACCGACCGAATTCGGGTCGAGTCGATCCGGGCGTGGACCGCGGCCGCCACCATCAGGTACTCGCCCGCCTCCTCGTGGCGGCCGCTGATGTCGACGCCGACGACTTCAGGGACGGGCGCCGGCCACCTCGGTTCGCCCGGGTCGCGAGCGCTTATCGACTGGTGTCAGTTCCATAACTACTCGTTGGTCGCCGGCCGAATTGAAGGTTTCCGTGGTGAGCACCGGATATTCGAACGCGCCGTCTCAGGCCGACAGCGCCGCGACCGCATCGCCGATCCGGTCGACCGCGTCGTCGACGTCGTCCGCGTCGACGTCGAGGTGCGTGGTGAACCGCGTCGTGTACTCGTCGAACTCGACGCAGCCGACGCCCGCCGCCTTGCAGGCCTCCACGAGGTCGGCCGCCGAGATCTCGGCTTCCTCGGTGTGCGCGACGACGATGTTGGTGTCCGGCGCGGGCGCGTCGACCCCGTCCAGCGCGTCGACCCCGTCGGCGAGCCGTGCGGCGTTGGCGTGGTCGTCGGCGAGCCGGTCGACGTTCTCCAAGGCGAGCAGGCCCGGCGCGGCGATCATCCCGGCCTGTCGCATCCCGCCGCCGAACAGCTTCCGGACGCGGCGGGCCTTGTCGATAAAGGCCTCGTCGCCGGCGAGGATCGAGCCGACGGGCGCGCCGAGCCCCTTCGAGAGACAGAACGTGACGCTGTCGACCGGGTCGACGATCTCGCTCGCGTCGACCCCGAGCGCGACGGCGGCGTTGAACACGCGGGCGCCGTCGAGGTGGACCGGCACGCCGGCGTCGCGGGCGACCTCTGCGGCCGCGGCGATCCCCTCGACCGGGACCGCGACCCCGCCGCGGTAGTTGTGGGTGTTCTCCAGCGAGAGGAGGCCGGTTCCGGGGCGGTGGAGGTCCTCGCGCACGAGCCCCTCGCGCACCGCGTCGGGGGTCGGGACGCAGCGCTCGCCGGCGTCGATCGTCCGAGTCTGGACCCCCGAGAGCTTCGACGCGCCCGCGAGCTCCCACCGGTAGACGTGGGACTCGCGCTCCAAGAGGAGCTCCTGTCCGGGCTCCGTGTGGACGTGGACGGCGATCTGGTTGGCCATCGTCCCGGAGGGGACGTAGATCGCCGCTTCGGTGCCGACCGCCTCCGCGGCGCGGCGCTCTAACTCGTTGACGGTCGGGTCGTCGCGGTACACGTCGTCGCCGACCTCGGCGGTCGCGGCCGCCTCGCGCATCTCGGCCGAGGGCCTCGTGACGGTGTCGGACCGCAGGTCGATGGTGTCCTCGTCTGTCTCCATTCGTTGTCGGCGGTTCGACGGCCGACCTGAAATAGGTCGCGCTCGGGGCCGGCTCGTCCGGCTCTCCCGGACGTTCCGCGTTCGGTCCCTTCTTAACCGCCGCGACCGATCCGTGACGTATGGCAACGGAAGCCGCGGCCGACGACGCGAGCGACGCCCCCGAGGCGTACGAGGCCCTCCTTGACCGCGTTCGACGCTGGAACACGGTCGGGAGCGCCGCCGGCGTGCTCGGCTGGGACCAGCAGGTGATGATGCCCCAGGGCGGCACGCCCGCCCGGTCGAAGCAGCTCTCGACGCTCTCGTCGATCAAACACGACATGATCACGGACGACGAGACCGGCGAGCTGCTCGCCGAGCTCGACGACGCCGACCTCACCGACGAACAGCGGGCGGTCGTTCGCGAGGTCCGCCGCGAGTACGAGCGCGCCGACGCCGTCCCCGTCGAGCTCGTCGAGGAGATCTCCGAGACCGGCTCCGAGGCGCTGGGGGCGTGGGAGGAGGCGAAAGCGGAGGACGACTTCGAGGCGTTCGCCCCGTACCTGGAGAAGCACGTCGAGCTCAAGCGGGAGTACGCCGAGCACATCGACCCCGACCGCGACCCTTACGAGGTCCTCTTCGAGGACTACGAGCCGTGCCTCTCGATCGACCGCGCCGAGTCGATCCTCGACGAGCTCCGCGAGACGCTCGTCCCCATGATCGACGCGATCCGCGACTCCGACGCGGACCTCGCCGTCGACACCTTCGAGGGCACCTTCCCCGAGGACGAGCAGGAGGAGCTCGCCCGGGAGGCGCTCGAGCTCGTCGGCTACGACTTCGACCGCGGCCGCCTCGACGTCTCCTCGCACCCGTTCACCTCGGGCAACCAGTTCGACTGCCGCGTGACCACCCGGTTCGACGAGTCCGACCCGCTCGGCGCGATCGGCTCGACGATCCACGAGTACGGCCACGCGCAGTACAACCTCGGGCTCCCGCGGGAGGAGTGGGCCACCCCGCTCGGCGAGTCGCGCGACCTCTCCGTCCACGAGTCGCAGTCGCGGCTCTGGGAGAACCACGTCGGGCGGAGCCGGGCGTTCTGGGAGCTGTTCCTCCCCCGGTTCGAAGCGCAGTTCCCCCAGACCGAGGCGGCCACGGTCGAGGACGCCTACGAGGCGGTCAACCAGGTGCACGAGGACAACCTCATCCGCGTCGAGGCGGACGAGCTCACCTACCACCTCCACATCGTCGTCCGGTTCGAGATCGAGCGCGACCTGATCCGCGGCGACCTCGCGGTCGAGGACGTGCCGGAGGTCTGGAACGACAAGTACGAGGAGTACCTCGGGATCCGCCCGGAGACCGACAGCGAGGGCTGCCTCCAGGACATCCACTGGAGCCACGGCAACTTCGGCTACTTCCCCACCTACTCGCTCGGCTCCGTGATGGCCGCGCAGCTGTTCGCGGCCGCCGAAGAGGAGATCGACGACCTCGACGCGAAGATCGCCGACGGCGACTTCGACGAGCTGCAGTCGTGGCTCGGCGAGAACGTCCACCGACACGGATCGCGATACGAGACGAACGAGCTGGTGAAGCGCGCGACCGGCGACGACTTCTCCGCCGACGCGTTCACCGACTACGTCGAGGAGAAGTACGGCGAGCTGTACGGGATCTAGCTCGCGTACCCGGCAATCGGGATTTTTACCGGTACGCCTCTATTTTCGGCGCATGAACGGCCAGGTTTCTTCCCCGGAATGGGCGGGGGACATCTTCTCGGTGTACGATCAGGTGTTGTCCGAACTGTTCTGGTTTCTCGCGGGGTTCGGAGTTATCTACCTCATCGGCCAGGCGTTCCTCGTTCCCCTCATCACCCATGTCGTCAGATCGCGCAACCGCAACAATCCCACGATCGAGACCGCAGTGAAGACGTATCTCCGGGTGCTCCTGATCGGATTCGCGACCCTCACGGGTATCATCGCCGCCGGCTACGGGCGGGTGCTCTCCGAGTCGGCGGTCATTATCGCGGCGCTCACGTTCGCGTTCGGTATCGCGGGTCAGCAGGTGTTCGGATCGCTTATCAGCGGGATGTTCCTCGTCGCCGACCCGGATTTCAACGTCGGCGACTGGATCGAGTGGCCGGGCGGGAGCGGCACCGTCGAAGCGGTCGACTTCCGCGTCACTCGGGTCCGGACGCCGGACAACGAGACCGTCTCGATCCCCAACACCGAACTCACATCCAACGCCATCACCCGACCCTACGGCCGGAACACGTATCGAATCACGGAACAGGTGTACGTCGCCTACTACGAGGACGCCGAGCGAGCTCTACTGGAGTTACAACAGACCGCCGCGACTCTCGAGTCGGCCCTCGGCGATCCGGCGCCGAACGCGCGCCTCGTCGAACTCGGCGAGAACGCGGTCACGATACAGGCGGAGTTCTGGATCGACGATCCGAGAGACAGGGACATGGTGACGATTCGCTCCGACTTCCGCCGAGCGGTGAAGCGGCGCTTCGACGAGGAGGGGATCACGCTCGCACCCCCGTCCGCGCAGTTGCTCTCGGGTGAACTGACCGTGACCGAACGCCGGACCGAGTCGTCCGCCCCGAGCGGGTGAAACTGATCGCAGGAAAGTGCGAGGGACGTTCCCGTGGACTTCCGTGATCCGGGACGTCGACGGAGCCGTTACGCGCCCAGCCGGAACCCGGTCATCAGGACGACGATCCCGAGCATCACCGCGGCCTCGAACAGGCCGACCACGAGGTTCTTCTTCTCGATCGATTCGAGCCGCGAGGCGTCCGGCTCCGGCGAGAGCGTCTCGTAGTAGGCGCTGAGCTGGAGCCGGTGCGGGACCGCGAGCCCGAACGCGAACAATCCCCAGCCGAGCCCGAGCGCGGCCGACGACCACGTCCCGGCGAACCCGTACCCCAGCCCGAGGCCGGGCGTCAGCAGGACGGTCCCCGAGAGCACGGTCGTGAGCGAGAAGCCGACGAGGAAGAAGACGGCCTTCGGGACGAGCGTCGTCGTCACCGCCGCCGACGCCTCCGCCCCGAGCCCGCCGAGCGTCGGCCCGATGATCGACGGGAAGATGAGCGCGAACCCGAACCAGACCGCGCCCGCGGCGACGTGCGTGTAGAAGAGCAGTTCCGTGCTCGAAAGGAGGAGACTCGCGCCGAAGAAGGCCAGCGGGACGAGGAGGCTCCCGGCCGCGAACGCCGGGTTCGCCGCCGCCGCGAGGTGCTGAACGCGCTCCACTACGCTACCGTCCGCCACGTGACCGTGCTCGTGACTCACAGCCATGAACCGATGAACGTTAATATGTCTGATAATAGTAACGATCGAGGCAGTCCTCTGACAGGAACGCGCCGGCGAGACCTCGCTCCGGTCGGTCCCGTCACTCGCCGGCCGGGGGACCGCTCGTTTTAGTGGCCTCGCACTCGCTCGGCCACTCGGCTCGCGGCTGCACCGCTCGCCTACGGGGCCTCCCCTCGGTCGACCCCGCTACTTCTCGATGATGCTCTCCTCGACCGCCTCGCCGAAGTGCCGCGCCACGTCCTCGTAGTAGACCAGCGCCTCGTCGCCCTCCTCTAAGTCCGTGACCGCCTTCTTGCCGTCCGCGGTCGCGACCTTCACCGTCTCGGCGTTCTGGATCAGCGTCTCGACGCGGTCGACGCCCTCCTCCGTCTCGACTTCCGCCTGAATCCGGAACATCGGGCGCTTCTCGATCTTCACGCGCCCGACGATCGCCTCCCGGGTGTGGCCCGCGGTGTCGACGATCTGCACCTCGTCGCCGCTGGACAGCTCCGCGAGGTAGTTCGTGCCGCCCTCGGCGTTGCGGACGTAGGCGTGGACGGCCCCGGCGTTCACGCGGAACGGGCGCGACTCGACGTACGGCGACTCCGCGGTCTCGGCGTGGACGAAGAACAGCCCGCGCGACATCGACCCCACGAGCATCCCCTCGTCCTCGTCCATCAGCGACCCGGTGTCGATGCAGACGCGGTCGGCCATCCCGGTGCGCTCGACCGCGGTCACCTCGGCGTGCCGGAGGTCCAGCGTCTCGCGGTCGGCGGCGTCGCGGGCGTCGACCGCGCCCCGGATCTCGTCCGGCGAGTCGCTGTCGAGGAGCACGCCGTCGGCGCCGATCTCCAGCGTCTCGAATGCGGTCTGCGCCTCCGCGGCGGTCGTCGCGCCGGCGACGAGGTGCGTCTCCTCGCCGACCCGCGCGATCAGGTTCTCCAGCGGGATGATCGACCAGTCCTCGCCGACGACGATCGTGTACTCGGCGTCCGCGGCCGCCTCCTCGGCGAAGCGCTCGTACTCGGTGCCGAGCACGCGGACGTAGACGCCCTGCGCGCGGTCGTCGCCCCGGCGGACCGTTGTGAGGTCCGCGGAGCCGGAGAAGTCGTTCGGGAGGTCGATCGTCCCGTCGCCCTCGCCGCCCTTGCCGACGAAGTAGGCGTCGGCCTCGGCGGCGCTCTCGGCGTCGTCGATGACGTCCGCCTCCGAGCGGAACGCCGCGACCTTGACGTCGCCGAGTTCGCGGACGCGCCCCACGTCGGCCTCGTCGACGAGCACCCAGTCCGCGCCGGCCTCGATGGCGGCCGTGATCCGTCGCTTCCGCGCCTCCCAGTCGCCGACGCTCCCGTCGGCTTTCACCCAGACCGTGCGTGTCATTGTCGGAACCTCACGGCGGGCGGGCTTGAAAACTGCGGAAGGGTCGTGCGTTGCGGGCGACGGGTCGACCGCCAGCGACGGATCGAACGCCAATTGGTATTAGTCGCCTCGGCCTGTCGGTGGCGGTATGTCCGATCCGCCGCTGGTCGTCGGTATCCCGGGAAGCCTGCGCGAGACGAGCTACACGCGTCTGGGGATCGAGCGCGCGCTCGACGGCGCTCGCAGGGCCGGCGGGCGCGCCGAACTGGTCGACCTCCGCGAGTACGACCTCCCGACGTACGACGCCGACCGCGACGAGGCGGGGGACGCCGACGCGTTCAAAACGCGGCTCCGCGAGGCCGACGCCGTCCTCCTCGGGACGCCGATGTACCACGGCTCGTACTCGTCCACGCTGAAGACGGCGCTCGACTACTGCGGCTTCGAGGAGTTCGAGGACGAGACCGTCGGGCTCCTCGCGGTCGCGGGCGGCGGCTTTCCGGTGACGGCGTTAGAGCACCTCCGCTCCGTCTGCCGGGCGCTGAACGCGTGGGTGATCCCGCATCAGGTGGCGATCCCTCGCGCTCACGCCCAGTTCGAGGACGGCGACCTCGTCGACGAGGGCCTCGACGAGCGGACGCTCACGCTGGGCCGCCGCGCCGTGCAGTACGCCGACATCGAACCCGACCCGGACTCGTTCGAGGGAGACCAGAACGTCGGCGCGAGGTGACCGCGGGTCTCGACCGCGGCCGTGATTCGCCCGCGACCGTGATTCCTCGGCGGTCGTGAACCGACGCTCACCGTGAGCCGACGCCGACGGCCGCGCGCCGCGAAGACGACAAAGCACTTACCACTGAGATCGGTATCGTTCCACGTATACTTCGAATGACGACACTACGCCGGCGGCTCTCGAAGGCGGGTTCCCGATACGCCGCTGCGCGCGAGTCCCTCCGCGGACGCGCAGCCCCGCACCTCGGGATCGATCCGCGAGCGCTCGGCGCGTTCCGGATCGCGCTGGCCCTCCTGCTCCTCGGTGACCTCCTCGTCTATCGGCTTCCGGAAGTGGGCGCGTTCTACGCCGACGACGGCGTCCTGCCGCGCTCGACGCTCGCCGAGGTCTACCCGGCGTTGGAGTCCGTTTCGATCCACGCGGTCTCCGGGTCGGCGCGGGTACAGGCGCTGCTGCTCGCGGCCGCCGCGGTCGCCGCAGTCGCCCTCCTCGTCGGCTACCGGACGCGGGCGTCGACGGGGGTCTCCCTCCTCCTGCTCGCGTCGCTGTACGCCCGGAACCCGTACGTGATCAACGGCGGGAACACGATCCTGGTGGTGTTCCTGTTCCTGGCCCTCTTCCTCCCGTTGGACGCCCGGTGGTCGACGGGCACGGACGGGCGGGTCGGCCGCGCCGACCGCGCCGACCGCGCCGACCGCGCCGACCGCGCCGACCGGAGAAATGTCGTCGAACGAGCGGACGACGAAGGGGCGGAGTCGGCCGACCGCCGGATCTGTTCGCTCGGGACGGCCGTCACCCTCCTGACGCTCCTGTCGATCTACGCGGCGAACGTGGTCTCCAAGTACCGGAGCGACGCGTGGATGTCCGGGACCGCGGTCCCCCGTATCTTCCAGATCGAGGAGTTCGTCGTGGGACTGGGTCCGCTCGTCTCCGAACGCGCCGCGCTCCTCGCGGCGATGAACTGGCTGTGGGTCGCGCTCCTCTCGGCGTCGGTGCTCCTGATCGTCGCGACCGGGCGGCTCCGGGTCGCGGTCGCCCTCGCGTTCGTCTCCGCGCACCTCGGCATGGCCGCGACGATGCGGCTCGGCGTGTTCCCGTTCGTGATGGTCGGCGTGCTGCTCCTCTTCCTCCCGCCGAGGGCGTGGGACGTCATCGAGTCGGTCGCGTCGAAATTTCCCGGGCCCTCTCGGGTGACGGGGCGCGCGTACCGGAGCGACGGCGGATGCACAGAGGAACCCGCGTCCCCGGTCCCGTACGGGGTTCGTCGGGGGATCCGAGTCGGAGCCGCCGTGCTGCTCGTAGGCTTTTTCCTCGCGCTCGTGTGGTGGCAGGCCGCGGGAGTGGGGCTCGTCGACCTCCCGGCGTCGGAGTCGGCCGGTGAGCTCTCCGAGGTCAGCTGGTCGTTCTTCGCGCCGAACCCGCCGGACACCTCCAGCTGGTACGTCGTCCGCGCGACGCTCGAATCCGGCGAGTCGGTCGGCGTCCGGGACGGGGGCGCGGTCTCGTTCGATCGGCCGCCGGACGCGGCGGACACGTACCCGTCGACCCTCTGGCACCAGTTCGGGCACCGGATGCGGTACGCCGGAGAGACGCGGTACCGACCGGTAGCGGAGTACGTCTGTGAGCACGCGGACCCCAGTGTGGAGTCGGTGACCGTCTTCCACGTCGAGCAGGAGGTCGGTCCGAGCGGCCCGGTGGGCGAGCCGGAGCCGCAAGAGCGGATCAGCGTGGCCTGTTGAGTTCCCTGAGATCCCTTCGCGTCGACGACTGAGTCGGCGTCGGCGCGGGGCGAACGGTGCGCCTCGATCGGGTCGTTACGCCTCGACGAACCCGCCCGCGCGGAGCGCCTCGTCGACGCTCGCGTCGTCGTGGACGATCGCCGAGACCGCGCGGGCGATCCCCTCCGGATCCTCGTGCTGGAAGATCGACCGCCCCATCGACACGCCGGCCGCGTCGCCGTCCATCGCGCCGCGCACCATCTCGACGGTCTCGCGGTCGGTCCCCTTCGACCCGCCGGCGATGACGACCGGGAGCCGGGTCGACTCCGTGACGCGGGCGAACGAGTCGCCGTCGCCGGAGTACCCCGTTTTCACCACGTCGGCGCCGAGCTCCTCGGCGAGCCGGACCGCGTGTCCGAGCGACTCGGGGTCGGTCTCGTCGACGCCCTCGCCGCGCGCGTACGCCATCGCGAGCACCGGCAGGCCGAGGCGCTCGGCGTTCGCGGTCAATTCCGCGAGCTCCTCGATCTGGTCCGGCTCGTGCTCCGAGCCGACGTTGATGTGGAAGGAGACGGCGTCGGCGCCCGCGCGCACCGCGTCCTCGGCGGTGGCGGTGACGCGCTTGTCGCTCTCGTCGGGGCCGATCGTCGTCGACCCGTTGACGTGGACGATGTAGCCCGCGTCGTTCTTGTTCGGGTGGACGCGCGGCGCGACGCCGCGCTGGGTGAGGACCGCGTCCGCCCCGCCGCGCGTGACGCCGTCGATCGTCGACTCGATGTCGACGAGGCCATCGACGGCGCCCATCGTGATCCCGTGGTCCATCGGGACGATGAGGTAGCGGTCGTTCGTGGAGATGCGTTCGAGTCGTGCCGAGAGTCCTGCTGTCATGGTGGGTTCGGTCGTTGTGTGAGAGTGTGGCAATCGCAGGTAAGTGGGTTTCGTTCGGGGTCGTATTGGCTCGAATCCGCGGTCACCGCGACTCCGCGGTCCCGACTCGGGCGGCGTAGCCGCGCTCGGCGCCCGCCTTCAGCTCTCGCGAGAGCGCCTCCAGCCGGTCCGCGACCTCGTCGGTCGACAGGTCGTTCTCGACGCCCTCGGCGACGATGTCGACGAGCGCCGAGCCGACGATGATCCCGTCGGCGCCGCCGGCGACGATACGCTCGGCGTGCCCGCCGGCCGAGATACCGAACCCGACGGCCTTCGGCACGTCGTACTCGGCGAGCCGGTCGAGGCTCTCGGTCGTCTGGTCGGAGACGTCGTCGCGCGCGCCGGTCGTCCCGAGCCGCGCCTGCACGTAGACGTACCCCGACACGCGGCTCATGATCCGGTCGAGCCGGTCGCCGACCGTGGTCGGCGCGACGATGAAGACCAGATCGAGCCCGAACTCGTCGCACGCCTCCCGCAGCGGGTCGGCCTCCTCGGCCGGGAGGTCGGGGACGACGAGCCCCTCGATGCCGGCCGCGGCGGCGCGCTCGACGAAGGGACGGGGGCCGGTTTCAGCCCCGTATTGGTAGATCAAATTGTAGTACGTCATGCAGACGAGCGGCGCGTCGACGTCCAGCTCCTCGGCGAACGCGAAGAACCGGTCCGGCGTCATCCCGTCGTCGAGCGAGCGCACGAGGGCGCCCTGGATCGTCGGCCCCTCTGCGATCGGCTCCGAGAACGGGAGCCCGAGTTCGATGACGTCGGCGCCGCCGCGGTCGAGCGCGCGGACGTACTCCAGCGACGCCTCGTAGGAGGGGTCGCCGACGGCGAGGTAAGGGACGTAGGCGGGGCCGTCCGCGAACGCCTCGGCTATCGCGGCCGAGTTGCCCGTCTCCGGCTTCGCCGCCGACTCCGTGTTCCGATCCGCCATTCAGATCCCCCCCGTGAACATCGACATGTCCGGCGCCTCGTCGATGTCGCGCTTGTCCGTCTCCTCGATGGCGGCGTCGAGGTCCTTGTCGCCGCGCCCGGAGACGTTCACCACGACCCGCTCGCCGAGATCCTCGTGATGCTCCTCTAAGAATCCGAACGCGTGGGCCGTCTCCAGCGCGGGGATGATCCCCTCCGTGCGCGAGAGCCGGTGGAACCCCTCAAGGGCGTCGTCGTCGTCGACGGCGACGGGGTTCACGCGCCCCTCGTCGACGAGGTACGCGAGCTCCGGGCCGACGCCGGCGTAGTCGAGCCCGGAGGAGATCGAGTGGCTCTCCATGATCTGTCCGTCGGAGTCCTGCAGGAGCTTGGTGCGCGCGCCGTGGAGCACGCCCTCCTCGCCGGTGTACAGCGACGCGGAGTTCGGGGCGACGCCCGCCTCTTCGTCGACCTCCAGCGTCGAGCCGCCGGCCTCGACCGCGTGGAGCGCGACCTCCTCGTCGTCGACGAACGCCGCGAACGCGCCCATCGTGTTCGACCCGCCGCCCGCGCAGGCGACCACGTCGGTCGGGAGCTCGCCCGTCTTCTCGATCGACTGCGCGCGCGCCTCCTCGGAGATGACCGCCTGGAAGTCGCGGACCATCACGGGGAACGGGTGCGGGCCGACGATCGACCCGATGACGTAGTGGGTGTTCTCGACGGTGGTCGCCCAGTCGCGCATCGTCTCCGAGATGGCCTCCTTCAGGGTGCCCCGGCCCGCGGTCACCGGATTCACCTCGGCGCCGTTGAGCTTCATCCGGAAGACGTTCGGGCGCTGGCGGTTGATGTCGCGCTCGCCCATGTATATCTCGCAGGGCATGTCGAGGTGCGCGGCCGCCATCGCGGTCGCGGTGCCGTGCTGGCCGGCGCCCGTCTCCGCGATGATCCGCTCTTTCCCCATGTACTTCGCCAGCAGGACCTGCCCGAGCGCGTTGTTCAGCTTGTGCGCGCCGCCGTGGAGCAGGTCCTCGCGCTTGAGGAATATCTCCCGGTCGTAGCGCTCGGAGAGCCGGTCGGCGCGCTGGAGGGGAATCGGGCGCCCGCCGAAGTCGGCGAGCCGCTCGCGGAACTCGTCCATGAACCCGTCCTCGTTCTCGAGGACGTACCGCTCGTAGGCGTCGGTCAGCTCCTCGATCGCCGGCATCAGCGCCTCGGGGACGTACTGGCCGCCGTAGCGGCCGAACTTTCCATCCTCGCGGCCGCGCTCGCGGCCCGGGCGTCGCGACAGCTCCGCCCGCGTTGCTCCCGCGCCGGTCGTCTCGCTCGTGGTGGATCCGGTTTCGCTCATGTGGGTGTCTCCGTGGTGTCTGTGGTCTCGTCGTCCGCGGCCGCCTCCTCGTCGTCAGCGCGCCCGCCGCCGTCCGCCTCCGCCCGCGTCAGCGCCCGCGTGTTCGCCTCGACGTCGCCGTCCATGATCGCGCTCCCGACGAGCAGCGCGTCGGCGCCCGCCGCCCGCATCCGGCGGGCGTCCGACGGCGATCCGATCCCGCTCTCGGCGATCAGCGTCGCGTCGTCGGGGACGTGGGGCGCCACGGACTCGAAGGTTCCGAGATCGACGACCAGCTCCGCGAGGTCGCGGTTGTTCACGCCGATCGTCGTCGCGCCCGCGTCGAGCGCGGCGTCCAGCTCCTCGCGGTCGTGGACCTCGACGAGGACTTGGAAGCCGCGCTCGCGGGCGGCGGCGAGCAGGTCCGGGAGGTCGTCGCCGACGAACCGCGCGATCAGCAGGACGACGTCGCTCTCGACGGCGTCGAGCTGCGACTCGGCGACGACGAAGTCCTTGCGGAGGACCGGCACGTCGACCGCCCCTCGCACGCGTTCGAGGACCTCGACGCTCCCGCCGAAGTGCTCCGGCTCCGTGAGCACCGAGAGCGCCGCGGCGCCGCCGGCGACCATCCCCTCGGCGAGCGCGACGGGGTCGCCGTCGCGGGTCCCGTCGGTGGTCGGGCTCGTCGGCTTGACCTCGGCGACGACGGGCACGCGCCCGTCGGCCTCGGCACGGTCGAACGCGGCGCGCAGATCGCGCGGATCGACGTCGACGCGGTCGGTTCGGCCCTCCGCCGCCCGGTCGCGCGCGGCCGAGAGTATCGACCTGACCGCGGGGGCCAGCTCGGTTGGATCCTCCATTAGTGTACACTAATGCACGTATCTGTTCATAAGGCTTGCGGGCGGGATCGCTCGGTGCGGTGTGGAGTTCCCCGGGGGCCCGACCGCCGGCGTCGCCCCCCTCGTTTTAACCGTCGGGGCCGTCGTGTGACGGGTATGAATACGACGGGAACGTCGGGCGTCTTCGCCCGCGAGTTCGAGTCCCTCGACCGCGCCGTGGAGGTCGGGTTCGCCGACGGGCGGGTCATCTCGGTGTCGTTCCCGGCAGAGGTACCGACCGACGCGGAGGCGGACCACGAGCTGCTCGACCGGATCGGCGCGTACGTCCGCGGGGAGCGCGACGAGTTCGCCGAAGTCCCCGTCGGGCTCACGGTGCCGACGGACCGCCGCGACGTCCTCGAGGCGCTCCGGACGGTCCCCTACGGCGAGGAGGTGTCTGTGAGCCGGCTCACGCGGCTGGCCGCGCTCGACGCGGACGACCCCGACGACCTCGGGCTCGTGAAGAGCGCGCTCGACGAGAATCCGATCCCGGTCCTCTTTCCGGACCACCGGGTACAGGGCGGCCCGTACGCCACACCGGCAGACGTGCGGAACGCGCTGCGGCGCGTCGAGGGACTGTAGCCGGGACTGTCCGGGTCGGGATTCGCGACCTACTCGGACGGCCGCTCCCGGCCGTGCTCCTCGATGTTCTCCCAGACGACCGTCATCAGCTCCCCGGTCTTCTCGACGAGGTCCTCGACCGCGCCGCCGGCGTCGGCGGGCGCGCAGCCGAGATCGCGGATCGCCTTCGTCGCCGAGGTGTGGTGGACGTGCACGAGGTCGTCGCCCTCGCGCTCGTACACGATGGTCGTACACGGGAGCATCCCGGCGAGCGTGGGGTCGATCTCGATCGCGTCGAACGCGATCTCGGGGTGACAGACGACGATGAGCGCGGTCCGCTCGACGTCGTCGTGGCCTAACATTCCCTCGATCATCCGATCGAGCCGCGTGACCTGCACCGTCTCGAAGTCGGCGAGCTCGTGTTCGATCTGCACGAAGGGGACCGCGTCGTCGAACGGCATGTCGAGGGTCGTGTGGAGCGCCTCGTCGGCGGTCGGCGCCGGCGACCCGCTCTCGGCGTCGCTCATGGGTGCGACTCCGACCGCGGCGGCAAAACCGTCACCCGGTCCGTCAACGACTGCCGCTACCTGTGACGGAGCGCGGCCCTTGCCGGTCGGGACGGACTTATCGGTCGGAGTCGCCTTCCACCGCCCATGATCGAGCTCTCACGAGCGGTCTACGACGACATCGTGTACCACGCGTACGGCGGCGGCGAAGCGGAGATCTGCGGCGTCCTCGCGGGCGACCACGGCACCGACGGGGAGCCGAGCGTCGTCACCGAGACGTATCAGGCCGAGAACGTCGCCGACACGCCCCAGATCCGCTACCTCATCGACCCCGAGGAGCAGTTCGAGCTCATCGAGACGATCGAGGACGACGGGCTCGACGTGGTCGGGTTCTATCACTCGCACCCCACCGGCCCGACCAACCCGAGCGAGACGGACGCCGCGCGGGCGACCTGGCCCGACCACTCGTACGTGATCTGCGCGCTGGACGGCTACCCGTTCGTCGGCTCGTGGCGCTGGCGGGACGACGAGGACGGATTCGAACAGGAGACGGTCTCGGTGCGGAGCGAGCGCTAGGCCTCTTTTTCGGCATCCCGCCGGTCCCGAACCACGAGGACCGGGCCGACCGAGGCGGCCGCGATCCGCCCGCTCTCGTCGCCGAACACGAGCGACCGAAACGAAGGCGCGCGCTCGCCCATCACGACCGCGTCGTGGCCGGGCACCGCGTCGATCAGCGCGTCGAACGGAGACCCCTCCGTCGCCAGCGTCGTGTCCGCGTCGATGCCCGCCTCGGAAAGCCGATCGGCAGCGGCCGCCAGCCGGGCTGCGTCGTCGTCGCCGGCGTCAGCCGTGGCGCCGTCACCGGCGTCCGCCGCCGCGCCGTCGCTCGGTGCGGTGGGAGGCGCATCCCCGCCCGCGAGGAACAGCGTGACGCCGATGTCCCGACCTCCGACGAGCGCTTCGACGAACGAGAGGAGGCTGTCGACGTCGACGTCGCCGGAGAGCGACACGAGGACCCGGTCGACGTCGCCGGTCGTCCCGGGAACGGCGAACGCGTCCGCCTCGGCCTCGTCGGCGACGCGGTCGAACGTCTGCTCGCGGTCGTGCGTGAACACGAGCCGGTGGTCGGCCGCGCCGCCGGCGGCCCGAAACTCCTGGCTGAGGTCCTCCAGCGCCGACGTCGCGCGCTCCTCGAACTGGAGCCGGGCCTGGTCCGGCGGCGTCTGCTCCGGGAGGACGTGATAGCCGAGCACCGTCACGTCGACGCCCCCGAGCAGCGACATCAGGCCGGGCGAGACGCTCTCTCCCTCCAGCACCGCGACGGGAACGAGTACGCGTGTCATTACAGGGCCCCCTTGAGTTCCACGTCGCGGGCGTAGTAGAAATACCACCCGGCCGTGACGGCGATGACGGCGGTCCCGACCGCGATCGAGAGCCGATTCATGAACGCGATCAGTCCGAAGCTGGCGAGCGCGCCGAGGACGGGAACGACGGGGCCGCCCGGCACCACGAACTCCGGGTCGTACCACTCGGGACGGTCGCGGCGGATGGCAACGAGCGCGACACACATCAGCCCGTACATGACCAGGTGGAGGAAGGACGCGACCTCGGCGAGGAGTTGGACCTGCCTGGTCGCCGCGAGGACGATCACCGGGCCGCCGGCCATGCCGAGCGCGACGTGCGGCGTGCCGTATCGCAGGTTGATCCGACTCGCCCGCCGCGGGAGTAGCGCGTCCTTCGAGACCCCGTAGATCGCCCGCGAGGTGCTGAGTATCGACGCGTTCGCCGACGACATCGTCGCGAGCAGCCCGCCGGCGATTATCACGAGCGCCCCGGCCGGACCGAGGAGCGCCCGGCCCACCTCGACCATCGCGGTCTCGCCGGCCGCCAGCAGCGCGTTTCGCTGGAATACGCTCGTCGCGACGAAGATGGTCAGGACGTACAGCACCGTGACGATCAGAACGGAGCCCACCATCGCCAGCGGGAGGTTCCGGCCCGGGTCCTTCATCTCGCCGGCCACCGTCGCGACCTGCGCGAAGCCGAGGTAGGAGGTGAACACGAGCGCGGCGACCGAGAGTATCGGGACGGCCTCCCAGACGTCGGCCGCTTCCCCGGGCGGGGTGTCGACGGCGACGACCCCGAACGCCTCCAACAGGCCGAACCCGAGGAAGGCGACTAGCATCGAGAGCAGCAGCGCGACGATGCCGTTTTGGAGCTTCGCGGCGTTCTCGGTGCCGGTGACGTTTAACACGGTGAACGCGACTCCGGCGAGGACGGCGATGGCCGAGACGATCCCGCCCGGTTCGGCGCCGACCGTGAGCCCGATCTGCGCGAGCGCGTCGAGCGCGTAGAACCCGAGTCCGACGAGGTAGAACGCGGTCGCGAACACGAGCCCGAGCCACAGCGAGAGCCCGATGACCGTGCCCGCGAGCGTCCCGAGCCCGCGCGAGACGAAGTAGTAGCCGCCGCCGCTCCGCGGCATCGCCGTCGCCAGCTCCGAGGTCGGGAGCGCGACGAGGAGGGCGATCACGCCGCCGACCGCAAAGGAGGCGGCCGCCGCCGTTCCGATCTCCCCGCCGGCGAGTCCCGGGAACACGAAGATTCCGGCGCCGATCATCGTTCCGATACCGATCGCGAGGCCGCCGCTCAGCCCGATGGTGCGCTCCAGTTCCGCGCCCTCCGTGATCGTCGCCTCCTCGGTCTCGACGACGCGTTCGGCGACCGGTGCGTCGCCGTCGAGGTTGCGGCCGCGCGGCTCGTCGGTCATACGTTCTCGAATACGGACAGTCGCCGGATAAGTGTGGAGGCGGGACCGCGGATCGGCCGCGCCGGATCGACCGATTAGTCGTCCGCTTCGATCTCGGGCTCGTCGCCGCCGACGTCGATGGCGCAGGAGGCGTTGTACTCGACGTCCTGCACCGACTCGATGGCGGGGTCGTCGCCGCACACCGGGCAGTCGTCCTGCTTGGGGATCTCGACCTTGTCGAACTCCATCTCGAGCGCGTCGAAGAACAGCATCGAGCCGTCGAGCGACTCGCCCTCGCCGATGACGTGTTTCACCGTCTCGGTCGCCTGCAGGCAGCCGACGGTGCCCGGGAGGACGCCGAGGACGCCCGCGGTCGCGCAGTTCGGGACCATCCCGGCCGGCGGCGCCTCGGGGAACAGACAGCGGTAACACGGCGAGTCGTCGTCGCCCGCGAACGTCGTCACCTGGCCCTCGAACTTGAAGATGGAGCCGTGCGAGAAGGGGATCCCGGCGAGCGTGCAGGCGTCGTTGACGAGGTATCGCGTCGCGAAGTTGTCCGTGCCGTCGACGACGAAGTCGTAGCCGGAGATGAGCTCCTCGATGTTGTCGGGGGTCACCCGAAGCTCGTGTTTCCGGACGTCGATGTCGGGGTTGAGCTGCTCGACGAAGTCGGCGGCGGAGTCGACCTTCTTGCGCCCGACGTCGTCGTTCCCGTGGATCACCTGTCGCTGGAGGTTCGACAGCTCGACCTCGTCGTCGTCGGCGACGCCGAGCGTGCCCACGCCGGCGGCCGCGAGGTACTGGATGATCGGCGCGCCGAGCCCCCCGGCGCCGAGCACGAGCACCTCGGCGTCGAGCAGGGCCTTCTGGCCCTCGGGGCCCACGTCGTCCATGATGATGTGTCTGGAGTAGCGGTCGAGCTGCGTCGGATCGAGGTCGAGGTCACTCATTCGTCGGTCCTTGTCGCTACAAACGCATAAGCCGGCCGCCCACCGGCGCGTGCTGCCGCCATCTCGGAGGTGTGTTCCTCCCGCACGACCGACAGCGAACCCGGAGGCGACCGACGTCGCGCCGGACGACGTCGACCCTCGCACCGACTCGCTCGCGGGACCGACCGCCGAGGGTCGCCGCGAGCGCGCGGACCCGGATCGCCGGTCGTGTTAGACCGTGGCCGACGTTGCCGTCGGCGGGCCCCTTTTTGGACTGGGACGCGAACCTCGGATATGGCCACGATTAAACTGCCGGCCGTCCTCGTCGGCGGGTCCGCGACCTCGGAGGTCGAGGTCGAGGGCGACACCGTCCGCGAACTGTTCGACAACCACGCCGACGAGCACGGCCCGGAGCTCCGGGACAGCGTGCTCGAGGACGGCGAGATCAAGGAGTTCATCAACGTCTACGTCGAGGGGACGCCCGTCGACGGCGTCGACGCCGAGGTCCCGGCCGACGCGCAGGTCCGCGTCATCCCCGCCGCGTCCGGCGGTCGGTAACCGGTCCGCTTCTCGGTTCGAGACGGTGTTCTCGTTATAAGTAGTCCTCCCAGAGCGGGATGTCCGCGTACTTGTCGCCGCGGTCGCACAGCATGAAGACGACCACGTCGTCGTCGTCGAGTTCGCCCGCCGCGTCGAGGTTCGCCACCACGGCCGCGCCGCCGCCCGCGGAGGTGCCCACGACGAACTGGTCGTCGACGCGGAGGTGCTCGCGGACCGTCGCCTCGTCGTGCTGGCCGGGGTCGGCGATCGGGACAGGGTCGTCGAGGTAGCGGTCGCGGAGCGCCCGCGCCCGGTCGTACGCGTCCGAAGTGGTGACGTACTCCGTCCGGTCGAGCACCGACTCGTCGTACGTCTCGGGGTGGTAGTGGTCGCCCGTCTTGAGGTATTTCAGGCCGTCGATGGCGTGGAGCCGCTCGTCGGGCTCGAAGCCGACGACCTCCACCGCGCCGTCGCTCAGGTCGGTCAGGCCGCGGCCGGTCCCCGTGATCGTCCCGCCCGTGCCCACGCCCGCGACGAAGTGCGTCACGTCGCCGTCGGTCGCCTCGTAGATCTCCCGAGCGGTCGTCCGCTCGTGGGTGCCGGGGTTGTCGGGGTTCTCGTACTGGTTCGGGCGGAAGTACGCGTCGGGGTCCGCGGCGATGATCTCCTCGCAGCGCTCGATGACGGCGTCGTAGCCGAGGTTGGCGTCGACGAAGTGGATCTCCGCGCCCGCGTCGCGGACGGCAGCCACCTTCCCGCCGGCCGCGTTGTCGGGCATGACGATCTCCACGTCGTAGCCGCGGGCGGCCGCGAGCCGCGCCACCTCGCTGCCGGTGTTGCCCGATGTCGGCTCGATCACGGTGACGCCGGGCTCGAGCTCGCCGCGCTCCTCGGCGCCGTCTAACATCCCCTTCGCGATCCGGGACTTGATCGACCCGCCGCCGTGCGGGGCCTCGTAGAGGTTGAACCACTCCGCCTTCGCGTACACGTCCGCGTCGGCCTCGAGGTCGAGGTCCAGCTCCACGAGGGGCGTCTCGAAGATCGTCGACTCGTCGACGACGTACTCGCTCATGGGTCCCGTAGATCGCACCCTAATAAGAGTCCGACGGAAACGGTTGTCTCGACGCCTATCGCGGTCGTGCACCGCGATCGCCCGTCCGAGATACGGGAGAAGCCTGCCGCACACGAAAGGGGTTACCGGGGCAGACGCGTACGTCTCCGCATGAGCCAACCATCGTGGGACGACGTCGTCGAGATGCCCGACGAGCTCGACGACGAGACCGCCGAAGCGCTCTTGGAGGACGCGACCGAGGTACAGGACATGACCGGCGAGGTCTGCCCGTACCCGCAGGTCGAGGCGAAGAAGGCCATCGCGGGGCTCGCCCCCGGCGACGTGCTCGTCCAGGAGACCGATCACGTTCCGAGCACGGAGAACGTGCCGAAGGCGGTCGGCGACGACGCGACCGCCAAAGTCTGGAAGTCCGGCGACGGCCGCTACCGCATCTTCATGCGGAAGGAGTAATCATGGTCGAGGAACTCACCCCCGAGGAAGTCAACGAGCGCGTTCGGAAGGGCGACATCCGCGTCATCGACACGCGACCGCCGGCGCAGTACGAGCAAGGTCACATCCCCGGCGCGATCAACGTGCCCCTGGGCGACCTCCCCGCCCGAGTCCCCGACATCGAGTGGGACGACACCGACGTCGTCTGCGCGTGTCCGGTCGGCCAGTCCTCGAAGCAGGCCGCGATGCTGATCAGCAGCTACGAGGGCGTCGAGGAGGACGTCGTCGTCGCCAGCATGTCCGGCGGCTACGAGGAGTGGGACTTCGAGCTGGAGACCGGTTCGCCCGCGGACGCCTAGGCGGCTCCGACCGGTTCCGCCGATTTTGGGGACGCCGACTCGGAGAGCGCCGGCGACGCTCCGTTCGGTTGTCACTGAAGCCGGATGTCACACCGAGTGTCACGTAGGCGTACCTCTTTGTATCGCAGGCCGATTGGCTTCGGGTATGGACGCCGGGACGGCACGCCGGGAGCTCTACGAGGTGATGAACGAGCCTCGCGAGTTCGACGCGAAGGCCGAGCGGGCGCTCGCGCTCGGCAAACGGTACCTCGACGTCGAGAACGCGCACCTGACGGAGATCCATCCCGACACCGATTACTGGGAGACGGTCGCCAGCACTGACCCGCCGGACGGGGCGTTCCCGTCCGGACTCGTTCTCGACCTCGGGACCACGTACTGTCGGCGCGCCGTCGCCGACGGCGGAACGGTCGCGCTCCACGATGCCCCCGAACAGGGGTGGGCCGACGACCCCGCCTTCGAGGCGCACGGGCTCCGGTGTTATCACGGGAGCCCCATCGTCGTCGGCGACGAGCTGTACGGAACGGTCTGTTTCGTCTCCGAGGACGCCCGGTCCCGACCCTTCAGCGACGAGGAGACCCTGTTCGCGGAGCTGATCGCCCGGATGCTCGAACACGAGCTGCAGCGCCGGCGCACCGCGGCCGAGATCGAGCGGTTAGACCAGTTCGCGAGCGTGCTCGCTCACGACCTGCGAAACCCGCTGGGAGTGGCGCAGGGGTACGTCGATCTCGCTCGGAAGTCGACCGGGAATCGGCACCTCGACACCGCGGCGAACGCGCTCGACCGGATGGAGGAGCTCATCGAGGACGTCCTGACGATGGTCCGACAGGGCCGGACCGTCGAGTCGGCCGAAGAGGTCCGACTGGCGTCGGTGGCCGACGGGTGCTGGGAGTCCGTCGTGACCGGGGAGTCGGAGCTCCGCGTCGAGACGGACCTCGCGATCCGGGCGGCGACCGACCGCCTCCGGCGGCTGTTCGAGAACCTCTTTCGGAACAGCGTGGAGCACGGTTCCGCGAGTAGCCGGGCGAAGCCCGGCGACGCGATCGAGCACGGGGGCGGCGGGGTGACCGTCCGCGTCGGCGCGCTCCCCGACGGAGCGGGCTTCTACGTCGAGGACGACGGGCCGGGCATCCCGGCGAGCGAGCGGGACTCCGTCTTCGAGCGGGGGTACTCGTCGGAGTCGCAGGGCAGCGGTCTGGGGCTGGCGATCGTCGCGAGCGTCGTGCAGGCCCACGACTGGCGAATCGAGGTGACCGACTCCCCGACGGGCGGGACCCGATTCGAGATCAGCGACGTCGTCGTCCTCGATCCCGGTTCGGGCTGACTGAGACCGACGGCGCGTCGGTTCCCCCGCCTAAATCGCGCAGCCGACCTCGCGGTACATGTAGTGGGTCATCACGTAGACGCCGAGGATGATCCCCGCGCCGGCCAGGAAGGAGTGGACCGACAGCAGCGCGACCCCCGAGAAGAGGTTCGCGATGTTGCAGCCGGCCGCGAGCCGCGAGCCGACGCCCATCAGGAGGCCCCCCGCGGCGTAGTTGGGGACGCGGTTCAGCTTCGGCTTGCGGATCCGGAAGTCGCCGGAGGCGTACGCGGCGATAAAGGAGCCGACGACGAGCGACGCGATCATCACCATGTCGATGGTCAGCGAGATGTTCCCGTCGCGGAAGAGGATCGAGCCCCAGTACTCGACGCTCGCGACGTCGTACCCCGCCTGCCCGAGCAGGTAGCCGGCCCAGCGCGCCTCGCTGCCGGTGATCGCCCAGTGGCCGTGCACGTAGAACCAGAGGCTCGCGACGAGCGCCATCGCGACGCCGGCGGTCCGCGCGTCCCACGAGTCGCGGAGGCGGACCTTCAGCGGTCGGTCGTCGTCGCGGAGCCCGCGGGCGTATTCCACGGTCCCATCGGCGATGCCGCGCAGGCCGACCGAGACGGCCGAGAACGTCCGGGAGCCGCCGAGCGCGGCCTGCGCGCGGGTGTCGGCCCCCACGCCGGTCCCGCCGGAGGGGTCGTCGGGGAGCCGGCTCTTCCCCTTCACGAACGCGTACGCGAGGGTGCCGAGCGCGACGGCGCCGGCTCCCGTCACGGCCGGCGAGAACGGCAGCGAGAGGTACAGCGTCCGCCCGTCGAACGGGTTCAGCGTCTGGAAGTAGTACGTCTCCGCGACGGGGAACGCGAACGCGAAGAGGACGTAGCCGACGAACATGAAGAGGAGGACGAGCCAGAACTGGAGGTACCCCTGTCCGGCGCGGTAGAGGGTGCCGGACGCGCAGCCGCCGGCGAGCGTCATCCCGAGCCCGAAGACGAAGCCGCCGAACAGCGACCCGAGCCCCCAGGCGGGCGTCCAGAAGCCGCGGAAGTAGCCGAACGTGGCCTGGACGCTCCAGAACACGGTCATCACCGCGATCCCGGCGAGTAACCCCTTCAGCACGCGGGTGTCCTTGAACGCGACGAAGTCCCGGAACGCGCTGACGAAGCAGAACCGCGCCTTCTGTAACAGCACCCCGAACGAGAGCCCGACCGCGATGGATATCCCGACGTAAGCGACGGGCGATAGCATCATTAGCGGAGCCGAGTGCTCCCCGCCCTAAAACGTCGCTGAAGACGGTAACGGTGCGCGCCGGTCAGAGGAACGAACAACATTTGCCGCTATTTGGCACACGGGGCAACGAAGCGCGCCTCCGGGAGCCCTTTAGGCGCGAGACGCGTCGTGAAGGTATGAGCGACGACTGCGGATGTGGAACGAACGACGCGGCGTCGTGCGCCTCGGGCGACGAGACGCCCGGCGCGTCCGACGGCGCGGCAGCCCGCCCCGCGAAGGGGAGCGTGCTGGCGAACGACGACCGCCGCAACCCGTTCGCCGACGGGATCGACCGGCGACGCCTCCTGCAGGCGTCGGGCGCCGTCGGCGCGACGACGGCGCTGGCCGGCTGTTCGGGCGGCGGCGGTGGGGGCGGCGACGAGCCCGCGCCGACGATGTTCGTCTTCAACAACGGCGACCGGACGCTGAGCGTCGTCGACACGGAGAGCGACGAGCTGCTCACCACCGCGTTCCTCGGCACGACCGCCTCCTTCCCGGCCAACCAGTACGCCACGGGGATCGACGACGAACACGACGTGCTCTGGCTGAACGTCTCCGGCGGCGTCCGCGCGCTCGACCAGCGCACCCTCGAGGAGCTCGCCTTCGTCGAGACTGGATACGGTCCGAACTACCCGAACGTGACGCCCGACGGCGAGCACCTCCTGATCGCCTCCGGCGGGACGACCGGCATGGAGCCCGAGGGCGACGCGAACCACGCCATCTTCCGCGTCGACGCGAACCGCGACAGCGACACCTTCGGCGAGGTGACCGCCGAGATCGAGACCGGCTACGTCGGCCCCTGCGACATGACGCTGGGCCCGGACGGCGACTACGCCTTCGTCGTCGACGTCGCCGACGAGGCGATCCGCGTGCTGAGCGTCGACCCGTTCGAGACGGTGAACCGGGTCGACGCCGGCGAGCCGGTCACCGAGGGCAACGTCCTCCCGTTCATGTGTACCGCCTCCTTCGACGGGGAGCTCCTCCTCGTCGAGAACGGCGAGGGGACGCTCGGCGGCGACCCCGAGGTGCCCCGCGAGGGCTCCGAGAGCGTCTGGGACGTCTCCGACCCGGAGAACCCGGAGGAGATCGCGAAGATCACCCGCGACGACGGGCTCCCGGGCGCGCCGATCACGAGCGAGGTCGCCCCCGACAACACCGCCGCGTACCTCTTCATCCCCGGCGAGGGCGTCGGCGTGATCGACCTCGAGGCGAACGAGTACGCGACGACGCTCGACGTCGGCGGCAGCAGCATCGCCGGCGCGTGGGGGCCGAACCGCGAGAAGCTGTACGTCCCGGTGCAGGACGCGAACCAGGTCGCCGTGATCGAACACGCGAGCCGCGAGGTCGTCGCGACGGTCGAGGCCGGCGAGGCGCCCACCGGCGCGGTCGCCGGCACGGTCCGCCCGGAGGGGGACGCGGTGTCGAGCATCCAGGCGTCGCTCGCCTCCCTCGGCGTCACCTTCGGCGAGATGGAGGCGTCGTGGTGCATGGACGACCACTGCTACTGCGGGTAGATGGTCTCCCATAACACGCCGGACGACGGCGCGGTCGACGGGGGCGAGGGAGACGCGACCGGAGCCGACGGGGCGGACGAGTCCGACCCGGCGTCGACCCGCCGCGGGCTCCTCCGGGCCGCGGCCGGGGCGACCGTCGCCGGTGCGGCCGGCACCGCCGGCTGTCTCGGGGTCACCACCCCGGCCGACACCGCCGCGCAGTACGAGCTGACCGGGAACGTCGACCACTTCGTCGGGCCGCGCTGGCTCGCCGACAACCGCGAGGACGTCGTCGTCCTCGACGCCCGGGACTCGGAGAACTTCCGCAAAGAGCGAATCTACGGCGCCAGGCGCGTCCCGTTCGACGCGATCACGAGCCGGGCGTCGACCGACGCCGGCCTGGTCCCGGACGTCGCGGCGATCGCGACCGCGTTCGGCGAGGTCGGCGTGTCGCCCGACGACGACGTGCTCGTCTACGGCGCGAGCGTCGGGTCTCGGGTGACGCGGACCGCGTTCGCGCTCGCGGCGCTGGGCCACGCCGGCTCGGTCCGCGTCCTCAACGGCGGCATCTCCGGCTGGAACGGCCGGCTCGGGACGGGCTCTCGCGATCGGATCGAACCGACCGAGTACGATCCCGACCCCGCCGAGTCGGCGTGGGTCACCCGCGAGTGGCTCGCCGACCGCGTCGGGACGTTCAACGGCGACGGCCCCGGCCTCGTCGACGTGCGCGTCCCCGAGGCGTACCTCGGCGCGCCCGCCGCCGACGCGCTGGACCCCGACAACGACCGCCACGGCCACCTCCCCGGCGCGATCGGCGTCCACTGGGTCGGGAACGTCTCCGGCCGGCGGATGACCGACCCCGGACGACTCGTGCAGCTGTACGAGGGCGAGGCGGAGCTGGACCGCGCGGGCACCGTCGTCGTGTACGGCGACGACAACGTCGACCCCACGTCGACGTGGCTGACGCTGCGGGCGATCGGCTTCGAGGACGTGCGCGTGTACGACGGCGGCTTCGGCGAGTGGGCGAACGTCGAGGGCGACCGCGGGCGGTACCCCGTCGAGACCGCGACGAGCGTCGTGATCGAGACGGAGGGAAGCGTCGGCGGCGGCGACGGCGGCGGCGATTTCTCCTGTACGGGATGACGGGTGGCGGAGCGGCCCACCGCGGCGACGCGGGCGACTCCGATCGCCCGGCCGACCGCCTCGTCGCGGTCCCCTGCGAGGGCGACGACGCCCTCGCGCTGTTCGCGCTTTCCGACGGGGAGCCGCTCGGCGAGGTCCCGGTCGGGAGCCATCCGGTTCACGCGACGACCCACCGAGGGCGTACGTTCGTCGCGACCATGGGCGAGCGGGCGATAACCGCGGTCGACCCGAACGGAGCTGTCTCGCGGATCGAAACCGGCGTGCTCGGCCCCTCTCACTTCGCGGCCGCGAACGGCGAGCTGTTCGTCTCCTGTAGCGCCGGCGACGCGCTCGCCGTCGTCGACCCCGAGTCGCTGACGCTCGTCGCCCGGATCGCGGTCGGCGCCGAGCCCCACGAGGTCGCCGTCTCTCCGGACGAGAGCCGGCTCTACGTCGGGAGCCGCCGGGAGGGCGTCGTCGACGTCGTCGACCCCGCGGCCCGCGAGCGGCTCGGCGCCGTCGACGTCGGCGATGACGCCCGCGTGCAGGGCGTCGCGGTCGGCCCCGAGGGCGACCGCGGCTACGCCGTCGATCAGGCGGGCGCCCGCGTCGTCGCCTTCGATCCTGGGGCGGTCGGCGGGGCGGAGGGGACCGACGAGCCGGGCGACCCCTCCGACGCTCCCGTCCTCGGCGCGGCCGCCGTCGGCGCGGACCCGTACGACCTCGTCGTCACGGACGACCGCGTCTTCGTCCCCGGCCGCGGCGACGGGGTCGTCCACGAGTTCGACCGCGACCTCGGCCTCGCGACGGTCCACGAGGGGTTCGACCGCCCAGTCGACCTGTTCCGGATCGAGGGCGAGTGGTGGGTGCTCGACGCGGCCGCGGACCGGCTCCGGTCGCTCTCGGGAGCGGTCGTCGAAACGCCGGCGCCGGGCCTCGTCGCGACCCGCGTCGGCGACCGGCTGGTCGTCTCGCACTACGACGACGACCGGGTCTCGCTCGTCGACGTCGCGGAGGGCACGATATGGACGGCGGAGACGGGGGCGTACCCCTTCGGCTCCGTCGTGGTCTGAGTTCGGATCCGTTGCTGTCGCAGAGAGCGCCTCCGTCAGAGACAGCGGGGAACGCTGCCGCTGCCCGCGGGCCCATCTCCTGTCCGGTCTACTCCGCGGTATGAAGGTCGCCTACGTCTTCGCGACGGCCGGACAGACCATCGACTACGTGCTCGGGGACATGATCCTCCCGCAGCTGGAGGCCGGAGCGCACGGCGCCGACGTGGTCGGGATGTTCTTTTTCCACGACAACACCTACGCGCTCCGCGAGGACGACCCGCTGGGGCAGCGGCTCGCCGACGTGGCGGCCGAGCGGGAGATCCTCCTCATGCTGTGCGACCAGTGCGCCACCCGCCGCGGGCTCGCCGAGTTCGATCGGACCGACGAGCACGGCCGCGACCGCTACGAACCGACGAACACGGTCGAGGGCGCCGCGGTCGGCTGCTTCCCCGACCTCTACGAGGCGCTCGGCGAGGTCGGCGTCGACCACGTGATCACGCTGTAGCCGGCGGGACCGCGGTTCGCGAAGGCCCTCTAAATCTCGAAATCCGGGGTGTCGAACGCGCCCTCGTCCGCCTCGACGTCGTACCCCTCGATCGCGGTGAGCGCGACGTCGAGCGTCGTCTCCGGGTCCCACCGGCCCGTGTTGATCGCGAGGTCGTAGATGGAGCGGTCGGAGAGGTCGATCCCGTAGTACGACTTGTACCGCTTCTCCTCTATCACCTCGCGGACCTGCATCTCGGAGGTCATCTCCTCGCGGTCGAGCGTCCGGTCGGCGCGCACCTCGTCGGGCGCGTCGAGCCAGATCCGGACGTCGGCGCGGTTCCCGGCGATCCACCCGGCGAGGCGCGACTCCAGCACGAACGCCTTGTTCGCGGTCCCCCACTTCTCGGCGATCCGGCGGAGCCGCCGGTCGAGCGCGCGGTCGATCTCCTCCGACTCGCCGGTCTTCGCGATCAGTTGCGAGAGGCTCATGTCGCGTTCGGCGGCGATCTCGCGGAACAGCTCGCCGCCGGAGACGTAGCCGCAGTCGAGCGCCTCCGCCAGCCCCTCGACCAGCGTCGTCGCCCCGCACCCCGGCGGGCCGGAGACGGTGACGAACAGGTTGCGGTCGATCTCCCGTTCCGCCGCCGGCGAGGTTCCACTCATACGTGCGGCGCCACGGTCGGACTCCGGATAAACGGGCCGGTTCGCGCACCGCGGAGGAGGGGCCGCGGCCCGCCGACGATCTGTCGCCCCACCGACACAACGGATATCCCTCCGCGCGCCCACCTATGTGACAGTGAGCGAACTCACGGAACGCGGCGCGGAGCGCCCCCCTGCGCGGGCGCTCCTCCGCGAGGCCCTCGCCGACGATGATGCCCCCTCCGTCGAGTTCGACCCGGAGACGGTGCCGCTCCCGGACGCCGACGTGCTAGGCCGGCTCTCGCCGCCGGTCCGCCGCTGGTGGGTCTCGGAGTTCGGCGCGTACGTCGGCGAGAACGGCGGCCTCTTCACTCCGCCGCAGCGCGAGGCGATCCCCCACGTCGACGACGGGCGGAACTGCCTCGTCGCCGCGCCGACCGGCAGCGGGAAGACGCTCGCCTCCTTCACCGCCGTGCTCGACGACCTCTTCGCCCGCGAGCGGGCGGGGGAGCTGGACAACTCCGTCTACTGCCTCTACGTCTCCCCGCTGAAGTCGCTCGCGAACGACATCAAGCGGAACCTGGAGGTCCCGATCGAGGGGATCGCGGCGGAGCTGGCGGGGGCGGGGAGCGATGCGGAGGCCGGAAACGACGCGGGAGCCGATGCGGGCGACGACGCGGCCCCCGGCGTCCGCCAGGCGATCCGCCACGGCGACACGAGCGAGGCGGACCGACGGGCGATGCTGGAGGAGACGCCGCACGTGCTCAACACCACGCCGGAGACGCTGGCGATCCTGCTCAACTCGCCGAAGTTCAAGGAGAAGCTCCGGACCGTCGAGTACGTCATCGTCGACGAGATCCACTCGCTGGCGGCGAACAAGCGCGGCACGCACCTCGCCGTCTCGCTGGAGCGCCTCACGGACCTGGCCGACGGCTCCCCGACCCGGATCGGCTGCTCGGCGACGGTCGAGCCGCTGAACGAGGTCGCCGAGTTCCTCGTCGGCCGCGAGCGCGTCGCCGGCGAGGTCGGCGACGAGTCGGGGCTCGAACCGCGCCCGTACGAGCTGGTCGACGCGCGCTTCGTCCGGGAGTTCGACCTGGAGCTCCGCACCCCGGCGGCCGACCTGATCCACACGCCCCGCTCCGTCGTCACCAACCGCTTCTACGACGCGCTCCGCGAGCTGATCGAGTCCCACGAGAACACGCTGGTGTTCACGAACTCCCGGTCGGGGGCGGAGCGCACCCTCCAGGAGCTCCGCGAGCGGTTCGGCTACGACGAGTCGGACTCGGGGTGTCACCACGGGAGCCTCGGCGAGGGCCAGCGCACGCGGATCGAGGAGGGGCTGAAGGCGGGCGAGCTGGACGTGGTCACCACGTCGACGAGCCTGGAGCTCGGCATCGACATGCCCCACCTCGATCTGGTGGTGCAGGTCGGGTCGCCGAAGTCGGTGGCGTCGCTGCTCCAGCGCGTCGGCCGCGCCGGTCACAGCCCGGGCGAGACGGTCGAGGGGCGGGTGTTCGCGCTCGACCGCGACGAGCTGGTCGAGTGCGCGGCGATGCTCGCCCGCGCCGAGGACGGCTTCGTCGACCGCGTCTTCCTCCCGGAGGGTGCCTACGACGTGGCCGCCCAGCACGTGTACGGGATGGCGATAAACCGCGTCCGCCCGGACCGCGAGGTCCGCGAGACGCTCCGGCGCGCCCACCCGTATCGCGACTTCGACGACGCCGACTACGAGCGGCTGATGCGGTACCTCACGGCGGACTACGAGGGGCTCGCGGACAAGAACGTCTACCCGAAGGTGTGGCGCGACGAGAACGACCCGCCGGGCGGCGAGCACCACCACGAGGAGCACCCGGTCGGCGAGCTGCTCGTCGGGAAGCGCGGCCGGCTGGCGCGGGTCATCTACATGACGAACGTCGGCACCATCCCCGACTCGTTCAGCTGTCGGGTGCTCACCCGCGACGGCGAGCCGGTCGGCACGCTCGACGAGAGCTACCTCGACACGCTCGATCCCGGCGACGTGTTCGCGCTGGGCGGCGAGCGGTTCGCCTTCCGGTACCGCCGCGGCTCGAAGGTGTACGTCGACCGGACGAGCGAGCGCCCGACCGTCCCCTCCTGGTACTCCGAGCGGCTCCCGCTCTCCTACGACCTCGCGCGGGAGGTGCTGGCGTTCCAGGGCGAGCTGCTCGACCGGCTCCGAGACGGGGGGCCGCCCGCGGTCCGCGCGTGGCTCCGGGAGTTCCCCCTCGACGGGAACGCGGTCCGAGCGATCACCCGGATGTACGACGAGCAGGTCGCGTACGCCGGCGCCGAGAGCGTCCCGACCCCCTCGCGGCTCGTCGTGGAGGAGGAGCTCGACCGCGCCGCGTACAAGCGACGGTTCTACGTCCACTCGAACTACGGCCGCCGGTTCAACGACGGCCTCTCTCGACTCGTCGCCGCCGCGGTCGCGAACCGCACGGACGCGAACGTCGCCGTCGCGGTCGCGGACCGCGGCTTCTCGCTCGCGCTCCCACTGAACCGCAAGGTCGACGTCGCCGCGATCCTCCGGGATCTGGACCCGGAGACGGTCCGCGAGGACCTCCGCGAGGCGGTGCGAGGGACGGACCTCCACCAGCGCTACTTCCGGATCGACGCGGCCCGCTCGCTGCTCATCCTGAAGCGGTACAAGGGGTACGAGAAGACCGCGGCCGAACAGCAGGTGTCGGCCGAGATGTTGCTCTCGTTCGCGGACGAGCTCGACGAGTTCGCCGTCACCGAGGAGACGTACCGGGAGCTGTTAGAGGACCGGCTCGACCTCCCTGGCATCAGCGAGGTGCTCGGCGAGGTCGCCGACGGCGGCGTCGACGTGATCCACCACACTGTCGACTCGCCGACGCCGCTCTCGTTCGGGCTCGCGACGCTCGTCGACTCCGACACGGTGCTCGCCGACGACGAGTCGGCGGTGCTCCGGGAGTTCCACGCCCGCGTCACGGAGTCGATCGAGGACGGCGACGGCGCGTGAACAGCCGTTCGGGGCGACTCAGTCGCTCTCGACCGCCGGCGTCTCCGAGCGCGACAGCGGTTCGCCGTCGACCGGCTCGTCGGGGTTGGCGTCGACCGCCGCCTGGCTGAGGCCGAGCCGCGCGTCGACGTCGGCGTCCTCGCGCACGTGGACAGTCCCGCGGTGGATCGCGATCGCGTCCGCGAGGTGGAGCCGGACGGCGTCGAGCAGCACGTCGGCCTCGAGGGGCTGCCCGCGACGCTTGATCTCCTCGACGTCGGCGCCGGCAGGCACGTCGAAGGCGCGCTGTGCGATCACCGGACCCTGATCGAGGTCGGTCGTCACGTAGTGGGCGGTGACGCCCGCGATGCGGACGCCGGCGTCCTTCGCCTGCCGGTACGCCTCCGCGCCGGGGAACGCCGGCAACAGGGAGGGGTGGACGTTGACGATCCGGCCCTCGTAGCGGAAGACGACCTCGGGCGAGAGGATGCGCATGTAGCGGGCCAGGGCGATCAGGTCCACATCGTACTCGGCCAGCAGGTCGAGCAGGCGCCCCTCGTCGGTGTTCCCGTTGCCGTCGCCCACGTCGTAGAAGGGCTTGTCGTAGCGCTCCGCCAGCGACCGGAGGTCGCCGCGGTTGCCGATGACGACCGGGATCTCGGCCTCCTCGCCGTCGTCGGCGAGGTCGCCGTTGGCCTCCGACTCCAGCAGGGCCTCGGGCGCGTGAGTCTCCTTGGTGACCAGCAGCGCGATCCGGCGCGCGTCGCGGTCGCTCGGGAACCGCACCTGGATGTCGACGTCGAGCTCGCGGCCGAGCTCGGCGAGCGCGCGCCGGAGCTCGCCGCGCGAGGTCTCCATCTCGGAGGCGTCCACGCGGGTCGTCATCCGGAAGACGCCCTCGCGGACCGCCTGGTCTAAGTCCTCGATGTTGATTCCCCGCTCGAACAGCAGGGAGGTGACCCGCGCGATGAGTCCGGTCTTGTCTCCTCCGACGACCGTGATCTCGGTCAGTTCGCGGGTCATGCGACGATCACCTCCGCGGGTTCGAGCGGCTGCATACACCCGACCCAAGTCGCGGAGGGGTTTGCCCCTTTCGCTCCGCGCGGAGCCTGCCGCCCGCACGATCGACCGAAATATATCCACGAACGTGGATATAAAAGGCGTTCCAAAACGGTTTTTACACACGACTCCGCAGTATCGGCCATGACGGCATACACCGCGACGGTGACGGTCAGGCTGAAGCGGGGCGTCCTCGACCCGGAGGCCGAGACCACCCAGCAGGCGCTCGAACGCCTCGGGTTCGAGCTGTCGGACCTCCGGTCGGCCGACCGCTTCGAGGTGGACTTGGAGGCGGCCGACGCCGACGAGGCCGCCGACCGCGCCGACGAGATGGCCGAGCGGCTCCTCGCGAACCCGACCATCCACGACTACGACGTCGCGGTCGCCGAGCGATGACGGTCGCCGTCGTCCAGTTCGGCGGCTCCAACTGCGACCGCGACGCGGTCCGCGCGCTGGAACACCTCGGAGTCGACGCCGAGCGCGTCTGGCACGAAGACGGCCTCCCGGCCGACGCCGAGGGGATCGTCCTCCCCGGCGGCTTCTCGTACGGCGACTACCTCCGCGCCGGCGCGATGGCCGCCCGGGCGCCGGTCATGGCCGAGGTCCGCGAGGCCGCCGCCGACGGCGTCCCCGTGATCGGGATCTGCAACGGCGCGCAGATCGGCGCGGAGTCCGGGCTCACCCCCGGTGCGTTCACCACCAACGCCTCCGCGCGCTTTCAGTGCGAACCGGTCCACCTGCGCGTCGAGCGCGCGGACACGCCGTGGACCGCCGCCTACGACGAGGGCGACGTGATCGAGGTCCCCATCGCGCACGGCGAGGGGCGCTTCGAGATAAGCGAGGACGCCCATGCCGACCTCGTCGCCGACGACCGCGTGCTGTTCCGCTACTGCGACGCCGACGGGAACGCCACCGACGCGGCCAACCCGAACGGCTCCACCGACAACGCCGCCGGCGTCCTCGGCGAGCGCGAGACGGTCGCCGTCCTCATGCCGCACCCCGAGCGCGCCACGCTTCCGGACCTCGGCCGGAGCACGGACGGGGCGGGGATCCTCGAAGCGTTCGCCTGACGAGCCCCGTCGCTACCGGCTCACTTTTTTGCGGTCGGCGTCCAACCGAACCCCATGCAGGCACGTCATATCGACCACGTCAACCTCCGGATCCCCGAGGACGGCGTCGCCGACGCCCGGGAGTTCTACGGCGAGCGGCTCGGCTTCGGCATCGAGGACGCGCTGTACGCCGCCGACGAGAAGCCCTTCTTCGACGTGCGGCTGTCGGCGACGGCGGTCGTCCACCTCTGGCCGACGGATGAGTTCGAGCCGCCGACCGCGACGAACTACGACCACGTCGCCGTCGTCGTCGAGGAGTCGATCGAGGAGATCGAGGCCGAACTGGACGCGGCGGGCGTCGAGATCGAGAAGACGCTCGACTCGCCGCTCGGAGCGACCGGGGTCGCCGGAGCGGTGTACGTCAGGGACCCGTTCGGGTATCGGGTCGAACTGAAGGCGCGGGTGTGATGGACACGACGAGAACCGAACCCGTTCGCCGACCCGAGCAACCCTCGCCCCGTTGCGGCCGTTTAAGACCCCCGAGCGACAGGGTCAGGTATGAGCGAACAGCAGCCACGATCCGACGAGGGGGAGGCCTCTCGCCGACGCGGAGGCGACGCGGACCGGTTCGCGGGAGAGAAGGACGAGGACCTGCGGAGCAGGGACGTGACCGAGGGCGCCGAGCGCGCCCCCCACCGCTCGATGTTCCGGGCGATGGGGTTCGACGACGAGGACCTCTCCTCGCCGCTCGTCGGGGTGCCGAACCCCGCCGCCGACATCACCCCGTGTAACGTCCACCTCGACGACGTCGCCGACGCGGCGATCGACGGGATCGACGCGGCCGGCGGGATGCCCGTCGAGTTCGGGACGATCACCATCTCGGACGCCATCTCGATGGGGACCGAGGGGATGAAGGCGAGCCTCATCTCCCGCGAGGTCATCGCCGACTCGGTCGAGCTCGTCTCGTTCGGCGAGCGCGTGGACGCGCTGGTGACCGTCGCGGGCTGCGACAAGAACCTCCCCGGCATGCTGATGGCGTCGATCCGCACCGACCTCCCGAGCGTCTTCCTCTACGGCGGCTCGATAATGCCCGGCGAACACGAGGGGCGCGACGTCACCATCGTCCAGGTGTTCGAGGGCGTCGGCGCCTACGCCGAGGGCGACATGAGCGGCGACGAGCTCGACGATCTGGAGCGCCACGCCTGCCCCGGCGCGGGCTCCTGCGGCGGAATGTTCACCGCCAACACGATGGCGTCCATCTCCGAGGCGCTCGGGATGGCGCCGCTCGGCTCGGCCTCCGCGCCCGCCGAGGACAGGGAGCGCTACGAGGTCGCGGAGCGCGCGGGCGAGCTCGTCTTGGATTGCATCGAGAACGACCGCCGCCCCTCCGACATCCTCTCGCGGAAGTCGTTCGAGAACGCGATCGCCTTGCAGACCGCCATCGGCGGCTCGACGAACGGCGTCCTCCACCTGCTCGCGCTGGCCGCCGAGGCCGACGTCGACCTCTCGATCGAGGACTTCGACGAGATTTCGCGGCGCACCCCGAAGATCGCCGACCTCCAGCCCGGCGGGAGCCGCGTGATGAACGACCTCCACGAGATCGGCGGCGTGCCGGTCGTGCTCCGCCGCCTGCTGGAGGCCGACCTGCTCCACGGCGACGCGATGACCGTCACGGGCCGCACCCTCGCCGAGGAGATCGCGGAGCTGGAGGAGCGCGGCGCGCTCCCGGACGACGACGATATCGAGGCCGACTTCCTCTACACCGTCGACGAGCCGAAGGAGGAGGAGGGCGCCATCAAGATCCTCAAGGGGAACCTCGCGCCGGACGGCTCGGTGCTGAAGGTGACCGGCGACGACGAGTTCTACCACGAGGGACCCGCTCGCGTGTTCGAGCACGAGGAGGACGCGATGGAGTACGTCCAATCGGGCGAGGTCGACTCCGGCGACGTGATCGTGATCCGCAACGAGGGGCCGACCGGCGGCCCGGGGATGCGCGAGATGCTCGGCGTCACCGCCGCCGTCGTCGGCGCGGGCCACGAGGACGACGTCGCGCTCCTCACCGACGGGCGCTTCTCCGGCGCCACGCGCGGCCCGATGATCGGCCACGTCGCCCCCGAAGCGGCCGACGGCGGCCCGATCGGTCTCATCGAGGACGGCGACCACGTCACCGTCGACATCCCCGAGCGCGACCTCAGCGTCGACCTCTCCGACGAGGAGTTCGCGGAGCGCCGCGATGCGTGGGAGGCGCCCGCGCCGCAGTACGAGGGCGGCATCCTCGCGAAGTACGCCCGTGACTTCGCCTCCGCGGCCGACGGCGCCGTGACGAATCCGCGGCTGACGGGCGACCGGTAGACGAGAGCGCGGCCGCTCTCGGAGTTAAATACCGAGCGAAAGAAGGACTGTCCCAGGCCCCCGAGAGCGACAGCACGGTCGCCCGCTTTCTCCGACCGTCCCCGCTTACTCGCGCTCCCCGCCGTCCGTGTGCGCGGTCCGGACCGACTCGGCGCGCCAGACGTTGCTGCGGCGGCCGGCGCGCGACAGCTCCATCTTTACTACCGAGCCGACCGGCAGGTCGGCGACCTCCTCGCGCGCGTCGTCGTCGGCGTAGTCGACGACGTGGTACGTCTCGTTGCGGGGATGTGCACGGAGCGTGGTGCATTCGTGATCGTTCTGTTCGGAAATGACGGTGAAGGTGTCGTAGTTCGACATCTTAACTCGCTATTCTTGGACATACTACTTCAATACTCCGTATATTCACTACAGTCGTCGATCAGGTCGTAAAACGAATATAAGGTGTATAACGTGGGGTTCCGGGGCGGGACGCCGCCCGGCGGTCGATGACCGGTCGGGACCAGTACGCATATTTCCGCCCGCCGCCGACCCCGACGCATGGAATCCAGTCGGGAGGACGAGGAGCCGGTCGGCGTGGCGCTGTTCGTCGACGGGCCGAACGTGTTGCGCGAGGAGTTCGACGTCGACCTCGACGACGTGCGGCGGGCGGCCGAGGCCGAGGGACCGCTCGTCACGACGCGGCTCTACCTCGACGAGCACGCGACGCCGGGGCTGATACAGGCCGCGGAGGCGCGGGGGTTCGAGGTCGTGATCACGAGCGGCGACGTCGACGTGAAGCTCGCGGTCGACGCCGCCCGGTTCGCGGCCGAGGGCCGGATGTCGGTCCTCGCGATCGCCTCCCGCGACACCGACTTCAAGCCCGTCGTCGAGACGGCGAACGGCTACGGGATCCGGACCCTCGCGATCGCGCCCGGCGAGTTCGGGCGCTCCGACGCCCTGCGAAACGCCGCGAACGGGTCGGTGACGCTCGACGAGGGAGAGGAGGAACCGAGTGACCGCGATGGCGACGCGGGAGACGCGGACGCCGCGGCCGACCCGGAGGCGACCGCCGACTCACCGCCGGAGTAGCGACCGGCGCAGAGCTACTTCCGGCGCCCGCCGCGACCGCGACCCGCCCACCCGATCAGCACCGCGCCGAAGCCGCCCGCGACCGCCGCGGCCCCGCCGACGCCGACGGCTGTCGGCAGGAGCCCGATCCGGGCGATCGCGGCGTCGACGCCGACCCGGAACCAGCCGAGGTTCGGGACCGACACCAGCGCCTTCGCCGTGACCCACTCCTCCCGGACGACCGTGGCGATCCCCGCGCTCTGGTCGTACTCGCCGTTCGCGTCGCCGAAGGTGATGTAGCCGTCGTGGGGCGCGGGACAGCTCTCGATGTCGTCGCAGTCGCCGTCGAGCAGCGCGGGGTCGGCGCGGTCGGTCCAGTCCTCGCCCGCGCTGACGCGGAACGCGAGCCGGTGGAGGATCGGGTGCTGACCGTCGTCCGGGGGATCGAACACCACCACGTCGCCCGTGCCGCCGAGCCGCGTGGGCGCGTCCGGCTCGGCGTGGCCGGTCAGCCCGCCCCACGGGAACCGCTCCGCCGAGGTGACGACCACGAGGTCACCGCGCTCGACGGTCGGCTCCATGCTCCCGCTCTCGACGGCGACGAACGGGGGCCACGCGCCCGCGGCCGCCGCGACGACGAGCGCCACGAGGAGGACCGCCGCGGCGGGCGCGAGCAGGTCGGAGACGTTCCGCTTCACGTGGGAGAGGGAGGGAGGAAACGGCTTGAGCCTGTCGGCCCCTCCGACGCGCTCATGGGGCGTCCTGGGCGCGAAGGTCGGCCCGCTCCGGCGCCGAGACCGACCCGATGGCAAGACCTTAGGCGCGTCCCGCAGACCGTTCGGCCATGACCGATCGGCTTCCACCTCTCCACGAGACCAACGCGGCGCGCGGCGCGAAGTTCACCGACTTCGGCGGCTGGCAGATGCCGGTCGAGTTCGACTCGATCCGCGAGGAACACACTGCGGTCCGGGAGTCTGTCGGCGTCTTCGACGTCTCGCACATGGGCGAGATCGAGGTGGCCGGCCCCGACGCGACGGCGCTGATGAACCGCCTGACGACCAACGACGTGACCGCGCTCGATCCGGGCGACTCCCAGTACGCGGCGATTACGGACGACGAGGGCGTCATGCTCGACGACACCGTCGTCTACCGGCTCCCGGACGGGATCGAGGCCGGAACGGGCGCCGACGCGCTCGCCGGCATGGACCGCGACCTCGACGCGGGCGCGGGCGACCCCGCGTACCTCTTCGTCCCGAACGCGGGCCACGACGAGCAGATGACCGACCGGTGGACCGACTACCGCGACGAGGTCGGGCTCGACGCGACCGTCGCGAACGCCACCGACGACTGGGCCATGCTCGCCGTGCAGGGGCCCGACGCGGCCGACGCAGTCGACGACGCGACCCCCGCCGACCGCGTGGTCGGCCTCTCGAAGTTCGAAGCGACGGTCGCCGCCGTTGCGGGCGTTGACAGCTGGGTCGCCCGCACGGGCTACACCGGTGAGGACGGGTTCGAGATCATGTGCCCGGCGAGCGACGCCGAGGCGGTCTGGTCGGCGTTCGTCGGGGAGGACGCGACCGGGCCGACCGCACAGCCCTGCGGGCTCGGCGCCCGCGACACCCTCCGGACGGAGATGGGGTACCTCCTCTCCGGACAGGACTTCGACCCCGACGACGAGCCCCGCACCCCCTACGAGGCGCGGATCGGGTTCGTGGTGAAGCTGGACACCGAGTTCGTGGGGCGCGACGCGCTGGAGCGACAGAAGGAGGAGGGGGTCGACGAGCGGTTCGTCGGCGTCCGCCTCCTGGAGCGCGGCGTCCCCCGCGGCGGCTACGCCGTGACCGACGGCGACCTCACTCGGGTCGGCCACCTCACCTCCGGCACGATGAGCCCGACGCTCGACGAGCCGATCGGCCTCGGCTACCTTCACGAGAGCCACGCCGACGCCGGCGCGGAGGTGAGCGTCGTCGTGCGCGGCGACGAGAAGCGCGCCGAGGTCGTGATTCCGCCGTTCCTGGACCGCTAGCCCTCTTCGGCGACATCCGACCTCCGCTCGCTACTCCCCTGCGAACTCCTCCGCGTACACCCGCTGGATCACCATGTACAGGTGCCAGCCGTCGACGTCGAGCCGGTCCGACAGCGTCCGGACCGCGTCGAGGTAGCGGTCGTACGCCCCCAACGTCATCGGGTCGGGGTAGCCCGAGTCGAGGTCGGTGAGCGTCGCGACCACCCGCCACTCGCGGTCGCCGACGACGAGGAACCGATCGGGATCGAGGAACCACAGCAGCGCGGAGGCGACCGCGACGTCGACGCCGGGGAGGTCGGTGAGCGCATCGAGCGCGCGGTGGTGGGCGGGCATCGGCGAGTCGCCGTCTCTGTCTCCTTCGCCGTCGGAGTCGGCCCCCTCGTCGAGCGCGTCGACCGCGTCCCACATCGCCCCGCGGAGCTCGCGGGAGTCCGCGTCCTCGACCGCCTCCTCGACCGCCCGGCGCTCGTCGTGGTCGATCGCGTCGACGCGCCGCCGGAAGTACCAGCGGACGACCCACTCGACGTCCCGCCTGCCGTAGTCCCCGGTGCGGAACGCCTCCGGGAGCGTCTCGATCGACTCCGCCTCGACCGGGTGGAAGGGGGCGGTCTCGCGGTACGTCTCGACGTGCTCCTCCGCGCGCGCCTCGACGTCGGCGATCGTCGGGTCCATACCGGCCGAACGCCCGGCGCCGACTAAACGGTTCGCCGGGCGAGGGGCCGTCGCGGGGACGCCGACGCCGATCGCGACCGTTCGCGGCGTTGAACCGACCGATACACTCATGCGGCCCGCGACACAAATCGTGACACATGATCGCACGTCATGGTGAGTACCATGTCCGCTGAGGAGGACGAGGCGACGAAGACGATATGCCCGTACTGCGGCGTCGGGTGCGGGATCAAGGTGAATCAGGGCGAGGACCCCGGCGACGTGAACTTCATGCCGTGGGGCGAGGCCCCGGTCAACGAGGGGCGCGTCTGCATCAAGGGCGGCGCGGCGACCCAGGTCGTCGACCACGAGGACCGGCTGACCGAGCCGCTCATCAAGGAGGACGGCGAGTTCCGCGAGGCGACGTGGGAGGAGGCGTACGACCGGATCGTCTCGGAGATGGAGCGCATCCGGGACGACTACGGTCCCGACGCGATGGGATTCTTCGGCTCCTCGAAGACGATGAACGAGGAGAACTACCTCCTCCAGAAGCTCGCGCGCCGGTACGGCACCAACAACGTCGACAACTGCACGCGGATGTGCCACGCCTCGACGGTGTGGGCGCTCCGGACCAGCCTCGGCGCGGGCGCGATGACGAACAGCATGGAGGACTTAGAGGAGGCGGCCGACGTGTTCTGGATCCAGGGGGCGAACCCGGGCGAGCAGCACCCGATCGCCAACAGCCAGTACTTCCGGCAGGCCGTCCTGGAGGGCGCGACCGTCATCCAGGTCGACCCGCACGCCAACAAGACCACCCGGTCGTTCGACATCGGGGAGACCGAGCGGCACATGCACCTCCAGCTGAACCCCGGCGCCGACATCCCCCTGCTCAACGTCGTCCTGAAAACGATCCTTGAGCGCCACGAAGCGGAGCCCGACGCGGGCTGGATCGACGAGGAGTTCATCGAGGAGCGCACCGAGGGGTTCGAGCACCTGAAGGAGACCCTCGCGGACTTCGACAAGGAGGTGGCCGCCGAGGAGGCGGGCGTCCCGCTGGAGGACATCGAGCTCGCCGCGGAGAAGTACGCGATGGCGAACAACGCCGCCATCTTCACCGGGATGGGGATGAGCCAGCACACCTGCGGCGTCGACAACGTGCAGAACGAGATCAACCTCGCGCTGATCACGGGGAACCTCGGTCGGCCCGGCACCGGCGTCAACCCCCTCCGCGGGCAGAACAACGTCCAGGGGACCAGCGACGTCGGCGCGATGCCGAACGTGCTCCCCGGCTACCAGCTCGTCGACGACGACGAGGTCCGCGAATCGGTCGAGGACGTGTGGGGCTTCGAGGTGCCCGAGGAGCCGGGGCTCACCAACGTGGAGATCTCCCACGAGGCCGGCCACTCGGTGAAGGGGCTGTACGTGATGGGGGAGAACCCCGTGATGAGCGAGCCCGACGGCAACGAGGTCGAGGAGCGCCTGAAGGCGCTGGAGTTCATGGTCGCGCAGGACATCTTCATGACGGAGACCGCCGAGTTCGCCGACGTCGTGCTCCCGGCGACGACGTGGGCCGAGCGCGGCGGCACCGTCACCAACACCGACCGCCGCGTCCAGCGGATGCGCGGGGTCGACAAGGTCCACGAGAACACGAAGCACGACCTCGACATCCTGATGGAGGTCGGGAGCCGCCTCTTCAGCGAAGAGGAGTTCCGCTTCGAGGACGTGGAGGCCGTCTTCGAGGAACTCCGGGAGGTGTGCCCGATCTACCACGGGATGACGTACGACGGGCTCGGCGAGGAGGGGCTCCACTGGCCCTGCTACGAGGAGGGCGACGAGGGCGACCAGTTCCTCTACGAGGACTCCTTCGACACGGAGAGCGGCCTCGGCCAGATCGAGGGCGTCCGCCACCAGCCGCCGAAGGAGGTGCCCGACGAGGAGTACCCGCTCATCCTCACCACGGCGCGCTTAGAAGAGCACTACAACACGGGGACGATGAGCCGGCGCTCGCCGACGCTGTCGCGGCAGCACCCGGAGAACTTCGTCGACGTCCACCCGAACGACGCCGCGGAGTACGGGATCGAGGACGGCGACATGGTGACGCTCCGCTCCCGACGCGGCGAGATTGAGGTGAAGGCGCAGGTGACAGAAGACATCAAGGAGGGGGTCGTCTGGACGACGCCGCACTTCGCGGCCGCCTCCGCGAACCGCCTCACCAACGACGTGCTCGACGAGCGCGCGAAGATCCCCGAGTACAAGGCCGCGGCCGCGGACATCGAGGTGACGGTCGGGGACGGCGGCGACCCGGGAGACGAGGCGGAGCCGGCTGACGACTGACGGCGACGACCGCGGACGGCTTTTTTACCGGCCGAGAACACCTCCAAGACTGATACCCGCCGCGACGGAAGCGACAGGTATGGTCCACTCGAACCCGGCGGACGACGCGGGCGACGCACCGGTGTCCGACCTCGCGGTCGCGCGCGCCGCGGAACCCCGGCCGATCGAGGCGGTCGCGGCCGATCTGGGGCTGCGTCCCGACGACATCGAGCCGCGCGGCGATGGGATCGCGAAGCTCACCCTCGACGCGGTGCGCTCGGCGACCGCGGACTCCGGCGCCGCCGACGGGACGACCGTGCTCGTGACCGGGATGACGCCGACGCCGAAGGGCGAGGGGAAGACCGTGACGACGGTGGGGCTCGGCCAGGCGCTCGCGGGGCTGGGAGAGTCCGCGGCGGTCGCGGTTCGGGAACCCTCGCTCGGGCCCGTCTTCGGGGTCAAGGGCGGCGCCGCGGGCGGCGGGTACTCGCAGGTGCTCCCGATGGAGGCGATCAACCTCCACTTCACCGGCGACATCCACGCGCTCACGGCCGCGCACAACCTGATCGCCGCGGCGCTCGACAACCACCTGCACCAGGGGAACGACGCGTCGGTCGACGTGCGCCGCGTCGACTGGCCCCGCGCGCTCGACGTCAACGACCGCGCGCTCCGCGAGACCGTCGTGGGGCTCGGCGGCCCCGCCCGCGGCGTCCCGCGGGAGGACGAGTTCGTCATCACCGCCGCCTCGGAGCTGACGGCCGCCCTCGGCCTCGCGGCGGACCTGCCCGATCTGAAGGCCCGGATCGGCCGGATCGTCCTCGCGGAGGACGCCGACGGCGACCCGGTCACCACCGACGACCTCGGCGTCACCGGTGCCGCGACGGCCCTGTTACGCGACGCGTTCCGCCCGAACCTCGTCCAGACCGTCGAGGGCGTCCCCGCCCTGGTCCACGGCGGCCCCTTCGCCAACATCGCGCACGGGACCAACACGCTCGTGGCCGACAGGGTCGGCGCCTCGCTCGCCGACTATCTGGTCACCGAGGCCGGCTTCGGGGCGGACCTCGGCGCGGAGAAGTTCGCGCACATCGTCGCCCGCGAGGGGATCGTCCCCGACGTCGCGGTCGTCGTCGCGACGGTCCGCGGGGCCAAGCGCCACGGGCTGGAGATGTGGCCGACCGATTTCGACGCGCTGGACGCGACCGACCCCGAGGCGGTCCGGGCGGGCGTCGGCAACGTGCGGCGTCACGTCGAGATCGTCGAGTCGTTCGGGATCCCCGCGGTCGTCGCGGTCAACGTCTTCCCGGACGACGCGGAGTCGGAGCTCGCGGCCCTGGAGTCGACGCTGGCCGACGCGGGGGTCCCGGTCGCGCGCTCGACGGCCCACCGAGACGGCGGCGAGGGGGCGTTCGGCCTCGCGGAGCTGGTCCGCGAGCGAGCCGGAACGGGGACGTTCGCGCCGCTGTACGACCTCGACGCGCCGATCCGGGAGAAGATCGAGACGGTCGCCCGCGAGGTGTACGGCGCCGACGGCGTGGAGTACGTCGACGGCGCCGACGAGGACCTCGACCGGGTCGAGGCGTGGGGGTACGGCGACCTCCCCGTCTGCGTCTCGAAGACGCCGTACTCCCTCTCCGACGACGCCTCGCTGACCGGCGTGCCGGAGGGGTGGACGCTCACCGTCCGCGAGGTGTCTCCGTCGGCCGGCGCCGGCTTCGTCGTCGTCAAGACGGCGGACGTGATGACGATGCCGGGGCTCCCCGCCGAGCCGGCCGCGGAGGGGATCGACGTCGATGACGACGGGAACGTGACCGGGCTGTTCTGAGGCGCCGCCGCGTCCGCCGCCCTCTTCCGTCGCCCGCTCGCGGCCTCAGTCGCCGCCGTCGAGCGCCCGCTTCTCTTTCTCGACGACCTCGACGTCCGAGATGCGGGTGTCGGGGTAGCCGCCGTCCGCGTCCTTCTCGGCGGCCTTCACCATGTCCCAGACGACGTTGAGCCCGGTGGTGACGCCCTCCAACGCCTCCATCTCGCAGCCGGTCTTGCCGGTCGTCTCGACGGCGACGGTCAGCTCGATCCGGTCGTCGCCGACGGCGAACTCGGTGTCGACGTTCGTGATCGGGATCTGGTGGCACATCGGGATCGTCTCCCAGGTGTGTTTGACGGCCTGCACGGCGCCGATCCGGGCGGTCGCGAGCACGTCTCCCTTCCCGACCTCGTCGGCCTCGACGGCCGCGATCGTCGAGGGCGTCAGTCGTATCTCGCCGCGCGCGACCGCGCGACGGCTCGTGTCGGGCTTCGCGCCGACGTCGACCATCCGGACCTCGCCGGACGCGTCGGTGTGGGTCAGCTCGTCCGCGGCGTCACCCGCGGTCACGCCGTCCGCCGATTCCGCCGCCTCGCGCTCGTCACTCATCACGCATCGCCTCGGGAAGCCGGTCGGGTAAGTCCGTCGCCGCGAGGCCGTTTCCGAACGCGGCGGCCGCCGCGTCGCCGGCCCGCCCGTTGACGTACGCCCCGATCGCGGCCGCCCGGAACGGGTCGAGGACGGCCGCCAGGGCGCCGACGGCTCCCGCGAGCACGTCGCCGGTCCCGCCGACGGTCATCCCCGGGTTCCCCGTCCGGTTCAGCCGCACCGCGTCGCCGTCGCTGACGACATCGACCGCGCCCTTTACGAGCAGCGTGTGGCCGAGGTCGGCGGCGAACGCGCGCACGAGCGCCGCGCGCTCGTCCGGGTCGCTCGCGGTCTCGCCGCCCATGCCGACGAGCTCGCCCTGGTGCGGCGTGCAGATCAGCGTCGCGTCGGTGTCGACCTCGGGGACGACCCGGAGCGCGTCGGCGTCGACCACGGCCCGGCCGTCGTACGCGGCGAGGAACTCGCGGACGAACTCGCTCGCGCCGTCGCCGCGCCCCAGCCCCGGCCCGAGCACGACGACGTCGTTGCCGTCGGCGAGCGCCGCGACGCGGTCGACGTGGGCCGGGCCGAGTCGGTCGCCGGGGAGCCCGCGGACGATCAGGTCGGCCGAGTACCCCTGCACCTCTCGCGCGACCGTCTCCGGGCAGGCGACGCGCACGAGGTCGGCGCCGGCCCGGAGCGCGGCCCGCGCGGCCAGCGACGGCGCGCCGGTGTAGGGGCCGCCGCCGACGACGAGCACCTCGCCGTTCTCCCCCTTGTGCGAGTCCGGGTCGCGCCCGAGCGCGAGGAGGTCGCCGGGACCGGTGTATCGCTCGGCGGCCGCCGGGATCCCGATGTCCGCGACCGTCACCGCGGCGTCGAGCGCCCCGAGCCCCGGCTTCTCGTCGTGAAAGGTGACGATCCGGTCGGCCTCGACGCGGAGGCCGGCGTCGTCTCGGCCGTCCGAATCGCCTCCGTCCCCCGTCGGCTCCCCGGTGTCGGCGTCGATCCCGGAGGGGACGTCGACGGCGACGACCGTCGCGTCGCTCTCGTTCGCCAGCCGAGCCGCCGTCCGCTCGGGCTCGCGGAGCGCGCCGGTAACCCCCGTGCCGAGCATCGCGTCGACGACCACGTCCGGGTCGCCGAGCGCCAGGTCGGCCGAGTCGGCGACGACCTCGGTCGGAACCTCGGCCGCGCCGAGCGCCTCCCAGTTCTCCCGCGCGATGTCGGTCCGGATCGACTCCGGGCGGCCGAGCAGGTGGACCGTCACGTCGTACGCGGAGAGGAACCGCGCGGCGACGAACGCGTCGCCCCCGTTGTTCCCGCGCCCGCACAGCAGCGCGACGGCGGCCCCCGGGTCGGCGACCGCGCGCACCTCGCGGGCGACGGCGTTGCCGGAGGACTCCATCAGCTGCTTGCGCGGCACGCCGAGGGCGTCGGCGTTGGCGTCGACCGCGGCCATGCGTTCGGTCGGTATCATGTCTCCGGATCCGCGCCCCGTCGGATTAAGCGTGGGGTCGCGGCGAGGGGGACGGTCGGCGGAGGTCCCCCGACACGTCCCCGGCGACCGGGGCGCGCGCCCGGAATGAAAATGTTGAAGCTTTTCGGAGGGGAATCCGGGAGACAGAACCCGTGCGACCCGCTGCACATCCAGACGCGCCGACGCGGCCCAACCGGCTCCCGTCCGCCGCGGACGCGGCGGTCGGCGGATCGGCTCGTCAGAACGTCGTCCGCACCCCTCCCCAGAGCGGTCTCCGGCGGACGACACGCGACCGACGGACCCTCGTATGAACATCGGATTCTTCACAGACAGCTACTTTCCCGGCATCGACGGCGTCACCTACACGATCCGCGCGTGGCGCGATCGCCTGGAGGACCGGGGCCACGACGTGTACGTCGTCTACCCGGCGAGCAGCCACGAGCCGGACGAGCGAGAGATTCCCGTGCGGTCGCTGCCGAACCCCTTCTACCGCCAGTACCGCGTCCCGCTCTACCGTCGGCTCTCCACGCTCCCCGACCTCGACGTGGTCCACTGCCACGGCCCCGCGTCGACCGGACTGATGGGGCGTCGCTACGCGAAGAAGCGCGGCGTGAAGTCCGTCTACACCCATCACACGCCGGTCGAGGACTACTTCGTGCAGGGGCTCAAGCTGGAGTCGCTCTCCGACGTCGCCGGCCGCCTCTACGTCGCCTACGAGAACCGGTTCCTCCGCTCGTTCGACTGCGTCACCGCGTCGACGTCGCGGATCCGCCGCGACGTGGCCCCGCGAAAGCTCCCGGTCGGCATCGAGATGGACACGTTCCGTCCCGTCGAGGGGTCGCGGTTCGAGCGCGACGAGCCGACCGTCGGCTACAGCGGGCGGATGACCCAGAACAAGAACGTCGACGAGGTTCTCCGACTGGCCGAGCGGATGCCGGAGGTGCGATTCGAGCTCGTCGGCGAGGGACCGGTGCGGGGCGACCTCGAGCGCGACGCCCCGGAGAACGTCCGGTTCCGCGACTTCCTCCCGCGGGAGGACCTGCCGGCGTTCTACTCCGCGCTCGACGCCTTCGTCACCGCCTCGACCTGCGACACCCTCGGCCTCTCGACGCTGGAGGCGAACGCCTGCGGGACGCCGGTCGCCGCGGCCGACGTCTCCCCGTTCGACGAGACGATCGGCGAGGCCAACGGGGCCCGCTTCGCGTACGGCGACCTTGACGACATGGAGCGGGCGGTCAGGGACTGCCTCGGCGGCGACCGCCGGACCCGCGAGGCGGTCGAGGCCTTCGCCGTGACACACACGATCGACGAGCTGGAGTCGATCTACGGGGTGTCGTCGTAGATGGGGGCGGACAACGTCGACGTCTTCCAGCGGCTGGTGTTCAGCGTCCCGCCGCTGAAGGCGCAACTCCCGGCGCTCGTCGCGCTCAGCGGCGTCTACAGCCTCCTCGCGTTCGTCGCCTTCTCGGCCTTCACGCCGCTCTCCCCGGAGCCGTCCAGCGTCCTGCCGGTCGCGGTCCTCCTCTTTCTGCTCCCGTTCCTGTTCGCCGGCGAGCTGTTCCACCGGCTGCTTCCAAACTACCCCCGGTCGTGGAGCTTCTTTCTCGCCTTAGTCAACCAGTTCGTCCTGTTCGTCTACTCGCTGGTGCTCTCCGGCGCCAACGACGTCGGGAACGTGTGGAGTATCGTCTGGCTCCTCTTCATCACGATCTACCTGATCAACATCCTCGCGCTCGTCGTCTCGACGGGGATCGACCGCTACAAGCGGATCCTCCTCGTGTCGCTGGCCGAGCCGGCGGCGCTGATCGCGGCCTTCTACGCGTTCGCGGGCGGGAACCTCGGCTTCTCGACGTACCGGCACGTGTTCGCGTTCGCGTCGCTCCTGATCGCGGCCGCGTTCCTCGTGTCGGTGCTCGCGCTGGTCGACTACCTCATCCGGAGCAACACGGACGTCTCCGCGTTCGCGCTCACGTCGGGGATCCTCCGGAACGACCGCGAGTCGCTGGACCTCGGCGTCGAGGCCGAGCCCGCCGTCCAGACCCTCGCGGTCGACAACGGACGCCGGCTGACGCTCGCCGCCCCGTGGGTCCACCCGGGACCGCTGGGCGGGTTCGGCGGCGGCCAGCTCAGCGGGAACCTCATCGACGCGCTGAACGAGGGCGACGACCGCGGCTTCTTTCTCCACGTCCCCTGCACGCACAAGGAGGACCTCTCGAACCCGACCGACGCCGAGAAGATCCTCGACGCGGTCGGCGACCCCGACGGCGCGGGTCGCGCCTCCCGGCTCGTCCACGGGGACTACGGCGAGATCGAGTTCTACGGGCGCCGGATCGGCGACAGGCAGGTCGTCTACCTCCACGGCGAGGGGATCGACGACTACGACACCGGGGTGTTCATGCGCGACGTCGACGAGTCCGACCTCCTCTTGATCGACCTCCACAAACACGACATCCAGGACGGGCCGACGAAGGAGGTGCAGTACGGCTCCAGCGAGGCAGACCGCCTGAAACGCCACTTCGACGACTTCCGCGAGCGGCTCGCCGAGGAGCCGCTCGGCGAGTACGCGGCCGGGTTCTCGGTCGTGCGCGACGACCGGGACATGATCGCTATCGTCGAGTCCGTCGACGGGCAGGACGTGCTCACGATGGGGATCGACACGAACGGCGTCACCCCGGACATCCGGGAGCTGGCGGCGAGCCACCGCGGCGAGTTCGACGAGGTGCTCGTCTTCTCGACCGACACGCACGCGTCCATCCACGAGCTCGCGAACAAGACCCGGTCGAACGTCGAGGCGTTGGAGGCCGGCATCGAACGCGCGGTCGACGACGTCTCGCCGGCGACGATCGGGCTCGAAAGCCGGAAGACGGAGCCGGTCGAGCTCCTCAAGAACGACTACAACGGGCTCGTGTTCAGCGTCAACATCCTCATCCGACTGACGGTGATCGCCCTGTTGGCGCTGTACGTGCTGCTCGTGTTGTGGCTGTTCTTCTGAGCGGGGGCTCCGGGGGTCGGCGTCGCGGCGATCAGTCGTTCGGAGAGCCGAAACAGTAAGGCGGATCGCCGGCGAACGCGGCCGTGTGACAACAGCCACCACGGGGTCGTCGAGACTGTACGTCGTCCGAAACGAGGTCGACGCCGACTGCGAGTACCACTGCGACGCGCTGGCGGCGGCGTTCCCCGCGGCCGAGGAGGTGGACTTCGTCGCGGGCGAGCGAGTCCCCCTCGACGAGGCGGCCGGCGTCGTCCTGACCGGGAGCACGGCCGCCGTCTACGAGGCCGAGAGCCGCCCGTGGATCGCCGAGCAGGAGGCGCTCGTCCGCGAGCTCGTCGATCGGGAGATCCCGACGCTCGGGGTCTGCTTCGGACATCAGGTGGCCAATTCGGCGCTCGGCGGGACCGTCGAGCGCGTCGGGACGACCGCGGGGCTCGTCGAAGCGACGCTCGCCGACGACCCGCTGTTCGACGGCGTCGATCCGGTCGTCGTCTCGTTACACGGCGACGCCGTGACGGAGCTCGGCGAGGAGATGGAGGTGATCGCGTCGGCCGACCACGCCGCCGTGTTCGGCACTCGCCACCGGACGGCGCCGCTGTGGACGGTGCAGTTCCACCCGGAGATCACCGCGGCGCATCGCGACCGCCTCGACGAGGAGTTCGACTGGGACCCCGGTCGACACTCGTTCGACGACGTCGCCGCCGGGCGGATCTTCGAGAACTTCCGATCGATCGTCCGGGGAGCGACGGCGTGAGGGAAGGCCCGACGCCGCGCGGGAAGCCTCGGCTCCTCGCAGACCGCGCTCACTGTACCGCGTCGATCCCGAGCGCCGAGACGGAGAGCCCGCCGATCAGCGTCGGGAGCCAGTAGACGGCGCCGCGGAACACGAGCACGGCGGCGGTGACGGTCGCCGCGGCGACGCCCGTGGTCGGGACGAGCAGCGCGACGAACGCCGCCTCGATCCCGCCGAGCCCGCCGGGGAGGGGCGTGGCGCCCGCGACGTACGCGAGCGGGACCGCGAACAGCGCGACCTCCGGCGCGATCGGGCTGCCGACGGCGGCGAACGCGACCGCGAGCGCGGCCGACTGTAGCGTCCACCCCGCCAGCGAGAGACCGACAGCGGCCGCGAGCCGGCGCGGGCTCGTTCCCACGCGCTCGATGTCCTCGAAGAAGTTCCGCAGGCGAGCCGCGAGCGCCTCCTCGACCGCGGCGGCGTCGAACCGTTTCAGCCGCCCGAGGATCCCCCCCACAGCGGCCGGGAGGCGGTCGGCGATCGCCCGGCGGTAGCGCCAGCCGAGCGCGATCGCGGTCGCGATCGACGCGATCAGCGCGACGGCGACCGCGACGGCGACCTCCAGCCGCTCGCCGACGGCTGCGGTGGCGGCGTAGGCGCCGACCCCGAGAAAGACTAAGGAGATCGAGGGGACGACGTTGAGCACGTCGACGCTGGCGATGCCGACGAGCCCCGTCTCGTAGCGCGACCCGGACACCTTCGCGATGAGCGCCGCCGTGACCGGCTCGCCGCCGGCCTGTCCGAAGGGAGTGACGTTGTTCGCGAAGACGGCGCCCGCGTACACGAGGAACGACGTCGCGATCGAGAGGTCGACGTCGAGCGAGCCGAGGACCGTCCTGAGCATGAGGCTCCACGCGAGGAGCCAGCAGAGCGCGAGCGCGAACGTCACCGCGACCAGCCCGCGGTCGGCCGCGAACAGCGTGTCGACCACCCGGCCGGCCCCGACGACAGCGAACAGCACCGCGAGGATCGCGACCGCCGCGATCCCGCCGATCACCAGCCCGCGTCGACGCTTGCCGTCCATACGCTGCCTGCGTCGCTGGCGAACTTGAAACGTCTGATCGCGGCCGTCGGTCGCGCGTCGCCTCGGTCCGGCGGTCCGCGGAGGACGTCCCGCGAGCGAGCATCAACAGGAATACAACGATCGGTCGGGTACGGTAGCGCAACCTATGGAAGACCAGCGGTTCCTCGAGTCCGAGTGGGATTACTGTCTGGTCCTCGACGCGTGCCGGTACGACGTGTTCGAGGACGTGTACGACGAGTACCTCGACGGCGACCTCGAGAAGCGCTGGAGCGTCGGCTCGTCGACGCCGGAGTGGGCCTACCGGACGTTCACCGGCGACCACGACATCGCCTACTTCTCGGGGAATCCCTTCATCAACGACCTCGGCGTCCCGCTGAACGAGCTGAAGTGGGGCGCGAGCTGCGACTACGAGTGGACCGCCTCCGAGCACATCAGCGACATCCATGACGTCTGGAAGACCGGCTGGGACGACGACCTCGGCACGGTCCCGCCGGAGGGGCTCGCGGAGGCGTTCAGGGACAACCCCGAGGCCGTCGAGCGCGCCGACCGGACGGTGCTCCACTACATGCAGCCGCACGCCCCGTACCTCTCGCGCGGGAAGGGCCAGAAGCTCAAACAGATCCAGAAGGGGATCAAACGGCAGGAGGAAGAGGAGGCCGGCGAGAGCGGCGACGCCGAGGCGGGGGACGACGGCGGGATCCTCTCCTCGCTCACCGACTCGGTCCGGCCGAAGATCGAGAGCCGGTTGGACGACAGCGAGTTCGCACAGAAGGCGGGGCTGTGGCTGGAGCTCGACCCGGCCGATCTCGTGAAGGACGGCACGCGCGTCACCGCGCTCCGTCTCTACGAGGAGAACCTCCGTATCGCCCTCGAATCGGTCGCTGAGCTGGTCGACGAGCTCGACGGAACCGTCGTCGTCACCGCCGACCACGGCGAGGCGTTCGGCGAAGAGGGCGTGTGGGAACACCACATCGAGACGCACATCCCGCCGCTGATGGAGGTCCCGTGGCTGGAAGTGAAGTGAGCGCCGGCCGGACACGCGTCGCCCCGGCGACTCACGCCGCGCCCCCGCGATGAAGGTCAGCCACTACTTCGAGTTCGAAGACCACGTGACGGGCGGCATCAAGGAGTCGGTCGTCCACCAGCGGAAGATGCTCGATCGAGTCGGGATCGAGTACACCACCGAGCCGACCCTCGACGCCGACGTGCTCCACTGCAACCTGATGGGGCCGCGCTCGGCGTGGTACGCGAAGCGGGCGCGCGACCGCGGCGTGCCGGTGGTGGCGCACACCCACGTCACCGCCGAGGACTTCGGCGACAGCTTCCGGTTCACCAACGCGCTCGCGAAGCCGCTCAGGCCCTACCTGCGCCGGGCATACGGGCTCGCCGACGCGCTCGTCTGTCCCTCCGAGTACAACCGCGGCGTGATCGAGGGGTACACCGACGCCCCGACAACCGTCATCTCGAACGGCGTCGACCGCGAGAAGCTGGCGGGGTTCGAGTCGCTGGAAGACGAATACCGCGAGCGGTACGACCTAGAGCCCCCCACCGTCTTCCTCGTCGGCCACGTGATCAAGCGGAAGGGGTTAGAGACGTTCGTGGAGGTCGCCCGCGAACTCCCCGACGTCGACTTCGCGTGGTTCGGCCCGCTCGACCTGTCCCTGAAGGGCCGCGAGACAACCCGACTCATCGAGGAGTCGCCCGACAACTGCACGTTCACAGGCTTCGTCGACGACGTCCGCGGCGCGTTCGCCGCGGGCGACGTGTTCCTGTTCCCGACCCACGAGGAGAACGAGGGGATCGCGCTGCTGGAGGCGATGACCGCCGGAAAGGCGGTCGTCGTCCGCGACATCGAGACGTTCTCGTGGCTCGACGACGGCGAGGACTGCCTCAAGATCGACCCCGCCGACGGCGACGCCGAGACGGAGGCGTTCGCGGACGCGATCCGGCGGCTGGAAGACCCCGCGCTCCGCGAGCGGCTCGGGTCGAACGCGGCCGCCCGCAGCGAGGCGTTCTCGCTCGACGCGATCGCGGAGCGGTACCGGTCGCTGTACGAGCGGCTGGTCTGAGGCCGGCCCGCCGTCAGTCGGGCGTTTTTCTCTCCCGGCGGCAGTCTTGTCCAAACCGCAGTTGGTATGACCCTGAACCTACTCCCTGCAGGTAACATGACACGCGTGAGCGTCATCGGCTGCGGGAACATGGGGGGTGCCCTGTTGCGCGGCCTCGCGAGAACCGGCTCGTATCACCTGACGGCGATCGACCTCGATCCCGACGCGCTCGCCGCCGTCGCGGACGCCGCCGACGAGACGACGGACGACGTCGACGCGGCGAAAGAGGCCGACGTCGTGGTCCTCGCCGTGAAACCGGACGTGGCCGAGCACGTCCTCGCGGACCTCGACCTCTCCGCCGACCAGCAGCTCGTGACGCTCGCCGCGGGGCTCCCCCGCGGGTACGTCGACGAGCGAACGCCCGCCACGGTCGTCCGGATTATGCCCAACCTCGCGGCCGAGACCGGCGACATGGCCGCGGCGGCGACGAACGAGGGTCTCACCGACGAGGTCCGCGCGATGCTCGACGACGCCGGCGAGTTCGTCGAGGTCGACGAGTCGCTGATGGACGTCTCGACCGCGGTCAACGGCAGCGGCCCCGCCTTCGCCTTCTACCTCATCGACGCGGTGAAACGGGCCGGGATCGACGGCGGGCTCGAACCCGAACAGGCGGAGACGCTCGCCGCGCAGACGTTCAAGGGCGCGGCCGAGACGGTGCTCCGCGACGACCGGAGCGTCGACGAGCTGATCGACGCCGTCTGCTCGCCGAACGGGACGACGATCGAGGGGATGGAGGTCCTCTGGGACAGCGACGCCGACGAGGCGGTGATCGACGCCGTCGCGGCGGCCGAGGAGCGCTCGCGGGAGCTCGCCGAGGCGTTCGATGACGAGTGAGGGGACCGCGGTCGGAGCCGTGGACGCCGACGCCGTCGACCGCGCGCGGACCGCGGCCGCCGAGGCCGACCGCGTGGTGGTGAAGGCCGGCACCAACTCCCTGACCGACGAGGACTCGCGGCTCGACCGCGTGAAGCTCGACAAGCTCGTCGCCGACGTGATGGACCTCCGGCGGCGGGGCAAGGAGGTCGTCCTCGTCTCCTCGGGCGCCGTCGGCGCCGGGATCGGTCGGCTCGGAAACGGCGGCTCCGCCGCGGTCGACGTCGACATCGACCGCGGAAGCGACGTGATCGACGAGCGCCAGGCGCTGTCGACGGTCGGCCAGAGCCTCCTGATGCGCCACTACACGCAGAGCTTCGACCGATACGAGCAGCCGGTCGCGCAGATCCTCGTGACCGGCGCCGACCTCGACGCGCCGGAGCGGTTCGACAACTTCACGAACACCGTCGAGACCCTGCTGGACTGGGGCGTCGTCCCCGTCATCAACGAGAACGACGCGGTCGCGACCGACGAGCTGCGGATCGGCGACAACGACATGCTGTCGGCGTCGGCCGCGATGGCGCTCGACGTCGATCTGCTGGTCACGCTCACCGACGTCGACGGTGTGTACACCGGGAACCCGAAGCGCGACCCGGAGGCGACCGTCATCGAGGCGGTCGGAACGAACTACGACGCCGTCCGCGAGCTCGTCGGCGACAGCACCGCCACCGACTTCGGCGGGATCCAGACGAAGGTGGAGGGCGCGCGCGACGTCGCCGAGAGCGGTACCCCCGCCGTCATCGCCGGGTCCGCCACCCGAGACGTGTTAGCGCGGATCGCAGCCGGTAAACCGACGGGCACGCTATTCGTGCCGACATCGGGTGAGACGAATGAGTGAGACCACCGAGATCGAGCGCGACACGGACGAACTGGTCGAACAGAGCGGGCGGGCCGCCCTGCGGCTCGCCAACGCCGACGAGGCGACCCGAGACGCGGCGCTCCGGTCGATCGCCGACGCCCTCCGCGCGAACGAGGCGGAGATCCTCGACGCGAACGCGCGGGACGTCGAGGCGGCCGAGGAGATGCTGGCGGCCGGCGAGTACACGCAGGCGCTCGTCGACCGCCTGAAGCTCGACGCCGCGAAGCTCGAGGACATCGCCGGAATGGTCGAGTCCGTCGCCGGGCAGGACGACCCCCTCGGCCGGACGCTCGCGGCCCGCGAACTCGACGAGGGGCTGGAGCTGTTCCGGGTGTCGGTGCCGATCGGCGTGGTCGCGACCGTCTTCGAGTCGCGGCCGGACGCGCTCGTCCAGATCGCGGCGCTCGCCCTGAAGTCCGGCAACGCCGTCATCCTCAAGGGCGGCAGCGAGGCGAGCGAGTCGAACCGCGTCCTCCACCGCGTGATCCGCGAGGCGACCGCCGACCTCCCCGACGGCTGGGCGGGGCTCGTCGAGGCCCACGAGGAGGTCGACCGCCTCCTCGAGCGCGACGACGCCGTCGACCTGGTGATGCCGCGCGGCTCCTCGGAGTTCGTCTCCTACATCCAGGACAACACGCAGATCCCCGTGCTCGGCCACACGGAGGGGGTCTGTCACGTCTACGTCGACGACGAGGCCGACCTCGAGATGGCCGCCGACGTCGCCTTCGACGCGAAGGTCCAGTACCCGGCGGTGTGTAACGCGGTCGAAACGCTGCTCGTGAACGAGTCCGTCGCGCCGGACCTCCTCCCCGACCTCGTCGAGCGTTACGAGGAGGCCGGCGTCGAGCTCCGCGGCGACGCGGCGACCCGGGAGATCGTCGACGTCGGCGCGGCGACCGACGACGACTGGGACACGGAGTACGGCGACCTCGAACTGTCGATCAAGCTCGTCGACGACGTCTACGAGGCGGTCGAGCACGTCAACGCGCACGGCTCCAAACACACGGAGTCCATCGTCACGGAGGACCGCTCTGCCGCCGACGCGTTCATGACCGGGATCGACGCCGCGAGCGTCTTCCACAACGCCTCCACCCGCTTCGCCGACGGCTACCGCTACGGGCTCGGCGCCGAGGTGGGTATCTCGACCGGAAAGGTCCACGCGCGCGGCCCGGTCGGGTTGGAGGGACTGACGACGTACAAGTACTACCTCGAGGGCGACGGGCACCTCGTCGCGAGCTACAGCGGCGAGGACGCGCTCCCGTTCACCCACCGCGAGCTCGACGCCGAGTGGGAGTTCGGCGGACGCTAGATCTCCGCTCGTCCATTCTCTCGGCTCGTTTTCCTCAGATTCCGGCAGTTCGGATTCTCCGTTTGCGTGGCTCGCTTCGTGCATAACCTTGGAGGATGTGTTTGATGCGTGCCTTCTATTTTCTACTTAAATATATGGAATAATATACACACTCTAGCATCGCTTTCTATTTTTCATTGAATTCGCAGAGCTCGTTCGAGAGATACACCAGACGACACAAATCCGTACGCAACCGAGAACGACTATGATCGAGTCGCTCCTCCGAATTGACGTCGTCCTCTTCGTTCTCATCGGCGTGCTCGGCGGCGCACACTGTATCGGGATGTGTGGGCCGTTAGTGACGATGTACTCGAAACAAATGACGCCGCAGTCCGATGGCGGAACGGTGACAGCCAACGACGGGCGTGCCGGTCATCTCACGACCTACGAGGTTCGCCAGCACTTCCTGTTCAACGTCGGCCGAGCGACGACATACGCAATTCTCGGGACTCTCTTCGGCGCGCTCGGAAGTGTCGTGTTCGTCACCGCTGACCAGCTGACACCGATCGCCGACCTCCTGCGAGGTGTTGTCGGTCTTGCGGTCGGAGGGTTCATTGTGGCGACAGGCGTTCGATATGTGATTGGAGGAAGCGGAGGCGATATTCGAATACCCGGCGTCCAGCGCGTTACGTCGTGGCTCGCAACGAGAGTCCATCGGCACGTCAACAGCCCGAGTATTGTTGGGCTCGGGGCCGTCCACGCGTTTCTTCCCTGCCCGATGCTGTATCCCGCGTATCTGTTCGCCTTCGCGAGCGGCTCCCCGACCACCGGTGGAATCGCTCTCGGTGCCCTCGGTATTGGGACGATTCCGGCCGTCTTCCTCTATGGGACGATTATCCAGTCGATTGACGTTGCCCACCGGCGTCGTGTTCATCGGCTACTCGGCGTGGTGTTCGTCGTGCTGGGGTACGTGCTGCTCGCGCACGGGCTGATGGCGCTCGGTGTTCATCTTCCACACCCGATGTTCCCGCATTACCAGCCCCTCGGGGGCGCGATGGGGCACTGACCGAGCACTGGACCTTTTTTCTGGCTCGATATCGGCGACGGGCCCCCAATCAACAACTACGATGCGGAAAACGACGGTAGCTGGCCTCCCGGAACCCAAGAACTGTCACGCGGTGGCAACTCGTCCGAGGTCGTCGACGAGCCGTTCGATGTCGGTTCGCGGGCCCCGTGGGTACGCCCGCTCGATGATCCCTTGCTTATTGGCGAGGATGATGAGCCCGTAGTGCGGGAAGCGATACTCTAAATTCTCGATGTCATCTGCCGGTTGCTTCTCGATCTTCAGACCGAAGTGCTCGTCGTGTATCTCTTGGGCCCGCTCGTAGGTCTCTGGGCGGAGGAAGTGCCAGTTCCCCGCGTCGAGGTCGACCCCCTGCTGGCCGGCGTACTCGCGGAGGGCCTCGGCGGTGTCGCGCTCGGGATCGAACGTGATGGGGAGAAACGCGACTTGGTCGCCGTATCCCACCTCGGCGGCGGCCTCCTGTCCGCGACGGAGCCGGAGAATGAGTGCGGGACACACCCCGTCCGGACAGTTGGTGTAAAATGACGTCCACAGCACCGCGCGCTCGCCCTCGAACTGGGCCGTCGATATCTCCTCGCCGTGGATCGGGTCGGGGACGGTGAACTCGGGCATGTTGTCACCGTAGCTCGGGAATGATGCCTCGCTGAGGTCTCGCTCCGGCGGTCCGAGAACGGTTCCTTCGGCGCCACTACTGCCAAGGACACCAAGACAACCGGCAGTGCCGGCGGTGACTCCCGCGACGCCGGCCGTTTTACAGAAACTCCGTCGGTCCATACGTTCGCGTATCGGTCCCGCGGTCTTGAGGTATCTGGTGTGACCTTCGAACGCGCCACTTGCGTCCGATCCGGGCGGGTCCAGCCAGTCGGCTCCTTATTCGAAGAGGCTGTCGACGCTTCGAATGAACCGGTCGACGAGCCGGTCTGGCAGCGAGGGCGACACCACCTCAAGCAACTCAGCCGTGCGGTCCGGGCGGGTCAGCGTGATCGTCATCGGGCGGTCGTCGGATTTCGTGACGATTCCAGCGTCGCTGAGGGTCGAGACGTGCCACGAGACCGTGCTCCGCGCGAGGTCCAATTCTGTGGTTAGTGTTTCCGGGCGAAGAGGACCGTCCGCATGGAGCCGCAGTACGATCTCGCGGGCGGTCTCACGTCGAAGGAACGCGAGAGCACGCCGCTCCCACGGGTCGAACGACGGGTCGAAGTAGTGAGTTTGACCAGCGATCCGCTCGACGATCAACTCCTCGTCGTTCACCAGTCGCCGAAGGTGGTACTGCGCCTGTCCGGTGGCGATGTCCAGATCGCGTTCCACCTGGTTGAAGTGGACGCCGGGTGTCTCCCGGACGTGTTGTCGCACCCGATCTCTGGTCGTCGCCATCGTGAGTATTCGCCAGTAATCGGCTGAGAGATAAAACCTGTCGGGGCGTTCTCCTCGCACGGGAACGTTCCGCCCCGTGTCTTCTTATCACTTCGAACGCATACTGACCAGTGTCGTGATCGCATCTCTCACCACTCGGGCCGTCTTCCCGGCGTTCGTGCCACTCACCGTCCAAGGGTCGCCCGTGCTACTGGCCGTCATCGCGTGCGCCGGGATCGGAACCGGTATACTGTTTCTCGTGAGTCTCGTCGCGTATCGACGCCGCCAGACCGGCCAGTACCGACTGATCAGCGCTGCGGTCGGCGTGCTCGTTCTGCGGTCGCTGGTCGGTGCCGGGACCGTGTTGGGGATCGTCCCGATGCCGGTTCATCACTTCGTCGAACACAGCCTCGATTTCCTGATCGCCGCGATGGTTCTCTACGCGGTGTATGCGTACGCGCCGGGCTCACTAAGTGACAGCTCCACTGCGGACTGACTCGACCAGACCCAATCGCAACTGTGCCCGCGCTGTGACAATCGGTGACCGCCTCTCTCCCGATCCGTCCGGTTCGTCCACTCAGTTTTCCGATTGTCGAATCCCTTCGATCAGGGTGCGGTCGATCTCTTCGTAATCAAACATCTGGCCGCTGTGGGTGTCGATGAACGATTGGGCCTCCTCTTGGTCCGAGAACGGGTGGAGCGCCGGGCCCATCCCACCCATCACGTCGCTTTCGGCGACGTAGAGGAGGTCGGTTGCGTCGGCGAACGTCTCCGGTGCCGTCGGCGACGGCATTCGCGGCGCACCGTCACGCTGCCGCACGGTGTACTCGACGCGCGAGAAGTCGGTTACGTAGACGACGACCGGCTCCCAGCCGCGGTCCAGCCGATCGAAGTGGTAGGGAAAGAAGCTGTGGACGAGGGTGTGGAACCACGCCGGATTGCCCTCGTCCCGCGGATCGGCGTCTCGGTAGAAGATCTGCCCGTTTGCGCCCCCGTGAGGGCCGATCGCCATCCCGTGGTCGGTGTCGAACTCTCCCTCAAGATCTGCCGGGTCGGGGAGCGTTTCCTCGGAGGCGCTCCCGCCGAGACAGCCGGCGAGTCCGGTGACCGCACCGCCGATCCCGGTAGCGATGACGCGGCGTCGGTTCATACCCATGCTTACGCTCACCCGATCATATCCGTTCTGGTGGGAACGTCGAATTCGCCTCACACAACGATTGGGTGCGTTGATGCCGCGAAGGGAACGGACGACTCGAATTCCGATACGATCCCGCGACCGGATTCCTCACTCCGCGAACCGGAATCGGCTCCGTTCGATTGCGGTACTCATGCGCTCCCGGAAGACGAGAGTTCCGACCGAAGCGAGGCTTCCGAAGAGCGTCCACCCCGCAAGCGAGCCGACCGCCCGGCCGACGTCGACGACGTTCCCCTCCTGCGCGAACGAAACGCCGATCACGGTCTCGAAGACGAGCCCTCGGAAGGCTCCGTTCGGCATGAGCGCGGCTCGTCCGGCGACTGTCGACGGGTCGGCACCAGCCATCAACGACTGAATGAGCGCTAGGTCGCCGCCGAGCGTACCGACGAGGAACGCGAGGACCGCGAGCGCGGCCGCGCCCCGCCGGCTCGTCGCTGCTGCCGACACCCACATCGACAGGGCGAGGAACGCCGCTCCGAACAGCGTGATCAGTGCGAGAAAACGGACGTACAGCAGCGGCGAGTCGACGCCCGCGTGGGTCGCGAAGATTCCGGTGTCAGGGGCGGCGGTCAGCCAGACGTAGCCGCCGATCACGGCGAATGGGAGGCCGACGACCGCAACCAACGCGACCAGCCGTGCAAGCAGGACGCCGACGACGTAGCCCGCGACGCCAACCGGATACGTCCGGATCACGGCGAACTCGCCGCTGACCGCGTCCGCCAACAGCGCCCGATACCCCAGCACGACCGCGAGCAGCGGCACCAGCAGCTCGGCCGGCAGGAGAAGGTCGACAACCGCCGGAACGAACCCCGTCGCGCCACCGCCACCGACGGCGACCAGAAGCCAGAGCACGGCGAGTAAGCCGACAGCGAGGACGCCGTAGCCGGGCGTGCGCAGGACTCTCGCGAGCTCTCGCCGGAACACGGTCCCCGCGCCGGCAAACGCGTCGGTCACGCCGAGATCCCCGGTCATCGTTCGGATACCCCCGTCACGTGGACATCGCGGTCGCCGTCGTCGCCGGACATGTTTTGCTCGTCTTCGGCCGCCGCACCGCTTCTCGCTGGGTCTGCGTCGTCGGCGGTCCCGGACAGGGCAGCGTCGCGTCCCGCGGCTTCGTACAGCGCCGCGGTCGTGTCGACGCCGTACTCGTTGCGGAGGGCGTCGAGGTCGCCGGCGGCTACGACCCGTCCGCGGGCGAGCATGACGACGCGATCAGCGTGGGCATCAACGAGGTCGAGATTGTGTGTACTCACGACGACCGTCACGTCGTCGGTCGCGTGGGCGGCCGCAGTCCGGAACGCCCGCTCGCGCATTCCGGGGTCGAGCCCGCTGGCCGGCTCGTCGAGCACGACGAGCGGCGGATCGCCCAGCATCGCCTGTGCGATGCCGAGAAGCCGCTGCATCCCACCCGAGAGATCCTCGACCGGTTTGTCGGCGGCGTCCGACAGTCCGACCGACGCGAGCGCGGCGTCGGGATCTCCGTCAACAAGTCGCGCGTAGAACGCGAGCGTTTCCCGAGCGGTGAATCCCTCACGAAACGGGACCTGCTGAGGGAGGTAACCGATGGACTTCCCACTCCCGTCCTCGGCGTTCGGCCGTCGGATCTCCCCGGTGATCGGGGGAACGGTTTCCGCGAGCGCACCAAGCAGCGTCGACTTTCCGGAGCCATTCGGCCCGATCACCGCGGTGAGTCCCGGCCCGAACGCGAGTGACACCGAATCGAGCACCGGCACGCCGCCGTACGTCCGGGTGAGGTCGTCGACGACCACGCGATCGGGTTCAGCGCCGTCGACCGTCGACCCGGCGTCGGGCGTCCCCTCCGTCGACGAGCGCTCGGTCACGGAGACGCCTCCTCGACCGCCGCCTGTTCGTTCGGCTCGATGCCCCAGATCGGTCGCATTTCGTTTCGGTCGTCCGCGGTCATAGGTTGGTCGTCAAGTTGCCGAGCAGCGTGGCCGCGGTCATCGATCTGCGCCCGCCAGTCGGCGTGGACCGCCGTCCCGTTCGGGTCTGCGGCCGCTGCGACCCGATCGGGAGCGTACGGCTCCCGCGCCGGCGCGGGATCGATGATACTCCCAGAACGCGCCCCCGCGACGGTGCCACGGAGCCGTTCGAGAAGTTCGTTCACCGGCGACTCGCGGAGCGCAACGACGGCCGGTTCCCGGTGGAGGGCGGCGTCGATCGGCGACGTCGGGCGGTAGGCGCGCTCGCCCGACTCGTGGAGTCCCGCGTTCGCTCCCTCCCAGTAGGTGCCGCGGTCGCCGTCGGCCCACACGCGTAGCGGCCCTGCTCCCGCCCTAGCGTGATGGTCGTTCCCCACGAAGTCGTTTGCGACCACACGGCTCGCAGGCACGACCGTCGTCGCTCGTGCGCCCACCTCGTTGTCCACGACGACGTTGTGCTCGTATAGCGATCCGCGCGAGCTGGTGGAAAAGCCCAGATCGTTGTGTGCGAGCGTGTTGTATCCGACGTACGTCAGCGTGCCGGACGCCTGTATCCCGGCCGCTGAGCCGCGCACGTCGTTGCCGACGATCGCGTTGCGGGCAGGTCGAGTCATTACGGTGATCCCCGCGAAGATTTCGTCCCGGAACGAGTTGTCCGCGATCAGGGCGTCGCCGGTGTACATGAGATGGACGCCGTAACGGTTCTCTCTGAACGTCGAGTTTCTGACAACCGATCCGTCGGCGCGGTGAAGGTATATCCCGTCACGACCGTTCGTGAACGTCCCGTTGGTGACCGTGACTTGAGACTCCATTCCGGTGATTCCCATGAAGCCGTCGTTCCACTCGGCCGTTCCGTTGACCTCGATATCACGGATCACCGCGTCTGATCTGTCCCGCAGGAGAACGCCGCTCGCGTTCGTGTCGATCATCACGTCGTCAACGAACAACCCCGGCGCGCCGAGTCCGCGGATCCCGGCGTCGCCGTAGCCGTATCCGAGTTGGATGTTCGTGTCCCACGACTCCGTCTTGTTTCCTTGCGCGGCCTCTTCGGCCCGTCGTTGGGCCGCTTCGGGATCCCGAGTCCGATTACCGGTGCCGTCGATCGTCAGTCCCGTGACCGCGACGTTCGGAGCCCGGACGGTGATCACCGAACCGTTTCCGCCGCCGCTGACGTGTGCGCCTTCGCCGGCGATCGTGAGCGGTTTCGTGACATTGACCCGCTCCTCGTAGGATCCTGACGGCACGACGACCGTCGTGTTCGGCGGGGCCGCGTCGACCGCGGCCGAAATCGTCTCGGCATCCTCACCGACGGTGACCGAGACGGGGCGGTCGGCGGTTCGCTCTGCGGCTGTGACCCGTCTGTCCGCCACCTCCCACCGTTCCGGTGCCATCGCCCGCGCGACCGCCCCGGAGTCAACGTCGAACGATCGCGTCCGAAGCTCCGCCCAATCGACGATTTTCCCGCCATGGCTCCCGGTGAACGCTGTTGCCGCGTCCCGAGAGGAAAACGGGATAACCGTCTTGCCAGCCGGTGTCCGAGCCTCACTGCCGACAACGTAGACCGCTTCTTCGGCGGGCGTCCACGACGACGGTCTCGATTCGGCCGCTGTGAACAACCCCGTCTCAGTCGTCCCCGGCTCGGTTCCATCGAAGGTTTCGACGTACGCGACGAGCGGATAGCCGAACCGACGCTCGGTGTAGCCATCGTCGAGTCGATCGACGAAGGACTCGACGCCGTTGTATCCAATGACGTACTGGAGCTGCGAGTAAAACACCTGAACGCGCGGGATTCGGCCGGAGTCGGACATTAGCGAATCCGTTTCCGTAGACAGCCCGAGCTCGACGGTATCATCGTACGCGACGGGGTCAGGGGCGTTCGCCGCAGGGTCGGCAAGAAACGCTCCAGCGACGACGAGCCCGACGATGGCCGCGAATACGACAACCCAGGCAATCACAGCCCGCGATCGGTCGCTGTACGGGTCGAGAATCGCCACGAAACAGGTACACGTCGTCGGGATATATCTGATCTGGTTCGATTTTCGAATACGAACTCCTGTTAGTTGTGAACAAAAGCATCATACATCCTGTTTTTCGAAGGCTAGATCTCGTAACGCCTAGGACCATTCTTGTATGAGTAATTCTAATGAATCTTATTCCACGACGAATTTTCGAATGCGTTCGGTCTGTGAAGCGTATCAGCTAGGGATTTCCATCCGAAATGAACTCAAAGAGACCGATCTCGTTACCGTGTTCGAGAATCTCGGTCACGCGATAGACGCGATCGAAGACGGGTATCCAGCGTGGCATCCCGCCCCACTCTCCTTTCGCGCGATGGTCCTCTCGTTCGTGTTCATGGAGATAACGGGTGACTCGTACGCCGAGTTTTCTCGACGACTCACCCGGCAACCGGAAGTAGCGACTATCCTCGGCTTCAGTCGAATACCCGACGAATCAGCGTTCTCGCGGGCGTGGCGGAACCGGTTTGACGACGCGGTTCACGAGTACGTCCACGCTGCCGCTCACTTCGTTGTCAAAGAAGTCCATGATCGCAACATCTCAGCGCCCGAAGTCCGGCCAAAGGGAGAGATCGCCGACGATACTGGGGAAGCCGCAGACGCAGCAGAAGACGAATCCATCTCACAGGAGAAAATCATCCAGACGACGCGCCTCGCACGTGATCACACCTTCGGACACTTCGACTCTGGTCGGGCGTCGAACGCCTCGTACGAGGACACGCAATTTTTCGAGTTACAGACGTTCATGGGGATGGTTCGGTGCGGAACCGGGCAGGGAGCGACTCGCTTCCAATACCGTCGTGGGGAAGAGTACGGTCTCCACGGTGATACTCATCTCCGCGCAGTCAAGCAGTTCGATCCTGACGAGCTCGTGGACGGCTTCAACGAGACGACGGATCGCTTGCTCTCCGTGATCGCCTCTGAAGTGTCCCTTCGGAGACCAGTTACCGCTGCGATCGATATCACGACTGTCTCCTATTACAGGGATGTCGAAGGGATGCCGATGGTCAGTGGAACGAAGGGCAGAGACGATCGAGCGTTCAAATTCGCGACGCTCTCGATCATTGGACAGAATATTCCGCTCGTTCTCGCTGTTGAGCCAGTCCGGGAGAGTTCTGAATGGGATGAGAACCCATCGAATCAGATCCATCGTACTGTGCGCCGGCTCGTTCGACGAGCGAAAGAGCATGTTCCAATCAAGACAGTACTCTGTGACCGAGAGTTCGAATCGATGCGGGTGTTCCAGACTCTTTCGAACCTCGGTGTGAATTATCACATCCCAAAACGGATCTCCAGCACCGAGCGGGGGGTGTTTGACCAGATGGACGAAGACGGTCAGGCCGTAGCTGTGGAATCGTCTTCTGTCCACGTCGAAACGGGTTCGCACTCAATGCGGTTCCTGTAAACTCCACGGACTCGAATTTTATATAGCGACATACAGTTCATGTGGCGGGTTTCGAACGAGATATCGTTGCTTTCAGAAGGTCGAAATTTGGGAAAACTCCGGAATCATTACCATGCGCGCCCCCGCAGCGTCGGACATGGCCGACTCCGACTGGGGCGACTGGCTGCCGCGCGCGGTCGCGGACGCCGACCCCGACACCGTGTCGCTGTGGTACCTGGGCTGTAACGGCTTCGCGATCAAGGGGAGCGAGGGCACCGTCCTCTGGATCGACCCGTACGTCGGCACGGGCGACCCGCCTCGCACGGTGCGGATGATCCCGGTCCCCTTCGACCCCGCCGACGTCGACGTCGCGGACGCGGTCCTCGCGACCCACGAGCACACCGACCACGTCCACGGCCCCTCGCAGGCGCCGATCCTCGCGAACACCGACGCCGATTTCGTCGCGCCAGACGACTCCCTCGCGGTCGCGCGCGAGGACGAGGAGTGGACCGAGCACTGGGACGTCGACGGGGAGGCGTTCCTCGAGGTGACCGAGGGCGACGAGCTGAAGATCGGTGAGTTCAAGTTTCACGTCGTCGAAACGCACGACTCGGACGCCACGCACCCGGTCGGATACGTGATCGAACACGACGCCGGCACCGTGTTCCACGCCGGGGACAGCAAGCCCTCGGATTCGTTCCCGGGGCTCGCCGAGACGTTCGATATCGATCTCGGAATCTTAGCGTTCGGCTCGGTCGGCACCGTCCCCGACAAGGAGACGGGCGAGCCGGTTCGCACGAAGTGGTACAGCGACGAGAACGAGATCGCGAAGGCCGCCAGCGACCTCGAACTGGACCGACTCGTCCCGACGCACTGGGACATGTGGAAGGGGCTGACCGCGGACCCGACCGCGCTCCACGAGCACGTGCGGAGCTTCGAGCACCCGAACCGGCTGGAGATCGTCGAGATCGGCGACCGGATCGAGCTGTAGGCGGTCCGGTCGAGGGGGGCGAAACTCCCCCGCCACCACGGGGTTATCAACGCCGAAACCCGGCCCGTGGAATTTAAGCCCCTGCTCCGGGAGGGTCTCGGTATGAGCGAACGGACGGCGGAAGCGACGACGACCGTCGACGAGGACGGTATTCGCGTCGAGAAATCCTTCACCGACGACGCGTTCCCCGTGCCCGCGGTGATGTACGAGCTCTCCTCGACCCGCGAGGACCCCGTGCGCGTGCGCATCGTCGACCGGATCCCGGAGTCGTTCCCGATGGACCGCATCGGGTTCCACCCGGAGTATGAGAGCGAGAACTGGACCGCGTACAAGGACCACCGCGTCGAGTTCGAGCGCGTGCTCGACCCGGGCGACGAGATCGAGACCGTGTTCGGCATCCGCGACGACGACCCGGACCTCGACGGGTTCCTCGGTACGCCGGTCATCGAGCATGTCCCGGTCGGCGAGGAGATCGAGGACGTCCTCGGCACCGGCGACACCGACGCCGTCAGGGAGGTCCTCTCCGGCGACCGCGCCACACTCCCCGGCATGGAGGATCCGGTCGGTGACGACGACGGCGCGGAGGCGGACGGGGATGTCGCCGACGCCGAAGCGGACGACGAAACGCCCGAAACGGCGGACGAGGCGGCCGTCTCGGAGGCAGAAGAGTCCGTCGACGAATCCGACGAACGGCCCGACGCGCCCGACCCCCGAGCCGTCTCAGCGGACGGCACCGCGGCGGTCACGGTGCGCGGCGACGAGGGCGGCGACGACACGGCGCCGGCGGACGAGTCGGATCTCTCGCCCGAGACCGACGACGCGGTCGAAGCTGCCGACGCGACCGACGAGTCCGCGGCAACGGACGAGTCCGCCGCCGGTTCCGCTCTGGCTGCGGCCCCGGAGAGCGGTCTCGCGGCCGCGCTGGCCGCCGAGATCCGCGCCGGCGAGGTCGCGGAAGAGGACCTCGACACCCTCGAGGAGGAGCTCGGCGCCAGCGTCCCGCGGAGCGTCGACGTCCGGATCGCCCGGCTCCAGTCGAGCGTCGCCGACATCGAGGCGTACGCCGACGCGCTCGCGGAGTTCATCGACGGCGAGGGGACGGCCCGAGAGATCCTCGACGAGCTCGACCGCAAGGTGGAGGCCGTCGAGTCGGAGATGGACGCGCTCGACGACAGGGTCGACGCGGCCGACGCGGACCGGGAGGACCTTCGCGAGACGGTCGGGCGGGTGGACGACTCCGTCGAGGCGGTGTCGACGGAGGTCGACGGCGTGACCGAGCGCGTAGACGGCGTCAGCGACCGGGTGGACGGCGTCGAAGCTACCGTCGAGACCGTCACGGACGACGTCTCGCGGATCGACGAGGAGACGGCCGCGCTCGACGAGGCGCTCGACGACGTCGGCGACGACGTCGAGACGCTGTACGAGGAGGTCGACACCGCCGCCGCCGCGGCCGAGTCGACGGCGGACCGCGTCGACGACGTGGAGTCCCGGCTGGGCCGCTTCGACGAGGAGTTCGACGACCTGTGGGACGACCTCGCGGAGGTCGACACCAGGCTGACGGAGATCGAGGACCGGCTCGGCGAGGACCTCGACGACGTCGAAGCGGAGATCGAGGCCATCAACGACCACCTGGAGGAGCTCGAAGCGTTCCGCAAGCGGCTCAACGAGGCGTTCGGGCCGTAAGGGCGACGTCTCGATCGAATCCCTTTCCTCCGCTGTCGCTGAGAGCGACCGTCGTTCCCCGCCGACCGAAAGCGCAACCCGTTTTAGCCGCGGCGACGCACCTGGGGTAATGAGCGAACCGGTGCCGGTCGCCGTTCCGCGGAAGGGCCGACCCCTCGAAGCGGTCCTCGAACGGATCGCGAGCGTCGGCCGCGACGACCGGCTGGATCGGCTCGCGGACGGCGTGAGCAACACGCTCCGCTACGAGAAGGCGATCACGAAGGACCGCGTCGAGGCCGACGACGGCCCCTACGAGCGGCTGGCCGAGTACTCCGACCCGGACGCCCCGGCCGAGCCGGAGTTCACGCTGCTGCGCGACGACCGCGACGGGAAGCCCCGTCGGATCGTCTTCGACGCCGCGACCGTCGACCTCGGCGACGTGGAGCTGAAGCTCGTCGGCCGCGAGGAGCCGTTTCGCGCCCTCCGCACCCACGAGTTCGCGCTCGGATTCGACTCGGCGGACCTCGTCTTAGAGGAGGTCGTCGGGATCCGTCCGGAGGGGCTCGGCGAGATCGCCGACGTCAACGAGCGGATCGACCCGGTCGACACCGACGTCCGCGTCGTCAACGGGCTCGGGGACACCGTCTACCACACCCTGATGGCCAGACCGGAGCGGATCGAGCCGGGGGCCGACCTCGATCGCGCGTTCCTCGCCGGCTACGAGGGCCCGCTCTGTATCTCGCCCCGGTACGAGCGGCTCGTCACGGCGGTGTTGGGAACGGACGCCCTCGACGGCGTCGAGTTCGTCTATCCGAACCCCGACGAGGAGGAGGAGGCGGGCATCGCCCGAGCGGGCGTCGGCGTCTACCTCACCGTTACCGGGTCGACCGCCCGCGACCACGGTCTCGTCGTCGGGGAACACCTCTTCCCGAGCGAGACCGTCTTGATGCGGAACGCGGCCGAAAGCGACCCGCGAGTCGAGCGCGCGATAGCCGCCCTCGACGTCGCGGACGCGACCTCCGAGATCCGAATCTGATCCCGGCAGTTTCTATAGCGACATACGATACACTCGTCGCGGACGAACCGTGATAGCGCCGGCAAATCGCCGACTCTACCGGCGAAGTGCCGGGTTCACTGCCACACGAGGCGCCGATAGAGCACCTTAGAGAGAGAAACGGCTTCAGGCCACAGAGGCGTACTAAAACCGAGAGAGACGACTCTGCGCGTCTCTCGGGACCTGGTGGCCGGGACCGGAACGGAAATTCGATAGGGCGAGCGACGGGAACCACCGGCCCGACGGCGACCCGGACGAACGAGACGTTAGTCTCGAGTGAGAGATCGAGCCGAATATTCTGACCGTTGGCGAACAACTGTTTTGAGTGTCACATATCTCGTATTCTAGTATTACCAGACAAGAAATCAGTACTAGATTCCTAGATAACAAAATTATAGCGATCCGGATAGGGACCTACAACCCAGTATAAGGTCACTTATCCGGAATTGTGGGATAGATTAAAGTCGGCGGCCGGAGAAGCCGAATCCGAACGATGAGCGACGATCGCCGCTCGGTAAAGACGTACGTTCCCGCCGAACAAAAGGATCGGTGGCGGAACCACGCGGACGAGCTCGGGATGTCCCAGAGCGAGTTCGTCAGGACGATGGTACAGGCCGGTCGGCGGGGGTTTTCGACGGGAGAATCCGAGAACCCCGCGGAACCCGATCCTTCGGGGGCTGACCCCAGGGGTGACGGCCTCGAAACGCAGGTCGAGACCGCCCTCGCAGATGGGCCGCTCTCGTGGGAGGAACTCGTCGAGTCGGTGGTCGGCGATTTCGAGGATCAACTGGAGGACGCGCTCGACGCGCTACAGGATCGCAACCGCGTCCGGTACAACGGGCGGAAGGGCGGGTACACCCTCACCGATGAGTAGCGCTCGCGCGCCGGAGGAGGTCTCTGACCCGGTGGGGTACTTCATCGAAGACCTCACCTACCACGGGAAGACGGAACGCACTCGGGAGTCGTACGAGCGCGTCCTGCGGCGGTTTGAGGCGTTTCTCGGCCCGGAGACGGCGCCCGCGTCGGCGATGCACCGCGACTGCATGTCGTTCGTCCACTCGCTGCGCGGCGACGTGGCGGACAGCACGGTGGCGACGTACGCCGCCTACCTGCACCGATTTTACGGATATATGACCGAGGTCGGCGTCTTCGAGGGGAACCCGATGACGCTCGTGATGGAGGAGATGGACGAAACGGTCGACAAGGACCCCGCTCGTCGCGACATCCCGATTCCGGCGATGCGCGAGTTCGTCGCCGGGATCCGCCATCCGCTCCATCGGGCCCTCGTCGTGACGCTGCTCAAGACCGGAATGCGGGTCGGAGAGTGCTGTAACCTCGATCTCCGCGATCTCGCCGTCGACGACGCCGAGATTCGGGAGACGTACGACCTCGGAACGCGTCACGTCCTCGCGGATCGCCCGAATTCGCTGTACGTGACGCCCGACGCGACCGTCGGAGAGGAGCTGAACGGCGAGGTTCGGACGGCCTCGAACAAGCGGAAGCGCGGGACGGTGATCCCCGTCGACGACGAGCTGGCACAGACGCTGAAGCGGTGGTTGGCGATCCGGCCCGACAGCCCCTCGCCGGCGGAGCCCCTGTTCGTCGGCACGGCGGAGGGGTGGGGCGAGCGGCTTGACCCGCAGGCGGTGCGACACGTCGTCGAGCGATACGCCCGGGATGCGGGCTGGTACCGGACGGGCGGCGGCGCCGCCGAGAACGTCACGCCGCACTACTTCCGGCACTTCTTCACGACGCATCTGCGCGACAGGACCGGTGACCGCGGCGTGGTCAAATACCTGCGGGGCGACGTCGCCGACGACGTGATCGACACCTACACGCACAACTGGGGGGATCAGGTCCGGGAGACGTACGAGGCGAACGTCTACCGGTTGTTGAGGTAGTTTCAGGGACCGAACCAAGTTTTGTTGTCTTGAAAGCGACGTGATTCGCGTCGTGAGCCAGACGCATAAATCACATACCGCTATACAATTTTTCGCCCTCGTTTGGATTCTCGCTGTCTCCCGAAATCCCCGGAGAGAACCGAGAGAGCTACGCTCCCCGAGACCTCCCGCAGCTCGCCGGTACGCGGTTCTCGGATGAGCGACCGGAGGTGGAGCGAGGCCTAAGCCGCGGTCGGGAGAGGGACTGAACACGTTCGGGGTAGTCCCCAAGGGGGCATGAGTCGTAGCGCGGGACGAGCACATGTTCGACGACCTCGACGTAGACCGGCGTCCCCTCGTCCTGATCTGGGAGGTGACGCAGGCGTGCGGGCTCGCCTGCCGTCACTGCCGGGCCGACGCGAAGCCGGAGCGTCACCCCGACGAGCTGACGACCGCCGAGGGGAAGCGGCTCCTCGACGACGCCGCGGAGTTCGGCGAGGGGCAACTGATCGTCCTCTCGGGAGGCGACCCGCTCGCCCGGGAGGACCTCCTTGAACTGGTGTCGTACGGCGACGACCTCGGCCACCGCATGACGATCACGCCGAGCGGGACGCAATCGCTGACGCCCGACCGCGTCGAGGCGCTCGCGGACGCGGGGATTCGGCGGATGGCGCTCAGCCTCGACGGGGCGACCCGCGAGAGCCACGACCGGTTCCGCGGCGAGGAGAGCTTCGCGGACACGCTGACCGCGGCGCGAGCGGCCCGCGACGCCGGGCTCCCGCTGCAGGTCAACACCACCGTCTGCGCCGATACCGTCGAAGATCTCCCGGCGATCCGCGACCGGGTGCGCGATCTCGGCGCGGTGCTCTGGAGCGTCTTCTTCCTCGTGCCCGTCGGTCGCGGGCGGATTCTAGACCCCATATCCCCTGAGCGCGCCGAGAGGGTGATGGAGTGGCTCCGCGACGTCGCCGAGGCGGAGCGGTTCGGCGTCAAGACCACCGAGGCGCCGTTCTACCGTCGGGTCGGACTCCAGCGCGACGGCGACGACGCCGGGGTCAGCCGTCGCGGCGGCATCACGGCCGGGAGAGGGTTCGCCTTCGTCAGCCACACCGGGGAGACGTACCCGTCGGGGTTCCTCCCGAAGTCCGCGGGCAACGTCCGGGACCGGTCCGTGGTCGACATCTATCGGAACTCGGAGCTGTTCGAGTCGCTTCGGGATCCGGACGAGTTCGCGGGTAAATGCGGCGCCTGCGAGTTCCGACAGGTCTGCGGGGGGAGCCGCTCCCGGGCGTTCGCGGCGACCGGGGACCCGACGGGGAGCGATCCGCTCTGTCCGTACGTGCCGGAGGGGTACGACGGCGAGCTGCCGGCGACGCTGACGGACGACGGAGCGGGCGTTCGCGACGCGGCGGACTGATATCGCGTCGCCGTCGGTGGGAAGCAGAGGGCCGAGTGATCGGATCGAGACCGGCTAACGGTCGTCGGAGTCGAGGACTCGATGCGGGACGTTCCTATCCCGGAGCTTGGACGTGTGACGCGGGATCTCGTCGGTCACCGCGACTAACAGGACGTCGAGGCCGAGCATCCCCGCCTCCGCGACGGCCTCGGCGGTCCCGAACCGGATGTCCGGGGTCGCCGTGCTCCGGGAGACGAGCGCGTACGCCTCGGTGCCGGCGACCGCGAGCAATCCGTCATCCGGGACGTGCGTCGAGATCACGTCCGGGTCGGGCGGGGTCTCGTCGGTGACGGTGGGAACGGGAAGCACGGAGACGGTTCCGGTGTCGTAGTCGACGACCCCCTCGAAGTCGGCGACGCCGACCGCCGCGCCTCGCTCCGCACTCGTGACGGTGACCGCGGTCGCGGTGCCGCCCGCGGGGTTGGCGTGGAGGACGCCGTCGCGCATCACCAGCCCGACCTCGCTCCCCTCTGCCACGTCGTCGAGCGCGATGGCGGCGTCGACCTCGACGCTGCCGAGGACGTCGGAGTTCACCCGTTCGAGGTACGTCTCCAGGTCGTCGGTGCGGGAGATGAGCCAGTCGACCCCCTCCTTCGTCACCTCGTACCGGCCGCGGCCGCCCTTGTCGACGTATCCGGCCTCGACGAGGTCGCGGACGTAGTCGCTGACCGCCTGCGAGGTCACGCCGATCGTGTCGGCTATCTCCCCCTGACTCACCGCCGGCTGGCGGGCCGCGATCTCCACGAGGACCTGATACCGCGTCGCGCTCCGCTTGTTCTCGAGGACGTCCGGCGAGCCCCCGCCGTCGGCGTCGGCCATTATCGGGCGTTCGGCGGCCGCAACTAAAGTAGTGTTGTATACCGAAGCGCGCGTTCGCGCCAGACGCGGTCTCGCGCCGACCGATAGCAAACATCGTTTTCCTCGAACAATTCCAGTTGAGTCGGAGTTTGGTCGGCTTGTGTACCGGAGCGTCGACGCTGAGAGAGAGAGCGGCCGTCACGCCGACCGGTTCCGACCGATCAGCGTTTGGGGGCCTCGACGTCGCTACAGCGGCAGAACGCCGTCGTCACCGCCGTCCGATCCGCCGTCGGTGGTGTTGTCGTCGGTACCGTCGTCGTCGCTGGTGTTACCGCCGGTGGAGTCTCCGTCATCAGTGGTGTCGTCGTCGGTACTGCTCCCGTCGTCGGTCTCGTTCCCGCCGTCCGTGGTGTCGTCGCTCGTGCCGGAACCGTCGCCGTCGGCACCGCTCCCGTCGGCGTCGCCCGCGTCGCGCACGTCGTCGCCCTCGTCGAAGATGTCGGTCTCGATCGTCTCCTCGTAGGTCAGCTCGTCGAGCGGAACGGTGACCTCCTCGCCGCTCGGGAGCTCGATCACGGCGTAGAACTCGATCCGGAGCTGGCTCACCTGATGACCGCGGACCTCCTCGTCGAGGTGCGTGACCCACCACTCGTCGAGGCGGGGGTTCCGGAGCGCGGTCGTGAACTCGATCGTCTCGGAGCTCCGCGAGGGGATCACGTACCCCTCCTCGGTCCGTCCCGTGGCCATCTCGACGTCGTTCATCGTGACGTCGTAGCCGATCTCCGTGATCGCGTACGGTTCGAGGTTCGGGTTGTAGACGGTGAACGCCATGTCTATCGGCGTCTCGGCCTCGCTGACGCTTCCCCACTCGCCCCGCGTCTCGTTGACGTAGAGGATCGGGTCGTCGGTCAGCGGGCTGTCGGCGTTCACCGGTCGGGTCTCGTTCGAGTTGAAGGCGCCGAGCAGGTCGGTCGTGATCTCGCGGCTCCGGCTGAACTCCACGGTCCGGCCGAGCAGGTCCGAGGTGACGCTGGCGTCGATACCGACGTCGGTCCGCTCGCCGTTGCGGACGTGAGTGACCCACCACGGCGGGATCGCGTCGTTCCGCAGGTCCGTTTCGAGGGGTATCGTGGAGTTGCCGGACTCGACGGTCACCCCCTTGCGGCCGCCCTGCGCCATCTCGACGTCGTTCATCGAGACGGTGTAGTTCACGGAGACGCCGTCGAGCCCGATGCCGACCGGGTTCGGGTTCGAGACGACCAGATCCGTCTTCACTTCGGTCGTCTCGTTCGTCACGTTGCCGAAGGTGTTGTCGACCGCCGCGACGCCCGGGACGCCGAGGATCCCGACGGCGAACGCGCCGCCGACCGCGCCCCCGAGGACAACGAGCCCGACGAGAGCGGTCCTGAGCTTCGACCCCGTGAGCGCTCCGAGCGCGTCTCCGAGCTTCATACCCCGGCGGAACCGACCGGGGCGTAAAATCGTACCGCTTCGCGGAGTCGCCCTACAGGACGTCGCCGATCCGCACGGGCTCGCCGTCCAACTCGGGCTCCTCGGCGACGATCTGTAACACCTCGTGGTCGGTGACGTCGCGGAACCCCTTACCGGTCGCCTCCTCGATCAGGTCCTTCTCCAGCTCGAACTCGGTCCCCTCGTAGACGACGTCGACGCCGTCGTCGGTGAAGGTCAGGTCGGTGCTCATGGGGCGTCGTAGGCGTCGACCAGATAAAAGGAGCGTGACACGGCGTGGACGACCGTTCGGACGGCCGCTTACTCCTCGTCGCCGTCGTCGTCTTTCATCTCCGAGAGGCGGCCGACCAGGTCGTCGGTGGACGCGCCGCCCTCGATGGACACCTCGCCGTCGTGGTCGTGCTCGTGGACGTTGACGGCGCCGTCGTCGTCGGTGTCTACGTCCTGGTCCTTCTGCTCGCTCTCGTCGTACGATCCGAATCCCATACCTGACCCTCCCGCGCCGGACTCAAGAGGGTAGTGACCCGGCGGCGGTCCGAGAGGGAGTCGCACGCGCCGTAACGTTCGGATCGCCGTGTCGGGTCGGATCGCTGCGTGCGCGTCAGACGACAGTCAGACGACCCCACACCGTTTATACGCGCGGAGGGAGTTCTCCCGGTGTGTCGCTGCGAGGAGACGGTCCGATAGAGGAGCTCGCGGTCCCGTCCGAGACGACCGTCGAGGAGCACGACCTCGTCGTCGACGGCGACGTGCTCGTCGGCGGCCAGTCGACGGTGGAGTTCGGCCTCCGCGGGCGCAACGTCGCGATCGGCGAGCGGGTGCGCGTCGGCAACGACATCGAGGCCGAGGGCGACTGCCGGCTCGACACGTGGTGTACCGTCGACGGCAACGTGCTCGTCGGTGAGGACGCGTACCTCGGCGAGCGCGTGACGGTCACCGGCCGGCTGATGGTCTCCGGGGACCTCGACATCGGCGACGACGTGTCGATCGAGGAGGGGTTCGAGGCGAACGGCTGGATCGTCATCCGCAACCCCGTCCCCACCATCGTCTTCTACTTCATCGTCCTCTCACAGCTCCTGCGGGTCGGCGAGACCGACGCGGCCGACGAGCTCGCCGAGGCGCTCGCCGACGGCGACGACGTGCGCGACCCCCTGCTGGTCCCGCGCGGCGCCGAGATCTCCGACGACGCGTGGCGCGTCTCGACGCCGGCGACGGTCGGCGACGACTGCCGCATTCACGGGAACCTCCGCGCCGAATCCGTCCGCGTCGGCGAGCGCAACGAGGTGTTCGGCTCCCTCCGCGCCCGCGAGGGCGTCACCGTCGGCGCCGAGACGGTCATCCACGGCGACGTCACCACCCGCGGCGGGACGGTCACCATCGAGGCCGGCGCGCGGGTGCTCGGCGACGTCTCCGCCGGCGACCTCGTGGTCCACGACGGCGCCGAGATCGACGGCTCCCTCCGGGCCCGCGGCGAGATGAAGCTGATCCAGGAGACGGAGAGCGAGACGGACGCCGACGACGGGGAGGACTCCGACGAGCTGGACGCCGACGAACCGACGGAGTCGGCCAACGACGAGGCGGACGCAGAGGGCGAGGACGCCGACGACGAAACGGACACAGAGGACGCCGACGCCGAGGCGGACGCCGAAAGCGACGTGGAGTCGGAGACGGCAGAGACCCAGGTCGACCCCGACGCCGAAGCGACGTAGCGGGCGCCCGTCGGTCGATGTTCGGACCGCTCTATCGCTCGGCAGCGGCGCCGACGAACACGTCCTCGTGGAGCCGCTCGCAGACGAAGTCGGCGAGCGTTCGGAGGTTCTCGGTGTCCTCGCGGTTGTACGAGACGAGCGTGTCGAGCGCGTCGGCGTCGCCGCGCTCGTACTCGCGCCAGAGTCGGACCGCGTCCCGCCCCGAGATGTCCGGGCGGTCGCGGTCGATCCCGATCTCCTTCTCGATGGGCTTCAGCCCCCCGGAGAGCCCGATCCGCTTGCAGGGGTACATCAGGTCGAGGTGGGGCGTGTCCACTTCGATGCCGAAGGAGGTCTCGAGGAAGGGGACGTCGAAGCGCGCGCCGTTGAACGTCGCGAGCAGGCTGGCGTCGGCGAACCGCTCGCGCAGGCGGTCGGCGGTGAGGTCGTCGCCGGCGACCAGCGTCGTCGTCTCCCCGTCCCGGTGGAAGCTCACGGTCGTCACGCGGTCGCGGTGCTCGTCGAGGCCGGTCGTCTCGATGTCAAAGAAGCAGGTCTCCTCGCGGAAGTTCTCGTAGAGCCGCCAGCGCTCCCCGCTCGGGAACGCGCGGTCGAAGTAGGCCGCGTCGCCGTCGTCGAGGCGCGTCAGCGCCTCGGCGATGAACGACTCGATCCGGTCGGCGGTGGTCGAGCCGACGCCCGCGACGTCGACGGCGGGGTCGAAGTCGCGCCAGGTGGTGACGCCCTCGCGCCAGAGCCGGCGCTCCGTCGTCTCGCCCACTCCCTCGACCGGGATGAAGCTGTTCTCGATGCGCATACCCGACCGCGGCGGCGCGCGGGCAAAAACCCGACGGGAGGCGACGGGGCGAGAGGACGGGAGGCGGCGAGGCGGGAGCCGACGGTGCGATCGACCGCTAGTTAAGTATCGGCGGCGCCAACTCCCGCCATCAATGTGCGGCCGCTATACGCTTTTCACACCCGCCGCCGACCTCGAGGCGCGGTTCGGCGCCGACTTCGGCGGCGTCGAGCCCAGCTACAACTGTGCGCCCGGCCAGGAGCTTCCGGTGATCGCCGACGAGGATCCGACCGCCGCGACCCGGATGGAGTGGGGGCTGACGCCCTCGTGGGCCGACGAGTCGTTCGGCCTGATCAACGCCCGCGCCGAGACGGTCCGCGAGAAGCGGAGCTTCGCCGACGCCTTCGAGCGGCGGCGGTGTCTCGTCCCCGCCGACGGCTTCTACGAGTGGGTCGACGGCGGCGGGCCGGACGGCCCCGGCGACCACGGCGGCTCCGGCGACCCCGGGAAGACCCCCTACCGCGTCGCGTTCGAGGACGACCGACCGTTCGCGATGGCGGGCCTCTACGAGCGGTGGGAGCCCCCCGAGCCCGAGACGACGCAGACCGGCCTCGGGGCGTTCGGCGGCGGGTCGGACGACGGCGGCGAGGGCGACGAGTCGGACGGGCCCGTGGAGACGTTCACGATCGTGACCACCGAGCCGAACGACCTCGTCGCCGACCTCCATCATCGGATGGCGGTGATTCTCGATCCGGGCGAGGAGGAGACGTGGCTCCGCGGCGACGCCGACGAGGCCGCCGCGCTGCTGGACCCCTACCCGGCCGACGAGCTGACGGCGTACCCGGTGTCGACGCGGGTGAACTCGCCCGGAGTCGACGCGCCGGAGCTGATCGATCCGGTCGCCGATAAGTAATCTTTTTAGACCTGTTTTCCGGATGAAAAGACGACATGCCCTCCATCCTGCAGATCGGCGTTCCCGTCGGTCCGGAACTGCTCGTCGCGCTCCTCCTCGCCGGGATACTGGTCGTCCCGGCGCTGCTCGCGTCGCTGCTCGTCTACCTGGACGCGACGGACCGGAACAGCCGCCACGCGGTCGCGTGGACGCTCGGCGCGCTCCTCGGCGGCGTCGTCGTCTGGGTCCTCTACGTCGCCGTCCGCGACGAGGTCGGCCCGAGCGGATCGGTCGTGAACGGTCGCGCGTGAACGGTCGCCGGTGAGCGCGGGGTGACGTGCTCCGCGCTCGCCGCCGGCGCGTCGCGACGGGACCGACCGCCCCGTCAGGGCGCGACCAGGTCGACGACCGTCTCGTCGTCGACGACGACGTTGTACGCGCCCTCGTCGTCGTTCCAGAGCACGAGGCCGTTCTCGACGAACACGACCGCGCCGTAGTCGGCCCGCCGGAGGTCCTCGTTGAGCACGGTCTCGCGCGTGCAGACGAGGTAGTGGTCGACCGCCTGCGAGCCGTCGCCGACGCGGTAGAGCGCGTTGTCGCCCGCGCTGAGGTCGTGGCTGAGCTTCACCGCGAGCAGGTTCACGCGGTCGGTGACGTGGTCCTCGGAGTCCGCCATGCGCGCGCAGCGGCCGTCGCTCGCCCGGACGCCGACGCGGCGCTTCCCGTCGGGACGGAGGATCGCGTACGCGAACTGGACGTCGACGTTGACGAACTCGCCCGGCTCGTCGCTCGCGCCGCGCTCGGCCGCCTCGTCGAGCCGCCGCTGGAAGGGGGGCACGTCGAGGTCGTCGGCGACGTCGAACGACCAGCCGCCGTCCGACGGCGTGGCGTCCGGCCAGAGCCGGAGCGTGGGCGAGTACGTCTCGACGCCGCTCGACGGCGTGACGACCGCGCGCTCGATCTCGCGGAGCCCCATCGCGGTGTTGCGGTCGGCGGGCGCGAAGGCGGCGACGCTCCCGTCGTCGGCGAGGCGGTCGAGCGCGGCCTCGACGACCGGGACCGGGTCCGCGAGCTCCGAGAGGACGTTCCCGAAGACGATCAGGTCGAAGGGGTCGTCGGTGGCGTCGGAGCCGCCGGCGTCCACCGAGGACCCGCCGGCGTCCACCGAGGACCCGCCGTCGACCCCGAGGAACGACTCCGCCGTCGTCTCGTGGATCGTCGCGCGGAAGTTGCGACCGGTCTCGTCGAGCAGTCGGTCGAGCACGTCGGCCGCGGCGCTCGGCTCGACGGCGTGGTAGTCGACGACGGCGTCGTCGGGGAGGTAGTCGTGGAGGCCGAGCGCGGGGCCGCCCACGCCAGCGCCCACGTCGAGGACGCGGGGCGTCCGGTCGAGTAGTTCGTTCTCGACGAGGTCGTCGAGGACGTACCCGATCGTTGCGTAGTAGGCGGGGAGGTGGTAGATCGCGTACCCGAGCGCCGCGACGCGGTCGTACTCGACGTCGTTCTCGTAGAGGTAGTCGGTCTTCAGCCGCCGGACCGCCTCGCGGAGCTCCGCTCCCGACTCGCCGCGGTGCCAGTTCGCACCGAACTCGGCGACGAGGAGGTCTTCGAGGGCGAACGCGTAGGACTCCGGGAACGCCGTCGGCGCCCAGCCGGGATCTGGGATCGGCCCCTCGGGGACCGGCTCGAAGCTCCCGTCGTCGCGCTCGCGCAGCCGGAGGTCGAACGCCTCCTCGCGGAGCGTCTCGCGGACGACCGCCGGGTGGGGCACCCCCTCGATGTACTCCGCGATCTCCTCGGGGTCGATCGGTCTGACGTTGCGCAGGTAGTTGGCGTTGTTCCGGACCGCCTCTCTGTCTATCATGGAATCACAGGGGTCGTCGATCGGCTCACTCGTGTCGCTCCCGGCCCTCGCGGTCGCCGCGGGCCGCCTCGTACAGGTCGGCGAACTCGTCCGAGTCGGCGTCGGCGATCTCGCGGGCCGCGTCGGCCACGTCGTCGGCGCCCTCGAAAGCGCGCTGGATCTCGGCGTACACCTCGGGCGCGCCCTCGGTGACGGTGTCGGCGACGTCGTCGAGCGCGGCCGACACGGGCGTGTGGAACTCCTCGCGCACGTCGTCGCCCGCGAGCCGCCACGCGAGGACGGCCGCGTGCGCGCCGGCCTGCACCGTCTCCATCGCCCGGTCGTGCTCCGCGGCCGTCGTCTCGAACACCTCGTTGCCGCCGGCCTCGATCGCGGCCGCGATCCCCTCGACGACCGGGCCGCCCTCGTCGACCACGCAGGCGACGTTGCCCGGGACGCGCGGCGGCGCGAACAGGGGGTGGAAGCTCGCGCGTTCCAGGTCCGACGCGTGCTCGCGCATCGCCGCGATCGCGTCGGTCATCTCGCCGGAGACGTCGAGGATCGCCCGCTCCGCGCGGGGCGCGTACGCCTCGACCGCGGCCGGGACCGCCGACATCGGCACCGCGAGACACACCGCGTCGTGGGCGGTGTCGCCGTCGGCCGGGACCGTCGTCGCCTCGCGCGACGCGGCGGCGTCGCGGGCCACGTCCGGGTCACGGTCGGCGAACGCGACCGTCGGGTCCACCGGCGACTCGTCGGCCGACACCGTGTCGGCGATCCACCGGCCGATCTCGCCCGCGCCCACGACGAGTAGGTCCATCGGTTGCCCGAACGGAGGGCGCGCGAGGCTTAAAAAGGCTCGACTCGGCCGGCGGACGCTACTCCGGGCGAGTGGCTACTCCGAGGCCGACTGATCGGCGCCGCCCCGGAGCCCGAGAAGCCCCTCCCCCGGCGCGAGCGCCCGAACGGCCGGGAACAGCGCCAGCGCGATGGCGAGCTCCAGCCCGCCGACCGCGAGGAACGCCGGCGCGTAGCCGAACGCGCCCGTGGCGCCGCCGCCGACGAGGAAGCCGGCGAGGAAGCCGAGCGAGCCGAACACGTTGAACAGCCCCATCGCCGCGCCGCGGGCCTCGGGCTCGACGAGGTCGGTGACGAGCGCCATCGTCGCCGGCGCCATCAGCGCGCCGCAGACCCCGACGAGGACCATCAGCGCGGCCGCGAGGGGATACGTCGGCGCGACGCCGACCCCGATCGTGACGACTCCGTACGCCACCGAGCCAACCACGACGGGGAGGAACCTGCCCACCCGGTCCGACAGCGACCCGAACGGGGACTGGAGCAGCGCGAACGGGACGAAGAAGAGCGCGAGCGTCGCCCCCGCGCCGGCGGCCGAGAGATCGAAGGTGGCGGGGTCCTGGAAGTAGTAGACGCCGACCAGCGCGAAGAAACCGGCCGTGAGCCGGTCGACGAACCCGAACGCCAGCGGGACGAGGAGCCCGCGCGTCGTCCGCGCCTGCGCGAGCACGTCGCGGAAGCCGGCCTCGTCGCCGGCCTCCGCCGACCCCGTCGCGTTCCCGCGTCCCACCGCTCGGTCGTCGACGGTGGCCGCGAGCAGGCCCGCGCCGGCGAGCACCGCCGCCCCGGCGTACACGGGGTAGAAGGGGTCGAGGTCGGCGAGCGCGCCGCCGACCACGGCGCCGACCGCCGCGCCCAGCCCGATCGCCGTGCCGGCGGCGCCCATGTTGCGTCCGTTGCCGCCGCGGAGGTCCATCAGCGACGTGATCGCGAGCGAGAACGCGCCGATAGTGAGCGCCCCGCCGACGACGCGGACGGCGAGCGCCGCCCGGAAGCCGAGGCCGATCTCGGGCACCGCCGCGAGCGCGACGTACGAGGCGGCCCCGCCGAGCGCGCCGGCGACGATCAGCGGGACCCGCTTTCCGAGCGCGTCGCTGAGGGCGCCCCAGACGACGGCGAAGGAGACGAACGCGCCGAACTCCGCGACGAGGAACCACATCCCGGCGTCGATGCCGGCGGGCGCGCCGAGCGCGACCACGAGGCTCGGGACCCCCGGGTAGAGTAGGACCTGCGATATCAACACCGCGAGCACGACGGCGCCGAGCAGGCGTCGCTCCCCGCGGTCCTCGTCGCTCATTGACTTATAAATGGAGGCGGACGGACAAAAGGCCGACGCACGGGCGGACGGCGGCACCGACCGGGCCTGCGGGCGCGCCGAGGGCCTCCGGTTACAGCGCCGATTCGATCGCGGCCGCGACCGTCTCCGCGCGGTAGTCGTCGGTCGGCTCGCCGTTCACGAAGATTGTCGGCGTCCCCTGAACGCCCATCGACTCGCCCTCGCTCCGGTCGCTCATCGAGGCCTCCTCGTACGCCGCGAACTGCGCGTCGGCGATGGCGGCGCAGGGGTCCGCGCCGGCGGCGTCGGCGGCGGCGCCGATCGCCTCGCCGCTGTAGCTGCCCTGCGACTCGAACGCCGTCGAGGCGAACTCGAAGAACGCCTCCGGACCCTGACGCGCGCCCACGCCGCGGGCGGCGCTGGCGACGGGGACCGCCCACGCCTCGTTGACGGGGATCGGGAAGTCCCAGTGCTCGTAGCGCACCTCCCCGGGAGCGACGTACTCCTCGCGGATCGCCGGGAAGTGCTCCAGCTCGTAGGTGGCGCAGTGACCGCAGGTGAAGTCCACGAACGACTGCACGACGACGTCGGACTCGGGGTCGCCGATGACGGGCCGGAACTCCAGGTCCGGGTCCGACGGCTCCGAGAGGTCGCAGTCGTACTCTCCTGGGTCGATGGTGTTGCCGCCGCTCCCGCCGCCTCCGCCGCCGAGACACCCCGCCGCGCCGACGACGCCGACCGACGCCGCACCCGCGAGCAGGGACCGCCGCGTGCGTTCCATATCGTCTGCTGGGGTCGGCGCGCACTTAACGACTCCGCGACCCGTCCGCGGCGCTCGGCGTCCGACGCTGTCGCACGGGTCCGAACGTTTTTGCCGTCGCCTCGCGACCCTGAGGTATGAGCGACTGGGACCTCGACTTACGCGACGCCGAAGAGCAGATGGACGAGGCGATCGCGGCGGCCGGCGACGTCGTCCTCGGCGTCCTCGACGGCACGACCGACCCGGAGGAGTGGGTCCGCAGCGTCGACTACGGCAACACCCTCGTGCTGTCGATCGACGGCGACCTCAACGAGCTCGCCGCCGGCTTCGCCCGCGAGGTGAAGGACATGGGCGGCGAGCTGATGCACTTCCGCGGGTTCCTCGTGGTCACCCCGCCGGGAGTGGGCATCGACACCGACCGGCTGAGCGAGTAAGTCGCGTCCGCCGCTTCCCACTCGGAATCGACCCCCCGTGTGCCCCTGCCGCGTTTTCGGTGGTTGACAGGAGCAAAAGAAGTATGCCACCGGGGTGAGACGGGGGTGATATGAAAGCCGTCGTACTCGCGGGGGGATACGCGACCAGACTCTGGCCGATCACCGAGCACCGGCCGAAGATGTTCCTGCCGGTCGGCGACAACACCGTCATCGACGAGATCTTCGAGGACTTCGAGGCGGACGACCGCGTCGACGAGGTGTTCGTCTCCACCAACGAGCGCTTCGCCGACACGTTCGACGAGTACCTCGCCGAGAGCCCGTTCGAGAAGCCGACGCTCTCGGTCGAGGAGACCGTCGAGGAGAACGAGAAGTTCGGCGTCGTGGGGGCGCTCGAACAGCTCGTCGACCGCGAAGGGGTCGACGACGACCTCATCGTCGTCGCCGGCGACAACATGATCAGCTTCGACCTGGCCGAGTTCGCCGACTTCTTCGAGTCGAAGGGGACGCCGACGCTGGCCGCCTACGACGTCGAGGACCGCGAGCGCGCCAAGTCGTACGGGCTCGTCGAGCTCGACGGCGACGAGGTCGTGAACTTCCAGGAGAAGCCCGACGACCCGAAGAGCACGCTCGTCTCCATCGCGTGTTACGCGTTCCCGGCGGAGACGCTGCCCGACCTCTCGACGTACCTCGCGGACGGGAACAACCCCGACGAGCCGGGCTGGTTCCTCCAGTGGCTCCAGGGGCGCGGCCCAGTTCACGCGTTCACCTTCGACGGCGCGTGGTTCGACATCGGCACCGCCGACAGCTACCTCGACGCGGTCGAGTACGCCTTGGAAGGCGGCACGCTCGTCGCCGACGACGCGACCGTCGAGGGCTCCGACCTCGGCGACGTGGTCCACGTCATGTCGGGCGCGACCGTCACCGACTCGACGCTCGACCGCTCGGTCGTCTTCCCCGACGCGACGATCACCGACTCGGAGATCCGGAACTCCGTGATCGACGAGGGCGTCACGCTGGAGGGCGTCGACCTGTCCGGCGCGCTGATCGGCTCGTACACTTCGATCACCGACGGCGACGACTTCTAACAGGCGACGGTCTCCGCCGAGAGACTCGTTCGAAACGGTCTGACAGCACTTGCGTGCGGTCGCCTGTCAGAGATGACGCGGCAAAGAAGCTTAGCTGTCGGGTGCCGTGTTGGCAGTGTGAAAGAACTCGAATACAGTGACATCTGTCGAGAGGTAATCGAGAGCGTCGGCGAGGTGACGTCGGACGAAGAGGTCGTCGTCCTCACCGATCCGTTGATGGTGCACGTCGCTCGACCGCTTGCGAGCGCCGCTCGAGCGGCCGGGGCGACGACCTCGCTGCTAGTGAAGCCGCGGCTCACCGGACACAACGTCGAGCAGCCGGCGGTCGTCGCCGGTGCACTCAACGAAGCCGATATCGTATTCGACGTCGGAACGTACGACATCGCTCATACGGACGCGCGAAGGGACGCGTCGGAGGACGGGACGCGTTTCGTTCTCATGCGTGGCGTCACCGAAGACGTCTTGATGAACCAGATGGACACCGACTACGACGCGTTGCGAGACGTGACGAGGGCGGTCGCCGAGATCCAAACCAGCGCCGAGTCCGCACGGATAACGAACGACAGGGGAACGGACTTAACAGTCGGCCTGCACGGTCGCAGCGGATTCCTGATCGACGACGGGTTCGACCGCGGACTCGTCGTCCTGCCCGCCGGGAAGTCCGCAGTCACTCCGGTCGAAGGGAGCGCGCAGGGCACGGTCGTCGTAGATTACTCCATCGACAGTATCGGCCGACTCGACGGCCCGGTGGAACTCGCGATCGAGGACGGGAACGTCGAGAGTATCTCGGGGGGCACACAGGCGGACGAGCTTTCGAAACTCGTCGAATCGACGGGGGACTGCGCCCGCAACATCGCGGAAGCCCCGTCTATCGGTACGAACGCAGACGTCCAACTCACGGGGAACCAAGCCACGGACAAAAAGAAGCGGGGCACGATGCACATCGCGATCGGGGACAACATCACGCTCGGCGGGAGCGTCGAGTGTGATCTCCATCTCGATATGACGCTCACCGAGACGACGGTCGCCTTCGACGGCTTCACCGTTCTCGAAAACGGGGAGTTTCGGGAAGAGGCGGTGCTCGAATACGCTCGAAACCTCTGATAGACGACGCGATCGCCCTCGTCATCGGTGCAGTCTCCATCACCGACCTTGTCGCGATCGTCATCTCGATTTTAAATGCGAACGAGAGTACCTCACGCTACTCGCTCGCCGATCCGTCGGCCTGTTCGTGTGTGTGATGATAACAGTCGAGCGCGGGGTCGTCGCCGTCGCTCGCGGGGTCGAAGCACACCCGCCGGTACCGATCGTTGTCGAGGAGGTTGACGACGAACCCGTCGGCGTGGCGGGACACGGACTCGTAGGGGTCGCCGCAGGCGGGGCAGGTCGCGGGCGGGTCCTCCGGAACGTGCATGGTGGGCGCGGCGCCTCGCGCGTCGGGAGTACGGGGCAGACGAGTAAAACGGATCCGGCGGTCGCGGCCCGACCGGTCGGCGTCGTTCCCGCCGTCGATCCCGCTACGACCCGTTCCCGCCGTCACCGGCCCCGCCCTCGACGCCGAGCGCGTCGAACAGCTTCCGACGGACGGCCTCCTCGGTGAGGTGCAGGAGGGTGTCGCGGTTCTCGCCGCTCGCCTCGATGCCGGTGAAGATGCCGAGGGGGATCGAGAGCGAGCCCTGCGTGGAGTGGCCGGCGGCGTCGCCCATCTCGGAGAACGCCTCGTCGAGGACGTTGCCGATGTTCAGGCGGATGTCCTTCGAGCGCGCGGCGAGGTAGATCGTGTCGTCGGCGATCCCGAGGACGGCGGTCGTCGTGATCCCCTCTAAGTTGAGCAGGTGTTGGGCCGCCTGCGCGAGCGCCTCGCGGTCCCGGATGAAGCCGGCCGTCGAGAAGAGGTGGCTCCCCTGCACCTCGCGGTTCTGGATCGCCTCCGCGAGCACGTCCAGCGTCTCCGGGCTCATCGACGGCGACTCCACCTGTTCGAGCGTGTCGTGGTTCGCGAACGGGTGGAGGTACGCGGCCGCCGTCAGGTCCGCCGGCGTCGTGTCCCGCTTGAAGTCGAGCGTCTCGGCGCGGATCCCGTACAGGAGCGCGGTCGCGACCGCCTCGGTCGGCGACTGGTCGAACTCCTGGAGGTACTTCGTGAGGATCGTCGACGTCGAGGAGACGTTGGTCCGCACGTCGACGAACCGGGCGTCGAACGGGACGTCGGCCTCCAGGTGGTCGATGTACACGTCGATCTCGACGTCGAAGCCGAAGCCGTCGTCGGCCGACTTCGCGAGGTCGACCGCGGCGACCGTCTGGTACTCGGAGAGGTCGGGCGCGTCCGATCGCGCCACGAGGTCGATCCCGAGGAGGTTGACGAACGCCCGGTTCTCCTGGTGGCCCACGTCGCCGGAGTAGAGGATGTCGGCCTCGACGCCGAACGCGTCCGCGATCGCCTGGAGCGCGGTCGCCGACGCGATCGAGTCCGGCTCCGGGTTGTCGTGGGTTAAGATCGCCATCCGGCCGCCGCCCTGCTCGATGATCTCCGCGAGCTGGCGGGCCATGTACTCCAGCTCACCGGTCTCGAGCGACTGCAGGGCGCTGTCGGCGATCACCGTCGAGGGGTTGATCACCACGTCGGCGCCGCGCTCGCGGAGCTCGTCCTCGCTGACGGGGTCGGAGGCGCGGACGACGACGTAGTGGTCGCCGCCGACGTCGCGCACCGCCGAAACGGCGGCCTTATTCGCCTCGACGTCGCTGGCGAGGATCAACACAATGTCGCGGTCGTCGAGCTCGTCGACGACGTCGGGCTCGGCGATGTCCTGCACGCGGGCGTTGAGGTCCTGGTCGCGGAGCGCCTCGACGCGGCTCTCGTCGCGGTCGAGGATGAGGACGTCCTTGCCGCGGCTCGTCAGCTCCTCCGCGACCGCGTGTCCGACGCTGCCACAGCCGAGGATCGCGTATCGCGTCCGCGCCGATCCGGATGCCCCACTACTCATTGCACGTGATTTCCGCGGGACGACACTTAACGAGTGCGCTCTCCGCGTGGGACGGTCAAGGCGGGAACACGGGAACGAGACGAGCGGACGGGACGCGTGCCGTCGCGCCGCCTACTGCGCCGCGACGTCCGACGATTCCTCGACCGGTTCCGGATCGGCCGATTCGCGGCCCGCGCGCCGCCGGTTCCGGATGAGTCCGCCGACGAGCATCGCCGCGCCGACGCCGCGAGCGATCAGCTCGTTCGTGACCGAGTAGAGGGCGACGTCGACGCCCGCGAGCCCCAGGGCGGCGCTGGCCGGGAGCAACACCATGCCGGGCACCGACAGCAACACCGCGGCGGCGACGAGCGAGACGCGCGAACCCGAGCGCACGTCCGTGTGGTAGTACCCGATGATCGCGACGCCGAGCGCGTAGACGCCGGCGAACACCGCGAGGATCGGCGCCGCGACCTCCGGCAGGAAGAAGCCGAGGTCCCCAACGTCTGCGCCCGTCAGGATCGACCCCTGTCCGTCGGTCGTGCGGAGGAGGAGGATCCCCGGAGAGAACACGAAGGCGAAGGGGACGAGGATCTTGTTCAGCGACAGCAGGAACGCCTGCTTGCCGGTGTCGAAGGGGTCGGACTTCGCGATCCCGGCCGCGGCGTAGGCGGCGACCATCACCGGGGGCGTCACGTCGGCCATCAGCCCGAGGTAGAGGACGAACAGGTGGACCGCCAGGATCGCGATCCCGAACTCGGGGAGGACCGGCCCCAGCAGCACGACGATGATGATGTACATCACCGTCGTCGGCATCCCCATCCCGACGATCACGGCCGCGAGGCCGGCGAGGATCAACAGGAGGACGAGTGACCCGCCGCTCACGCTGATGATGAGCGCCCGGAGGCTCCCCCCGAGTCCGGTGATGCCGATGACGCCGGGAATGACGCCCGCGGCGGCCACCGCGACGACGACGATGGTCGCGGTCTTCGCGCCGGAGTCCATCGCCTTCAGCACGAACGCCCCGAACTGGCCGGCCCGCGAGCCCGCGATCTCCAGACCGGTCCGCTCGTCGAACCACGTCGCGGCGCCGACCACGTCGTCGTCGAGGTCGAGCAGCGGCGCGTCCCCGCTCGGGTCCGCCAGGAGGAACGCGAGGCTGATCGCGGTGACGACGGTCGGGAGCGCCGCGGCCGCCGCCCCGAGCGCGGCGGTGACTCCGAGATCGACCGGCTCGGCGCCGTACAGCATGCCGACCGGCGTCCGCCCCGCGTAGAACAGCGAGACGGCGAACAGCGCGTAGCCGGCGGCGATGCCGCCGACGAGGTACGTCCCGGTCCGCTCGTTGTAGGCCGCGACCATCGCGATGAGCGCCACGGTCGCGACGATCGTGAGCCATCCGGCACGCCCCACCGAGAGCCGGGCGATCACGAGGTAGTGGAGGAGGAGCGCGAGCGGGACGAGGTAGAACCACCCGCGACGCATGTGCGGGCCCATGTCCAGCAGCTCGGACCGCTCCAGTCCGCCGATCCCGCGCTTGGCGGCCTCGAAGTGTACCATCACCCACATGCCGAAGAAGAAGGCGATGGCGGGCAGCGTCGCGGCGATGACGACGTCGCGGAACGGCGTCCCGGTGTACTCGACGATGAGGAACGCGGCCGCGCCCATCACCGGCGGCAGGATCTGACCGCCGGAGGAGACCGACGACTCGACGGCGCCGGAGAACTCCGGCGAGTAGCCGGAGCGTTTCATCAGGGGGATCGTCAGCGCGCCCGTCGTCACGGTGTTCGCGACCGACGACCCGGAGAGCATCCCCATGAAGCCGGAGGCAACGACGCTCGCCTTGGCCGGGCCGCCCTTGCGCGTGCCCGTGATCGAGTACGCCAGGTCGATGAACCACTTCCCGGCCCCGGACATCTCCAGGAACGCGCCGAACAGGATGAAAATGTAGATGAACCGAACGGAGACGCCCACCGGGACGCCCAAGATTCCCTCGACCGTGTACCAGAGGTTCTGGACGATCTGGTTCCAGCGGAGCTGCGAGGTGGCGAACGTCCGCGCCACCGGCAGGTCCCGCGGGAGCAGGTAGCCGTACTTGGCGTACAGCAGGAAGAGGCTCACGAGCAGCGTGAGCAGCAGGCCGAGCGCCCGCCGCGTCGCCTCCAACACCAGGAGGATCGCGAGCACGCCCATCAGATACGCGAGGCTGTAGTCGGCGAGAAAGCCGAGCTCCAGCGCCGCGAGCCGCGGAACGACCTCGCCGAGCGTCCCCGCGCCCCCGAGTCCCCGCACGCGGATGACGTCCGTGATCTCGTCGTACTGCGTGACGTAGTAGATCGTCGGGAACGTCGAGAGGAGGATTAACACGAGGTCCGACGGGGTGATCCGCGTCGACTCCTCGTCGACGAAGGCCCACCAGACGGCCCCGCGGACCGCCTCTGCGACCCGAGTCACCGGCGAGTCGCCGACGCGGTTTCGGACCGCCGCCGGAAGCGCCCCGATCCGACGAGTGACTGCACCGGATCCCATCGATCCGGGGAACAGGAGAAACGCCATCACCAGCGCGAAGTTCACGTGGATCGCCCGGATCTGCAGCGAGGCGAGCGAGGCGATCTCGACGACGCCGAATCCGGGAATCGTGAACTCGAAGACGAACCCGCGCGCGCCCAGCCACAGCTGGAACGACGAGAAGAGGATCCCGACGACCGCCACGGCGATCAACGGGATCCCCGTCAGCGACCGCCGGTTGTCGATCTCCTCGAAGACTTGGTCCGCCTCGTCGCTCTCATCCGGATCCGGTTCGACCGCGTCAGATGTGTTCGTCGTCACAGTTGTGGTGTCCTCCGGTGTGTGTCGCGTCCGCCGCGCCGTGCGTCCGCCGCGCGGCAAGGGGTCGCCCTCGCGACCCGTTTCAGCGTCGTTCGACAGTCAGTTCGACCGCGCCGTCGTCGCTCATGGCCGCGATGTCGTACCGCTCGCCGCCGACGATCAGGTCGTGGTCGGCGACCGCTCCCGTCTTGAGATGAAGCGTTTCGTACGTCGTCGACGGCGGGTCGTACACGTACCGCCCGTCGCGCTCCGTCACGTCGGCCTGCGACGGGAGCCCGGCGCCGAACGAACTGAACTCCATCCGCGTCATGACGAGCCCGTCGTCCGACGCGACGTACACGTCGCGAACGAGCGTCTTCTCCACGCTGTGGGTGTACTCGATCACAATCTCAGTCTCGTCGCCGACGGGGGTGGCGAGCAGTTCCGCGCCGTCGTCGTCGGTCACGACCAGGGTCCGTTCCCCGGTTACGGGGTCGGCGCCGCCGAGGGCGACGCCGGCGAGGATCGCGAGCAGTGCGAGGACCGCGGCGCCCGCGACGAGGAGCGACCCGCCGCCGATCGCCGTCGCCCGCGATCCGAGAGTCACGCTACTCGAAGTAGCGGGCCGCGCCCTCGTGCAGTTCGATCGACATGCCGTCCTGCGCCGAGTCGACGGAGATGAAGTCCGTCTTGATCGACAGCTGGTCGAGGTTCTCGAAGATGGCCTCGGTGACCGCCTCGACGGTGTCCGCGGAGAACTCCGAGCGGGTCGCGATCATCGCCTGGACGGAGACGGTGTCGACGTCCTCGTCGATGCCCTCGTAGGTGCCGGCGGGGATGGTGTCGTCTGCGAACCAGGAGGCGTCGTCACGGGCCGCCTGTCGCTCCTCGTCGGACATGTTGAGGATCTGTACGTCGGTCGTCGTCGCGAGCTCCTCGACCGCGCCGACGGGCCAGCCGCCGACGACGAACGCGGCGTCGACGTCGCCGTCGCGGAGCTGGTTGGCCGCCTGCGTGAAGTCGGTGTTCTGCTCGTCGAAGTCGTCGGTGGTGAGCCCGCCCGCCGACTCGAGGATCTGGAGCGCGTTCACCTGCGTCCCGCTGCCGAGGTCGCCGGTGTTGACGCGCATCCCCTCCAGGTCGGAGAGCGAGCTGACGTCGGCGTCGGGGTTGAGCAGGACGTGGATGGTCTCCGGGTACAGCGTCGCGACGCCGCGGAGGTTCTCCACCGGGGAGCCGTCGAACGCGTCGAGCCCCTCGCCGTTGCGGGCGAAGTAGGCGATGTCGTTCTGGATCAGCGCGAAGTCGGCGTCGCCGTTGCCGAGGCTGCCGACGTTCTCGACGGACGCGCCCGTCGAGGAGACCTCGACCGGGAAGTCGGTCTGGTCTTCGATGACCCCCTCGAACTCGCCGGACAGCGGGAAGTACGTCCCGCCGGTGCCGCCGGCGTGCCAGCGGATGACGTCGCCGCCGTCGCTCCCGTCACTGCCGTCGCTTCCATCGCCGCCGTCGCCGCCGTCGCCGCCGTCGCCGGAACAGCCGGCGATTCCCACGACGCCCGCCGCGGCCGCGCCTCGGAGGAGTGTCCGCCGGTCGATCCGGTCGTCGGTTTGATTGTCTAACATACGACAGTTGATACACAACAGGAGTTGATAACGGTTTCCCATGAGACCGTCGTGGTCGCACGTGACCGCCGCTCGGTCCCGTCGGTTCGCGGTGTGACCGACGTCTCGGGCGGCGTCGAATGAAAAGGCCTTTTACCTCGTCAGGGGTAGAATTCGGTGAGGGCCGGTAGCTCAGTTAGGGAGAGCGACGGACTCTTAATCCGTCGGTCGCGTGTTCAAATCGCGCCCGGCCCGCTTCTTCACCGAACGATTCCGAGTCGCGCGGATCGCATGACGGCACCCTGACCGATTCAGGTCCGTCGCATTTGCGGGTGGATTTCGTTCGGTGACCGAACGGTGCCCCCTCACGTGTGACATCTACGGTCATAGCCCGCTCCCACTTCGGTGTAACGTTGTTTCAGATTCAACATACTGCGTAGGGGACCACTCGGTGATTTTGAACCGACGACGATCGGTCTGATCCCGGTTTCTATTCGACTGTGACAGTCGGCGACTAGTTGTGAGTCTCTGTTGAAACCCTCGGTAGACGGTGTATTCTACCGCGGTCGCGTTCCTTGAGCTCGGTCGAGCAATGGTCGATAACGTTTTATAGTGATCATCTGTTCCACGCCATGTGCCACCGATACGCCCGCTCAATGATATCACTGTTGTCGAACTCGGCCAGGTTGTCGCAGGCCCCTTTGCGACGATGACGCTCGGCGATCTCGGTGCCGAGGTGATCAAGATCGAACCGCCGGGACGCGGTGATCTTGCCCGGAGCGTCGAGCCGGCACCGGAGTATTTCGATACCGTCAATCGCAACAAGCGAAGCGTCGCCCTCGATCTCAAATCCGAGTCGGGACAGGCCGTCGCGCTCGATTTGCTGGCGGAGGCGGACGCATTCGTTGAAAACACCAAGCCGGGGCGTATCGACACGTTCGGGCTCGATCTCGAGTCGGTACGTGCGGTCAACCCCGAAATCGTCTACTGCACCATCACTGGGTTCGGCGCGGAGAGCCCATACGAGAACGTTCCGGCCTTCGATATGATCATCCAAGCGATGAGCGGGATCATGGCGCTGACCGGACGCGAGGGCGAAGCGCCCCTGTGGTCGGGGCTCCCGAGCGGCGACCTCGCGGCGTCGATGTACGCAATTCAGAGCGTTATCGCGGCCCTCTACGCACGGGAGGCCGGCGAGATCGACGGCGAGTACGTCGAAGTGCCGATGCTCGACGCGGCGATCTCCTGGTTATGCTCACGGGCGGCGTACACCTTTCGCCACGACGAGCCCCGCCCCCGAACGGAGCGACATACCGGAATGGCGCCGTTTGGCCCCTTCGAGTGTGCCGACGGGCGGATCGTCGTCGCCGCGGGCACCGACCCGCTCTGGCAGGAGCTCTGTACAGTGATCGATCGCCCCGACCTCGCGGCGGACGACCGCTTCGGATCGATCGCCGATCGGCTTGAGAGCCGCCCGGCGCTGATCGACGAACTCGACGCGACGTTCGCCGAGGCGTCCCGCGAGCGGTGGCTCGATCGACTCCATGATCGACAGGTTCCCGCTGCACCGATCTACGATACGAAGGAGGTCTGGGAGGACGAACACGTCCTACAGCGGGGACTGCGAACGGCCATGTCTCGGACTGACGCTCCCGACGCCGACGTTATCGCCTCGCCCGCGCGCTTCGAGCGACTCACTTCGGATTGTCGCGACCCACCGCCGGAGCTCGGCGGCGACACCGACGCTGTCCTGACCGATCTCGGATACGACGAAGCGGCGATCGACCGCCTCCGGTCCGAGGGGGCTGTCGAGTGACCGCCGGCGAGGAACGAGCGGTGGCGCGTCGTGTTACGGCTTCTCCGTTTCGTTCATCCACTTGATGGCCGCTCCTACCCCTTCCTCCTCGCGGATCTCGAAGAATTTCCGTCCGGGACCGGTCTGGTGGGAAAGCGTCGCGAGGTAACCGCTGTTTCTGACCGCCGGTCGGTACCCCTGCGTCTCGACCACGTCGTTGAGCATGTGCTTCGTGATTTGGACGGTCGCTCCGGGCGTCTTCTTTATCGCCTCGACCTCGGCCAGCGCCTCGTCCATCAGTTCGTCGTGCGGGACCGTTCGGTTCACCATCCCGATGCGTTCGGCCTCCTCGGCGTCGATCGTCTTGCCGGTGTACATCAGCTCACGGGCGTGCTTGATTCCGATGACGAAGGGATAGATCAGGGACAGCGACAACCCGCCCATCCGGACGCCCGGGTAGCCGAACGTCGCCCGATCGCTCCCGATCGTGAGGTCGCAGGTCAACGCCAGATCGCTCCCCCCGGCGAGCGCCGCACCGTTGACGGCCGCGATTACCGGAACCGTGAGTTCGTGGATCGTCGTGAAGAGCGGCAGGATCCGCTGTTGGCGCTCCAGGCCGTCCTCGACGGTCGGCACGCCTTCCTCGTTTGTACCGCCGGATTCCGAGAGGTCGTATCCGGAGGAGAAGGCGTCGCCGTTGCCCGTGATCACGACCGCTCGAACCCCGTCGGCCTCCTCGGCGGCCTCCACCGCGTCCGCGAGTTCGACGACCAAGGCCTCACTCAGCGCGTTTTTCTTTTCCGGGCGGTTCAGACGGAGTATCGCCGCGCCGTCGGTGATCTCGTATTCGACGAGCCTGTCATCGGACATTCCCGGAAGATCGCTGGGTCACCTAATCAAAACAGCGGTGTCTGTTACGCTTACGGGGTTCGCCATCACGGCCGTCGGTGAGCCGCCCGTCCGGACGGCGGGAGGCCTCACCGGCGGTCCGAGCGACTCCGGTCACTCCAAGAACCGCGACTCGACATCTCCGGACGGCATCATGCACCGGTCCTTCTTACCGAACCACCGGTATCGGTGGTCGGCGACGAAGTCGTAGATCCGGTCGCGGAGCGATCGGGGAACGTACCGGAACGGCGAGAGGAGCCGATACGCACCGCCCAACCCCGTCGCGATCTGGATGATCGCCGACGACTTCACGTAGCTCTCTCCGTCTTCGATCAGGACGACCGACTCGAGTTCGTCGCTCGGGAGGTCGTGTTCGGCAAGCAGCGCCTGCCCGACGTCGGACTGGAGGGAGGCGAAGCGGTACTTCGCCTCGTCGTCGCGGGGGAGGATGAACTGCACGAATCCGCTACAGAGGTTACAGACGCCGTCGAAGAGGACGATCGCGTCGGCGTCCGGGGGCTCTGCGGCCATGGCGACAACGTACGCGGCCGCCCCAGTTCACGCTTCCGATCGACGGGAGCCCGGACGGCGCTCCCGTCCGTGGGTATCCCGACGAGGGTGAAATGAACGTTTCAATTTACAACAAGCTTATGCCGACTGAACTGAGATTCCTCCTGAACTCTCCGCTACGAAATTATGGAACGAACGCCCTCCACCGACACCGCTCGGTCGCGACTCTCGAACGCCCTCAGTCGGCTCTCCGCGGCGCTCGCCGCGCGCGTCGCGGTCGACCTGCGCGCGCTCGCCGCCTTCCGGATCGGGCTCGGGGCGCTGTTGCTCGCCGACCTCGCCCGGCGCTCGCGGTGGCTGACCGCCTTCTACACGGACTACGGCGTGCTCCCCCGACGAGCGCTCTTCGCGGACTACTCGACGACCCCGTTGCCGCACACGCTCTCGGGCGAGCCGTGGGCCGCGGCGTTGCTGTTCGCCGTCGCCGGCGCGTTCGCCCTCGCGCTGCTCGTCGGGTACCGAACGCGACTCATGGCGGTCGTCTCGTGGCTGCTGCTGCTCTCGCTGCACGCCCGGAACCCGATGGTGTTGAACGCGGGCGACAGCCTGCTGCGCATGCTGCTCTTCTGGAGCGTCTTCCTCCCGCTCGGCGCGCGCTGGTCGGTCGACGCCGCCCGGCGGGCGGACGCGCGGGTCGGTACGGGATCGGACGCCGATTCCGCGGCGGAAAGCGGCGTCGGGCCTCGGGCGGAGAGCGACGCCGGGTCCGAGACGCCGGGTCCGAGCGGTCCCGCCGTGGCGAGCGTCGCCACGATGGCGGTCCTGCTGCAGATGCTACTGATGTACGTGACGAACGCCGTCCACAAGCGGGAGGGCGACCTCTGGATGAGCGGCGAGGCCGTCGCGTACGTCATGCAGGCCGACCACTTCACCTATCTGCTCGGCAACCACGTCGCCGATTTCCCCGGCCTGCTGCGCGCGCTCACGTTTCTGTGGATCGGGCTGCTGTTCGCGTCGCCGCTGCTGCTCCTGCTCACCGGGATTCCGCGCGCTGCGATCGCCTCGCTGTTCGTCGGGATGCACCTCGGGATGGCGGTCACGATGCGGATCGACCTGTTTCCGATCGTCGTCGTCGTCGGCTTCATTCCGTTCTTCCAGACGCCCGCGTGGGACGCCGCCGAGCGCGCGGTCGACCGTCTGGGGTGGTCGAAACCGCTCGTGCGCTGGCGCTCCCGCCTCGAATCCCGGGCGAGAGACGTTCCGTCGCTTCCCCGACGCCCGTCGCTCCCTCGACGCGGATCGTTCGCCCGCCCGACCGCGCCGGAGCCCCTCGACGGCCTTCGCAGCGCGGACCTCACCGCGGGCCTCGCCCGCGGACGCGTCCTCTTCTCGACGGTCCTCCCGTACGTCTTCCTCGTGTTGATCCTCCTCTCGGGCGCGCAGGCGGTCGACTACGCCGAGGTCCCCGACCCCGGCGAGGACGTCTTGGACGCCGTCGAGATGGACCAGTCGTGGCGGATGTTCGCGCCCGACCCCACCCACACGACGCGGTGGTTCGTCGCGCCCGGGACCCTCGAGAACGGAACCGAACGGGACGTGCTCAGAGACGCGACGGTCGATTTCGACCGCCCGGCGCGCGCGGAGGCCACCTATCCGACCTCGCGCTGGCGGAAGTACCTCACGAACGTCTACTCCGCCGACAACGAGAACCACCGCTCGTACCTCGCGAACCACCTCTGTGAGGAGTGGAACCGGACCCACGAGACGGGCGTCGAGAACGTGACCGTCTACCAGCTGTACGAGCGGACCGACCCCTACAACGGAACCGTCGAGGCCGGGGGCAGGGTCGAGCTGATCGAGTACGACTGCTCGGGCGAGTTCGTCCAGAACGAGTGAGGTCGGACCGTCTGGACGGGCGCGGAGGCGATCGCTCGCGTCCGCTGACCATTGGTAATCCCCCACGTCACGCGATTGGCGGCCAGAGAGGGCGCTGCGATGCTAGTACTGATAATTGGGATTGTAGATTTTTATTCTTCACCGCAGTTGCCCGGGTATGGAGCCCCGAACGGAATCGGTTCGGACGGTCGTTCACGTCGGCCCCGCCGTGGACCGGGTCCGGGAAGCGGCCGCGAAATCGACGATCGTAGACGGACCGGACCGCGTCGTCACTGTCGATCCCGAGGCCATCGAAGACGCCTCGGCGGTCCCGGCCGACGTACGGCTGATCGTCTGCGAGTTGACCCCGGCGTCGGGCGTCGATCCCCTCGTCGCGATCTGCGAGGAGTTTCCCAACGTCCCGTCGCTCGCGATCACCGGCGACGACACCGCTGTCGACGACGCGCTCGCGGCCGGGGCGACCGACGTGCTGGTCCGCCGGGACGGCGTCGACGAACCGACGCTGCTCGCTCGACGGATGGACACAGTCTCGACCACGCCGACGCGGCCGCCGCTAGCCGCCGAACCGACCGAACGTCTCCTCGACACGATCGACGACGCGTTCTACACGCTCGACACGGACGGCGCGCTCATGCGGTGGAACGACCGCCTCCGAGAGATCACGGGATACGGCGACCGCGAGTTGGAGCGGAAGAACGCGCTGGAGCTCTTCGCCGGCACCGACAGAGACCGGATCGGAGACGCCATCGAGACCGTGTTGGAGACCGGTACGGCCGCCGTCGAGGCGGAGCTGATCGCGAAGGACGGCACGGCGACTCCGATAGAGTTTACCGGCGCCATCGTGACCGACGCCGACGGGACGCCGCGGGGCATCGTCGGCATCGGTCGGGACGTGACCGATCGCCGGGAACGCGAGGACCAGCTGTTGCGGCTCCGACAGGCCGTCGAGACTGTCGTCGACAGCGCGCCCCTGACGCTTTTCGAGGTCGAGCCCGACGGGACGGTCTCGACGGTCCGTGGCGAGACCCTGTCGCGGCGGCTCCGCCATCGGGTCTCACCCGGAGACGACGTGGCGGAGGTCTTCGGCGACCAACCGCGGATCCGCCGCGCGGTCGACGCCGCGTTCGCGGGCGAGTCCAGCCACGATCTCGTCGAACTGCCCGACGCGACGCTCGAAACGTGGCTCCAGCCGTCACTGGACGAGACCGGCGCCGTCAGTCGCGTGATCGGCATGACCCTCGACGTGACGGAGCGGGAGGAACGAGCCGGCATGCTCGATCAGATCCAAGCGAACGCCGGCGAGGTCATCTGGATGACCTCTCCGAGCAAGGAATCGATTGACTTCGTCACCGATTCCTACGAGACCGTCTGGGGGCGCTCGCCCGAGACGCTCGTCGAGGACGCCACGTCGTTCGTGCAGGCGATCCATCCCGACGACCGCGAGCGGGTCGAGACGGCGTTGGCCGAACAGTGCGAGGACCCGGACGCGTACGAGGAGACGTATCGGGTGACCCGACCGGACGGCGAGGTCCGGTGGGTCCACGACCAGTCGTCGGGCGTCTACGAGGACGGTGATCTGTCGCGTATCGTCGGCATCGCGACGGACATCACGGTCCGGAAACGCCGCGAGCGGGAGCTCCGGTTGAAAAACCGCGCCATCGAGACCGCGCCGGTCGGGATCGCGATACACGAGGTGACCGGATCGAAGGGCCCGATAACGTACGTGAACGAGGCGTTCAACGCGACGACGGGACACGATCACGACTCGATCGCCGGCGAGAGCCTCTCGGTGCTCGTGGGCGGCGGGACGGACGGCGATCGCATACGGGAGCTTGAGACGGCGCTCGAGGCGGGCGAACACCGGTCGGTGACCGCCGTGCTCCACCGCGCGGACGGGACCCCCTTCTGAGGCCGGGTCGCCGTCGCTCCCGTCGTCGAGACGGACGGCGACGTGACGCACGCGGTCACGTTCATCCGGGACGTGACGGAGTCGAAGGAGCACGAGCAGTCGGTCGAACGGCACCTGTCGGAGTTCGGCGAAGTGCTCTCGGAGGATCTCGGAGTCCCGTTGCGGGAGGCGAAGAGACACCTAGACGCGGCGGTCGACGACGGAACGGACGAGGAGCTCCGACGGGCGACGCGGTCGATCGAGACCGCGATCTCGCTCGTCGACGACCTCGCGACCGTCCACTCGTTCTCGGTCGAACCGCGACACCTCTCGGAGTCGATGCAGGGGTCGGCGCCGGGGTCCACCGCGGGGGACGAGTGAGATGAACGACAGCCGAGGTCGCTCGGCCGCTCGATCGCCGGCCGGTCGGTGATCCCCGTGAGGCTCCCGGCACCGGCGATCGTCGTCTGCGAATCGAACAGGACGAGAGCGGACCTCTACGGTCTCTGGCTCGACGACCGCGAGGTCCGACAGGCGCTGACGCGGTCGCAGTTCGTCGAGACGTTCGACGCCGATACCGCGGTCGTCGTGTTGGAGCACTCGTTCGGCGACGAGGGGGCGGATCCGATACTCGAGCGAGTCGGAACACAGGCGCCTCACTGCCGCGTGGTCGGGATCCGAGACCGGTCGAATGCGACGCCGGAACCGGGGTACGACCGCGAGATCGAACGACCGGTGTTCGAGGCGGAGCTCACCGAGTCCGTCGAGGCGCTGTTCAACCGCGCGAACTATCACGTACTGCTCGGCCTGTACTACAGGACCACGGTCATGATCTCGACGTACGAGTGGCGGGCCGACGGCGACCTGTCGGACGACGAGCGGTACGGGCGGCTCCTAAACCGGGCCGATCGCATCCAGAACTACTTGAACGGGCTCCGGCCGCGGATGAGCGACGAGGACGTCCGCGCCGTCGCGCGGGGGATCACGATCGCCGGCGTCGACGCCGTCGACGCCGTCGACGCTGACGCGACGATCGAGAGCAAGTACCGGCCCGACGACTGCTCGCGGTGCGGACAGGACTGGAACAAACCGATAGACGGCGGCGATTCGGCCGCGCGACTGGCAGCGTACGTATGGCGCTGCGTCAACTGCGGGCACGTCGACATGCGCGCGGACCCGAACCACCAGCACGTCAGCTCGTTCAGACGCTGAACCGGGAGAGGCGGCCGATCCGACGGTCTGCGGCCCGACGAACGACCATCGAGTTCACCGCGACGCGATCTTTTATCAGCGATGTCGCCGACAGCGTACCCATGGTGACACTCGACGACGCGACGGTGCTGGTGACCGGCGCGAGCTCCGGAATCGGCGAGGCGACGGCACACGCGTTGGCGGCGCGGGGCGCGGACGTCGCCCTGCTGGCCCGCCGACGCGAGGCGCTGGAGTCGCTGGCGACGGATCTTGAGGCCGACCACGGCGGCAGCGCGCTGGTCGTGGACGGCGACGTGCGCGAGCGAGCGACGAGCGAGGCCGCGGTCGAGGCGGTCGTCGACCGGTTCGGCGGGCTCGACGCCGTCGTCTCCAACGCGGGGATCGGCCGCGGCAGCGACGTGGCGACGATGACCGACGAGGAGTACTTCGCCATGCAGGAGACGAACGTCGACGGGACCTTCTTCCTCGCGCGGGAGGCGATCCCGCATCTGAAGGAGAGCCAGGGGACGCTCGTCGTGGTCGGGAGCTTCGCGGGCCAGTACCCCCGCTCGTTCAACCCGGTGTACGCCGCGACGAAGTGGTGGGTTCGGGGCTTCGCGCACAGCGTCGCGGCGCAGGTCGGCGAGGACGGGGTCGCCGTCTCCGTCGTCAACCCCTCCGAGGTCCGCACGGAGTTCGGCAGCGAGGACGGCGAGCCGTTCGAGGAGCGGTTCGAGCCCGGGACGGTGACCGAGCCAGAGGAGGTCGCCGAGGCGATCGCCTTCGCGGTCACCCGCGAGGGGTCGTCCGCACAGGAGATCGACCTCTTCCGCCGGGACAAGTTCGGCGACACGCTGTCGTAGGGGGACGCGAACGCCGACGGCGGCGGTCGGAGCCTCACTCGTCGACGGCGACGATCCGATTCATTCGTCGTCGGCGTCGATCGGCGCGCCGCACTCCGGACAGACGTCGTCGGCCCGCGTGACGGCGAGGTCGCACTCGGAGCAGAACCGACGGTCACAGGCGGGGTCGCCCATGCCCGAGAGACGTCGCTCACTCCGCATAAACCCGGCGGGGGCCGTCGGGAGCCGATCACCGAACGGGGCGCGTCCGGCCGCCGGAGAGTCGCTCGGCCGGGGAAGGACGCGCTTTTATCCGCGCCACGTGTAGCGTCGCGCATGGCGAAAGTGAGCGTCGGCCTCCGCGGATGGCGGTTCGACGAGGAGGAGATATTCACCGGCGACGGCGAGCTCAAGCCGCTCGACGAGATTCCCGAGGGGCCGCGCGAGCGGCTCTTCAGACTCGTCGGTCTGGTCGAGGAGCCGTGCGACGTCTGTTACCTCGAACACGGCGAGAGCGAGGTCCACCGCTGTAACCAGGCCGAGATCGTCTACGGGGAGCCCAACGGCGAGGTGCTGCTCTGCCCCGAACACGAGCCCGAGTTGATCTACTGGTACCGCGAGGAGGGCGGCAGCGAGCACGCCGGCGGCCTGGAGTTCGGCGACCGCTTCCACGAGTGGGTCGCGGCCGGCAACGAGGCCCCGGAGGGGTACGGCTCCGTCGAGCACGTCGAGGAGGACCCCGACGGGCTCCCGGACCTGCCGGACCAACAGGAGATCCAAGAGCGCGTCGAGCAGGACTTCGAGGGCGACCGGATCGACATCCTCGAACTCGCCGGCGAGGGAGGCGACGGGAGTTCCGAAGACGACAGACTGAGCGAGGACGACCTCGACGACGTCGACCTCTCGACCGACTACCCGTCGAACCGATGAGCGGAGCGGACGAGGGCGAGATCGCCGACGGGGACTCGGCGGCCGGTGAGGACGACGACGCGACCGGCGATGGCGACGACGCGACCGGCGATGGCGACGACGCGACCCTCGAGAGCGACGGCGACGACGTCGCCCGTGAGACCCGCCGCGAGCCGGTCGTGGTCGTCGTCGAGCCGGAGACGCCCGGTAACGTCGGCACGATCGCCCGGGCGATGAAGAACTTCGGCCTCTCCGACCTCAAACTGGTCGACCCGCCGGAGCTCACGGAGGACGGCGAGGCGTACGGCTTCGCCGGCCACGCCCGCGAGGACGTCCTCCCGAACGCCGACGAGGTGACGTTCGACGAGGTTGTCGAGAACTACCACACGGTCGGCACCACCGCCATCACCGGCGAGGACGACCGGAGCCACGAGCGGTTCCCGTTCAAGACCCCGGCCGAGCTCCGGGAGTCGCTGAAGGCCGTCGACGCGCCCACCGCGATCGTGTTCGGTCGGGAGGGCCGCGGGCTCAACAACGAGGAGCTCTCGCGGCTCGACGAGGTGTGTTCGATCCCCGCGGACGACGACTACCCCGTCCTGAACCTCGGGCAGGCCGCGACCGTCCTGCTGTACGAGCTCCGCGAGCTCACCGTCGACGAGACGCAGCTCCCGGACACCGCGGTCACGCGGGCCCCCGAGGGCGACGTGGAGCGCTTCCACGAGTTCTTCGGCGACTTCCTCGAAGCGACCGGCCAGCGCGAGCACGTCCGCGAGAAGAACGCGCTCCTGATGCGCCGGCTGCTCGGGCGCGCGCATCCGACCGAACGGGAGGTACACTCCCTCTTGGGGACGTTCCGGAAGGCGAACGCGAAGCTGGAGCACGCGGAGCACCTCGCCGCGAAGTACGACGAGCCGGTGTACCCGCGGGAGCGATAGCCGTGAGCGACTCGCTCCGCGACGGTGACCTCTGGGCGGGCGTGCGCGACGTGTCGCCGCTGATGCTCGGGATCGTCCCGTTCGCGCTCGTCGCCGGCATCGCCGCGGTCGACGCCGGCCTCGGGCTGGCGGAGGCGGTCGGGATGTCGGTGATCGTGTTCGCCGGCGCCTCCCAGCTCGCCGCGCTCGACCTGCTCGGGTCGAACGCCCCGCTGGCGGTCGTCGTCGGCACGGCGGTCGTGATCAACGTCCGGATGGTGATGTACTCGGCCTCCATCGCGCCGTACTTCGCAGACTACGGCCGGCGGCTCCGAGCGGGCCTCGCGTACGTGCTCACCGACCAGGCGTACGCCATCTCCGTCGCGGAGTTCGAGGAGAACCCCGGGCGGAGCCACTGGCGGTACTACCTCGGCGCGGGGGCGTCGCTGTGGGTGGTCTGGCAGATCGGGACGGTCGTCGGCGTCGTGGTCGGCGCCGGCGTCCCGGACGCGTGGGGACTCACGTTCGCGGTGCCGCTCGTCTTCCTCGCGCTGCTCGTCCCCGCGATGAAGGACCGGCCGACCACCGCGGCCGGCGTCGCAGCCGGCGCGGTCGCGGTCGTCGCGGCCGGGCTCCCGCTGAACCTCGGGCTGCTCGTCGGGGCGGTCACCGGCATCCTCGTCGGCCTCGTGACGGAGGCGCGAGAGCGATGACGGGCGCACCCCTCGGCGCGCTCACGCTCGGCCAGTCGGGCGGCCTCGGCGCCTCCGCGCGCGTCTGGATCGCCATCCTCCTCATCGGGGTCGCGACCTACGGGTTCCGGCTCTCGTTCATCCACCTGTTCGGCCGGATCGACGAGGTGCCCGCGCGGATAACACGCCCCCTGCGGTACGTGCCGCCCGCGGTGCTCGCCGCGCTCGTGCTCCCCGACCTCGTGACGCTGCGCCCCTCGGTCGCCGCGACGCTCCTCGACGACCGTCTGATCGCGGGCGCCGTCGCCGGCGTCGTCGCGTGGCGGACAGAGAACGTGTTCGCGACGATCGCGGTGGGGATGGCGACGCTGTGGCTGTTCAGGTTCGTCGTCTTCGCGTGAGGCGTTCGGTCCGGCCGCCGCAGGACGCTTTTACTCGATCCGCACCGAGTAGCGCCGCGCGAGGAGGGCGACCGCGACGGCGCAGACCGCGGCGAACGGGACCGCGGTCGCGACGCTCACGAACCCGCGGGCGGGCGGCACGGCGTACGACACGGCGGCGACGGCGAGGAGCGCGTAGCCGAACGCGGCGATCCCGAGCAGGGTCGGCCGGGCCCGGGGCGAGCGCCAGAGCCGCGTCCGCGTCGCGACCCCGGTGACGATCCCGGCCGCGAGGCCGACCGGCAGCCCGACGATCGCCGAAAATGCGATCCGGGCAGCGAGCGCCTCGGTGAGGACGGCGGCGACGACGAGGAACGTCGTGAGCGCGACGCCGAGCGCCGCGAAGGGGCGGAGGTTCATAGAGCACGGATCGGTGGCTCACGGCTTAAATGACGCACCTGATTCTCAGTTCGGGGACCGATCTATCGCTCGCGCTCCGTGAGCCGGTCCGTCGAGGCCGCTTCGCGGTCGGCGGGCCGGTCCCCGGCCGATCCCGCTCCCCCGGCCGCGGAACCGAACCGGGACTCCCGCTCGGCCTCGCGCTCGCGAACCGCGGCGATCCGCTGGGCCGCGTCGGCGAGCGCGTCGAGCGCGGCGAACGCGCGGTACCCGAGGTAGAGGCCGACCGGGAGGAAGACGCCGACGATGGCCCCGAGCAGAATCTGTGCGACGATCAACGCGGAGTAGACGAACGTCAGGAGGGCCACGGCCGCGACGACGATTCCGGTCCGCGTGCGGAGGGCCTCGGAGGGAGAGAGCGGGTCGTGCGCCATGGGCGTCGCTACCGACCCGAGTCACTTAAAAATAAACGCGGAGCGGACCGTCGCGCCGCGGTGCGGTCGCGTTCAGTCGTCGGCCGGGGCGGCGGAGTCGCCGGCGGAGACGCCTGTTCCCGGGCCGATGTCGATGCCGAGCGCGTCGAGCTTCTCGTCGGGGACGACGCCGTCGACCCAGCCGCGGGTCTCGTAGTACTCGGCCTTCATCTCGTCGAGCTCGCAGAGCTCGCCCTCGCTGGCGCCCGTGCCGGGGATGGCGTCCGGGTGCCCGTCGATGAAGCGGTTCGGCAGCGTGTCGTCCGCGCCGTCGAAGCCGGCGAGGTTGTTGAAGTAGCGCTCGAGGTTGTAGACGCGCTCGCCCGCCTCGAACAGCTCGTCCTCGCTCACGTCGCGGCCGGTCATGCCGTTGTACTGGAGGACGTACTCCTCGATCCCTTCGGCGAACGCGCTGAACTTGCAGATGTCGAACGAGTCCGACACGGCGTGTAAGTCCTGGAAGGTGGCGGTGAGCTCTCCCTTACCCTCCCACTCGTACGGGTCGACTTTCTCCGGGATGCCGAGGATCTCCGCGGCCGGCGTGTAGCCGCGCAGGTGGCACGCGCCGCGGTTGGAGGTCGCGTACGCGATCCCCATCCCCTTCATGCACCGCGGGTCGTAGGCGGCCATCGTCTGGCCCTTCACGGAGAGCTTGTTGCCGTGGGCGTCCTTCGCGTCGGCGACGCGCTCGGGCCCCTCCGCGAGGAGGTCGCCGAGGTCCGAGGAGCGGTGGCCGATCTCGTCGAGGAGGTCGATCATCGTCTCGGAGTCGCCCCAGTCGAGGTGTCCGACGCCGTCGAGCTTCCCCTCCTCGCTCATCTCCATCGCCATCGCCATCATGTTGCCGGACTCGATGGTGTCGATGCCGAGGTCGTTACAGCGCTCCAGCATCAGCGCGATCTCGTCGCGGTCGGTGTGGCCGGAGTTCGGGCCGAGCGCCCACGCGGACTCGTACTCGTACGACTCCGTGCGGACGTTCATTTCCTGGCCCTTGTGCGTGACGTTGACCTCGACCTCCTTCTTGCACGCGACAGGACAGGAGTGACACGTCGGCTCGTCCACGAGGATGTTCTCGCGGACGTTCTCGCCGGAGACGCGCTCGGCGTCGACGTCGACGCCCTCCGCGTCGTTGTACGCCTCCGTCGAGGTGTACTTCGCGTTCTTCGAGGGGAGGCCGTCCATCTCCTCGGTCGCGTTCATCAGGACGTTGGTGCCGTACATCGAGAGCCCGCCCTCGTTGGGCGCGGTGACGTCGGATTCGCGGATGACCTCCATCGCCTGCTGGTAGCCCTCCTGGAACGTCTCGGGGTCGGCCGGTTTCGGCATGTCGGTGCCCGATTTCACGACGACCGCTTTGACGTTCTTCGCGCCCATGACGGCGCCCGTGCCGCCGCGGCCGGACGCCCGGTCGTCCTCGTTCAACACGCAGGCGTAGCGGACGCCGTTCTCGCCGCCCTGTCCGATCGCCATCACGGAGAGGTTCTTCCCGACGGAGCCGTCGACCTCCTCCCCGAGCGCGTCGATCGTGTCGTGGACGCCCTGGCCCCAGAGGTGAGAGGCGTCGCGTACCTCGACCTCGCCGTCCTCGACGAGCAGGTAAACGGGGTCGTCGCTCTCGCCGTCGAGCAGGATCCCGTCGAGCCCGGCCCACTTGAGCCGGGCACCGGACCAGCCGCCGTGGTGCGAGTCGGTGACCGTCCCCGTCAGCGGGGACTTCGTCACCAGCGCGATCCGGCCGCTCATCACGGTCTGCGTCCCCGTGAGGGGGCCCGTCATGAACGCCAGCCGGTTGTCCGGTCCCAGCGGGTCCACGTCCGGACCGGCGTCGAAGACGTACTTGACGCCCAGCCCGCGCGCGCCGATGTACTTCTCCGCGTCCTCGTCGTCGATTCCCTCGTAGCTGACGTCGCCCTCGCCGAGATCGACCTGTGCCACTCTGTCTCTGTAGCCGCCCATTTCAGTCATGTAATGCTCGTTCATTATAGACGGACCGTAGCGGGTTAGTTGTTCACCTCTCGGGGTAGCCGATACCGGTTACGTTGCGTCGGACGACGGCGGGTCAGGTTATATAAACAACTCGCGCTCGGGACGGCGTCGAGATACGAGGACGACGGCGCGATCGGGGAGTCGGCGCTCGACGGCGCGGGCGCCGTACGAGCGAGCGGTTTCGGCGGGGCGCTCGCGGCGACGGCGGTCACCGACAGGCGTGAACCCTAACTTCCCGCGAGGCGAACAGCGTTCGTGACGCGTTCCGACCGCGACCGCCCGGTCGACTCCGACCGTCCGAACGCGGCCGCCGAGCGGACCGCGGATCGCTCGCGACGCGTCGCGGTCGCGTTCGCGGTCGTCGTGTTCGCCGGATCGGTGGTTCCGATCCCCGCGGCAGCCTCGGGAGGGGGCACGGACGCCGTCGGCGTCCTCGGCGCAATCGTCGGTGCACTCCCGAGCGAGGTCGGACTCACCGCACCGTTTCACTTCCTCGGCTACGCGGCGCTCGCGGCCCTGCTCGTCCGCGCGGCGGAACGGGAGCCGCGGGTCGTGGCGCCGCGAGTCGGCGCGATCGCGCTCGCAGCGACCGCGGCGACGGCGTTCGGGTTCGGGATCGAACTCGTACAGGCGCCGATCCCGTGGCGGTCGTTCGCGTGGAGCGACGCCGCCCTCAACGCGGCCGGTGCGACCGTCGGCGCCGGCGGGTACGCGCTTCGTCGCGTTCGGTCGGACGAGCGAAGCGACCGCTGACGGCGCGGGCGGCCTCGGGCTGCGGGTCGGCGATGACGACACGGCTTTACGCGCTCGCCCGCTTCCTCCGGTAATGAGCAAGCCGAGCCCCGACGCGTACGAGCAGGGGCGCGGGATGGACGCGCACAACGCCGTGATGCGCGACATCCGCGCCGAGCGCTCGGAGACGTACGACCCGACGCAGCCGACCCGCGTGTGGATCGACGAGGACAACACCCCCGACGGGGTGGTGAACTCCCTCACGATCATCCTGAACACCGGCGGCTGCCGATGGGCCCGCGCCGGCGGCTGCACCATGTGCGGCTACGTCGCCGAGTCGGTCGAGGGCGGGAGCGTGGCCCACGAGGCCCTGATGAACCAGATCGAGGTTTGTCTCGACCACGAACGCGAGGAGGCGGACGCGCCCGCCGAACTGATCAAGATCTACACCTCCGGCTCGTTCCTCGACGAGCGCGAGGTGCCCGCGGAGACCCGCCGGGCCATCGCCGAGACGTTCGCGGACCGCGACCGGATCGTGGTGGAGTCGCTGCCGGACTTCGTGAGCCGGGAGAAGATCGGCGACTTCGCCGACCACGGGATCGCGACCGACGTCGCCGTCGGGCTGGAGACGGCCACCGACCGGGTGCGCCACGACTGCGTGAACAAGTACTTCGACTTCGCCGACTTCGAGGACGCCTGCGCCGAGGCCGCCGCGGCGGACGCCGAGTTCGCCGCCGATGTGGGGATCAAGGCGTACCTCCTCATGAAGCCGCCCTTCCTCGCGGAGCCGGAGGCCGCCGCCGACATGATCGACTCGATCCGGCGCTGCGCCGACGTCGACGGCTGCCACACCGTCTCGATGAACCCGACGAACGTCCAGCGCTACACGATGGTCGACGAGCTGTTCTTCGAGGGCGGCTACCGGCCACCGTGGCTCTGGTCGGTCGCGCACGTCCTCGAGGAGACCGCCGACGTCGACGCGATCGTCGTCTCCGATCCCGTCGGGCACGGCTCCGACCGCGGCGCGCACAACTGCGGCGAGTGCGACGACCGCGTCCAGACCGCGATCAAGGACTTCGACAAGCGGCAGGACCCGAGCGTCTTCGAACAGGTCGCGTGCGACTGCGAGGCGACGTGGGAGCACGTGATGGCGGCGGAGACGAGCTACAACATGCCGCTGGCGCGGTAAGGCCGGTCGATCGGAACGGACGGTGACGGACGCGGGTCGTGTTTATTCAACTTTCAGAAACGATCGTAACGCTTCGAGCCGAATATTGGCGTATTTTTGATTCACAGATCGGAATATACCGAATGATCGGGTCGAACAAGACCCATATACGTCCGGATACTACGGGGAGACATGAACGCAGTCGCTAGCGGCCCCCGGTCGTCCCGCCGGAAGTCGGTCCTCTTCTGTGCGGAGTGCAGCTTCCAGAACCCCGTCTCGGAGGGGTGGCTCGTCGTCAGCGACGGCGACGAGCGCACCATCGTCTGCCCCGAGTGCGGTCACGTCGCCGACCACCGCACGGAGCGGTCCGCGCCGTCGCCGAAGCGCGCGGACTGAGGAATCCGAACTGAGCGGTCCGCGGTCGGCCGACCGAGTCCCTCCTATTTTCGCTCCGGTGCCCGCTCCGCGAGCGCCGGGATCTCGTCCAGTCGCTCCGAGTCGAGCGCGTCCCAGTCGATCCCCGACGGGCGCTCGTAGGGCGTCTCGGTCCGGACCGTGCGCTCCGGCGTGACGATCAGGTCGAGCGGGACGTCGTGAGCGTCCGGCTCGGGGAGCGCGGGCGTCGAGACGCCGTCCTCTCCGTCGCCCGCGTCGCCGAGCGCCGACTCCGGCCCGTCGATCACGGACAGCTCGTGGACCGTGGTCGCGACTATCGTTTCGTCGTCGCCGGACTGCGTCCGGCTGCTAGAGGCGCTTTGCGCCTCTCTGTCGACCGCGTCGAGCTCGCTGAGCACGCCCCACTCGAGGTCGCTGTACCCCTCGCCCTTTCCGATCCGCGCCCCGTCGGTCGCGACGGCGACGGAGCCGGCGACCACGAGGTCGACGTGCGGGACGTCCTCGGGGGCGACCGGCGTGCCGTGCGTCGAGATCCCGGAGACGGTAGTGGCGTCGACGATCGTCGGGCGGTCCGCGTCGCCGTCGTCGGACGTCTCGTCGTCCGGACCCGCGAGGTCGCCCGGGTCGAGCCGGAGGAACGGGTCCGGGTCGCGCAGCCGCGGCTGCGCGACGTACACCGTCTTGCCGGCGCGGAGAGCGGCGCGCCTGACCGGGAGCTGCGGCGCGTCGGGGTTGCACTTGAGCGTCTCGGCCGCGGCCCACTCGTCGGTCTCGGTCAGTCGCTCGCACGCCGCGTCCGCGCCCGCAAAGTTCGGGATCCGGTCGTGCGGCGGGAACGGGAACCGCGCCTGGTCGCCCGCCTCGAACGCGTCCCAGACGGCCTCCCGGACGGCCTGTTTGTCCATGCGGGAGGGAGCGCGCCCGGCGACAAGTACTCCCCGAACGCGGCCCGACCCGGCGGGCGTCGCCGGTCGCGGCTCGGGCCGACCCGCGACCGATCGACCGACCGGGCGACAGTTACCGCCGCGCTTATGTATCAGATCGGTGTTGATTCGGCGTATGTTGGAAGACGGACTCTCGTATCCGATACGCGGCGACTGGATCGGCCGAATCGTCATCGGCGGCGTGCTGGGGTTCCTCTCGGTGCTCGTCGTCCCGGCGTTCCTCATCGTCGGTTACCTGGTGCGCGTGCTGGAGAAGACGATCGGCGGCGACGAGGTGCCGCCGGAGTTCACCGACTGGGGCGACCTGCTGATGACGGGCGTGATCGGGACGATCATCACCCTCGCGTACACGGTGGTCCCGGCGGTCGCGTACGGCGTCATCGTCGCGGTTGTGGCCGGGACGAGCGGTGCGATCGGCGGAGATCTCGGCGCGCTCGTCGGCGTGGTCGGCGTGCTGCTGGCGCTGGCGTTTATTCCGGTGTTGTTCCTCGTCTACTACGCCGTCCCCGCCGCGCTGTCGGCGTACGCGGCCCGCGGCGAGCTGGGCGCCGCCTTCGACCTCGACCTCCTGAAGCCGGCGCTTTTCAGCACCGAGTACCTCGTCGCGGTGCTCTCGCCCATCGTCGTGGCCGTGGTCGTCTGGATCGCCACCGCGGTGCTGGCCGTCACCGTCGTCGGCCTGGTGCTCGTCCCGTTCGTCCAGTTCTACGGGCAGGTCGCCGTCTTCCGGATGTTCGGCTCGGCGTTCGCGGCCGTGAACGACAGGATCGAGAGCGGCTCGGTCGGCGGGGAGACGGTGACGGTCGACGACGACGCCGGCGCCACGGCCTGATCGGGTGGTCGGAGAGCAGCGACCGCGGCCCGGCGGTCGTGACAATCTCGATCCGGCGGGCGCGACGATGTTTTTTGAATCGGTCAGCCCTCCAGAGGCGGTCAGAAACCGGCCAGTCGTCCACGCGGGGCGTAGAAAAAGTCGCGGTCGGCCGCGCGGTCAGGTCGGCCGCGCGGTCGGATCGACCGCGGGTTAGTCGTCGTCGGTGGCCGACCGACCGCCGGCTCGAACCGTGCGGGTCGCCGCCACGTCCTTCCGGTTCGCGTCGAACTCGGAGAGCGCGTACACCAGACCGACGAGCGTGGCCACGCCGATCGGGAGCAGCACCAGCGGCGTGATCCGGGTGGCGCCCCACACCGTCAGCAGCGACGCGGCCACGATCAGCACCGTCGTGGCGTAGTAGATCTGGGTGCGGACGTGATCGATGTGGTCGGCGCCGGTGAACGTCGACGAGAGGATCGTCGTGTCGGAGATGGGCGAGCAGTGGTCCCCGAAGATGGCGCCGCTGAACACGGTCCCGATCGCGACGGGGAGCAGCGCCGGCGTGGCGCCGCCGACGCTCCACGCCAGCGGGACCGCGATCGGCGTGACGATCGCCATCGTTCCCCACGAGGTGCCCGTCGAAAACGCGATGAACGCGGACGCCAGGAGCACGACGACGGGGAGCAGCGTCGGGGTCACGAAGTTCTCCGCGATGTTCGTGACGTAGATCCCCGTGCCGAGCGCGGTGGTGACCGTCCCGATCGTCCACGCCATCACGAGGATCGTGAGCGCGGTCAGCATCATGCCGAAGCCGTCGATCACGGTCTCCATCGCCTCGTCGAGGTTGGCGAGGCCGCTCCCGACGCCCATGACGAGCGCGACGGCGACCAGCGTGAACGTTCCCCACAGGAGCGCGTCGACGAACGCCGCGTTGCCGGCGATCTCGAACACCGACGCGCCGGGCTCCGAGGCCCCGAGCCCGGTGTAAGCCGCGCCGCCGATCACGACCGCCATCAGCGAGAGCGTCGGGACGGCGAAGAACCGGAGCTGCGGCGACTCGGTGAGCACGTCTCCGAGACTGTCTTCGGCGCTCTGCATCGGGATCGCCCCGTCTCGCAGGAGCTTCCCCTCGGTCGCCGAGCGGTGCTCGGCGTCGAGCATCTCGCCGAAGTCGCGACCGGTGAAGACGACGATCCCGACCATCACGACGGCGAACAGGCAGTACATGTTGAACGGGATGCTCTGTAAGAACAGCGCGAACGCGTTGGGGACCTCGCCGGCCTCGACGGAGACGCCCGCGGCGCTGTACCCCTCGCGGATCATGCTCAGTTGGTACGCGACCCAACTCGAGATCCCGAACGTCGCGACGGGCGCGGCCGTCGAGTCGATGATGTACGCGAGCTTCTCGCGGGATATCTGCACCTCGTCGGATATCTCTCGCATCGTGGTGCCGACGATCGCCGTGTTCGAGTAGTCGTCGAAGAACCACAGCATGCCGAACAGCCACGTCGCCCCGCCGACCTTCCGTTGGCTGTCGAGCCTGGCGGTCACCGCGTCGGCGATGGCGTTCGCCCCGCCGAGTCGCCAGATGAGCGCGACGCCGGCGCCGAGGAACAACACGATCAGTATGATCTTCGCGTTGAACGCGCTCTCGCCGATCGAGGAGACGAGCCAGTCCAGCGTCTGCGCCACGCCGTGGCTCGTCGTGAAGATCACGCCGCCGGACCAGATCCCCAGGAACAGCGAGAGGACCGGCTTCCGCGTCACGATCGCGAGCACGATCGCCAGGAGCGGCGGCACCAGCGAGATGGCACCGAACGTCTCGGCGCCCGTCATGCGCCTCCCCCCGAGCGATCCGGTCCGAGCGAGGGAGACGACCGGCCCTCGACGGACGATCGCGACCCTCGTCGCACGCGTTCCGGCGCGTTGACGCGGGGTTGCTCCGGCTTCGTCGGACCGATACGACGGTTACGAGCCCTCGTCGAGAGCACCATGTTACTATGACCCACACCGAGTCGAAGGTTATAAATATATTGGAAGTTTCACAATAAATATTATATGGGATGTGACATTATTCGGCTCCGGTCGACGTGACGTCCGGTTCTCGGCCGACGACGCGCCTTTTAAACCGCTCAGTCGCTCATAAGCGCGTATGTTCGAAGACCGGCCGGACCGCGACGCCGAGGTCGTCCTCGTGGGGCGCTCGAACGTCGGCAAGTCCACGCTGATGCGCGAGCTGACGGGTCACGACTTCTCGACCGGCGGCAAGCCGGGAGTCACCCGTCAGCCGAACCACTTCGACTGGGCCAGCGAGGGATTCATGTTCACCGACCTGCCCGGGTTCGGCTTCATGTCCGGTGTCGAGGAGGAGCACCGCGAGGCGATTAAGACGAACATCGTTCGCTACCTGGAGGAGAACGCCGACTCGATCCTCGCGGGCGTCGTGGTGATGGACGGGAAGGCCGCCGTCGACATCATCGACCGCCACGCCGAGCGCGGGAACATCCCCCACGACGTGGAGATGTACGGCTTCCTGGAGGACGTCGGCGTCGAGCCCATCGTCGCCGTCAACAAGACCGACAAGATCGACGACCTCGACGAGCGGCTCGACGAGATCTGCGACCGGCTGGGGCTGTACCCGCCGTGGCAGCAGTGGTCCGACCGGATCGCGCCGATGTGTGCGAAACGCGGCGACATCGAAGCGTTAGAGGAGTGCCTGCGAACGCGCTTCCACGAACACAACCGCGACGACCTGCTGAAGTTCGTCTCGTAATCGATCGTCTCGGGTGGGGCCGCGAGTTCGGCTCTGAAGGTTGCAGGCGTTCGGTTATCTATTGTTGCTGATGGATCGATGGCGAACACCTCCAAAGCCCCAGCCGCTCGGATATACCTGAGTGACTGTAGATCGATGGCGAACACCTCCAAAGCCCCAGCCGCGAGGACTCGATGGGCTCGCTGCGGTCCTCGTCGCCGGCGGCAACGCCGCCGGCTGCCAGAGGCGCGAAGCGCCTCGCTGTCGCTCACTTCGTTCGCTCCTGCGGTCCTTGCGTCTTCGCCCTCGCGGCTGCCCCTTTGAATCCCGCCCCGCACAGCCCCGCACCTCACACCTCCCCAGCCTCGTCGCTGGCGCGTTCCGCGCCAGCGACTCCCTCGCGCGTGCTCCTCGCGCCCTGCGGGCGCTCGGAGGCACGCACCACCGCACCACCACAGCCGATTTATAAAGAGATAGGGTCGATACCCGAATCCGACCGTCTCAGAACTCGAAGCCGACCGCAGCGCGGTCAGGCCGGATCGGGCTCTTCGGGTACGGCGGCGACGCCTCGGGGTCGTTGAAGGGGCGGGGGGCCACGTCGTTGGGGGCGTCGGGGTAGAAGAGCGCGGCGAGCGTCTGGATCGCGGTCCGCCCGCTGGCCAGTTCGAACTGGCCGCCGCCGTAGCAGTCGATCCCTTCCTCCCGACAGTACGCGATCGTCTCGAACAGCGATTCGAGGGTGCCGAACCGGGAGGGTTTGATGTTGCAGTAGCCAGGGTCGACCGGAAGCGATTCGAGGCTCTCGACGCCGTCGATCGGGTAGTCGAAGGAGAGCCGATCGGCCTGCGGCTCGACGAGCGGGCTGGTCTGGGGCGTGAACGCCGGGTCCTCCACGATCGCGGCGGGGAACGCGGCGAACACGTCGCGGTACAACTCGGGGTCGGGCTCGGCGTCGACGTCGGTGCCCTCGTACCACCCCTTCAGATCGAGGATCCGGACGGCGTCGGTCTCCCGGAGCGTCACGAACGCCTCCTCCGGCCAGTCGGGGGTCGGGTCGAGCTTGAACTCCAGTTCGTCGTCAAGCGCGAGCAGCTCCTCGACGCGGTCGGTCGTCGGCGGCTCGCCGAGCCGGGTAGAGACGACGAATCGGACCGGGTCCGGCTCGATCCCGAGGAACTCGCCGAGCGACTCGTCGCGCTGTCTGAGCCCCAGGTCGAGGGCGGCGCTCTCCACGGCCCACCGGCGGTAGTTCCGAAAGTACTCCCGCGTGGGGGGTTCGTGCGCGAACAGGTCCTCGTCGTCGAGGCGAGCGGAGAGCTCGTCGATCGTCCACTCGCCCTCGATGTCGATCGGGTCGGTCCCGACGAGGGCGGCATGGTCCTCGGTCTCGTAGGTCACGTCCTCGCCGCGGCCGACGACGCCGTCGCCGGCGAGCCGGAACTCGGTCGTGGTGCGCTCGAACCCGCTGGTGGTCTCGCCGGTGTATCGGCGCCGGTCCACCGACTCGATCGTCACGGACAGCTCGGCGATCTCTTCGTAGGCGCTCATGAGTCGTCAGACGCCCTCGGAGGACTTAAATCAGGGATGCGGGCTGTCGCCGCCGGGAGTCTCCGCGTCATCGTCGCGTCCGTACCGCGACCGGAGCGACTCGACGTGCGTCCCGAGCGTCCAGAACAGCGGGACGACGGTGAGCGCGACCGCGCCGGCGGCCGCGACCTGCAGCACCGTGGTGGTGAACCACGGCGTGGCGTCGGCGTACGGCAGCGAGGTGTGGGTCACGCCGCCGGTGACGGGGACGAAGTAGTCCATCAGGAGGTCGACGGTGTACCACGCGGTCGCGACCGCGACCGCCTTCGGCGGAAAGTCCGTGATCCGGTGGAGGACGAACGCCTGCACCACCATCCCGAGGTGGCTCACGAGGAGGAACGCGTACAGCGGCGGCCCCGACGTCTCGACGAACCGCGGCGCGAAGACGACGAGCACGTAGGGGGTCCACAGCCCGAGCTTGATATTGCCGAAAAAGGCGAGCGTCGCGAGGGTGTCGCTCGACCGGCCGACCGCCCACGCCGCCAGCGCGAGCGCGATGAGCAGCGTCGCGCCCGGGCTGTCCGGGACGAACGCCCACATCTCGACGGGCACCTCTTGGAACTGGAATCGGTAGTACCAGAAGCCGAACGCGGTGCCGACGAGGTTGATCGCGACGATGACCCACGCGAACCGGAAGGCGACGTCCTCCAGCGCCTTCGGCAGCGGCGCGACCCACCGCGGCAGCGACTCGCGCTCCGGGGGGTCGCGTCCGAGCGCGCCGACGATGTCCATACGCTCGGGTCGGCCCCGCCTGTCAAAGCCGTGGCGGTCGCGGATCGGCCCGCCGCGTGGCTGGTCCGTCGGCCCTCGGCCGGACGAAAAGGGCTATGAGTCCCCGGCCGGAACGCTCGTGGTATGCGCCCGCGCACGCTGCTCGCGCTGCTGCTCGTCGTCCCCCTCGTGGACGCGCTGTTCCTGATCGTGGTCGCGACGCGGCTCGGGTGGGCGGTCACGGTCGCGCTGGTCGTGCTGACCGCCGTGCTCGGCATGCTCCTCTTGCGCGCCGAAGGCCGGGCGACGCTCGCGCGCGTCCAACGCAAGCTCGCCCGCGGCGAACCCCCGACCGACGAGCTGCTCGACGGCGGCCTGCTGATCGCCGCCGGCGCGTTCCTGCTCACGCCCGGGCTCGTCACGGACGCGGTCGGCTTCCTGCTCGCGCTCCCGCTCTCTCGGGTCCCGATCCGGATGGCGCTCAAGAGGTACGTCGTGGTGCCGTACCTCGACAGCGAAACCGGTGGCTTCGCCTCCGGCAACGTGTTCATCGGCGGGTTCCCCGGCGACGGGGACGGAGCCGGTGCGGGCGGCTTCACGATGGGGAGCGGGTTCGGCGGCGACGGGTTCGGCGACGCCGCCGGCGACGACCCCGACGACTTCCCCGGCGCGGACGGCGCCGGCGGACGCGGCGGCAGCGGAAACGGCGGGAGCGACGACGGCGGCGACCGCTTCGACGACCCGGACCACGCCGACGACGTGGTCGACGTCGATTTCACGGTCGAAGACGAGGAGTCCGAGCGAACCGACTGACCGCGAGACGGTCGCGACGAGGGGCGTCGAAACCGCGAGACGGCGGGGGAGTGTCGAAAGGAAACCCTTAAAATCCTACCCGCGCAACCACTGAATGCGCTCACCTGGGCCAATAGCTCAGTCAGGTTGAGCGCTCGGCTGATAACCGGGAGGTCCACGGTTCAAATCCGTGTTGGCCCACCTACTGCGCGCGGTCTTCGACCGTGCGGGATTGGTGGGCTGGGACTCCCCAGCCACCCAATTTCGTCGTTCTAACTCACCAGAGGTGTCGCTATCGATGTCAGTCGCTCGCCTCGGCTACTCGTCGGTCGTGCGATCGTCGACGCCTCTCTCAGTGGCCGCCTCGTAGCGACGCACCAGAGCGCCGACGTACCAGAACTTCAGTCCCATGGAGACCGCACCGGCGAGCGCCGTCCGCGCGGGCTCTTCGCGGGACGCGGCGAGGAACGCGTACGCCGTTATCGGGACGTTGAGGAGGTTGAGAAAGCCGGGGTACGAGAGGGTGAGAGTACCGTTCCCCCGTTCGGTCCACCAGCGTTCGGCGAGGACGACCCGGGTCATCCACGCGTCGTCGTCTTCGACGGGGGAGAACAGCACCGGGTTAATCACGGTGAAGACGACGGCGACGGCCGCGAGCCGCCCGTTCCGGTGATACACGGCCGCGAGGAGGGCGGGAAGCACGAGGACGCGGCTCCAGCCGCTCTTGGGGTTCGAGTGCCGTTTCCAGAAGGCGTCCCTGAGCGAGTCGATGCGAGGCATACGCGCAGAGTCGTCGGCGATCGATAAGTAGGTCCGCTCTCTCACGGGACCTCACGGACCGATCGCGGAGGCCCGGACGGTCCGATCGGAGAGAATCGCTCACTCCCCCGACCGAATACCTCCCAGCGAGATCCTCTCGGGCGCCTCGGGGAGGAGCCACGCCGGCACGACTCGCGTGAGCGCGACCATTCCCGCCAGCTCTACGAGCGTCTGCGTCACGACGACGGCGGGCGCCAGCTCGTAGCCCGCGGGAAGCGCTAACGCGAGCGGGAGCACGACCAGCGAGTTCCGCGTGACGGACGTGAACGCGAGCGCCCGGCTCGCCCCGACGTCGAGCCCGACCAGCCCGGCCGCGACCCGCGCGAGGAGCGGCATGACCGCGAGGAAAGCGACGTACACGGGGACGACCGCCGCGATCTGTCCGATCGACTCGCTCACCCGCGGGAACTGCGAGGCGACGACGACGAACAGCGTCGCGCCCATCGCCGGCACGGGGAGCCACCCCATCGCGTCCTGCCACGCCGCGCCGCGCCCGGACCGCTCCGCCCACGCCTCGGTGAGCCACGCCAGCGCCAGCGGCAGCGCGATGATCGTCAGGAACGCCTCCACGAACGGTCTCGCCTCGATGACGGCGGCGACCTCCCGCCCCATGAACAGCCAGAGGTACGCCGGCAGCAGCGCGAGCTGGACCAGCATGAGCGCCGGCGTGATCGCCGTGATCCGCTCCGCGTCCCCGCCCGCGAGCTCCGTGAAGGTGATCACGTAGTCGATACACGGCGTCAGCAACACCATGAACGCGCCGACGAGGATCGCGGGGTTCGCGGGGAGCGCCCGCGTCAGGATCCAGACGACGGCGGGGACGACGAGGAAGTTGGTCGCGAGCGCCGCCGCGAGGAACCGCCCGTCGGTGAACGCGCGCCGCAGGCGCACGAAGGGGATCTCGAGGAACGTCGCGTAGAGGAGAACGACCAGCACGGGGTCGATGAGCCGCTCGACGAGCGGCGCCGCGCCCGGCCGGCCGACGGCGACCGCCAGGGCGAGCGCGACGGCGACCGCGTAGACGGCGACCTGCCGGCGGCGCAGCGCCCGTTTGAGATCCATCTGCGGGCCCTTCGATGTTCGCGGACAAACGGCCTTCGTTTCGGGTCGCGTTTTCGACGACGACCGGGGGATCGACCCGCCGACGGCGACGACCGAACACTGAGTTCCCGAAAAGAGCGACGCAGAGCGTCCGAGGCGCCACTATCTTTAACAGATCGCGGAGTGTCATTGAGATTGATTATGAAGAAACTGATCAACGAACCGGACGACGTCGTCGACGAGATGCTCGACGGGATGACCGCGGCGTACCCGGACCGGCTCCGCCGGCTCCCGGACACGCAGGTGCTCGTCCGGGACGACGCGCCGGTCGAGGGGAAGGTGGCGCTGGTGACGGGCGGCGGGAGCGGCCACGAGCCGACGCACGCGGGGTACGTCGGCGACGGAATGCTCGACGGGGCGGCCGCGGGCGACGTGTTCTCCTCGCCGACCGCCGACGAGTTCGAGGCGCTCATCGACGCCTGCGACGCCGGCGACGGCGTCCTCGCGATCATCAAGAACTACGAGGGCGACGTGATGAACTTCGAGACCGCCATCGAGCTGGCCGAGATGGAGGGGGTCGAGGTCGAGAGCGTCGTGGTGAACGACGACGTCGCCGTCGAGGACTCGCTGTACACTTCCGGGCGCCGCGGCGTCTGCGGGACGATCCTCGTCCACAAGGCCGCCGGCGCGAAGGCCGCGGCGGGCGCCGACCTCTCGGAGGTCAAGCGCGTCGCCGAGAAGGTGATCGACAACGTCGGCACCATGGGCACCGCGCTCACCTCCTGCGTCACCCCGGAGAAGGGCGAGCCCACCTTCGACCTGGGTGACGACGAGATCGAGCTCGGGATCGGTATCCACGGCGAGCCTGGCACCGAGCGCACCGAGCTGATGCCCGCCGACGAGATCACCGACGCGCTGACGGAGGCGGTCCTCGACGACCTCGACCTCGACGACGGCCGGGAGGTGCTCACGATCGTCAACGGGATGGGCGGCACCCCGCAGATGGAGCTGTTCGTCGTCAACCGCCGGCTCCAGGAGCTGCTCGGCGAGCGCGGCCTGGAGACGTGGGACGCGTGGGTCGGCGACTACATGACCTCGCTCGACATGATGGGCGCCTCCGTCACCGTCTGCGCCGTCGACGACGAGCTGAAGGAACTACTGGGCGCGCCGGCAGACACCCCCGCGCTCACTCGGACCCAATGAGCGGGGAGGAAGACGGGGAGGCGGCGTCGGCGGGTGAGGCGACCGACGGCGCCGCCGTCGTCGCCGCGGTCGAGGCGGTCGCCGATCGCTTCGAGTCGGAGCGCGACCACCTCACCGAGCTCGACTCCGCCATCGGCGACGCCGACCACGGCGGGAACATGGCCCGCGGCTGGGCGGCGGCCGCCGAGGCCGCTCGGGACCTCGACGACCCCGATCCTCAGGCCGTCTGCAGGACGGTCGGGAAGACGCTCATGGCCGAGGTCGGCGGGGCCTCCGGCCCGCTGTTCGGGGGCTCGTTCGTGTTCGCGAGCGCCGAGCTCGACGACGGCGTCACCGCCGAGAGCGCCGTGGCGTTCGCCGAGACCTACCTGGAGAAGGTCGAGGACCGCGGCGACGCCCGGGTGGGCGACCAAACGGTGGTCGACGCGCTCACGCCCGCGGTCCACACGTTCAAGAAGTCGGTCGAGACGGACGACCTCCCGCCGCTCGAAGCGCTCGCGAAGGCGGTCGACGCGGCCGAGCGCGGCGTCGCGTTCACCGTTCCGATCCGGGCGCGGAAGGGGCGCGCCTCCTACCTCGGCTGGCGCTCGGTCGGCCATCAGGACCCCGGCGCGACGAGCGCGCTGTTCATCCTCGAGGAGCTGCTCGCGACCGCCGCCGACGCGCTCGACAGCGAGGTTCCGGACGTCGACGCGACCTCGCCGACGATCCCGGACGAGGCGCCCGAAGAGACGGCGGGCGACGGAGACGGCGACGCAACCCCGGAGGACGAGGACTGATGGTCGGTCTCGTCGTCGTCTCCCACAGCGAGCGCGCGGCCGAGGGGATCGCCGAAGTGGCCGCAGAGATGGCCGGCGACACCCGGATCGAACCGGTCGGCGGCGACGGGCGGGGCGGGATCGGCACCGTCCCCGACGCGATCGAGGCCGCCATCGACGACGCCGACGACGGCGACGGGGTCGTCGTCCTCGTCGACCTGGGCAGCGCCGTGATGAACGCCGACGTCGCCGTCGAGCTGAGCGACGCGGAGGCCGTCATCGCCGACGCGCCGGTGCTGGAGGGCGCGGTCAACGCGGCCGTCGCCGCCACCGACCCGTCCGCCACGCTCGACTCGGTCCGGGAGCAGGCCGAGGCGGCCCGGGGGATGGAGAAGCTCTAGCTCACCCTCGGTCGAGCCCGAGGACGTCCAGCACCTCGCTCCGGGTCTCGCAGGCGAGCGCCTCGTCGGCGAGCGCCCTCGCCTCCGCCGAGTCGATCTCGGTCACCCGCTCTTTCACCGCCGGGACGGTCACTGCACTCATGCTGAGCTCGTCGAGCCCGAGCCCGACCAGCAGCTCCGTGAGCGCCGGGTCGCCGGCCATCTCGCCGCACATGCCGACCCACGCGTCGGTCCCTGCGGCGGCCGACGTCGCGTGGTCGATCGCCCGCAACACCGCCGGGTGGAGGGGGTCGTGGTAGTCGGCGACACCGTCGTTCTCGCGGTCGGCCGCCATCACGTACTGCGCGAGGTCGTTCGTGCCGACGCTCAGGAAGTCGAGCCGCTCGGCGAGCGCGTCGGCGAGGAAGACCCCCGCCGGCGTCTCGATCATCGCGCCCAGCTCGGGAACCGCGTGGTCGACGCCCTCGGCGGCGAGGTCGGCGGCGACCGACTCGACCGCTTCCGCGGCCGCCTCGACCTCCTCGATCCGGGAGACGAGCGGGACCATCACGGCGAGCCCCTCGCCGTCGCCCTCGCTCGCGGCCGCCCGCAACAGCGCCCGGAGCTGCGTCTCGAACAGGTCGCGGTGCTCGTCGAGCGAGAGCCGGATCCCCCGTCGCCCGAGGAACGGGTTCGGCTCGGTCGGCAGGTCGAGGTACGGCACCCGCTTGTCGCCGCCGACGTCGAGCGTCCTGACGACCACCCGGTCGTCGGGAAACGCCGAGAGCGCAGTGTTCACTGCCTCGTACTGCTCGTCCTCGGTCGGCGGCGCCTCGCGGTCGAGGAAGAGGAACTCCGTCCGGAACAGCCCGATCCCGTCGGCTCCGCGGTCGGCGGCGGGCGCCAGTTCCGCCTCGCTCCCGACGTTGGCGGCCACCTCGACCGACCTGCCGTCGGCGGTCGCGACGCGCTCGGCGATCACCGGCGCCTCGTTCCCGCCGGCCCCCTCCCGCGTCTCCGCGTCGGGGTCGACGACGACTCGGCCGGCCTCGCCGTCGACGAGCAGGTCGTCCCCGTCTTCCACGTCGCGCAGCGACTCGCCGACGCCGACGACCGCCGGAATCGACAGCGACCGCGCGATGATCGCCGCGTGCGCGGTTCGCCCGCCCGCGACGGTCGCGATCCCGGCGACCGCGTCGGGGTCCAGCGCCGCGGTGTCGCTCGGGGTGAGCCGCTCGGCCAGCAGCACGGTCCCGTCCGGGAGGTCGCCGAGGTCGACGAGGGCGTCGGCGTCGAGCAGGACGCGCAGCAGGCGGTCGCGGACGTCCCGGAGGTCGTCGGCGCGCTCGGCCATCCGTCCGTCGAGGTCCTCGAACTGCTCGATCGCGGCCGCGAACCGGTCGCGGACGGCGTGTTCGGCGGGCGTCCCGTCGCGGATCGCCTCCTCGACGTCCCCGACGAGCTCCGGGTCGTCGAGGAACCCCTCGTGCGCGTCGAACACCGCGGCCTCCTCCTCGCCGACGCGCTCGGCGGCCCGGTCGCGCGCGTTCCGGATCGCCTCGCGGGCCTCGTCGCGGGCGTCCTCGAAGCGGGCCAGTTCGGCGTCGGCGTCGACTGCGGAGGGGTCGGGTCGGTCGGGGAGCGTCAGGTCGGCCTCGGGCCGGTACCAGCGCGCCGTCCCGACGCCCGCGAGCGGCGTGCTCCCCACGCCGGTGAGCGTCCTCACTCCGGGTCACCGCCGTCGGTCCCGTCCCGACCGCTCTCGGCGTCTCCGTTCCCCTCGACCTCGCTCGTGAGCAGGTCACAGACCGCGTCGAGGGCGTCGGCCGCGTCCGGGCCCTCGGTGACGACGCGGACCGACTCGCCGTGGCCGACGTTCAGTCCGCTCACCGAGAGCATGCTGTCGGCGCGGACCAGCCCGTCGTCGCCGTCCTCCGCGCGACCGATCGACACGTCGGCGTCGAAGCGGTTCACCGCCTGCACCAGCTTCGAGGCCGGTCGCGCGTGGAGGCCCGCCTCGGGGACCACCGTCACGGTTCGTTCCATGGGAACGGGTAGGCGAGGCTCGGCCTTATAAGTGCGTTCGGCCGACCGCCCCGTGTCGCGAGACCGCCCGAGTTCGGCCGGCGGAACCGACCGGATTCAGTCGACGACGTCCACGACCTCGCCCGCGATCATCCGCGCGAGCACGACCCGGGGCACGTCGGCGCGCTCGTGAACGACGCGAGCGATCTCCCGCGCGGTCTCCCCGTCTGCGTCGTCGTCGACCGCGTTTATCATGGGAATCGGTGTCGCCTCCGGCGGCACGTCCTTCAGTCCGCCCGCCTCGTGAGCGAGCACGCGCCCGACCAGTTCGGGGGTGATCTCGTCGCCGACCTCGGCGTCGGTGATCGCGGCCACGCGCTCGGGCCGGTGGACCGCCTCCGCGGTCAGCGGCTCGCCGACCGCCCCGACGCTCGCCACCGGAATCACGCGGTCCGCGCCCGATGGGACCTGCGGCTCGCGCTCGTTCGGCGCCTTGAGCAGTCGCGTCCGGGCGCCGTCCGCCTTCACGAGCACCGGACCGTCGTGAGCGACCGCGATCTCGTCGACGACGGCGGGGTCGTACCCCCGGTAGCGGTCGTCTCGCTCGCGCTCCGGTACGAGGCCGAGCGGGAACGCAGTCCCTTCGGTCGCCGCAGCCTCGACCGCGCCGACCGGGTCGTCGCTCACGCGGACCTCGGCGACCTCGCGGTCGAAGATCGGGATCCGAACCGTCGCCGTGAGCACCGCCCGGTCGAGCCGGTCGGCGAGCGCGTAGAGGGTGGTCTTCTTCCCGCCGGCGCCGACGAGACAGGTCGTTCCCGCGGCCGCGTCGAGCGCGTCGACGACGTCGTCCATACTCGCCCAATCGGGCGCCCGGGGCGAAAACGCGTCGGTCGCGGCGGTCGGACCGTCCGCGGCGGCGGACCGTCCGCGGCGGCGTGTGGTTTAATCCCGTGCGGGCGCGACGGTGGTCACGATGAGCGTCCCCGACCGGATCCTCCGCGTCGACCTCTCCGCCGGCCGGGTGCGCAGCGAGCGCGTCCCGGCGGCGTGGCGCGAGCGGTACGTGGGAGGAAAGGGGCTCGGCGCGCGCTACCTCTACGAGACGGATCCCGGCGTCGACCCGGAGGCGCCGGCGAACCGGCTCGCGTTCCTCGTCGGCCCGCTGACGAGCCACCTCCCCGGCGAGCCGCGCTACGCCGCCGTCACGAAGTCGCCGCTCACCGGTGCGTTTCTCGACTCCTACGGCGGCGGGTCGTTCGCGAGCCGGCTGGCGGGGTCGCTCGGGGACCACCTCGGTGTCGTGATCGAGGGCGCCGCGGCCGAGCCGGTGGCGCTCTCGATCGGCGGCGGCGAGGCGACGATCGAGCCCGCGGGCGACATCGAGGGGCTCGACGCGGCCGAGACCGACGCAGCGTTTCCCGACGCCGCGGTCGCCTGTATCGGCCCCGCGGGCGAGGCCGGGGTGCGCTACGCGACGATCGCCTCCGACGGCGGCGACCACCACGCCGGCCGGGGCGGCGCGGGCGCCGTGATGGGATCGAAGCGTCTGAAGGCGGTCGTCGCCCGCGACCCGCCGCCCGAGACGCCGCCGGCGCTCCGCGACCTCCGCGACCGCGACGCGGAGCGGTTCGCCGACAGCGACGCGGGCCGGTGGCTCGCCGCGGGCGACACCCTCGAGACGGTCTCGTTCGCGGACGAGACCGGCGTGCTCCCGACGCGGGGCTGGCAGGCGCGGCGGTTCGAGGGGGCCGACGGCCTCGGCGTCGAGCGCGCGAGCGAGCGCGCCGCGGGCCGCGAGCGCCCGGACGAAGCGGTCCCCGGCGGGTTCCGGATCCCCGCGGGCGACGGGGAGCGATCGGGCGCTGACGGCGGCTCCGACCCCGCGGAGACCGTCCCTCGCGGCGGCACTCCGATCGCCCTCGGCTCGGGGCTCGGGATCGACGACTTCGACGCCGCCGCGGCGCTCGGGGGCGTCTGCGACCGGCTGGGGGTCGACGTGATCTCCGCGGGCAACGCGGTCGCGTGGGCGGTCCGCGCGAGCGATGCGGGCCTGATCGACGCCGCCGACCACGGCGTCGAGGGGGATCTCGCGTTCGGCGACGAGGCGGCGGCGCGGGCGCTGATCGAGGAGATCGCGTCGCGGGGGACGCCGCTCGGCGACGCGCTCGCCGACGGTGTCGAGGCCGCGGCCGAGCGGTTCGGCGGCGCGGACCTCGTCCCGACGGTGAAGGGGATGGAGCTGGCGTCGTACGACCCGCGGGGCGCCGCGACGATGGCGCTCGCGTTCGCGACGAGCGACCGCGGCGGGTGCCACCGGCGCGCCCGCCCGGTCGAGACCGAGGCGGTGGCGGATCCGGGATGGAGCCCGGCCGAGCGCGCCGCGACCGTCGCCGACGAGCAGGACCGCCGCGCCGCATTGTGGTGTCTCGTCGCCGACGACTTCCTCGCGGACGCCTTCGGTCCCGAGGTCGCCGCCGAGTGGTTCGCGGCGCTCGGCGACGAGCGCGACCCCGAGGACCTCAGACTCCTCGGCGAGCGCGTGTGGACGCTCGCGCGGCTGTTCAACCTCCGGGAGGGGTTCACCAGGGATGACGACGCGCTCCCCGAGGCGCTGACGAGGGACACCGAAGGCGGGCCGGGACGCGAGCGCGACGGTGATTCGGACACCGAACGCGACGGGCTCGATCCCGAGGCGTTCGAGCGGCTGCTCGACCGGTACTACGCGTACCGAGACTGGGACCGCGAGGGCCGGCCGACGGCTCGGCTGCTCGACCGGCTCGGGCTGGCCGACCTGCCGGACGCGGCGACGCCGGTCGGCTCGGCCGAGCGCGTGCCGGATCCCGACGGCGACCGTTAAAAAGACGGTTAAAAGCGCTTTTCGCCGACTACGGCGCGGCCTGCTTCGTCGAAACCAGCTCGATCACGTCGCGGTGGTCGAGCTCGTGGCCGGTCCCGACCTGGCGCCCGCTCCGGCAGTCGGTGCCGTGGAGGAGCCCCTCCCCGATGTCCGAGTGGATGTGGAACGCGAAGTCCTCGGTCGTCGACCCCTCGGGGAGGAGGAAGCAGTCCCGGAAGACACCCTTCTCGTCTTTGCTCCCGTTCGCGGTGCCGGGGAAGACCGCGATGCACCCGAGCACGTCGAAGACGGCCGCCTCCAGCGCGCCCTGGACCCCGGTCCCGTCGTAGTCGGCGACGAACTCGCCGATCCGGTCGAGGCCGGCCGCCTGCTCGCCGGAGACGTCGCCGACGACGTCGAACGCGCTGTCGCCGGGCGTGTAGTCGACGACGCCGGACTCGTTCGCGTTCTTGAGGGCCTTCTCGGCGTGAGCGCTCGCGGGGACGAAAGAGAGGTGATCGTAGTCGGGGTCGGTCGTGATCTCTTTCCAATTCGCCTGCGCTTCGGGCGTGTCCATCTTGTTCGCGGCGACGACCATCGGCTTCGTGCGCTTGCGGATCTCGCGGGCGAGCGACGCCTCGTCGGCGTCGTCCCACGTCTCGGGGTCGAGTTCGAGCCCCTCCGCGAGGATGACGCGTTTCATCCGGTCCTTGTCGATGCCGAACGCCGACATCTGCTCGGCGAGTTCCCTCTCGATGGCGGCCTCGGAGCCGTGGTAGCGCGTCTCGAACTTCTCGAGCCCTTTCCGGAGCACGTCGAGGTACCACTCGTCGAGCTCCTCCTCGAGGAAGTCGATGTCTTCGCGCGGGTCGTGGCCCTCGGTAGCCTCGCCTTCGATGTCCGTCTTCCCCGAGAAGTCGACGACGTGGATCAGCACGTCGGTCTCGTTCAGGTCGGTGAGGAACTGGTTGCCGAGCCCGCGCCCCTCGTGGGCGCCCGGGACGAGCCCGGCGACGTCAACGAGCTTCACGGGGACGTACCGGGTCCCCTCTCGGCAGACGCCGACGTTCGGCGTGCAGCTCTCGTCGAACTCGGGGGCGGCGCAGTCGACGCGGACGTACGCCTCGCCGACGGTCGGGTCGATCGTGGTGAACGGGTACGCGCCCTCGGGCACGTCGTTCATCGTCGCGGCGTTGAAAAACGTCGACTTCCCCACGGAGGGCTTGCCGACGAGGCCGATCCGATAGCTCATTACCATCAGTGCGCGACCCGCGGTGAAAAGCGATGCGAGACGCGCCGTGGCGTGCGTACGGGTGACGAGGGCCCGGTTCGGCTCAGGCGTCGCCGTCGGACTGGCCCGGCTCGCCGACCGCCTCGATCGGCAGGACGTTCTGGAGCGCGGCGAAGGCGTCCTCGGGGCTCTCGAACCGCTCCTGTTCGATCTCGGCGAGCAGCTCGCCAAGGTCGGCGTCGCCGTCGGCGAACAGCACGGTGGTCCCCGCGCACGACTCGGCGAGGTCGCTCCGGGCCGCCGGGAAGGAGTGATCTTGGAACTCGTCTTGGACGTGCGAGAGATGTACTTCGGATGGCATAGTGGTATATCGTCGTCCGGGAGCTTAAACGCGTGCCATGGTCCAGCGACGGGCCGGCGAGGAGCCGAACCGCCGCAAAGAACCGGCAAAGCCTGCAAAGAGTTATGCGATCGCAGGTTCATGCTATATGTGAACAGATGTCACTTTACGACCGGATCCTGGTCCCGACCGACGGCTCGGCCGAGGGGGAGCGCGCGGTCGCGCACGCGTTGGACCTCGCCGCGGTCCACGGCGCCGCCGTCCACGCGATCCACGTGGTCGACGCGGCGAGGTACGCGGGCATGCCGATGGAGGCGTCGTGGGAGGGGGTCGGCGACCTCCTCCGAGGCGACGCCGACGAGGCCGTGGACGCGGTCGAGGAGCTGTCCGACGGGACCGGCGTCGACGTGGAGACGGCGGTCGTCGAGGGGTCGCCCAGCCGCGAGATCATCCGGTACGCCGAGGGCAACGGCTGCGACCTCGTCGTGATGGGGACCCACGGCCGCGGCGGGATCGATCGGCTCCTGCTCGGGAGCGTGGCCGAGAAGGTCGTACGCGGGTCCGCCGTCCCGGTCCTAACGGTCCGGATCGACGGCGACGTGCCGGCGGAGCCGAGCGTCGCGGAGGCCGCCGGCGAGGACGCGACCGCGAGCGACGGGCCGACCGACGGGCCGACCGACGACGCCGAGTCGGAGGCGACCGGCCGGACGTGAGGTAGACGGAGCGCGTCGGTCCCGGCGTCCCGCCGCGGTCAGCCGTCGGCGTCGCGGAGGTGCTCGCAGTCCCCGGCGTGGACGCGCTGCGTCCCGTCGTCGGTGTCGATCACGAGCGCGCCCGGCGACTCCACGTCGACCGCGGTCCCCTCGACGGCCCCCGTCGGAGTCTCCACCCGGACGCGCCGCCCGAGCGTGCTCGCCCGGTCGCGCCACGCCGCGAGGATCCGGTCGGAGCGGTCCGCGGTCTCCGCGAGCGCCGCGAACCGTTCGAGCAGCGTCGCCGCGAAGCGCCGCCGGTCGACGTCGCCGCCGGCCTCGGCGCGCAGCGAGGTCGCGTCGGCGGGGAGCACCTCGGGGTCGAGATTCGCGTTGACGCCGACACCGACGACGAGCCACGACACTCGGTCCGCCTCGCCCTCCATCTCGGTGAGGACCCCGGCGAGCTTGCGACCGCCGCGTCCGGGGCGCTCGACCGCGTCCCCGTCCCCTTTCTCGGTTCCCTCGTCGCCCCCGACGAGCACGTCGTTCGGCCACTTGATGTGCGCGTCGACGCTGACGTCGCTGCAGGCGTCGACCGTCGCGACCGCCGCGGCGAGGGTGAAAAGCGGCGCGCGTGCGGGCGGGACCGTCGGCCGCGTGACGAGCGAGAGCCAGACGCCGCCGCTCGGGGCGACCCACTCGCGGTCCAGCCGCCCCCGACCGCCGGTCTGCTCGTCGGCGACGACGGCGACGTCGGCGGCGCCCTCGCTCGCCAGCTCGCGGGCGCGGTCGTTCGTCGACGGGAGGCTGTCGTGGTACTCGACCGAGTACGGCGCGTCGATCCCGAACTCGATCCCGGCCGCGCAGTATGCGGGGTCCGTGGGGGCGACGTAGCCCTCCGGCGTCGACTCGACGGCGAACCCCTCCCCGCGGAGCGTTTCGACCGCCTTCCACACCGCCGCCCGCGAGACGCCGAGCTCCGCGGCGAGCGCCGGTCCCGAGACCGGGGCGTCTGCCAGGGCGTCGAGCAGCGCGCGACGCGTGTCCATGTCGACGCGGTCGGCGCGGCCGTGGAAAGCCGTTCCGGGTCGCCCGCGCGACGCGCCCGTTGTCGCGTGCGAGGGGTCCCGTGTCGCCCGCGAGGGACCCGCTCACCTATGGGTCCACGGGCGTAATCCCAGATATCGCATGACCGAGGCCGACGCCGAGAGCGTTCCCCTGATCGTCGTCGACGGCGACGAGCGCACCGAGCTGGCGGTCGAGCCGGGACGGAACCTGCGGCACGCCCTGCTCGACGCCGACCTGTCGCCGTACGCGGCCGCAACGCGGCGACTGAACTGCGGCGGGCGCGGACTGTGTGCCACTTGCGGCGTCCGGATCCGCGAGGGGCCGCCGCCGGACCACTGGCACGACCGCCTCGCGGCGCGGTTCGGCTACCCGCGGCTCTCCTGTCAGGTGACCGTCGACGGGCCGATGACGGTCGAACTCGTCGACAAGCGCGTGTGGGGGCCACGGGAGCGCGACGGGAACGACTGACGCGCGAGGATGGCCGGGCCCCGCGTCGCGGTCGCTCGGCCCGGAGACACCTCGTTTCCGGTGAAAACGGCGGGGAGTTCGATGCCGTCGCGCGGCGCGCGAGGCGGCGAGGCGATCCGCCCGTGTGCACAAGACACAAGGCCTCACGGGCGAACGCTCCGGTATGCAACCCTCCAAGGAGGAAGAGGCGTCCGACGGCGATCCGATGGACGACCTCGACGACCTCCTCGACGACGACCTCGCCGGGGGAGGGGAGCCCTCGGCGTCGGACCGCGGCGGGGCGGACGCCGCGACGGGCGGGTCGTCCGGACAGGCGGTCGACGCGGGCGACGACGGCGGCCGGGTCGGAATGAGCGGCCGCTGGTTCTCCGGGAGGGCGTTCGCGCTCTCGCTCGCCGCCGTCGCCGCCGGCGTCTTCCTCGGCGGCGCGATCCCCCTCATCGGTGGAACGGTCGGCTCGGCCGGGGGCGTGTTCCTCGCGGCGTTCCTGATCGGGCTGGCGCTGTCCGCCCGTCGGTACGTCGAGACGGGGGTCGCCGGCGCCGCGGCGGGAGCGCTCGTCGCCGTGACGAACGTCCTGAACGTCGGCTTCCTCCCGATCGGCGTCGACTACCTCCAGCAGTGGGGGCTCTCCCTGCTCGCGATCGGGGGCGGGCTCGGGCTCGTCGTCGCGCTGCTCGGCCACTACCTCGGCCGCGACCTCCGCGCTGGCCTGACCGCGGACGTCGAGGGCTGAGGGGTCCGATCGCCGGAAATTCCGACGACTCGGTGCGGACGGTCCTTACTTTCGCCCGGTCAGCGCGGGCCAGTGATACGCGTCGAATCCGACGTACGCGGCGATCGCCCGGCGTTCGAGCGCGAGGAAGCCGGCGAGGATCGCGACGAACCCGACGATCGCCTCCGCCCCGATCAGGCTGCCGAACAGGACCCAGCTCCCGACCGCGGCGACCACGGGCTCGGCGTACCCGACGAGGTGGAGCTGCGCGGGACCGACCGCGTCGAGCAGCGCGAAGTAGATCAGGAAGGCGACGACGCCCGACAGCAGCGTGAGGTACGCGAGCGAGACGATAGCGGTTCGGTTCCACTCGATCGCTGCCGGCGACTCGCCGAACGCGGCGGCGCCGACGAAGAGGAGCCCGGCGCCGAGCACCATCGCCCACCCCTGGAGGGCGGCGATCGGGAGGTCGGTCCGGAGCGGTCGGAGCAGCACCGCGCCGAGCGAGAAGGCGACGGCGCCGGCGAACGCGAGCCCGACGCCGAGCAGGGTGGAGCCGCCGACCCCGGCCGCCGTCGGGTCGGCGATCACGACCACGCCGAGGACCCCGAGCGCGAACCCGCCGATCTCGACGGGACCGAGCCGCTCGCTCGGGAGGAGCAGGGCGGCGAACACCGCGGTCAACACCGGCGCGAGGCTAACGACCACCGCGGTGACCGCCCCGGAGATGTAGAGCTCGCCGACGTACAACAGCCCGTGGTAGGCGGCGATCACGAACGTCGCCGCGACGGCGACGCCGAGCCACTCGTCGCGGCCGCTGGGGACCGTCCGGCCGGACGTGACCGCGGCGACCCCAAGCACGATCGCCCCGGCGATCGCGTACCGGACGCCGGCGAACAACAGCGGCGGGAAGTAGTGTAACCCGGCCTCGATGGCGACGAACGAGGTGCCCCACAGGGTCGCGAGGAGGACGAACGCGGCGACGATAGATTCCGAAGTGGAGAGGAGGTTCCGTAGCTTCATTGAGTGTCAGTTCGAAGTTCCTCGTGATGTTTAAACTATTCTCCTATATCCATCGATATTCAGAATGAACAATCACGCATACGAACTGAGTGCAATTCGGTCCCGAAACGAGGTCCGTTGTTGAACTCGACTACAAGTGTATCGGTCGGAATATACAACAATCCCTCACGCGAAGGGGCCGTATGGACGAGCGCGACGTGCGGCTGTTGAAGGCCATCTCGGACCTCGGCACGGGGAGTCCCGAGCGGCTCCACGAGGAGACGGGGATTCCGGTGTCGACGATCCACTACCGGCTGAACAACCTCCGCGAGGACGGCGTGATCGAGAACGACCTGTACGACCTCGACCACGAGGCGCTCGGGCTCGGCGTCACGGTGATCGTCGAGGTGCTCGCGAGCTACGAGGGGCCGTACGAGGAGTTCGCCGACGAGCTGCTCGCCGTCGAGGGCGTCACGGAGGCGTTCTTCACGATGGGCGAGACCGACTTCGTCGTGCTCGCGCGGCTCTCGTCGTCGGACACCGTCGAGCGACTCATCAGCGACTTCGAGGCGATCCCCGAGGTCGAGCGCACGAACTCGACGTTCACCATCGCGACCCTCCGGGACGAGCCGCGCGCGCCGGCGACGTACGACCTCGACACGCTGATCGCGGAGCTGACGGACTGAGGAGAAGGCGATCTCACCGCGTTGGCGACGACATTTTGAAGGAGAACTGGGAGTTGCGACGATTACAGATAATGGATGTGCGGTGGCGCGCGCCTCCGAGCGGCCGCAGGGCGCGAGGAGCGTCGTGCGAGGGACGCGGCGACCGAAGGGAGCCGCGAGGCTGGGGAGGCGTGAGGCTGCGGTCCCGCGAGCAGCGCGAGCGGGAGCACGGAAGACGCAGCGCCGAGCGAAGCGAGGCGACCGTCTTCCGGCGGTACTTTGCGGGGGGGACTCAAAGGGGCAGTCGCGAGGGCGAAGCCCGGCGACGGTAGCACCGCAGCGAGCACCGCGAGCGAGGAGCGTGGTTCGAGAGAGCAAAGCTCTCACGTCATCACGAGACGCCGAAGGCGTCTCGAACGACACCGAGCCGCGCGAGTCCTCGCGACTGGGGCTTTCGAAGAGTCACCGTCGATCCGGCGTCAACTACGTATCTCCGAGCGGCTGGGGCTTTCGAAATGGTTACTGCAACACCAGTAGCGATAGCTTAAAAACGACCGTCGCACCACACGTCAATGTCTACGACCGCTTGCCGATCTCCTCGCGGAGCACGTCGGAGACGACCTCGCCGTCGGCCTTCCCGCGGAGCGCGCCCATGGCCTCGCCCATCAGTCCCGAGAAGGCGCCCATCCCCTCGGCCTCGATCTGGTCGGCGTTGCGCTCGACGACGTCGACGACCGCATCGCGCACCTCGGCCTCGCTCACTCCGGAGAGCCCGGCCTCCTCGACCGCTTCTTCGGCCGTGAGGTCGGGATCCTCCGCGAGCGTCGTCAGCACCTCCGGCACGCCTTCCTTCGCGAGGTCACCGTCCTCGACGAGTGCGAACAGGTCGAGGAAGTGGTCGTCGGTCAGGTTCTCGACGGGCGCCCCCTCGCGGCGGATCTCCGTCGTCGTCGACTCCAGCGTCGACGCGGCGAAGGTGGGGTCGACGCCGCGCTCGACCGCGGCCTCGAACAGCGGGAAGCGACGCCCGAACGCGACCTGCTCGGCGAGCCCGCGGTCGAGCCCGAACGCCTCGACGTAACGGTCGGTCTTCTCGTCCAAGAGCTCGGGCCGGTCCACGTCGGACGGGTCCGGCTCGACCGGCGGCACGTCCGTCTCGGGGTACATCCGCGCGGCGCCGGGGAGCGGGCGGAGGTACCGCGTGGTCCCGTCCTCGTTGGCGCCGCGGGTCTCCTCGGGGACCCCCTCGATCGCGGCGGCGGCGCGGTCGGCGGCGGCCTCGATCGCGAGGTCGGCCGTCTCCGGGTCGGCGGCGACGATGGCGACCGCGTCCTCGGGGTCGGCGCCGACCGCCTCGCGGAGGGCGTCGACCTCCTCGTCCGTGACGCCGTACGCCGGCAGCTCGTCGGTGTGGAAGATGCCTCCCGCGCCGTGTCGCTTGGCGTGGTCCGAGAGCTCGGTGCCGAGCCGGCGGTCGGGCTGGAGCTCCCGGCCGACGAGGCCGTCGAAGCCGAACAGGGGGACCGCCGTCACCTTCCCGCCCGCGTCGAGCGCGCTTCGGATGACCCCGGAGTCGGTGTCGGCGAAGACGTCGGTGACGTCCGAGACGTCGCCGACGCTCGCGTCGCGCTCGCGGAGCTCGTCGCGGATCGCGAGCAGCTCCGCCTGGCGACCGACCTCGCCGCGGACGATGTCCTCGATCCCCTGCAGGTCCTGGACGCCTTTCACCTCGACGCGGGCGCCCTCGGCGATGGAGACGTTGACGTCCTGGCGGATCGTGCCGAGCCCGCGCTTGACCGCACCGGTCGACCGGAGCAGCATGCCGATGCGCTCGGCGGCCTCGCGGGCGCCCTCGGGGCTCCGGATGTCCGGCCCGGTCCCGATCTCGACGAGGGGGACACCCAGCCTGTCGAGCGAGTAGACGACGCCGTCGTCAGTCTCCTCGACGCGCTTGGCCGACTCCTCCTCCAGCATGAGGTCGACGACGGACACGCGTCCCTCGCTCGTCTCGATCTCTCCCTCCTGGCCGAGCAGGATCGAGCGCTGGAAGCCGGAGGTGTTCGAGCCGTCGATGACGAGCTTCCGCATCACGTGCGCCTGGTCGACGACCGAGACGTCGAGCAGATCCCCGATCTGCAGCGCGACGGAGAGTGCCTCGTCGTCGACGCGGCGCGGCGGCTCGTCGTCCTCCTCCACGAGGCAGGTGGTGTCGTACGCGAGGTAGGTGAACTCGCGGTCGACGCGGCTCTCCTCCATCGCGGCGTCGTCGAGCTCGCCGAGCTCGCTCTTCGTCGGGTGGAGCCGGCGGGTGATCTCCCGCTCGGCGTCGGCGGGGTCGCGCTCGGTCGTCGGAGAGTCGCAGAACAGCTTCGTCTCCGTGTCGAGCTGCTGGTGGATCTCCAGCCCGGCGACGAGCCCCAGCTCCTCGTGGTCGTACTCGGGGGTCGCGTCCTCGCTCATTACGCGTACCTCCGGCAGGCCGGGACTAAAAGGGTGGCAGTTCGTCGGGGAGGCGTCGACCGCGGGAGCGAGCCTGGAGTCGGCCTGTCGCGAAACGAAGCCGTCGCTCGAATCGTAGCGGTCGGTAGGAATTGTGCGTGGGTGCTGTCGTAGAGACAACACCGTGCATCGTGTGGCGGGTGTACCGCCGAGCGATGCGTGGGACCGGATTTGAACCGGCGGACCTCTACAGGACAGCGCCCTCAACGCTGCGCCGTTGGCCTGGCTTGGCTACCCACGCTCGCGGTGTTCTGTCGCGTTCTCACGTACCCTTCCCCCAATTAAAAGCCCTTCCATTCGGCAGTGCCGTGTCGGAGAGTGACACCGGTCGGCGGGGTCGAACGCATCGCCGGTCGAGCGCGTCGGTCGGACGCGCCGGAACCGGCACGCGTTTGGGGGAGGCGACCCTCGAATCCGCCATGTCCGAGTGGGCCCGCGAGAACGTCTCGCTTCTGACCGCGCTCAGCTCCGTCGCCGCGCTCGCCGTGGTGTTCGGCGCCGTCGGCGGCGCGATCCCGAGCGCACTCCTCCCGCGTGCGAGCGACGCCGTCCTCGCCGCCATCCCGCACTTCAACGCCGCCGTCTCGGCGACGGCCATCGTCACCATCGTGCTCGGCTGGCGGGCCATCGCGCGCGGCGACGTGCACCGACACCGCGCGTTCATGCTGACGTCGTTCGGCCTGTTCACGGCCTTCCTCGGCGCCTACCTCTACCGGCTGATCCACGTCGGCACGACCGAGTTCCCCGGCCCCGAGGCCGTCTACACCTACCTCTACCTCCCGTTCCTCGCGATTCACATCCTGCTCGCGATCCTCTGTATCCCGTTCGTTTTCCACGCGCTCCTGCTCGCCGCGACCCGACCGTACGAGGAGCTGTACCACACGCGACACGCGCAGGTCGGCCTCGTCGCCGCCGTCCTCTGGCTGGTCTCCTTCGCGATGGGGATCGGCGTGTACGTCATGTTGTACCACGCGTTCTGAGGCGGCCGCCGAGGCTTGAAGCCGCCACGGTCCGTACGGATCGGCGTGCTGTTCGCGACCCATCTCCTCGCCGCCGTCGGCATCGGGTGGTTCACGGGCCACTCGCGAGTCCGGCGGCGTTTCGCCGGCGTTGCGATGCCGACGCTCTCGACCGCACCGCCACTCTCGGTCCGGTGGCTCGTCGCCGGCGCCGCGATCCCGGACGTGGTCGACAAGCCGCTCGGCGTGCTCGGCCTCTTTGACGTGTACCAGTCTATCGGGCACTCCGCGCTGCTCGCACCGCTCGCCGTCGCCCTGGCCGCGAGGCATCGACGCGGGCTCGCGGTCGCGGTCGGCTGGGGGTCGCACCTCGCGCTCGACGCGCTCCACGTGGTCGTGAACGGGCGGGCGGGCGACGCGCTGTTCCTCGCGTGGCCGGTCCTCCCGCGGTCCGACCCGCTCGCGATCCCGCCGGGCGAGTTCGCGCTCTATTATATCGGGACCTCCGCCTTCTTCCTCGAAGCGGCGCTGTGGCTGTCGGCCGTCCTCCTCCTGTTGCGGTCGCGGGTCGCCGCCGGCGCGGATCGGAAAAACGGTCAGTGAGACCGGCTCGGCCCCCTACCCCTCGTCGTTCGCCATCCGGTGGGCCGCGTAGAAGAGCGGAACGAGCAGCGCGCCGGCGAACCCGAAGCCGAGCGCGAGCGCGCCGATGTCTCCCGCGGTGAGGGTGCGACCGCCGCCGCCGTCGCCTCCGTCACCACCGTCGCTGCCATCGTCGCCGTCACCGCCGTCTCCGCTCCCGCCGTCTCCACCGTCGCCGCCGTCTCCGCCCGCGTCCGGCTCGACGAGGTCGTCGTCGACCGACCCGATCGCGACGGCGCCCTTCATGCCGACCGCCTCGTGGGGGACACAGAGGTAGTTGAACGTGTCGCCCTCGGAGACGTCCTCGAACGTGTGCTCGAAGGTGGTCCCCGCCTCGCTGACCGTCTCGCCGCTGTCGAACGTCCCGTCCTCGGCGACGACGTTGTGCGCGCCGCCCTCGCCGGTCCACTCCCAGACGACCGTCGTCCCGGGGTCGATCAGGATCGCCGCCGGGCCGAACTTGAGCCCGTCGACCGCGCCGACGTCGACCGTGACCTCGTCCTGGCCCGTGTAGTCGTGAGTGCCGTCGTAGTTGTCCACGTCGTCGAGCCAACCGCCGTACTGGGCGGCGGCAGTCCCGGATCCGGCGGCGAGGCCGGTCGCGGCGGCGGCGCCCGCGGCGCCGACCCTGAACAGCCCGCGGCGGCTCATCGTCGCGTCGTCGGCGTCGGATGTCATACCCGTACCTCCCGGCGTGGGCGTATTTAAATTCCCGATTCCTGACTCGCGGCGTGAGAACGCTCCGGCGTCGCGCGAGACGCGTCGGAGATCGCGGTCGAAACCCGATCAGTCGTCCGCCGGTGTGGGGTCCGGCCTGACGGCGTCGAGGTCGCGGTCGCTCTCCTCGCCCTCGACGTCGAACGGGTACTCGCCGGTGACGCAGCCGAGACAGAGGTCGGCGCGGCTCTCGCCGAGCGCCTCGGCGACGGCGTCGATCGAGAGGTACGAGAGGGAGTCGGCGCCCACCTCCTCGCGGATCTCCTCGGTGGACGCGTCGGCCGCGATCAGCTCCTCGCGGGTCGCCATGTCGATCCCGAAGTAGCAGGGAGCGACGATCGCCGGCGCACCGATGCGGAGGTGGACCTCCTCGGCGCCCGCCTCGCGGACGAGATCGACCAGCTGCGTCGACGTCGTCCCGCGGACGATGGAGTCGTCGATGATGGTGACCGACTTCCCCTCCACGGTCGACTTGATCGGGTTGAGCTTCAGCCGGACCGCGCGTTCGCGCTCGTCCTGCGTCGGCATGATGAACGTGCGCCCGACGTAGCGGTTCTTCATCAGCCCCTCGGCGAACTCGATGCCGGCGTCGCCCTCCGGACGGACCTCGCCGTCGGCGGTCGTCTCGCCGGCCGCGTCGGCGTAGCCGGAGGCGAACGCCCGCCCGGAGTCGGGCACCGGCATCACCACGTCGGCCTCGACGCCCGATTCCTCCCAGAGCTTCCGGCCGAGCTTGCGGCGGACCTCGTACACGAGGTTCTCGTCGATGACGGAGTCGGGGCGCGCGAAGTAGACGTGCTCGAAGAAGCAGTGGGCGGTCGACTCTCGCTCGACGAGCTGGTACGTGTCGTACCCCGTCCCGTCGGGGTCGAGGACGACGAGTTCGCCCGGGCGCACGTCCCGGATGAGCTCCCCGTCGAGGGTGTCGATGGCGGCCGACTCGCTGGCGAGCACGTAGCCGCCGTCCACCTTCCCGAGGCACAAGGGGCGGTTCCCGAGGGGGTCGCGCACGCCGAGCACGGTGTCGTCGTGGGTGATCGCCAGCGAGTAAGAGCCGTGGATGCGGTTCATCGTGTGTTTGACGGCGCGCACCAGGTCCTCCTCGAGGAGGTTGCGCGCGAGGTCGTGGGCGATCACCTCGGTGTCGCCGTCGGAGGTGAACGCGTGGCCGGCCGCCGCGAGCTCCTCGCGCACCTCGTCCGCGTTGACGAGGTTGCCGTTGTGCGAGAGCCCGAGCGAGCCGGACTTGAAGGAGACGGAGAACGGCTGCGCGCAGCTCTTGTCGAGGCTGCCGGCGGTCGGGTACCGGACGTGGCCGATGCCGGTCCCGCCCGACAGCGACGCCAGGTCCCCCTCGTCGAACGCGTCGCCGACGAGCCCGCGCTCGACGTGGCTGTGCTGTTGGAACCCGTCGTGCGTGACGATCCCCGCGGACTCCTGCCCGCGGTGTTGGAGCGCGTACAGCGCGTAGTACAGCGGGCGCGCGGCCTCGCGGTCAGCGAGCGAGATGCCGACGACGCCGCACTTCTCTCGCGGCTCGTCAGCGGTGTGGTCCCCACCGGCGTTCATGTACGCGACGGTGGGGTGGCAGGCGATAAAAATCCTCGTGTTCGTGGTGCTATCGGGTTTTACGACGACGCATGTATACACGAACGCGGATCGAACACGGCGAAGTCGCCGACCGGCCGGCCGCGCTCACTCGCCCTCGATCAGCTCATCTAACCGCTCGAAGTACTCCTCGCGCGGCACCTGGTAAGCGGCGCGGTAGTCGACCTCGCCAGCGGCGAACCGCTCCGCGACGGCGACGGCGGCGGCCGCGCCCGCCTCGCGGTCGTCGCGGGTCTCCGAGACCGCCTCGACCTCGGGCTCCAAGAAGAGGACGACGTGCCACTCGTCGGTCGCGTACTGGCCGGAGCCGGGCCGGGCCGTGCGCGCGCCGTTCGTGAGGTAGATGGTCGGCAGACACTCCGCGGGGAGCTCGTCGCCGTCGAACACGTCGGGCCGGTAGACGAGGATGGCCCGCCCGCTCGGCTCCTCGTTCCACACCCGCCAGCCGTCCGGCAGCGCCTCGAAGCTCATGGGCGGAGTCGGGGGCGGAGGCTTGAAAGGGTCGCGCTCCGGGGCGGGGAGGTGGTCATCTCGCTCCGACAGCGCCCGACAATCGCCTCAGTCGACGACGTCGGAGCCGCCCGGCGGGAGGAACTCCTGAAGCTGGTCCGCGCTCGCCACCTTCCGGACGAACGACTGGTCGGCGAACCGCCCTTTCAGCTCGCGGTAGACCATCATCGCGGCGTCGTTCTGCGCGTACATCCCCGGCTCCAGCGTTATCGAGGTCGCCGCGCGGTCGACGATCGCCGACGGCGGCCCGCCGATGGCTCGGGTGACCGGCTCGCACTGGACGCCGACAGCGACCCGGCAGGGCACGTCTTCGAAGTAGGTGCGGTCGCCGCGGATCACGAAGCTCCCCTTCTCGATGTACTCGCCGCTCTCGGGCGTCTTCGACACCTGGTCCGGCGCGACCATGTACGCGTCGCCCGCGCCGCGGCCGTCCTTCCAGTCCGAGGAGTACGAGACCGCGAACTGCGCGGCCTCCCGCAGCGTCTGGTCGGAGAAATCGACCGGGTCCGCGGACTCGGATGGTCCGGCGGCCTTCAGCAGCGTCACCGGCCCCCCGTGCGCCTGCGTGTGGAAGAACCGATCGTGTTTGCCCATGTACTTCTTGACGAGCTCCTCGTTCTGGTCGGCGTTGCGCCCGCCGATGACGAGGTAGCCCGTCGAGGTGTGGAACCACCGGAAGCGGTCGTACCAGTCGTCGGGGCTCCGGATCGGGATCGAGGCGCGCGAGAGCCAGTCGGTCTCGTACTCCTCGTCGTCCTCGTCGGTCTCGTCGTCGCCGCCGGCGTCGCCGTCGTCGGCCGCCTGTTTCGCCTCCCACTCCGCCTTGCGCTCCTCGACCGCCTCCAGCTCGCGGCGGGTCGACTCGATCGCCTCCATCGCGCCCTCCCTCTTCCCCTCGATGCGCTTCGCCTCCTGATAGAGCCGGTCGGCGTTGACCTCGACGCCGGTGCTCGCGTCGAGCTCGACGCGGACCGAGTCGGCGTCCTCGCCGTCCTCGTCGCTTCCGGCCTCGAGCGCGACCGTCACGGTCCCCTCGCCGCCGTCGACGTCGACGACGGCCTCCGCCGCCGGGATGCCGCGCTCCGCGCCCGCGTCGAGCGTCTCGGCGATCTCGTCCCACGGGACCTCGTTCTCGCGGGCCTCTTGGACCGTCGAGAGCACCTCGTCGACGAGGTCGTAGTTCGCGTACAGCAGTTCGGCGCGCTCGCGCTCCGCCTCCGCCTGCTCCTCGAACCCCTCGATCGCCCCCTTCTGCTGTTCGATGATCCGCTCCTGTTTGGCGATCTCTCCCTCGAAGTCGGGCCGAGAGGGACTCGCGTCCGACGGGGCCTCGCCCGCGTCGGTGTCCTCGTTTTCGAGCCGGTAGAAGTACTCGTCCACGGCGGCGTTGAACGAGTCGAAGCCGACGCTCGGGAGCCCCTCGTGCTCGGAGAGCGGGAAGGGCGTGACGTCGACGACGCGGGGGTCGCGGTCCTCGTCGCCGTCCCTCTCGTCTTCCTCGTCGAGCGCCTCCTCGTAGACGCGCGGGTCGATATCGCCGGAGCGAAGCCGGTCGCCGATGCGTTCGAGCGCCTCGTGGAGCGCGCGGAGCTGGTCGTCGGTCGTTTCCTCGATCGGCGTCTCCTTCGGGACCCCGGCGCGGGTGCACACCTCCTCGGCGTAGAGCCCGCCGAGGTTGAGCTGCGTGGCGAGGGTCCGCACCACGTCGCTGTCGGACTCGCGCATGTGCCGCTCGAACCCGCCGAGGCTCACGTCGAGGGGGTTGAGCCGCGAGGCGGGGTACTCGTACTGCGCGCCGGGCGCGACGGTTCGGGACTTGAGCCGGACCGTCGACAGCGACCCGACGACCTCGCCGGTCTCGTCGAGCGCGGCGACATTTCCCTGCCCGAACAGCTCGGCGACGAGCGTCGTGTTCTCGTCCTCGCGTTCGAACTCGAAGGTGAGGATCCGGTCGAACTCGTACTGCTCGACGCCCGCGAAGTCGGCGCCGGACATCCGGTTCCGGAGCATCTTCGCGAAGTTCGGCGGGCGCCCGGGCGCGTCCGCGACGTGGTCGGCGTCCGCGACGTGGGCGCGCTTCACGTCGCCCACCTCGATCATGAGCTCGACGCGGCCGCGGTCGAAGTCGCGGAGCTTCAGCCGGAGCAGGTCGTCGTCGTAGAGGTACGCCTTGTCGACCTTCGCGCCCTCGTACCGATTGAGCTCGGTGACGAGGGCCGCGAGGTCGATGCTCGACAGCTCCCGCTTCTGGTCCATACGCGACAGAGACTCGCGGGCCGGAAAAAGGCGTGTCGTTGTGGGGACGCGCCATCGAGGAGCGGGCAAACGGGTCGTCGAGGAGCGGGCGGCCGCGCCGGCGGCCGGCTACAGCCGCTTCGACACGTACGGCCCGTCCTGGTGGTAGCCGAGCTTGTTCCGGTAGTACTCCCGCGCGCCGATGCCGGAGATGACGGCCATCTTGCGGTAGCCGGCGTCGCGGGCGAGCTCCTCAGCGCGTTCGAGCAGCTTCGTCCCGTACCCCTGATGCTGCCAGTCGCCGTCGCCGCCGATGGCGACCTCGCTGCCGTACACGTGCAGCTCGCGGATCAGGGCGGCGTCTTCCAGCTCCCGGCGGATCGCGTCGTCCTCGGTGCCGGGCGCGCCGGGCTGGTCGGGCGCGAACGAGGGGAACCGCAGGCGACAGAACCCGACGAGCAGGTCGCGGACGGGGTCCTCGAAGGAGATGAAGTGTTCCGTCCCGCCGCCCGCCTCGTAGGTCATCACGTCGAGTTCGACGTCGTCCGGGTCCGGGTCGGCGTCGTTGTGGCCCACCTCGCGGGCGCGGATGTCGCGCTGGACGATCCCCTTCTGTTCGGCCCGCTGGTCCGCGAGCTGTCGGAGGTTCGACTTCCAGACGCCGCCCTCGATGAAGTCGGCGGGGATGTCGCGCTGGACGCGCTGGAGCCGGGTGTACTTCGGGACGTGGTCCATCGCCTCGGCGACGACGTCGGCCGCCTCCTCGTTCGTCAGGGGGTCGAACTCCTCGCGGCGCCACCGATCGTACACGCGGGTCCCCTCGACGACGAGCGTCGGGTAGATCTTCAGGTAGTCCGGCCGCCAGTCGGGGTTCTCGAACAGCTGCCGGAAGTCCTCGATACACATCTCGCGGGTCATCCCCGGCTGGCCCGGCATCATGTGGAACCCCACCTTGAACGCGGCGTCGCGCAGGCGCCGGTTGGCGTTCCGGGAGGCCTCGTTGCCGTGGCCGCGGTGCATCTCGCGGTTGATCCGCTCGTAGGTGGTCTGGACGCCGACCTCGACCTTGGTGCCGCCCAGGTCGAGCATCCGGTCGATCTGCTCGGGGTCGCACCAGTCGGGCTTCGTCTCGAACGTCGTCCCGATGTTGCGGATCTCGTTGGTCTCGTTCGTGGCGATCACGTCCTCGAGGTACTCGAACTCGGTCTCCTCGGGGGCGGGTGCGAACGACTCGCCCTCGGCCGGCTCCGGCTCCTTGTCGAGGTCGTAGTCGTTCATCGCCTGCAGCGCGCGCTTGACGAACCACTCTTGGTAGTCGTGCGAGCGCGCAGTCATCGTCCCGCCCATCAGGATCAGCTCCACCTTGTCGACCGGGTGCCCGATCTTCCGGAGCTGTTCGAGCCGGAGCGTGACCTGTCCGTACGGGTCGTAGTCGTTCTGCTCGCCGCGCGCGGCGGCGGGCTCGTGGCCCGTGTACGACTGCGCCGAGGAGAACTCGGAGGCCGGCCCGCCGGGGCAGTAGAGGCACTTCCCGTGCGGGCAGAGCTTCGGCGAGGTCATGATAGCGACCGGCGAAACCCCGGACGCGGTCCGGACCGGCTTCCGCTGTACCACCTCGATCACGTCGTCGCGGGCCTCGGACGGGGCGTGGTCCAGAATCTCGGTGTTCTTCGGGACCTTCGGCGAGGAGAACTTCGAGCATGCGTCGAGCTTGGCGGACTCGAGGTCGTCGCGATCGATTTCGCCCGCGAGGATCCGGTCGACGAGGTGCTCGCAGGTGCGGACGAACGCCTCGGACTCGGCGTCGGCCCCCTCGCCTGCGTCCCCGCCGTCGTTCTCGCCGCCGGCGTCCGCGTCACTCGCCGCGTCGGTACTCATTACGCTCCGATCGACGGGTTTCGGAGTTAAGCGTGTCGCACCCGCTCGCGTCGACCGGACCGGGGCGGCGGGACGAACCTCTCATCCAAGAATATATTAGTTAGTGGTATAACTAAGTAATCAATGTCCTCGACACAGATTCAGCGGGCTCGGAGCGGCGAGATCACTCCGGCGATGGAGCGCGTGGCGGAGCGAGAGAACCGCGATCCGGAGTTCGTCCGTCGACAGGTCGCGGACGGACAGGCGGTGATTCCGAACAACCACGCGCACGACTCGCTGGATCCGATGATCATCGGCAGGGAGTTCTCGACGAAAGTCAACGCGAACATCGGGAACAGCGAGACGACGAGCGACCGGACGGCGGAGCTCGAAAAGCTCCACGCGGCGGTCCACTACGGCGCCGACACGGTCATGGACCTCTCGACGGGCGAGCGCTTAGACGAGACCCGCGAGGCGAACGTCGCGTACTCGCCGGTTCCGGTCGGCACGGTGCCGATATACGAGGCGGTGAAGCGGGCGGACGATCCGGCCGAGATCACCCACGAGCTGCTGCTCGACGTGATCGAGAAGCAGGCCGAACAGGGGGTCGACTACATGACGATCCACGCGGGGGTGTTGATGGAGCACCTGCCGCTGACCGACGGTCGCAAGACCGGGATCGTCTCCCGCGGCGGCTCGATCCTCGCCCGGTGGATCGAGGAGAACGGGATGCAGAACCCGCTGTACGCGAAGTACGAGGCGATCTGCGAGATACTCGCCGAACACGACGTGACGATTTCGCTCGGCGACGGCCTCCGGCCCGGCTGTCTCGCCGACGCGAGCGACGAGGCGCAGTTCGCCGAGCTCGACACCCTCGGCGACCTCACGCGCACCGCGTGGGACCACGGCGTGCAGGTGATGGTCGAGGGGCCCGGCCACGTCCCGATGGACGAGATCGCCGACAACGTCGAACGACAGCAAGAGGTGTGCGACGGGGCGCCGTTCTACGTGCTCGGACCCCTCGTCACGGATATCGCCCCCGGCTACGACCACGTCACGAGCGCGATCGGCGCGACCGAGGCGGCGCGTGCGGGCGCGGCGATGCTCTGCTACGTCACGCCGAAAGAGCATCTCGGCCTTCCCGACGCGGACGACGTGCGAGACGGGCTCGCGGCGTATCGGATCGCGGCCCACGCCGGCGACGTGGCGAACGACCTCCCCGGCGCGCGCGACTGGGACGACGCCCTCTCGGAGGCGCGCTACGAGTTCGACTGGCGCCGGCAGTTCGACCTGGCGCTCGATCCCGAGCGCGCTCGCTCGTACCACGATCAGACGCTCCCCGGAGACAACTACAAGGAGGCGCGGTTCTGCTCGATGTGCGGCGCGGAGTTCTGCTCGATGCGCATCGATCAGGACGCCCGAGACGCGGACGGCGAGATGGCCGCCATCGACGGAGCGACCGACCTCGACGAGTCCGTCGCCGCCGCGGTGAACGTACCGCCGGTCGGCACGCACGACACCGGCCGTGTTCCGGACGAGATCGAGATCGACGGCGTCACGTTCACGCCGGACACCGGACACGCCGACGACTGACGGACTCTCGAACGACGCCCGCGTCCCTCGACCGGATCCGCCCGTTTTAGGTCGACCGGACCGTACCACGGGAGCGTGCTACGCAAGGACCTCCTGCGCGTCTCGCGGGCCGGCGGCGGCTACCGCCCGCGCTTTACGACTCGCGAGCACCGCCCGCTCGCGGCGCGGGTGCTCGGGACGTTCGAGTCCTGCGTCGGGGAGCGCCGCGGCGCCCTCGACGACGCGCTGGCCGCGCTGGAGGCCGACGCCGGCGACGCCGGCGGCGACTTCAAGCTCGTCCGGGGACTCGCCGCGCTGGTGGAGCGCGAGTGCGAGTTTGAGACGCGGGCCGCGGTCCCCCCGCGCCGCGTCCGGCGGGCCGCGTTCGAGGCTGCGGAGGCGGTCGGCGTCGCGAGCGAGGCGGAACGGGAGACCGCGGTCGACCGCGCCGCCGACGCGTTGGGAATCGAGCCGGGCGACGTGGAGGCGTCGCTGTACGCCGACCGCGACGTCAACGAGGTCCTCGTCGACGCCGACGTGCGATGGGACCCGGACTCGCTCCTGACACAGTACGACCTCTCCTTGGCCCAGACCGCCCTCTTCGACGCGACCGAGGTTCGGATCCGGTCGAACGACCCGAAGCGGCTCGTCTCGGCGGTGAAGCGGCTCCGGCTGATGTACGAGCTGGAGAAGACCCCCGAGGGGCGCGAGCTCGTCGTCACCGGGCCGGACGCGCTGTTCTCGCGGACCCGACGCTACGGGACCGCGTTCGCGCGGCTGCTCCGGACCGTCGCCGAGTCGGCGGAGTGGTCGCTGGAGGCGACCATCGACGACCGCGGCCGCGATCGCACCATGCGCCTCTCCGACGGCGACGTGACGGTGCCGGGCGTCGAGCCGGTCGCGGAGCCCGACTTCGACAGCGGGGTCGAGGCCGACTTCGCCGGGCGGTTCCGCGGGCTCGACCTCGACTGGACGCTCGTGCGGGAGCCGGAGCCGCTCGAAACGGGGACGCGGGTGATGATCCCCGACTTCGCGTTCGACTACGACCACGCCGACTTCCGGCTGTTCTTCGAGGTGATGGGGTTTTGGACCCCTGAGTACGTCGCGAAGAAGCTCGGCCAGCTCGCCGACGTCGAGGACGTTGACCTGCTGGTCGCCGTCGACGAGAGCCTCGGTGTCGGCGAGGAGATCGCCGCGCGCGACCACCGCGTCGTGACCTACTCGGGGACCGTCCGCGTGAAGGCGATCGTCGACGTGCTCCGCGAGTACGAGTCCGAGTTCGTCGCGGACGCGGCGGCCGACCTCCCCGCGTCGCTGTCGCCGGATTCCGACGCGATCGCGCTCAACGACCTCGCGGCCGAACGGGGCGTGAGCGTCGAGGCGATCGAGGGCAAGGAGTTCCCCGACCACGAGCTGGTCGGGCGGACGCTCGTGCGGCCGGCGGTGTTGGAGGCGGCCGGCGAGGGGATCGAGGCGGGGATGGCTCTCTCGGCCGCCGAGTCGATCCTCGACGACTACGGCATCGACGACGCGAGCGCCGCCCTCTCGCGGCTCGGATTCCGCGTCGAGTGGGAGGGGCTGGACGGCGGGACGGTGCGGAAGAAGGCGGAGTAGCGGCACGGGTCGACCGGGGTCTCGACGCCGCGACGCCTACTCCACGACCGGCAGGTCCGCCCGGCTCCCCTTCGGCACCACCGAGCGCAGCTCGTCGTAGAGGTAGAGCCCGACGCCGATCGGCTCCTGCCCGCCGGCTATCTCGTGGGTCGCGATCAGGTACCCCCAGTCGCCGTCCCACTCCGGGAGGTCCTGGTCGTCGCCGGCCATGAAGGACACAGCTTGCTCGGAGCCGAGCTCGATAGCGTTCTTCGTCGCGTGACCTCCGAACCGGGTGGCCGCCCTGCTCGTCGGCTTCCAGTGCTCCTGTCGCGTCCGGAGGAGGGTCATCCCGATCGCCTCCACCTCGCTGGGGTCGGTCGCCTCGCCGTTGAAGATCCACACCTTCCCGGCGCCCTTCTCCCAGAAGCTGTACCCCTCGAAGACGCTCGGGTCCACCCCGAACCGCTCCGCCCACCAGTCGAGCACCTCCCGCCGGCTCGCCCGCCCCTCGACCTCGCGGTCGGCCGGGGTCTCGGGGAGGCGGGCGAACCGCTGCCCGTCGTTGGTGGGAGCGCCGTCGGCGGTCATGCGGCCACCTCGCCGTCGCTCGCGCTCTCGTCGCCCTCGCCGCCCACGCGCAGCTTCGCGCAGAAGAACCCGCCCGTGTCGTTGTGGTGGGGGTAGACGCGGTGCGCGCGCGTCACAGACTCGTCGTACGTCTCGTCCTCCCACTCGGTGACGCCGGGGACCGTGTCCAGCGGGAGGTCGAACTCGACGAGTTCGCAGTCTTCGTTCGCGAGGACGTGATCGAGCACCGCCTCGTTCTCCTCCGGCGCGAACGTGCAGGTGGAGTAGACGACGGTGCCGCCGGGCCGGGTCGCCTGCACGGCGCGCGCCAGGACCCCCTTCTGGATCCCGGCGACCGCGTGGACGTGGTCGAGGGTCCACTGGTCGACGACGTCCGGGTTCTTCCGACAGGTGCCCTCACAGGAGCAGGGGGCGTCGACGAGGGCGCGGTCGAACTCGTCGAACGCGAGCGGCTTCGTCGAGAAGTTGCGGGCGTCCTGGTTCGTGACGATCGCGTTCGTGATCCCGAGGCGTTCCGCGTTGTGACGGAGCGCGGAGAGCCGCCCGAGGTTGTTGTCGTTGGCGACGACGGTCCCCTCGTCGTCCATCGCGTCGGCGATCTGGGTCGTCTTGCTGCCGGGCGCCGCGCAGGCGTCCCAGACGCGTTCACCGGGCTGCGGGTCCAAGGCGAGCCCCGGCAAGACGGAGACCTCCTCCTGGCCGTGGGTCCAGCCGTGGACGTACGGCCAGTTGCCGCCGGGGTTCCCGTCGGGCAGTCGAAAGAGGCCGTCGTGCCACGCCACGGGCTCGTAGGCGACGCCCTCCTCGTCGAAGGCCTCGCGGACCCGAGCGGGCGAGGCCGCCATCTCGTTCACGCGGACGACGGAGGGAAGCGGTCGGTCGCAGGCCGCGCGGAACGCCGCCGCGTCGTCGACGAGCGGCTCGTACCGCTCTAACGGATTCATGGCCCCTCTTTCGCGCCGGCCCGTTAGTCGGTTTCGGGACGGGCGCGGCCGGCGGTCCCGCGCGCTCGCCCCCTCGCCGCCGTACCTTTAGGTCGCTGCCCGGAGTAGGCGAACCCATGGCACGCATCTCCGTCCTCGACGACGACGTCTCGCTGGAGGAGCCGACGCTGGTAGAGGGGTTCCCCGGAGTCGGTCTCGTGGGGAAGATCGCGACGGACCACATGATCGAGGCGCACGAGATGGACCACTACGCGAACGTCCACTGCGACGGGCTCCCGCGGGTGGCCGTCTACCGCGAGGACAACCGGGCGCTGACGACGCCGGTCCGGCTGTACGTCGACGCGGAGAAGGACCTCGTCGCGCTCCGCAGCGACGTGCCGGTGAACCCCGGCGCCGCGACCGAGGTCGCCGGCTGCCTGGAGAGCTGGTTCGCCGAGACGGCGACGTTCCCGGTCTTCCTCTCCGGGCTCGGGAAGGAGAAGGGGGAGGCGCCGCCGGCGATCTACGGCGTCGCGACCGGCGACGGCGGCGACGCCCTCGACCGCGCCGACGTCGAGGACCCCCCCGAGGCCGGGCTCGTCTCCGGACCGACCGGCGCGATGCTGGCGGAGTCGCTGGAGCGCGACCGCGACGCCGTCGGGCTCGTCGTCGAGTCGGACCCGCAGTTCCCCGACCCGGAGGCCGCGCGCGTCCTCATCAGGAACGGGATCGACCCGATCGCGGGGACCGAGACGCCGACCGACGGCCTCGTCGATCAGGCGTCCGAGATCCGGGAGGCGAAGCAGGCGTTCGCCGAGCGGATGCAGCAGGCGACCGAGGAGAGCTCGCAGGCCGAGCCGCTGAAGATGTTCCAGTAGGCGGCGCGCAGATACGCGTGGCCTCAGTCGTCGCCCGCGACGACCGAGCCGGCCCCCGCCTCCAGCTCGTCGAGGATCGGGCGGTACTTGAGCTGGATCTCGTCCCACTCGCGGTCGGGATCGGAGTCGGCGACGAGCCCGACCCCGGCGAAGAGGGTGGCCCGGCGGGCGGTCGCGACCGCCGAGCGGATCGCGACCGCGAACGCGCCGTTGCCGGCGGCGTCGATCCAGCCCACGGGCGCCGCGTACCAGCCGCGGTCGAACGGCTCCGTCTCGTGGATCGTCTCCAGCGCGCGGTCCGGCGGGAGCCCGCCGACCGCTGGGGTCGGGTGGAGCGCCTCGACGAGCTCGAGCACGTGGCGGTCGTCGCGCAGCTCGGCCGTGATGGGCGTGTGGAGGTGCTGGACCGTCGCGAGCCGGCGGACACGACGGTCGCCGGCGGAGACCGACGCCGCGAACGGCTCCAGCTGCTCGCGGACGGTGTCGGCGACGAGCCGATGCTCGTGGACGTTCTTCGCGTCGTCGAGCAGCTCCCGGGCGAGCCACTCGTCCTCCTCCGGGGTCTCGCCCCGGCCGGTGGTCCCCGCGAGCGCGTCGGTCTCGACGGTCCGCCCGCGCAGCGAGACCAGCCGCTCCGGGGTCGCGCCGAAGAAGGCGCTCCCGCCGCCGTCCGGCTCGAAGTAGTACCGGTGGCAGTCCGGGTACTTCCTCGCGAGCCGCTCCAGCGTCGCCGCTCGCGGGAAATCGGCCGCGAGGTCCGCCTCCAGCGCCTGCGCGAGGACGACCTTCCGCAGGTCGCCGCCGCGGATGCGGTCGACCGCGGCCTCGACGCTCTCGCGCCACGCCTCCCGGCTCGTGGTCCGACGGGTCTCGGATATGCCGGGGCGCGGCGGGTCGCTCCCGTCGGCGTCGACCGCGGAGAGGCGCTCGACCTCGTCCGCGAGCCGGTCCTCGACCGCGTCGACGGCGGCGTCCGGCCCGGCGGCGTTCACGGTGAGCCAGGTCCCGTTGTCCGCGAACGTGAGCTGGACGCGCGGGAGCACGAAGCGCGCCTCCGGGAACGGCCCCCACGGGTCGCCGCCGCAGGCCCCTTCGTGGAAGGCGAATCCACCGAACACCCGGGGGCGAGCGGCCTCGGTCCCGGCGTGGACGTCGCCGGAGTCGAACAGCTCGGCGGCGGCGCTCCGGATATCGGCGAACCGCTCCGGCCCGCTTGCGGTGAGCGTCGCGGCCGCGCCGCTCCCGAGCACGAGGGCGTCGTCGGGCGCGCTCCACGTCGTCCGCGGCGCCGAGAGGGCGTCAAACGCGGCCGCGAACGGGGGCGCGTCGACCGCGGTCGTGCGGCTGACGAGGGGCGGAGCCGACGTCGAACGCGCCCGTTCCATTGAACGACGGTCGGTACCGCGGCCCCTTTATCTTGACTATCGCGGGGGTCGGCGGGGGCGTCGATATCGGGGCGTCGATATCGGGGGCGTCCGATCGTCAGCCGTACCGCTCCTCGTTCCACGGGTTCGCGGTGTCGCTGTAGCCGCGCTTCTCCCAGTAGCCGAGCTCCTTCTCCGTGAGGAACTCGACCCCCGAGACCCACTTGGCGCCCTTGTACGCGTACTTGTGCGGGGTGACGACCCTGATCGGTCCGCCGTGGTCCGCGGGGAGGTCGTCGCCGTCGTAGCCGTACGCGAACAGGACGCCGTCGCGCGTGCACTCGTCGAGCGAGAGGTTCGTGGTGTAGCCGTCGAGCGCGTGGAAGAGGACGTGTTCGACGTCGTCGCGGACCCCGGCGCGGTCGACGATCTCGGCGAACTCGACGCCGGTGAACTCGCAGTCGAACTTGCTCCACCCGGTCACGCAGTGGAAGTCCTGTCGCTGGGTGACGGCCGGAAGCTCGCGGAACTCCGAGAGCGAGTACGCGAGGGGGTCGTCGACGGCGCCCCAGACCTCGAACGCGAACGTCTCGGGGCTCCACGAGGGCGTCCCGCTCTTCGAGAGCACCGGGAACCGGTCGGTCTCGCGCTGGCCCGGGGGGAGTCGGTCGTCGCCGTACTCGCGGTAGAGCCCGGTGAGGTCGTCGACATCGCCGTCGGTCTCGGCCGCGGCGTCCGAGGCGCCGGATCCACTCATGCGCCGGCGTAGGCGTCGCGCCCACCTATGGGTATCGCTCCGCGTCGCACTCCCGGCTCGGGGAGCGACGCCGGTGGCGGGGATGCAGCCGTCGCTCGCGGGAAACGAAGTCGTCGCCAGCGACGACGGAAGCCCGCCGATCGATCGGTGGGAACGCAGGTGCGGCGAAACGTGTCGTATATATTCTAGAAATTTCGTATAACGGATCTAGAGTTTAGATAGTTCGAACTGAAGTTTCGGATCTGCCGCTATGAGATTTCCCATAACCGTATCGTCGACGCCACATTTATATACCCATTGCCATTACTCCCGGGCAGGAAATGCCACGAGTAGAGATAACCGTGCCGGAGCATCTGGAGATGCAGATCGCCCAGATGGTCGAGCAGGGAGAGTTCCTCAACCGGGAGGAGGCGGTGGAAGAGCTCCTTTCGACGGGAATCAAGGCGTACAAGACGAGCGGACCGAGAGACGAGGACGACTCCGGCGGGTTCGAGGACGAGGGCATGATGGGCCACGAAGACGAGTACGTGTTCTGAGCCGGCGGCCGGCTCCGCGGTCGGCGTTTTCGTTCGTGTCCGACGACGCCCGACAGCCGTGCGTATTCCCCTCAACAACGCTTAAAGTGTCTACGCCCCGTATCCCGGGTATGCACAAAGACGAGCTCCTCGAACTCCACGAACAGATGGTGACGATCATGGAGCACTTCCGCTCGCACGAGACCGTCGACGGCTCGCTGTTCGACCCGTACGACGAGCTGGAGGTCGACCCCTCGCACGTCCACAAGTCGAAGAGCGAGCACAAACACGCCGTGTTCGTGCTCGGCAACGCCCTGGCGAACGCGATGAGCGAGGACGAGTTCTCCCCCGCCGGCCGCGTCGGGAAGCGCATGGAGGAGCTCGCGGACGACGCCGAGAGCAAGATCTGAGGACGGGGCGTCGCCTGCCCCTCGGACCGTCGCCCGACCCGCGGATTGATATGCGGCCGACCGCTCCTTCTCCCACATGGTCTCGGAGGCGCTGACGTCCGACGCCGCTCACCTCGCCGTCGGTGGCGCGCTCGTCGCCGTCGCGCTCGCCGTAGTTTATAAGACGGACCGGCCGAACGGGGCGTGGACCCGCGCGCTCCGCTCGCGCTTCCTGCTCGGCGTGCCGTGGGGGACCCTCGTCGCCGTCGCCGGCGTGATCGGGGTGTACCTCTTCGTCCAGAGCGGGCTGGAGAACCCCGACCGCCCGGTCGTGATCCCGTTCCGCTCGTGGTCGTACCTCTACCCCGAGGGGATTCTCTGGTCGAGCTTCGCGCACGCCGGCCGGGGACACATCACGGGAAACCTCCTGTCGACGCTCGTCGCGGGAGGAATCGCCGAGTACGCCTACGGTCACTTCCCCGGCGGTCGCGACGTCGACGAGGAGACGGGAACGCTGCGAGGGGCGGTTCCCCCACGCGAGTCGCTCCCCTCGCGCGAGTCGCTTCGCCGGATTCGGTTCGAGGGGGGTGCCGGGTTCGGCCTCGGTGCCGTCGGGCTCCCGACCCTCGCGTCGCTCTCGGCGCTCGCGTCGCGCACGGACGTCGGTACGCTCGCCGAGAACCCGTACGTCCGCGCGTTCGCGGTCGTGCCGGGGGCGATGGCGCTGTTCGGCGTCGTCGCCGCGCTGTTCGCGCTGGGACCGGTCATCGGGTTCTCCGGGGTCGTCTTCGCGCTGTGGGGGTTCGCGCTCGTCTTCCACCCCGTCGGCACGATCGTGGCGCTCACGGGCGCGACGCTGGTGAACGTCGCCTACGAGACCCTCCGGAATCCGGTCGTCACCGCCGGGGCGAGCGGCTTCTACGGGCCGCCGGGATGGGCGAACGTCGCGATCCAGGACCACGCGCTCGGACTCCTCACAGGGGTCCTCGCCGCGGCGTGGCTGGTCCGGCGGCGGCGGGAAGGAGTCGACGGCGACGTCGGCGCCGACATCCGATCTGGAGCTGAAACCGCCGTCGACGACCGCCGAACGACCGCTCTCGTCGCGTTCGGGGCGGTCCTCCTCTTCGGCGTCTCCCGTCGGCTCTGGGCGGTGTACTGGTACCTCGGGAACGAGCGGTACGAGCTGTATCGGGCGCTGGGGTTCGGACTGCTCGCGGCGCTCGCCGCGATCGTCGCGCTCGCGGTCGCGGGACGGGACGAGCCGCTGCGGCCCGACCTGGCCGTGCCGTCGCCCGAGACGGTCCGGGGGGCCGTCCGGTCCGCCACGCCGGCCGGGGTCGGCCTCCTGTTGCTCGCGTCGGCGCTGGCGGTCGTCGCCGGGCCGGGCGTGGTCCCGAACCTCGTCGCCGTCGACGACGGCGACCTGCCGGGCGATCCGATCGAGATCGACGGATACCAGGTGACGTACGCGGAGGACGTGGAGAATCAGCAGGTGAGCGTCGTCGACGTCGAGGCGTTCGGCCGGTCGACGAGCGTCAACACCTCGGGGGTGATCGTGAAGAACGCGGACCGGGAGATCTGGACGACGGCGGTCTCGCGGGGGAGCCTCGCCTTCTGGGAGTACCGCGCCGTCGACGTGGGCGGGACGGGGTGGCGCGAGACCGTCTGGGTCCAGCGGGTCGGCTGGGTGGCGTCGAACGGCGGACCGGCCTACCGGGTCGACGCGGTCCGGAACGAGACGCGCTCGACGCTGTTCACGAGCGAGCCGGTGCGGGCGGAGCCGCGGATCGACGGGCGCAACGTCACCGTCGCCGCCGTCGAGGGGGGGTTCGAGCTGCGCGTCGCCCACGAGGGCGAGACCGAACGGGCGGCGCTCCCCGCGGCGAACGAGTCGGTGGCGCTGCAGGGCGTCGCGTTCGTCCGGGAGGACGACGCCGTGTTCGCGGAGCGCGGGGAGACGCGGGTGCGGATCGCGACGCGGGAGCGGTACGAGGGGCGGCAGTGACGCGGGCGGGTGAGAGGGACCGACGGCCTCACGCCCACTCGATCCGGTACACCTCGGCGTCGACCTCGCGCGACTCGTCTTCGTGGTGGTCGAACTGCGCGTCGATCGCGAAGTCGGCGGCGAACGCGTGGGTCACCTCGCCGCCGTTGTCGGCCGCGAACGCCTCGACGAACCCCTCGCTTCCGGCGTTGTGGACCGAGTAGGAGACGGTCGCGACCCGGCTCGCCGTCGTCAGGAACCCGCGGTCGGCATTGCGGTTCCCGTCCTGCGCGCCGAACGGGGGGTTCATCACGACCGTCACGGGGTCTGGCACGGCCAACGGGAGCCGCGTCGCGTCAGCCTGGATCCAGTGAACGGGCGCGCTCGCGGCCACCCGGCGCTGGTTGGCGATCGCGGTGATCAACGGGTCGCGGTCGAGCTCGACGCCGAGGACGCGGGCGGGGCCGCGGAGGGCGGCGGCGAGCGCGAGCATCCCCGTCCCGGTGCCCAGATCGAGGACGGTCCGCCCGTCGACGTCGCCGTGGAGGTCCGCGAGGTGGACGACGTGCGCGGCCAGATCGGGCGGCGTGGGGTACTGTTCGAGCGCGACGCGCGGCTCCTCGAACCCGGCGACGACGCCGAGCTTCGTCGCGAGCGAGCGCTTCGACGCCATCCGTCAGGCCGCCGTCGCGTCGCCGCCGGTCCGGACGAGCTCGACCCCTTCCCGACGGGCGCGCTCGGCCAGCGCCGACAGCGCCGGCTCCGCGGCGGCGGGATCGGAAACCTCACCCAGACGGACCTCGATCCGACCGGCGCCGAGGAACGACGCCGCGCGGACGTACTCGCGGAGCCGGTCGGCCTCCCGCTGCGTCGAGAGCGTGTCCTCGCAGTCGAAGCAGGCGTCGACCGACAGCGTCGCCGGCTGGTAGCCGCGGGCCGAGAGCTCGGCCTTGAGGTCGCGGAGGTGTTCGGGCGCGGTGCTGTCGAGGTCGGCGGCGTCGATGACGATCGGGTCGATCTCCGCGGGTCGACAGCCGCGGAGCGTCCCCTCGATCCCGTCGGACTGCGTCGTGCTCATGGAAACCAATATGTTGTAGTTATACAAAAGTCTTTGTGAATGCCTAGTAGTAATTATTGGGTCGAGCGCCGAGAGCCGAATGTGACCCACCACGACGGTCACGTTTCGTGTTCGACGTCCGGCGGCGGCGACGTCTCTGCGGGCGGTAGCGTCCGCGCGAGATCGTCAGAAACGTGCGCGTGAAGCGCCGGAGGCCGTACTCAGGCCGGATCAGACGAGTCGCTACCGACCGACGGCGCGTGCGGATCCGGGACAAAGGTTTAAATGCGGCAATAACCAGAAACCTTATAATGGAACGTCCGAGCCGCCAGCGTCAACAGGAGCGGAACACCGAGCGAGAGTCGGACGAGACGGAGACGCTCTCCTGCCCGGAGTGCGAGTCGGAAGAGATCGTCACGGACGCCGACCAGGAGCTCGTGTGCGAGGACTGCGGGCTGGTGTTGGACGAGCGGAACATCGACCGCGGCCCGGAGTGGCGCGCGTTCAATCACTCGGAGCGGCAGTCGAAGTCGCGCGTCGGTGCCCCCATCACCGAGACGATGCACGACAAGGGGCTGACGACGACGATCGACTGGAAGGACAAGGACGCGTACGGCCGGTCGCTCTCCTCGGAGAAGCGGTCGCAGATGCACCGGCTACGGAAGTGGCAGGAGCGGATTCGGACGAAGGACGCGGGCGAGCGCAACCTCCAGTTCGCGCTCTCGGAGATCGACCGCATGGCCAGCGCGCTCGGCGTTCCGCGGTCGGTACGCGAGGTCGCCTCAGTTATCTATCGACGCGCGCTCAACGAGGACCTCATCCGCGGGCGGTCGATCGAGGGCGTCTCCACCGCCGCCCTCTACGCCGCCTGTCGGCAGGAGGGCATTCCGCGGTCGCTCGACGAGGTCGCCGACGTCTCGCGCGTGCCGCAGAAGGAGATCGGCCGGACGTACCGCTACATCTCCCAGGAGCTCGGCTTAGAGCTGAAACCCGTCGACCCCAAGCAGTTCGTTCCGCGCTTCGCCTCCTCGCTGGAGCTGAGCGAGGAGGTCCAGTCGAAGGCGACGGAGATAATCGACGTCTCCGCCGAGCAGGGACTCCTCTCCGGGAAGTCCCCGACCGGCTTCGCCGCCGCCGCGATCTACGCGGCCTCGCTTCTGTGTAACGAGAAGAAGACTCAGCGCGAGGTCGCCGACGTCGCGCAGGTGACCGAGGTCACCATCCGTAACCGCTACCAGGAGCAGATCGAAGCGATGGGGTTCCGCTAGCGGCGACGCGGGCGGAGGCGACGTTCACTCGGCGCGATCGGAAACGCGACTGCGTCGCGCGGTCTTCTCGCGAGGCGCCGCTGGTGATCGGGTTTTTAATCGATACCGAGCGTAGCGAGGGTACGATGTACTCGCAGATCCTCGTTCCGACCGACGGCAGTCCCGCGTCGGACGCCGCGATCGAACACGCGATCGACCTCGCCGGCCAGTACGGCGCCACGCTCCACGCGCTGTACGTCGTCGACGGCGCGGCGTACTCGACGCTCGAAGCGGGCGCCGAGGTCGTCGTCGACGCCCTCGAATCCGAGGGGAAGGAGGCCACGCGGCGGGTCGCGGACGCGGCCGAACGCGCCGGCGTGGACTGCGAGACGACCGTCGCGACGGGGACCGCGTACCGCTCGATCCGCGACTACGCCGACGAGCACGACGTCGACATGATCGTGATGGGGACGCACGGCCGGAAGGGGCTCGACCGGTACCTCCTCGGCAGCGTCACCGAGCGGGTCGTCCGGACCTCCGACGTGCCGGTGCTCACCGTTCGACACCCGACCGATGAGTGAGTCGCCGCCGCGACGGGGGTGACCCCCGTGCGCGACTGGCTGTCACACCGGGTCGCCGCCTCGCCGGACGACGCGGCGCTCGTGCGGGCCGAGGACGGCGAGGCGTGGACGTACACTGACCTCGACCGGCTCGTCTCGGAGACGGCCGGGCGCCTGGTCGCCCACGGGATCGAGGCGGGCGACAGGCTCGGCGTGCTCACGCCGCCGTACGTCGGGACGGTCGGGCTGGTCCACGCGGCGATGCGGATCGGCGCGACCTTCGTCCCGCTCGGGCAGGGACTCACGCCCAGGGAGCTCTCGGAGCGGATCGAACGGGCGGAGCTCTCGGCGGTCGTCTGCGCGGAGCCGACAGAGGACGACGCGCTGGCGGCCGTCGACGGCATCGACGACACGCCCGTCTTCTCCGTCGACGACCCCGCCGACGCGACCGTCACCGCCGTCCACGACGTGGAGCCGGCGACGATCGACCCTCCGGAGTGGGAGTTCGGCGATCACCTCTGTATCCTCTTCACCTCGGGCACGACGGGGGAGCCCAAGCCGGTGCCGCTCACCGCGGGCAACGTGTACAGCTCCGCCGTCGCCTCCGCGTTCCGGCTCGGGGTCGACCCCGGCGACCGCTGGCTCGTCTCCCTCTCGTTGCACCACATGGGCGGGCTCGCACCGGTCTACCGCTCCGCGCTGTACGGGACGACCCTCGTGCTCCGAGAGGGGTTCGACGCCGGCGGCACCGCCGACGACATCGACGCGTACGACGTGACCGGCGTCTCGCTCGTGCCGACGATGCTCAAGCGGATGCTCGACAGGCGCGGCACCCTCTCGGACACGCTCCGCGCGGTCCTGCTCGGCGGCGCGCCGGCGCCGGACGAGCTGCTGGAGCGCTGTCGGGACTACTCGGTCCCAGTCTATCCGACCTACGGGATGACCGAGTCGGCCTCGCAGATCGCGACGGCCACCCCCCGGCAGACGAAGGGCCGGCTCGGCACCGTCGGACGCCCCCTGTTCGGCACCGACGTGACGGTCGTCGACGAAGACGGCGCGCCGGTCGAGGCCGGCGAGACGGGCGAGATCGTCGTCGACGGCCCGACGGTGACGCCGGGGTACCTGGAACGCCCGCCGGACCCAGGTGAGGGGGCGGCCGCCGAGCTCGACCGCTCCGCGTTCGGTCCGCACGGGCTCCACACCGGCGACGTGGGACGGTTCGACGAGGACGGCTACCTCTACGTGCTCAACCGGCTCGACGACCGGATCATCACCGGCGGCGAGAACGTCGAGCCCGGCGAGGTGAGCGACGTGCTCCGGCGGTTCCCCACGGTCGAGGACGTCGCCGTCGTCGGCCTCGACGACGAGACGTGGGGCGAGCGGGTCGCCGCGCTGCTCGCGGTCGACGACGGGATCGGGGAGCAGGTGGACGAGGCGGCCCTCGCGTCGTTCGCGCGGGAGCGACTCAGCGGATTCAAGATCCCGAAAACGATCGCCCTCGTCGACGAGCTCCCGCGGACCGTCTCGGGCACCGTCGACCGGGAGGCCGCGCGGGAGGCGCTTCGGGAGGGGGGTCGGGCGCTGGACCCCGATCCCGAGACCGAGCTGGAGACGGCCGGCTTCGAGCCCTGCGATCCGGCCGAACCGCCGGACGGCGACGGCGAGAGCGAGGGCGACGCCGACGTCGACACCGCGGGGGACGCCGACTCCGGCGGCCGAGACGGCGACGACGACGACCCCGCCGACCGAAACGGGGAAGGCCGAGAGGACGAGAGTCCCGCCGCGGTCGACGACGAGGTCGTCGACGCCGAGGAGACGCGAGGCGGAGAATAAACTCACCCACGGTTTTTCGTTGTTCCACGAACGTTTTGGTCGCGGGGGGCGCGGATCGGACATGGATCTACTCGACGACAGCGTCGTGCCGGAGCACGCGCGCGACGTGAAGGCCGAGGCCCGCGAGTTCGCCGCCGAGCACATCGCGCCGAACGCCGAGGCGTACTACGACTCGGGCGACTACCCGTGGGAGGTGCTGGAGGCGGGGATGGACGCCGGGCTCGTCGCGCAAGACATCGGCGAGGAGTACGGCGGGAAGGGATTCGACCTCGCGCAGATACTCGCGATAGCGGAGGAGTTCTACCGGGCCGACGCCGGCATCGCGCTCACCCTCCAGCTCGCGAGCTTCGGCTGCGAGATGGTCGAGCAGTACGGCACCGACGGTCAGAAGGAGGAGTACCTCCGCCCGGTCGCGGAGAACGACCAGATATCGGGGCTCGCCGTCTCCGAGCCCGAGACCGGCTCCGACCTCGCCGGGATGACGACGAAGGCGGAGAAGGTCGAGGGGGGGTACGAGCTCACCGGCGAGAAGTACTGGGTCGGCAACGCGGTCGAGGCCGACTGGCTCACCGTCTACGCGAAGACCGGCGAGAGCGACGACCGCTACTCGAACTACACCCTGTTCATCGTCGAGACGGACAGCGAGGGGTACGAGGCGGAGCACATCCCGGAGAAGATGGGGATGCGCGCCTCCAAGCAGGGCCACATCGTCTTCGAGGACTGCTTCGTCCCGGAGGAGAACGTCGTCGGCAGCGAGGGCGGCGGCTTCTACGTCCTCGCGGACTTCTTCAACCACGGTCGCGTGGTCGTCGGCGGGCACGGCCTCGGGCTCGCCGCCGCCGCCATCGAGGAGGCCGAGGAGTTCGTCCACGGGCGCAACGCCTTCGGCCGCACCGTCAACGAGTTCCAGGCGGTCCAGCACACGCTCTCGGACATGCGGATCGGCTTCGAGTCGGCGCGCGCGCTCAACTGGCGCGCCTGCGAGAAGGTCGCGGACAACGAGGACGCGGGGTACTGGGCCGCGCTCGCGAAGACCAAGTCCACGGAGGTCGCCACCGACTGCGCCGAGAAGGGGATGAAGCTCCACGGCGGCCGGTCGATCCTCATCGACCGCCGGATCGCCCGCGTCTACCGCGACGTGCGCATCCCGGTGATCTACGAGGGAGCGAACGACATCCAGCGGAACCTGATCTACCGGCAGTCGCGGTAGGCCGGCCGCGGCGGGCCGCCCCTATTTTAAATCCGATCCGCGAGCGCGTCGAGGGCGTCGCCTCCGCCCGACGCGAGCGGGTCGCCGTGGCCGACGCAGGCCACCTCGAACGCCGGGGCGCGGTCGGCGAGGTCCCGGATGCTGTCCAGCACCCGATCCGTGTCGTAGCTGATGACCCACTCGGAGGGCTCCAGCGCTCCGTCGGACTCCGAGACGAGGTCGCCCAGCAGCGCGACGCTCAGCTCCTCGCTCACGTACGCGACGTGGCCCGGAGTGTGGCCGGGCGTGTGGTAGGCGGTGAACGAGCCGAGGCACTCGCCGTCCCTGACCGACTCGATCTCCAGGTCCGGCCGCGTCGCGAAGAGCCCGGCGAGCCGCTGGAACGCCCCCTTGTGGTTCCGCCACGGCGGCGACCGCTCGCCCCGGAGGATCGCCGCGTCGAACCCGCCGGCGTACACGGTCGCGTCGAGCTCCGGCGTCAGCGCGTCGAGCGTCCCGACGTGGTCGAGGTCGTAGTGGGTCAGGAGCACCCGGCCGACGTCCGAGACGTCGAAGCCGGCGTCGGCGAGCCCCTCCCGGATCGCTTCCTCGTCCCACGGCGTTCCCGCGTCGACGAGCGTGGGCACGTCGTCGTCGACGAGGTAGGCGCTGACGCCGCGCAGCTCGAACCGCCACACACCGTCCGCGAGTTCCGTGGCCATGGCGGGTGGTAGCGACCGTCGGGGTTTGACGGTGGCGACCGGCGGGTGTGGGGCCGGCGGCCGGGGGACCGCGGGGACGCGCCGCGTCCGGCGCCCGCCCCGCCGCCGACGAAAACGCCAAGACGCCGCGCCGTCACGTCGGCGTATGCGACTCGAGGACTACTGGGGGATCGGCCCGAAGACGAGCGAGCGGCTCGTCTCGGCGCTGGGGACCTCGCGGGCGATCGAAGCGATCGAGTCGGCCGACGTGCGGGCGCTCGTCGACGCCGGGCTCCACCGCGGGCGCGCCACCCGGATCCTCCGCCGGGCCAACGGCGAGGCCGGCATGGACGTCCTCGCGACGGGAGACACCCGGTCGGTGTACGACGACCTGCTCTCGCTGGCCGCCGGCCACGCGCTGACGGCCCACGCCGCCGACCGGATCCGGGTGTTGACGCCGCTTACCGACCGGGAGGCGGTCGAGGAACGGCTCGACGGCGTCGTCGCCGCCCGGGACGCGTGGGAGGGGCTCGACGAGGCCGACCGGGAGCGGGTGACCGAGGCGTTCGACGCGTACGACGACGCCGAGGGCTCCGACCTCGCCGCCGTCGAGACGGCCCTCGCGCTGCGGGAGGCGGGGCTCGACGACGGCCCGTTCGAGGCGGTCGGCGAGCTGGAGGCCGAGCGCCTCCGGGAGGCCGCCGACGCCCTCGCAGACGTGCGCGGGTCGATCGACCCGACGGCGATCGAAGACGGGGAGATCGAGATCGCTCGCGGCGCCGACGCGGAGCTGGATCGCCTGCGTGATCAACGCGACGCGGCCGAGGGGCTGGCGAACTCCGCGTTCGACGTGCTCGACGCGGTCCGGGACGGATCGCTGCGCGACTTCGAGGCGCTGGAGGCCGCGACGATCGACCACGTCGCGAGCGAGACGGGCGTCGACCCGGCGACGGTCCGATCGGTCGCGCCGGACGACGCGCTCGACGCCGCCGACTTCGTCTCGGCGACCCTCCGCGACCTCGCGGCGGAGCTGGAGGCGGAGGTCGGTGAGCGCGAGGCGGCGGTCGCCGCCGACGTCCGCGAGCGCCTCGGCGGAACGGCGACCGACGGGGAGAACGGCGAGGACGGGGCGCGGGACGGCGACGTCGCCCGCGCCGTCAGCGCCGTCTCGGACGCCGCCTTCCTGCTCTCGCTCGCGCGCTTCGCGGCCGCGTACGACCTCGTTCGCCCGACGCTCGTCGACGACGGGATCGCGGTGCGAAACGCGCGGAACCCCTTTATCGCCGGCGACGTGCAGCCGGTGTCGTACGCGGTCGGGACCCACTCGCTCGCGGGCGACGCGGGCGTCGCGAGCGTCGACGCGCCGCCGACCGGCGACCGCGTGAGCGTCCTCACGGGCGCGAACTCGGGCGGGAAGACGACCCTCTTGGAGACGGTCTGTGCGGTGGCGCTGCTCGCGTCGATGGGGCTCCCGGTGCCCGCCGAGGAGGCCCAGGTCGGTTCCTTCGACCGGATCGTCTTCCACCGCCGGCACGCCTCGTTCAACGCCGGCGTGCTGGAATCGACGCTGAAGTCGGTGGTCCCGCCGCTGGTCGAAGAGGGGCGGACGCTAATGTTAGTCGATGAGTTCGAGGCGATCACGGAGCCGGGGCGCGCGGCCGACCTGCTGAACGGGCTCGTGACCCTCACGGTCGAGCGGGGCGCGCTCGGCGTGTACGTCACGCACCTCGCGGAGGACCTGAGCCCGCTCCCGGACGCCGCCCGGATCGACGGGATCTTTGCGGAGGGGCTCACGAACGACCTGGAGCTCCGCGTCGACTACCAGCCGCGCTTCGGCACGGTCGGCAAGTCGACGCCGGAGTTCATCGTCTCGCGGCTCGTCGCGAACGCGAGCGACCGCGGCGTCCGGGCCGGCTTCGAACACCTCGCCGGCGCCGTCGGCGAGGAGGCCGTCCAGCGTACCCTGTCGGACGCCGAGTGGGCGGGAGACGATGACTGAGGGCGGGTCGGACGGTCCCGGCGGCGCGGGGGGAGCCGACCGGATCCGGTCGATCGCGGTCCACCGCGAGGACGTCGCGAGCGCGCTCGAAGCGACGCTCCGGAGCGACCGCGACGTGGTCCTCCGGGTGACGCCGCCCTTCTCGAGGCGAATGCGCGCCCGGTTGCACGCGGTCGACGCGGACGCACCCGACGGCCGCGGGGCGAGCGAGAGCGACGACGGCCCGGCTCCGATCCGCGTCGATCCGCGGGACCTCGTCGCCGACGTTCCGCCGTATCCGGAGGTCGACGAGACGGCGTCGGACCACCCCGACGCGGACATCGAGAGGCGTCGTGAACTCCACGAGGCGGCCGTCGAGTCGTGGCGCGAACGCGTCAGAGAGTCGATCGTCTCGGTAGTCGAGGTCGCGGTCGGTGACACGACCCGCGAGGTCGACGTGACCGCGCTCGGGTGACTCCGACCGTTTAAAACGCCTCTGTTGAGATCCGTATTGCTCGATAGAGAATCCGTGCCGGATACAGAGTATCTGATCAGCAGAATTGTCAGTCGTCCATTCGAAACATTCTGCGGTTAAAATAGCCGCTAGTTAGCGAGGCATCCTTGCCTAGGGCCCCGGAACGAATACAGTCGGCACATTTTGACAACTTCTACCAGACGACGGGGCGAGAAGACGGACGTCGCTGCACGGTTCTCGATCAGGCGACCAGCGAAAGTAGAACGGAATTCCCTCAGAGAAGAAGTTAGGGTTTTGCTTCGAAGACCAGACTGGTCGGCGTCTCGGCCGCCCGGCGGAAACGCGTGAACCCGCCTCCGGTGACGACCTCTCGCGTTCGGTCCTCTCCCGCCTGCGCGCCGAGCCCGTACCCGACGTCTTGACTGAGCGAATTTGGCGTACAGGCAAGTGTCGAAATAGAGTATCCGAGGCGGCCAAACGGGGTGAGATTGTTTTCGACCTGGTCATCGGCGTACGGTTCGACGATCATCCACGCACCGTTCTCGCTTAGCGTCTCTCGAACGTGAGCAGCCACCCCGACGGGATCCCCCATGTCGTGGTAGCAGTTGAACATCGTCACGAGGTCGTAGTCGGAGCCGGTGTACTCCCGCGCGGTCGCCGCTTCGAAGCTAACGCGGTCGGCCACACCCGCCTCTTGCGCCCGCTCGCGCGCTACCTCGATCGATTCCTCATGGTAGTCGATGCCGACGACAGTCGAATTGGGGTACGCTTCGGCCATGCGGATCGTCGGCGCGCCGTGACCACATCCCACGTCGACGATCCGGCCTCCCGATTTCAGCCCGTCATCGACGCCGTCGAGCGCTCCGACCCAGTCGAGCAGGAACGCCCCGTAGGACGGCCCGAAGAAACGTTCCGTCCCGTGGAACACGTCCTCGTCGTGTTCGTGCCAGCCGATGCCTTCGCCCGTTCGGAAAGCCTCCTTGAGTTCGGGGCCTATCTTTGCCACTGACCCGACCAGCTGGAACGCACCGGGCATGAACACGGGGCTCTCCTCGTCGGCCAAGATGTGCGCCTGCTCCGGGGTGAGGTAGTACCGGTCAGTCTCAGTGTCGTAGGTCACGTACCCGCCCGCGGCCTGCGAGCGCAGCCACTCACGAACGTACCGCTCGACGGTTTCGGTTCTGTCGGCGAGTTCAGATGACGTGAGCGGCCCCTCGTCATCAAGCGTCTCGTACAGCCCGAGCTCGTCGCCGATGACGACCAGTGCGGCGTGAACCGTCGCACCGAGATCGACGAGGGAAGTCGCGACGAGTTCGCTTAGTTTCGCTTCGTTTATCGGTTCGAGTTTGTCTGTGTCTAATGATTCACTCATCGTTGTTCACCGATCAGTCGTCTCCCGTCGCTTCGGCGGGGGTTTTGATGTGTAGCTGGATGTCTTGAGCGAGTGATAACAGCGTGTAGACGGGCGCTCGTCGCGCCCACTCATCGATCAGGTCGTCGTCGATGTCCTCCCCGTCAATTTCGACCTCCGCGGTCAGATTCTCGTACACCGAGTCGGCCTCCTTGAGTTCAGCGAGACTAAAGAGGACCGCCGGATCGAAATCCGTCCCGACGCGCGTCCGAAGACGGTCGATGTCGACGCCGTTCGCGGCGGCGTTGATCGTGATGCCGACGTTGATACAGGCGGCGAGCGCAGACAGCGCCGCTTCGATGGGTTCGATTCGATCGGTCGCACCGACCCACCCACCGGCGTCCAGCACCTCCTTCCAGGCGCCGTACGGAACGGTGTATTCACGCGTCTCGCGAGCGACTGTCTCGCCGCCGAGGTCGTAGCTATCGATCTTTGCCAGGCTGTGCGCGGCCGTCCCCTCGTAGGTCGCGGCCGCCCCGAGGCCGAGCTGAACGGCTTCGGGATTCTCGGCCGCGTGTTCGGCGAATCCTTCGAGTGTTTCGAGGTCGATCCCGTGCATGAGTTGCCGGTCGTCAGTCATTGTTTCGTTGTACCTCCCGACAAGCGACACGACGACCCCTGAGACGTTGTAGCTATCTCGTGCGATTTCGGCAGGCCCGGCTATTCTTTCAGCGACTGCACACGCGGCAACAGGTGCTCACTGAACTCCGCCGAGAAAACGATGACAGACCGGCCCGTGCTGCGAAGTAGAAGAGGAGGCACTGAGCGACCGGATGGACATCGCGCTCACGGGACCGGGAGCGTCACTCCATGTAGGCTTCGGGGGTGACCGGTCGCGCATCGGTCTCGAAGGATGCATACGTCGATTCTGCCCACTCGCGGATAGCCGGAACGTCGGTGTCGATCAGTGCCTGGACTGACCCGCTGTCCTGCTCGTAACAGCTGATGGTAACTCGGGTTTCTAGCAGGCCAATTCCGCATTTGGGGAGTTCGTCATGCTCGAGAACCGTGAAATTGTCTCGTTTCTCCATCTCTAAACTGCGCTCGGGATACGTCGTGATGAAGTATGCGTGACATCTCGGTCGGTCGACTAACGTTATGTCTACACTGGCGTCGATCAACGAGAGGAGCACGTCGAAGCAGGGCTCCATCAAGGCAACCTCTGGTCGGAGATAGCGGACCTCGTTCGTCTGCCTGAGCAGCGACTTGAATCGGTTCACGGGACGGTAGGGTGAATCGGGCTCCGAAAGTGTGACAGTCGTCTCATCCCATGTCTCGATCGGGACTTCAACCATCTCGTCTGGAAGCCAGTGCCAGATGTCACGCAGCTTCCGCTCGGTTTCGAAAAGTTCGATCAGATCCTCCATCCCGGTCGCGATGGCCTCTCCCAACCGCGTTGCCACATACTTGTACCCGTCCTTTCGAACCCAAGCGCGGTCTTCGAATTCGCTTAACGTTCGTCGGACCGTCGACGACGACATCTCAGTCAGCTCACAGAGTTCGGAGCGACTCCGGGGACGCTCCGTCAGCGCGACGAGCATCGGGATGCGATGTTCGGATCGAGAGAGGTACCCGATGTCGGCGATCGGCGAATCACTGGCAAGTGAATTCATACCATACATAGCTGAGGTACGATAATAATCATTCGCTTCGGGGGTGTGGCGACTACATCTAACGGGATACGGAGGGTGTGTGACTGTCACCGACCCTTCATTCTCTTGGAGAATCCTCGGATAAAGTGCCAGAAAGATTCTTCCAACCCATACAGCAGGGTATCGTCATAGATCGCCATAAACCCCTTCAGCGGTACGCAAATCATCTGAACGAACCGATTCGGTTAAACATATCTGCGACGCGTATTCGCGATCGATAAGCGCCTCTCTGTTCAGCACGGCTCCTAACTCCCGTCATCTGTCGCGGATTTCAACGGAACGAGAAAAAACCGCGAACCGCCTACAGCCGCAACCGCTCGACCGACGTGCCGGCGTCGCCGAAGTCGGCGAGGGCCGCGTCCGCGTCGTCGCCGTCGGCGGTCGCCGCCGCGACGACCACCGTGGTGGCCTCGAGGTCGGCGTCGAGCCGGACCTCGTACTCGCCGTCGTCGGCCGTCGCCAGCGTGGAGCCGTCGGCGGCGTACACCGCGACCGCGTCGCCGTCGGTCTCGCCGGAGACCACCAGGTCCCCGCCCGCGTACTCGACGGCGGCGGTAAGGTCGGGACCCGCGGGCCGGTCGCGCTCGACGTAGCGCTCGCGGACGGCGGTCGGGGTCTCGACCGGCTCGCCGGCGTCGACGCCGTGCGCGAGCCGGATGTAGCCGGCCATCGACCACGCGAGCGGGGTCGCCCCCCCGGTGCCCTCGCCGAACTCCCAGCCGTAGTCGGTCGGGTGTTCGCGGTCCCACACCTGCTCGGGGAGCATCCGCCCGGAGTTGCCGAAGCCGGCCATCGTCTCCAAGAGGGCGTCGGGCTCGAGTTCCGCCTCGTCGGTGCCGCCGAAGGCGTCCGGGCCGTCGGCGCGGGCGCGGAGCTCGTACTCGCCGCGCTCGCCGGTGAAGATCGGCCACAGGCGCCCGCGGCCGTCGCCGGTGCCGGCCCACGGCGCGCCCGGGTCGCCGGCGGCGATCTCGCCGTAGGCGTCGCCGACGTAGCGGTACCACGCGGGGCCGTACGGCGTGTCGACGCGGATCGAGTCGTCGACGACGGAGACGGAGTTCCGGACCGTCTCGTCGTCGGCCGGCTTCACGCCGAGCCGGACGAGTTCTAAGAATCCGCCGTCGACGATCTCCCGCTCGTCGTACGTCGGCCCGTCGTTGGCAATCGTCCGCGGCCGCCCGGACTCCGGATCGCCGTCGGCGGTGATCCGGAGGTAGTACGGCGTCTCGGCGTGGCGCTCGGTCCCGGTCGACGTCGCGCACCACTCCTCGACGCGCGCGGCCCAGTCGTCCGCGAGCCCGAGCCACGCGAGCGCGTCGGCGCGGAGCTCTTCCGGAGCGGGACTGCCGCCCGAACCGGTCGCGCCGCCGCCCGACTCGGCCCGATCGGCCTCCGCGAGCGCGAGCGCGGCGCCGCAGACGAGCCCGGCGATCTCGGCGGCGATGCTCGACGGCGAGAAGCCGGCCTCCTCCTCCCACCGTTCCTGTGCCGTCTCCGGGCCGTTCTCGGCGATGTAGCCGAGCGATCGCCGGACCTGGTCGTAGCTGTAGTCGGCGTCCGCCGGCGTCATGCCGTGCTCGTACAGCTGCCACGCCATCACCGACGGGAACGCGATGTTGTCCATCTGCTCGCCGCCCCACCGGGTGCGGCCGTCGATATAGGTGTTCTGCGGGAGGAAGCCGTCCGCGTCCTGCTGGGTGTTGTAGAGGTACGCGAGCGCGTTCGCGCCCCGCTCGACCTCGCCGACCTCGATCAGCGCCGTGAACACCTGGTAGAGGTCGCGCGACCAGACGAAGTTGTAGCCGTAGCCGCGGTCCTCGGCGGCGTACTCGGTCTCGCCCCACGGCACCGACGGGCTAGCGATCCCCGCGCCGTCGTGGCGCTTGTCCTCCACGGCCGCGAGGGTCATCAGCGCGAAGCGGTACTGCGCCTCCAAGTCCGCGTCGCCGGTCACCGAGTCCGGGAACTCCCGGCCGGAGAGCCAGTCGCGCCACGTCTCGACGTACGAGGCGGAGACGTCGTCGAAGCCGCGCGAGATGGCGCCGCGGGCCTCGCCGAGCGCGGCCGCGGTGTCCGCGTTCTCGGCGAACCCGAGCGCGACCGTGTCGGAGACCGCGGTCCCGCTCCCGACGAGTCCGGCGAGGACGACGTTGCCGGTCGCCTCCGCGGCGCCCTCGCCGCGCTCGCCGTCGCCGAACAGGGCGTCGGCCTCCCCGCCGCCGGCCGCGAGGACGCTGGCCCACTCGAACCGGTCGTCGCTGGCGAGCGCGAGCGCGACCTCGAAGGAGTCGCCGTCGTCGTCGACGAGCTTCCCCGTGTTCCGCTCCGCCGCGTCGTCGTTGCGGGCGAGCAGGTGGTAGCCGTCGGCGCCCGCCACGCGGTCGCCCCGGTCGTTGGTGCCGACGTTCGTGATCGTCGTGTCGACGAGGGCGTACACGTCGTACTCCCGCTCGCCCTCGAAGTCGACGTCGGCGAGGACCGCGTCGCCGTCCGTGTCGACCGCGTACTCGACGGTGAGCGTCCACTCGTGGCCGTGGCCGTCGCCGGTCTCTCGGATCGTCTGCGTGTACGCCAGCGCGTCGCCGACCGTCGGCTCCGTCGTCCGCTCCACCGTCTCCGTCGTGGTGACGTGACTCGTCTCGTCGAACGTCCGGACGGTGTGGCCCGTCTCCGGGTCGGCAATGAGGAAGTCGAACGTCCGGACGTTCATCACGTCGATCCGGGGGAACCGCGCCTCGGTGAGCGCGCCCTCGGTCAGCGTGAACCAGACCGGGACCGGGTCGTCGGTCTCGTGGTCGGCGGGCGTGCCGACGCCGAACTTCCGGCCCGTCGTCCAGTGGGGCGCCTCGTCCGGCCCGGTCGGCCGGTCGTGCGGGACCGGGAGCGCGCCGTGCTTCGCGAGCGTCACCGTCGCCTCGATCCGGAGCGCGTGCGACCACCCGATCGGCGTCGCGCTGTCGAGGTCGCCGTCGTCGAACGCCTGCTCGGCGAACAGCCCGGCGTCGTTAACGAAGTGGCCGTCCGGCTCGCAGAGCCGGTACAGGTCGCGGGCCGCCCCGAACAGCTCGTCGGCGTCGTCATCGTCGGCGCCCTCGCCGTCGCCGTCACCGTCTCCGTCGCGCTCGCGGATCAGCCCGCCGAGCCCGGCAGCGGCCGTCGCGCCCCACAGCGTCGCGATCGACCACACCTTCGCGGCGCCCTGCTCGGCGGTGCGCCAGTCGTCGCCGGTGAACCTGACGAGCCCCTCGACGTCGGCCGTCTCGCGGCGGAGCGCCTCGACCGAGTTCCGGACGTGGGTCGACACGCGGTCGAGGAACAGCTCGAAGTCGGCCGTCGCGACCGCCGCGCCGGAGCCATCGGTGACCGCGCCGTCGACCTCGGCGCGCTCTTCTCGCAGCGCCGCGTACTCTGCGGTCGCGCCCGCGAGCGCGAACGTGCTGGCGTCCGCTCGGTCGTCGCGGCTCCCAGCGCTCGCGCGCTGCGGGAACCGTTCGGTGTCGGGGTTCCAGCGGCCGTCGAGCCCGGCGAGCGCCTCGTCGGCCGCCGCGGCCGCCGCGACGCGCGTCTCGTCGTCGACCGGGGCGCGGGCGACCGCGGCGAACGCGCGGAGGTACGTCGCCCCGGTGTGGGTGAACCGCCCGAGCGCGTTCTCCCAGCAGTTCTGACAGCGGCGGGGGAGCCCGTCGTCCTCGGTCGTCTCGCGGAGGAAGGCGACCGCGTCGGCGATCGTCGCGTCGATCCGCTCGCGCCACTCCTCGGGGAGGTCCGTCGTTCGTCGGAGCCGGGCGAGGAACGCGACCACGGACGCGGGCTGGTCGAGCTGGTCGTTCGGGCCGGCTGTCCCGTTGGCGCCCTCGATCCGGGCGTTCGCCCAGCCGGGGGCGACCTTGCCGGAGTCGGCCCAGACGCGGTGGGGCCACGAGCCGTCGGCGTCCTGCGTGCGACAGAAGAAGGCGGCCGTCGCGAGCAGCTCCTCGTCGGCGTCGAGACCGATCTCCTCGCTCGCGCTCAGCAGCGCCGTCGCGGTCTCCGCCTCGTCGCGGAACCAGGTGTAGCCGTAGCCGCCGGAGGTCGAGTAGAAGGGGTCGAACTCGGGGGCGGCGATCCGGGCGCCGGACTCGGCCGTCAGCAGGTCGAGCGCGCGGAGGTCGCTCGCGATCACGCCCCGGCGCGGGACGTCCTCGGGGACCGTCGGCCCCCGGCCCGCCGCCGCTTCGCGGAGGTCGTCGGCGTCGGGGTAGGCGGTCGCGATCCGCGAGAGCTCCTCGATCCGCCGCTGGCGGTCGGGGCCGTCGGAGAGCGCGGCCATCGCGTCCTCTCCGGTGTCCCGGGTCTCCTGCCGGTCCACGACCGCGCGGCTCGCCAGCGTGACGCGCTCGGTCCGGCCGTCGCGCTCGAACGGCGCGCGGACGACGACGTCGGGGGTGAGCCGCGAGTCCTCGCGCTGGTCGATCTCCCCGCGGTGGGGGAACCCGTTCTCGTCCTCGCCGAGCAGCTCCGTGATCGTGCGGAGCCGCTGGCCGTGCGCCGCCGAGAGCCCCGTCGACGCAGTGAGGAAGTCGTGCTCGGAGCGGTGGTACACCTCGACGACGCTCCCGTCGGCCGGCCCCGCCTCCTGGTGGACCAGGTTCCCGACGCGGCCCTCGACCATGTCGGGCGAGAACGCGCAGGCGGCCACCAGTTCGGCACCGGCCGGCGGCGCGCCGCGCAGTTCGACGTGGGTGAGGTGGGTGTCGCTCACGACGAGGTCGAACTGGTGGATCGTGTACCGCCCCGCGTCGTACTCGGTCTCGACGAGCGGGGTGTCGCCGTCGTAGTGTTGACGCGTCGTGGTGAGGTCGTCGAACCAGCGGACGCCGCGACCGGCCGTGATCCCCATTCGGAGCCGATCGGCCCCGCCGACTCCCGACAGGGAGTACGAACAGTCGTGGACGGTGCCGTCGGGTCCGACGTGGACCAGACGGCCGTCGTCGCCCGTGAACGCGCCGGCGGTCGTGGGACGCTCCGCCGGATAGCGCTCGCCGCGCCGACGTTCGTGCTCCGTGAGAGCGGTACGCAGTCGCATAGTCGCCCTGCGATTCCCTCGGTAAAAGCCTTGACGAACGAGGCGAGCCGTCGGCCCCGACGCGATCGAGCGAAGAGCAACACCGAAGACCCCGGGCGTTGATGTGTGTCCCATGCACCACCCTGGACCCCCCCGATTCCTCTCGACCGGGGAGACGACGCAGCTCGCGCCGCGGGACCCGGACCCGACGGCGAGTTACGAGTGGCGCGTCGCCGACGCGCCGCCGGACAGCGAGGCGACCGTCGGCGACGAATCGGTGACGGAGTTCACGCCGGACGCTCCCGGACGCTACCGCCTCGGCCTCGACGCGCCCGACGGCGACCACCTCCTCACGGTCCGCGCGTTCGCGGCGAGCTACGAGGGCGTCGACGTCGCCGGCGGCAGCGGCACGGCGATCCGCGACCGCGACGCCGACCACGCCGCGATCGACTACGGCGCCGAGCGCGCCCACGAGGGCGTCGGAAAGCCGCGCGTTCGGCTCGACGCGACCGTCGAGGAGGCGGCGGGAGGCGAACCGAGCGGGAGCGGCGCGGTCGGCGGCGAGAGCGCCGAAGTCGTCGTCCGGGCGACGCCGACGCCCAACCCCGAGTCCGCCCTCGACGCGTCCGACCTGGCCGTCGCCTTCGTCGTCGACGACCGCGACGTCGAGCGCGCGGTCGCGGAGGGGCGACGCGACCCGCGGGACGCGGCCCGGACGACCGACGACGGGCGCGCCCTCCGGGTCCCGACCGACGCCGTGCCGGACCGGCTCCGCGTCCACGGGGTCGCCGTCGCCCGCGAGCCGGGGCGCGAACAGCGGGTGAGCGTCGCCGACGCGGTCGCGGTCGAGCGAGCCGGTCAGGGGGCGCTTCCCGACGCGGACGAGGCGAACGACCCGGACCCGACGGCCGCGACCGGCGCCGACGGGCCCGCCTTCGAGACCGTCCGGCTCAACCAGCCGCCCGAGTGGACGGCGGACGCGACCGTCTACGAGGTGTACGTCCGGACGTTCGCCGACGCCGACGAGGGGGAGGCGTTCGCGGCGATCGAAGACCGGATCCCGGAGATCGCCGCCCTCGGCGTCGACACGCTGTGGCTCACCCCCGTCCTCCAGCACGACGGGAAGCCGCACGGCTACAACATCGTCGACTTCTTCGACGTGGCCGAGGACCTCGGCGACCGCGACGACTACGAGGCGCTCGTCGAGGCCGCCCACGACAACGGGATGCGGGTGCTGTTCGACTTCGTCGCCAACCACACCGCGCGCGACCACGAGTGGTTCCGGGACGCCTATCGGAATCCGGAGTCGCCGTACCGCGACCGCTTCGAGTGGCAGGAGTCTGGCGAGCCGGGGACGTACTTCGACTGGGAGCTGATCGCGAATCTGAACCACGCGAACCTCGACGTGCGGCGGTTCCTGCTCGACGTGATCGACGAGTGGGCGCCGCTCGTGGACGGGTTCCGCTGCGACATGGCGTGGGCCGTGCCCGACTCGTTCTGGCGCGAGCTCCGCGACCGGGTGAAGGCGAAGGACCGCGAGTTCCTGCTGATGGACGAGACGATCCCGTACATCCCCGGCTTCCACGAGGGGATGTTCGACGTCCACTTCGACGCGACGCTGTACTTCCAGCTCCGACAGGTCGGCCGCGGCGCCGAGCCCGCCGCGTCGGTGCTGGACGCGATCGACCAGCGCGCGGAGATCGGCTTCCCCGACCACGCCGGCTTCCTCCAGTACATCGAGAACCACGACGAGACGCGCTACCGCGTCGAGTGCGGGGACGCGGCCGCGGCCGCCGCCGGCGCCGCGACGTTCACGCTCCCCGGCGTGCCGATGGTGTACGCCGGCCAGGAGATCGGGCAGCGCGGCCGCCGGGACGCGATCGCGTGGGACCACGCGCGCGAACCGGTCCGCGAGCGCTACGAGCGCCTGATCGCGACCCGAGAGGACCATCCGGCGCTCGGCGCCGACGGCGACCTCGAACGGGTGGGGTACCACGTCGCCAGCGGCGACCTCGACGAGCGACCGATCGTCGCCAGCGGGGACGTCCACCCCGACGACGTGGTGGCGTTCCGCCGGCGCGACGACGCGGAGTCGCTGATCGTTGTCCTCAACTTCGCCCCGGAGCCGGCGAGCGTCGCGGTCGACGCCGACCACGCGGACCGCGACCTGGTCACCGGCGACTCCTGCGTCGTCGTCGACGGCGAGGGGACCGAGCGGATCAGCGTCGACGAGGTCGCTGTCGTCCGGGAGCGGGAGTGAGCGTCGGGCGGGGTCGATCCCCGCCTCAGCGTCGGTCCGGGGCGCCGCCCGCGATAGTGACACGGACGCAACGCTTGAGTCGGTGGGGGTCGCAGGGGGACGCATGCGATTCGACCGCTCCGACGGCGTGTTCTGCCACGTCACCTCGCTGCCGGGACGACACGGGATCGGCGACCTCGGCGACGGCGCGGAGGCGTTCCTCTCGTTCCTCGGCGACGCCGACGTCGACCACTGGCAGATCTGCCCGCTCGGGCCGACGATACACGGCGCCGGGGAGTCGCCGTACCAGTCGCCGTCGGCGTTCGCCGGCAACCCCCTCCTGATCGATCTCGACGGGCTCGTCGCCGACGGCCGGCTCGACGAGGCCGACCTCGAACCGGTCCCCGACTTCCCCGACGACCGGGTCGACTACGGCGCGGTCCGCGAGTACAAGCTCCCGCTGTTGCGCGACGCATTCGAGCGGTTCGACGCCGCGGACGCGCCCGAGGCCGAGGCCGACCTCGACGCCTTCCGCGAGCGCGAGCCCTGGCTCGACGACTACGCGCTGTTCCGGGCGCTCGCCGAGGCGCGCCCCGAGGGGACGTGGGTCGAGTGGCCGGAGCCGCTCCGCACCCGCGACCCCGAGGCGCTCGCCGACGCCCGCGAGGAGCACGCGACCGAGGTCCGGTTCCGGGAGTTCGTGCAGTGGACGTTCGACCGGCAGTGGCGCGACCTCCGCGCGGTCGCGGCCGAGGAGGGCGTCTCGATCGTCGGCGACGTGCCGATCTACGTCGCGCTCGACTCGGCCGACGTGTGGGCGAACCCGGAGGCGTTCCGGCTCGACGAGGGGAACCGCCCGACCGAGGTCGCGGGCGTCCCGCCGAACCCGGGCGACGACGGGCAGCGCTGGGGGAACCCCGTCTACGACTGGGAGCGGCTCGCCGAGCGAGAGTACGACTGGTGGATCGCCCGGTTCCGGCGCCTGTTCGAGCTCGCCGACGTGGCGCGGCTCGACCACTTCCTCGGGTTCGCGAAGTACTGGGCGATCCCGGCCGACCGCGACGACCCGGCCGCCGGCGAGTGGCGGGAGGGACCGGGTCGCGACTTCTTCGAGACGGTCGAGCGCGAGCTGGGGCAGGCTCCGTTCATCGCCGAGGACCTCGGCTTCGAAGAGCCGGCGATGAACGAGCTGATGGCCGAGTTCGGCTTCCCGGGGATGCGCGTCCCGCAGTACGCCGACTGGTGTCAGGAGGGGAACCCGTACCAGCCGATGCACTACCCCGAGGGCGTCGTCGGCTACACGTCCACCCACGACACGGACACGTGGGTCGGCTACTTCGAGGACCTCCCCGAGCGCCAACGCGACTGCTTCAGGTACAACGTCGGCGCCGACGGCGACCGCGCGCCGGAGTGGGAGGTCATCGACGAGGTGTGGAGCTCCGAGGCGGTGCTCGCCGTGACGACGATGCAGGACCTGCTCGGGCTCGGCAGCGAGTCGCGGTTCAACGAGCCGGGGACGATCGACGGTAACTGGGAGTGGCGCGTCACTCGGGACCAGCTCGACGACGAGATCGCTGACCGGCTGTGGGAGCTCGCCGGACGGCACATCCGGTAGCGCGGTGCTCGGGAGCATCATCCCAAGTTCGCCGCTCGTCCACGTCGCGGTGATTGTCGCCGCGACCGCTGCCATCTGGATCGGCAGCGGATGGCTCGAGGAGGCGGCCGAGACGCTCTCCGCGTACTACGGGCTGCCGGCCGTCGTGCAGGGGTCGATCGTCGTCGCCGTCGGGTCGAGCTTCCCGGAGCTGGTGAGCGTGCTCGTCACCGCGCTCGTCGGCGTCTTCGACATGGGCGTGGGCGCGCTCGTCGGTTCCGCCATCTTCAACATCCTCGTGATCCCCGCGTTGTCGGGGCTCAACGCGGAGGGCCCGCTGGAGTCCAGCCGGACGATCGTGTACAAGGAGGCGCAGTTCTACATGATCGCCGTCGCGGCGCTCGTCGTGACGTTCTCGCTCGCGGTCATCTACGTCCCGGTCCCTTCGGAGGGGATCGCGGGCGAACTGACCCGACCGCTGGCGCTCATCCCGCTGACGCTGTACGGGCTCTACCTGTTCATCCAGTACCAGGACGTGGGCGACGCCGACGTGGAGACGGTCCGCGAGGGGGTCGACGTCGGCCGGGAGTGGGGGAAGCTCGCGGCCGGACTGCTCGTCATCGTGGTGACCGTCGAACGGCTGGTCGCGTCGGTGGAGTCGCTCGGCGCGACCTTCGGTATCCCCGAGTTCCTCGCGGGCGTCACGATCGTCGCGGCGGCGACGAGCCTCCCCGACACCCTAGTGAGCCTCCGGACGGCGGAGGAGGGGCGCGGCGCGACCAGCCTCGGGAACGTGCTCGGCTCGAACACGTTCGACCTCCTCGTCGCCATCCCGCTCGGGGTGCTCATCGTCGGCCGCGTCGAGGTGAACTTCTCGACGGCCGTCCCGATGTTCGGCGTGCTCACGCTGGCGACGGTGCTTCTGTTCGCGGCGCTCCGGACGGACCTGTCGCTCACGAGCCGGGAGTCGTACCTCCTGCTCGCGGCGTACCTGCTGTTCGTGACGTGGGTGGTCGCAGAAACGGTCGGAGCGACGAGCCTCTTGCGGGGCGTGTGAGCGCCTACCGGTTCCGACCGATGATGAAGTAGAGGACGAGGCCGAGCAGCGGCGCGAGGAAGGCGACGATGGCCCACAGGAACGCGGGCTGGTCGCTGCGCTGCTTCGCGTCCGAGTAGATCCAGACGATGATGGCGAGCTGTACGAGCAGCACCAGCAGACCGAACAGGAAGGCGATCCCGCCGGCCAGGGCCTCCTGCAGCAGTATCGGGGACATCGGTCGAACTCACTCGGGGACGTAATAAGTGTCTTTGGGGCTCGGATCGCTGCCCCGAAATCGTCGCGCTCGGCCCCGTCTCCGGCTGCGATGGCGGCGTCGCCCTCGGCCCCGCCCCGACCACGAACCGTTTTGGTCCGGCGGCGCTCCGATCCGCGCATGGACCTGACAATCGACGCCGACCGCCTCCGCGCGGACCTGGAAGCGAACGCGGCGTTCGGACGCGTCGAGTACGACGACCCGGAGAAGCGCGGCCGGACGAACCGGACCGGGAGCGAGGCGAACGCCGCCGCCCGCGACCGGCTCGTGGAACGGATGGAGGCGGCCGGCCTCGACGTCGCCGTCGACGAGGTCGGAAACGTCCTCGGCACGTGGACACCGGAGTCGGCGGACCCGGAGGCGGCGCCCGTCGTGAGCGGGAGCCACCTCGACAGCGTCCCCGAGGGCGGGATCTTCGACGGCCCGCTCGGGGTGTACGCCGCGCTGGAGGCGGTGCGGGCGATGCAGGCCGCGAGCGTCGATCCCGAGCGCCCGGTCGGCGTCGTCAGTTTCACCGAGGAGGAGGGGTCCACGTTCGGGAACGGGCTGCTCGGGTCGTCGGTGGCGACCGGCGAGACGACCCTCGACGAGGCCCTCGCGTCAGAGAGCGACGACGGGGAGACGCTGGGCGAGGCGCTCGACCGGATCGGCTACCGCGGCGACGACGCGATCGGCCCCGCGAGGTGGGCGGCGTTCTACGAGCTCCACGTCGAGCAGGACACCGTTCTGGAGGATGCGGGCGCGGACGCCGGCGTGGTGACGACGATCACCGGGATCACCCACTGCGAGGTCGCGATCGAGGGCGAGGCGAACCACGCGGGCGCGACCGCGATGGGCGACCGGACCGACGCGCTCGCGGCCGCGAGCGAGTTCGTCCTCGACGTGGAGTCGGCCGCGAACGCGGTCGTCGACGAGTCGAGCGCCTCCGCGGTCGGCACCGTGGGGTCGCTCACCGTCTCGCCGAACGCGACGAACGTCGTCCCGGGCCGCGTCGACGCCGGCGTGGACGTGCGCGACGTCGAGGCCGCGTCGATGGAGACAATCGTCTCGGCCGCGCGCGAGTCGCTCGCCCGGCTGGAGCGCGAGCGGGGCGTCGAGACGTCGCTCGAACGCCCCTTCGACGTGGCGCCGACGCCGATGAGCGACCGGCTCCGGGAGGCCGCGCACGCCGCCGCAACCGACGCCGGGCGGACCGCGATCGACCTCCACTCCGGCGCGGCGCACGACGCGATGCGCGTCGCCCGCGTCACCGACGCCTCCCTGCTGTTCGCGCCCTCGCGGGACGGAATCTCGCACAACCCCCGCGAGTGGACCGACTGGGCGGACTGCGCGGCCGCGACCGAGGTGCTGGCGGGGGCGCTGGCGCGGGTCGCGGTCGGCGGGGAGTGACGGGTCCGGAGCGTCGCGGTCGGATCGGACGACCGGACGTCACAACCGTTTTGCCGGTCGGCCGCGACCGGCGAGCGTGAGACGTTCACTCGCGCTCGCCGCCGTCGCGCTCGGCGTCGTCGCCGCCGCCGCCGGCACGCTGGTGGGGACGACGGGCGCCCTCGGCGACTGGCCCGACCTGGTCGGCTATCCCGCGACGATCGTCGTCGAGCGGGCGCTGCTCGTCGTCGCCGTGGGGGCGCTGCTGTACGGGTCGTACCTCCTCGTGGTCGGCGTCCTGATGCGGTCGGCGAACAAGCGGCGCGCGTACAACACGCGCAACCTCCTGCGGCTCGTCTTCGGCTTCGTGGGGACGATCGCGACGCTCGCGGTGTTGACCGAGAACTGGCTCGGCCTCCTCTTTTCGCTCGGAGTCATCGGCTTCGCGGTCACGTTCGCGCTCCAGCAGCCGCTCCTGTCGCTTATCGCGTGGGTGTACATTACGGTCAAACAGCCGTACGGCGTCGGCGACCGGGTCCGGATCGACGACGCGAAGGGGGACGTGATCGGCGTCGACTTCCTCGTGACGACGCTGTGGGAGATCAACGGCGAGCTCGTCACGACGAACCAGCCGTCGGGGCGGGTGGTGACGGTGCCCAACAGCGTCGTGCTCTCCTCGAACGTCGTCAACTTCGGCGGGGGCGGCTCTCCGTACGTGTGGAACGAAGTGGGCGTGCAGGTCGCCTACGAGACCGACCTCGATTTCGTGCGCGAGGTCATGGCCGAGGAGGCGAGCGACCTGCTCGGCGACGAGATGGCCGCCGGCATCGCGGCGTACCGTGAGGCGCTCGCCGAGACGCCCGTGGAGCTGGAGGTGTACGACAAGCCGACGGTGAACGTGACGCAGGGCGAGTCGTGGGTGGAGCTCCGCGTCCGGTACCTCACGCACCCGCGTCGGGGACAGCGCGTGAAGAACCGGCTGTACGAGCGGATCCTCGACCGCTTCAACGACGCGCCCGACCGAGTGGCGTTCCCGGTGAGTCGGAACCGGTAGCGGACGGCGATATCGGCGACCGATGACGCGGTCGCCGGCGGCACCGACCGGCAGTGACCCGCGGATCCAACATGATTTATATACCGGGAAGTTTCGGTTCGCTGTCGCGTCGTCGATCACGCCGAGAGTTCGAAGTGCCGTAAACGGTCGTTATCGCGACTATCGAGCCGATTCTCCGAGATGTATGCTAACTCGATTCACGAAGTATTTATATACTCTGACGACTTACTATTGGTTAACGAATCGGCTCGCCCGGCACCAGTATTTCAGTCGGGAGTTCGATCGGAGAGAACCCATGACAGAAACACGTACGCGCGATTACGGCGGAGAAACGGAGCGAGAGCGAACGAGCCGGGATCGGACGACGGAGACCGACGAGTCGGAGTCGACGGCGGCGGAGCGGACCACGACCTGTCCCGAGTGCGGCGGGAGCCTCGTCACCGACACGGAGCACGGCGAGACGGTGTGTGACGACTGCGGGCTCGTCGTCGAGCAGGACTCGGTCGACCGCGGGCCGGAGTGGCGCGCGTTCAACTCCGGCGAGCGAGACAGCAAGTCGCGCGTCGGCGCCCCGACGACGAACATGATGCACGACAAGGGGCTCTCGACGAACATCGGCTGGCAGGACAAAGACGCCTACGGGAAGTCGCTGTCGAGCCGGCAGCGCCAGAAGATGCAGCGGCTCCGCACCTGGAACGAGCGGTTCCGCACCCGCGACTCCAAGGAGCGCAATCTCAAGCAGGCGCTCGGCGAGATCGACCGCATGGCCTCGGCGCTCGGCCTCCCGGACAACGTCCGCGAGACCGCCTCCGTCATCTACCGCCGCGCGCTGAGCGAGAACCTCCTTCCCGGCCGCTCCATCGAGGGGGTCGCCACCGCGTCGCTGTACGCGGCCGCTCGGCAGGTGGGGAACCCGCGGAGCCTCGACGAGTTCACCGCGGTCTCCCGCGTCGACAAGATGGAGCTCACGCGGACGTACCGCTACGTCATCCGCGAGCTGGGGCTGCGCGTCCAGCCGGCCGACCCCGAGAGCTACGTCCCGCGGTTCGTCTCGCGGCTTGAGCTCTCCGAGGAGACCCAGCGGCTGGCCCGCGAGCTCCTCGACGGTGCGAAGGAGAGCGGCATCACGAGCGGGAAGTCCCCGGTCGGGCTCGCCGCCTCCGCGGTCTACGCGGCGGCGCTCCTCTCGAACGAGAAGGTGACGCAGAGCCAGGTGTCCGACGTGGCCGACATCAGCGAGGTCACTATCCGGAACCGGTACAAGGAACTCCTCGAGGCGAGCGAGGGGCTGGCGCCCTGACACGGCCGTCCGAACGGTTCTCTCCCTGTCATTTTCTCTCCGCGTTCGAGCGCCCTCGAATCGCTCTCGCCACGTACGTTTTTAACCCGGCCGCGTGTACGGCCGGCCATGGTGGATGCGTTCGTCAGACTCGTCTGTCCGGAGTGCACCAAGGAGTGGCAGGACAACCCCGCTGATCTCCAGAACCTCCGCTCGAACTTCAGCTGTCCCGAATGCCACGCGACCCGTCGGCTGACGGAGTTCATGCGGACCGAGCGCGACCTCGAAGCGGTCAAACAGTTCCAGTAGCTCGCTGCGGCTGCGCTCGCGCCCGCGGGATCTCCTCGGCGGATCGTCGCTCTGGGCGGACCGTCGCGCCCGAGACCGGCGAACCGACCTCCCGGCGCGACAGCGCCGCGTCTCGGAGTCCGATCGACGATCGTCGGCCGGTAGAACCTTCCCGATCGATAACCCGAAAATACCCGTCTACGCCTCCTAGACGGCGAATACGCGAAGCCCCTTGGTAACGTGACTCAAGATAATAATATAAACCTCCGGTAGCAAAGGGCTGTTACTCATGAAGAAGCAGGAGCTCATCCATCTTCACGGCCTTCTCGCGGAGGTACGAAAACAGTGCGAGTTCTGGAACGAGGACATCGACCTCGAAGCCTACGAAGAACTGGGCGTCAAGCCGACATCGATTCACAAGTCGAAGACCGACCACAAAGCGGCCGTTTTTAAGCTGACCGAGGGGATCACGGAGCCGATGGAGGAGTCCGAATCGGAGCCGCTGGCCCCGACCGCAGACTGAGATTTCGTTCCGCTTCCCGTCGTTCCTCACCCGTCTAGCGGCAGCCGCACCCGTGCGTTCGTCCCTCGAACGGTCGATCCCGGTAGACCAGTTCCGTACGGGATCCGCCGACACGAGGGAGCCTTCGGCTCGCTCCGACCCCGCCGGAGTTCGCCGGGAGAGTCCGAGGCGCTACGGTTCGTCGTCAGGGTGCGAGTCCGGCTCGGTCTCGTCCTCGTCGTCCGCTTCGATCACCTCGACGTCGAGCACCTTCAGCGGGATGTTTCGGAGCCGTTGGCCGATCTCCTTCCGCGCGACCCGACTGGCGTGTTCGGCGCGTTCGACGTTGAACACGTCCATGTGGAGTTCGAGAGCGACGAGCGCCTCGTCGGCGGCGACGAAGGCGGGCGGTAGCTCCTCGCCCGCGGGCGACGTGCGGCTCCCGGTGTCGATCTCGACGTAGCTGAGGTCCGGATTCAGCATCTCGCCGGTCTTCGATATCGCGATCCGGACGGCTTCGTCGGCGGTCCCAACGTCGTACACCGGGACGGCGGCCTCCACGGCGACTCGGCAGTCCATCACGGTACCACCTACCACACGATCCAATATGAAACTTCGGCCGACAGGTCGAAGCGCCGAAACGACGGCCGCCCGCGACCGGCCCGACTCACTCGCCGCCCGCCCGGAGGTAGTAGAACACGTACGTCTGGGCGTAGCCGGCGTACTCGCCGCCGAAGCGCTCGCGGATCGCCCGCGACGTCTCGGCGTAGTTCCCGCGCTCGCAGTCGGGATAGTACTCCTCGATCGTCGTCCGGATCCAGGTGTCGAGCGGCACCGCCTCCAGGAAGCCGAGCGAGAACAGCAGCACGCAGTCGGCGACCTTGTCGCCGACGCCGACGAACCGCGTCAGCGACTCTCGCGCCTCCTCGTACGGGAGGTCCGCGGCCGTAAGCGGGTCCGCCTCGCCCGACGCGACCATCTCGGCCGTCCGCTGGACGTACGGCGCGCGGTAGCCTAAGGAGAGGTCGCGAAGCTCCGCTTCCGTCCGGGCGGCGAGCTGCTCGGGCGTCGGGAACGCGTGGTATCTCTCCCCGCCGAGCTCGACGACGTCGCCGTACGTCTCCCGGAGGCGTCGCTGCATTCCGTGGATCCGCGCGACGCGCATCTGCGCCGAGCAGATAAAGGAGATGAGACACGGGAAGACCGGGTCGCGGGTGAGTCGCATCCCTTCGTACGCGTCGTACGCCCGTTCGAGCAGGGGGAGGTCCGGGGTCGCGTCGAGGATCGCGTCGAGGTCGTCGTCGAGCCGGAACAGGTGTTCGATCAGCGGGACGGCGTCGGTCGCCGACTCCCAGTAGAGCGTCCCGTCGTGGACACCGCCCTCGTGTCTGACCCGCAGGGGGACGCGCTCGTCGACGACGCCGGGAATCGGCGAGACGACCGTCTCGTACCACTCGTCGCCGCCGTGAGCGTGGAGATCCGCGTAGGTGTCCCCGTCGGCGCGGTTCCAGAGGTAGCTCTGGCCGCTCTCGACGGTCGCCTGCAGGTCGAACGGACCGGCCAACTCCGCGATGTCGATCGCGCCTCGTTCCATTACCGATCCGAGGGAGTCGCAGCGGTATTCGGATTTCGGTACCGGCCGAGGCTCGCGACGTCGCGCCATCGGTGTCGGGGTTCGGCGTCGACGACACCGCGGGCGAATCGCCGGCAACCCCCACGGGCGAAGCGGGGTTTTTGCCCGGTCGCCACGTAGCGAGGGTATGCCGACGTACCGCCGGACGACGCGCGTGCCCGCGCCCATCGACGAGGTGTGGGCGTTTCACTCCACGATCGACGGCCTCCGCGCGCTCACGCCGGACTGGATGAACCTCCGCATCGGCGGCGTCGAGGGACCGGACGGGGAGCCGGACCCGGAAGTGCTCGCCGAGGGGTCGCGGATACGGATGTCGATGCGGCCGTTCGGCGTCGGGCCCAGACAGCGGTGGGTCTCCCGGATCGTGGAGCGGGAGCCCGACGGCGACGCCTCGGTCGAGGGGAGCGCGCGCTTCGTCGACGACATGGTCGGCGGCCCCTTCCGACGGTGGGAGCACACGCACGCCTTCTACGACGACGGCGAGGAGACCCTCCTCGTCGACACTGTCTCGTACCGGCTCCCGCTCGGGCCGCTCGGCGACCTCGCCGGGCCGTTCGCGAAGGTCGGATTCGAAGGGATGTTCCGCGACCGACACCGGCGGACGATCGAGCGGTTCGAGGCGTGACGGATCGACTCCGACGTCAGCCCGACGCGCCCGTCGACGTCAGCGCGATTCCGGCGAGGACGACGGCGCCGCCGACGAGCGTGACTGGCGTCGGCGCCTCGGACAGGAGGAGGAACGCGAGCAGCGTCGCGCCGACCGGTTCGCCGAGCAGCGACACGGACGCCACGCTCGACTCGACGTGCGCGAGCGCCCAGTTGAGGACGGTGTGTCCGAGCAGGCCCGGGCCGAGTGCCAGCCCCGCGAAGATCGCCCACTCGCGCGACGGATACCCGGCCAGCGGGTGCCCCTCCGCGAGGACGAGGGCGAGGAGCGAGGCGGTACAGACCCCGTAGACGACGACCACGTACGGGACGAGCGAGACGCGCTGCCGGAGCGACCGACCGGCGAGGACGTAGCCGGCCGCCGTCACCGCGCCGAACAGCGCCAAGCCGTTTCCGTAGAGCGGTCGCGGCCCGACGAGCACCCCGCCGAGGAGGTCGCCGACTGACATCGCGACCATCCCCGCGACCGCGACCGCGATGCCGACGGCCATTCGGCGCGTCACGCGCTCTCGGAGGAGCAGCCACGCGCCGAGCGCGACGAACACCGGCTGCGCCTGGACGAGCGTGACGCTCGCCGCGACGCTCGTCCACTCCAGGCTCTCGAACCAGGCGGCGAAGTGGAGCGCGAGCGCGACGCCCGATAGCGTCGCGAACGCGAGGTCGCGGCGCCCGATCCGTGTGAACTCGGTCCGGTACCGCCAGAGCGCGACCGGGAGCAGCGGCAGCGTCGTGAACAACACCCGGTAGAACGCGGCCACCGAGCTCGGCGCCTCGCTGAGCCTGACGAGGATCGCCCCGGCGCTCACCGCGACCACCGCGGTGGCGAGGGCGGCCGCCGGCGGGACGCGGGGATCGGTCGACATCGAGTCGTCAGTCGGTTCCGGCCCCCGTCGCTTACCGGTTTCGGGACGAAGCGGTGCGGCCGGGACGCGCCGACGGAGATTTGCGACTCCGGTCCGAACGTCGGCGCATGTGCGCAGACACGTTCGGCGTGGGCGTTCACCTCACCGAGGAGGAGCTCCAGTTCGTCGTTCACGTCCCGTCGGACGTCGACTCCGGGTGGACCGACCCCGAGGCGTTCCAGTCGCTGGTCGCCGAGACCGTCTGGGACCTGCTCGATCAGCGGGCCGTCCTCGGGACCATCGCCGAACGGTTCGAGACGGGGACGACCGTCACCCTCGGCACGGTCACGCTCGAACCGGACGGCACCGTCGTGTCACACGAGCTCGACCCTCCGGCGGCAGCGCCGGGCGACGGGACGGAGTGAATCGGACGGGTGAACGCCACGAGACCGACCGCTCAGTCGTCGCCGACGGTCTCCGGCCCGCCGTCCGGCCCCGATTCGTCCGCCGACGCCGCGAGAACGGCTCCGACGACCCACATCCGATCGAGGTCGTACGCGGTGAGGTCGTACCGCGTCGAGCCGACGGTCTCCCCCCACGTGTCGAGCACGCCGAGTCGCACGAGCCCGGACAGCGTCGCGCCGAGCGTCCGCGGCGTCGTCTCCGGGTCGGAGAGGGCGGCGTGGACCTGCCGCGACTGGGGGTAGTTCCGCGTACAGCGCTCTATTCCGTCGCGCGCCTCCGCCCAGTGACGGCGAACGTACCCGAACGTCGTCGGATCGTCGCGGTGCAGTCGGTCCAGCGCTCCCGCCACGGGATGGTCGACGCGCCCCACGTCGCCGGTGAGATCGAACACCGATCGGACGTCCGCCGCCACTTCGGGGCGGTACGAACACCCGACGATCACGTCGCCGACGCCGGACAGTCCGCGCAGCGCCGTCACGAACGACCGAGTCGCTTCGGCGCCCCGTTCGGTTATCACCGGAGCGATGTCGTCTATGACGACGGCGGGCGCTTCCCCCTCGAAGTCGTCGACGTACGTCGACACGGCGTCCATCACGCGATCGAGCGACGCTGACGCGTCGAGCATCGTGTACGCGAGCCGCCGCCCCGGCACGACCTGCGTCGTCGCCGTCGATCCCCGAGTGGTGTCGCTCGCGGAAACGATCGCCTCACGAGACGGTCCCGATCCGGGCGAGCTGCGCCATCCGCGTCGCCACTCCTCGATTCCGGTTCCGAACAGCACGGAGATCATCCGCTCCAGCGGCACACCGTCACGGACCGGTGGCTGTCCAGTCGCGGACAGTCGCACCGTGACGTTGTGGTCGGGATCCGTCGGAACGGCCATCTATAACGTTAGCTTCAGCGACAAAATTGATAAACTTATGGGTAGACATCTCAATATTGAAATTCGGGCGCGGGGCGGCCGAGCGGCGATGCGACGCGAGATCGCGCTGTCGACGTGACGTGGTCTCGTACGGAAATCGTCGGTTTGAGGGTGGCACGACAGCCGACCGCTCCTCTCGGCGTCGATTGAAAACGGGTGGGGCAATCGCCCCATATGAATGGGCAGGCGGCGAACCGCGGTTCCCAGAGGATCGCTCA